>CAOKQZ010000005.1 GCA_948471055.1 uncultured Clostridium sp. | reverse complement strand
TGACACCATTTTAAAATTTCTAAAAATCCTCCAAAGTATTGTTTTTATGCTATTTTCCACAGCAGTTCTTGTATTTCTTCCCACTTCCGGCATGGACATGGGTCGTTTCTTCCTACTTTTGGGCCTTCGTTTTTTACGGTTACATGGGTTTGTTCTGCTCCTCCGTTTACGTCGTTTATGTTTTCTAGGGATGCATTGGTAATTCTTGCAGTTTCGGCTCTTCTAATTTCGGTTTGTTTTTGGATGTTTAGTAGGATTTTTACTACATCATATTGAATATCGTATATCATTTCGTCAAACATATTCGTTCCTTCAATACGGTATTGGATGACTGGGTCTTTTTGTCCATAGGCACGAAGTCCTATTCCGTCTTTTAGTTCGTCCATGGCATCAATGTGGTCCATCCATTTTTGGTCTACTACTTTTAACATAACTACTCGTTCTAGTTCTCTTAAGTCTTGTTCTCCTATTTCTTGTTCTTTTTGTTCGTAACGAGCTAATGCTTTATTGGTTACTTCTTCTATTACCTTTTGGCTCTCTAGTTTTTTGTCTTGTAGGCTTTCTAGGGTTTCAATTCCAAAGACCGTTCTAATTTCTTCTTTTAAAGAATTTTTATTAACTGGTTCTTCTACAAAATAGCTACTTACAATGCTTGTTGCTAATTCGGTTATCATATGTATAATGCTTTCTTTTAGGTTGTTTCCATCTAATACTTGTTTACGTTGTGCATAAATAATCTCTCTTTGCGTATTCATGACATCATCATATTGAAGTACGTGTTTACGAATGCTAAAGTTTTTGCCTTCTACTCTTTTTTGTGCTTTTTCTACTGCACCAGAAATAATTTTGGATTCAATTGGCATATCTTCTTCTGCCCCAAGTGTGTTATACACATTGGTAATCATATCTCCACCAAAAATTTTCATTAAGTCATCATCTAAACCAATATAAAATTTCGATTCTCCTATGTCTCCTTGACGTCCACTACGTCCACGTAACTGGTTATCAATTCTTCTGGATTCATGTCTTTCGGTACCAATAATTTTTAGTCCACCAGCATCAATTACTTTTTGTTTTTCTTCTTTGATTTCATCATCATACTGTTTTACTAACTGCCTAAATTTTTCTCTTGAGGCTAAAATGGCTTGGTCATTGGTTTCGTTAAATGCCATTGCTTCTTCTATTTGTTCATCGGTGTAACGTTGTCTTTTCATGGCTTCTCTTGCTAGATATTCGCTGTTTCCTCCAAGCATAATATCGGTTCCACGTCCTGCCATGTTCGTGGCAATGGTAACGGCTCCAAATTTACCTGCTTGGGCAATAATACTTGCTTCTTGCTCATGGTATTTGGCATTTAATACCGAATGTGGTATTCCTTCTTGTTTTAAAATTTTACTTAATTTTTCTGACTTCTCAATAGATACGGTACCTACTAAAACGGGTTGTCCTTTTTCGTAACTTTCTTTTACACTTCTTACAATTGCTCTGTATTTAGCGTTTTCGTTTTTATAAATCACATCGTTTTGGTCATTACGTACCATTGGTTTGTTGGTTGGAATGGCAATAACGTCTAAATTATAGATTTCGCGAAATTCGGCTTCCTCTGTCATAGCAGTACCTGTCATACCTGCTAATTTTTCATACATTCTAAAATAGTTTTGGAAGGTAATGGTAGCAAGGGTTTTGGATTCATCTGCTATTTTTACTCCTTCTTTTGCTTCAATAGCTTGGTGAAGTCCGTTATTGTATCTTCTTCCATACATAATTCTTCCGGTAAATTCGTCTACAATTAGTACTTCTCCATCTTTTACCATATAATCAATATCACGTTTCATAACACCATGAGCACGTAAGGCTTGGTTGACATGGTGAACAATTTCAGAATTGTCTAAATCGTTGAAATTAGCAATGTGGAAAAATTCTTCTGCTTTTTTAATTCCTTTTATGGTTAAGGATGCCGATTTTGCTTTTAAATCGACAATATAGTCATAATTCTCGTTATCTTGGGCTTGTTCTTCGTCTTTAATATCTTCTTCTACAATGACTTTTGCTTGTAGACGTTTTACAAAATCATTGGCTTTTTTGTATAAGTCTGAAGATTGGTTGGCACGTCCTGAAATGATTAATGGCGTACGTGCTTCATCAATTAAAATACTATCAATTTCGTCCACAATGGCAAATTGTAAATCTCTTTGAACCGCTTGGTTTTTATAAATTACCATGTTATCTCTTAGGTAATCAAACCCAAATTCGTTATTGGTTCCATAGGTAACGTCACAAGCATAGGCTTTTCTTTTTTCATCTGGTTCCATACCAGAAATAGCAAGTCCTACGGTTAATCCTAAAAATTTATATACTTTTCCCATCCATTCGCTATCACGTTTAGCAAGATAGTCGTTAACGGTAATTACATGAACGCCTTTTCCTGTAAGGGCGTTTAGGTAAACTGGTAGGGTAGCCACTAAGGTTTTTCCTTCACCTGTTTTCATTTCTGCAATTCTACCTTGGTGCAAAATAATACCACCAATTAATTGCACATCAAAGTGTCTCATACCTAGTACTCTTTTGGAAGCCTCTCTAACTACTGCAAACGCTTCTTCTAATATATCATCTAATGTTTTTCCTTGTTCTAATTCCTTTTTAAAATACTCCGTTTTCGCCTTCAATTCCTCATCCGATAATTTCGAAATTTCCTCTTCTAATGCATTAATTCTATTCACCATTGGCATTACTCTTTTTACTTCTTTTTCACTATAAGTTTTAAATAAGCCCATTTATTTTTCCTCCTAAAATTAAAATAATCCGTTTGTAACTATATCACGAAATACACTTTTACGCAAGGAATTTTTGTAAAAAATAGTTTTGAGGTCGCAAATTTGCGACCTCATTGGCTATCGTAATGTGCATTCAAACATTTTTCTGGTTTTAACTATGGTTCTTTGGAATTTTTTCTCCTCTGGTACATTCCGCCATATTATTTCCCCCATGAAAAAACTGCCTTGGTTATACCAGCAACTAACTTGTATTCCTGATTTTCTTTGTAACTTCTTGATAAAAAACGTCAGAAAACGAATTGCCTTTGTTTACTTTCCGTATATCCTCTCTTTTCTGCATGCTAATCTCCTCCATACTTTTGTTGTAATTCTGTCTTTACTTCTTGGATATTCCGTATTGGAACGACACATTGCTTGTCTGTTGGAACATCATAATAGGTACTGTAGTTACTTCTTCCTTGGAAAATTGGTTTTCCCAAGTATCCATCCCATGGATGTTGTAATGCTTCAACAACTGCCATACTTTTCTCCTTTCTAATTTTCTGTATTTCTAGTCATGATGTCGCACTAGAGAACTTTCTACTAAATTTATGTACCTATATTAGCATAATTTAGATACTATTTCAAGCATTTTTCCTTTCAAAAGTAATCCCGTTTCTATTAGTTAATTAATTTAAATTAAATCTTTATTTTCTATCCGTCAATACATTTTTCCAATTTTTTCCATGAAAGTTTATTTTTTTCTGGATATTTTTTTTTTTTTAACTCATACTATAATTAGTTTCAAAAACTTAATTTTTCTAGGAGGTAAAAAGATATGACAAAGAAAATTTTTGTTCTTATCATTGCAATATTACTTATATTCGCTACATCTTCTGTTTTTGCTGCTAATGAAATAAAAGATTCTATGGATAAAACAGGAAGTACTGTAAAAAATATTGTGGATGGTACTGGTAATGTTTTAAGAGATACTGGTGCTGCTATTTCAAATGGTGCTAGAAATCTTGGTGACGATGTAGCAAATGGTGCCAAAAACATGGGTGAAGCAATTGGCAACGGTGCAAGAGATGTTGGTGAAACAATCAATAATGGAGCAAGGGATGCAGGTTCTGCCGTTCGTAATGGTGCTAGCCAAATAACAGGCGATTTCACAAGAAATGATAATAGAAGTAATAATAATGGTGGTAGTTATACTGTAGCAAGAACTTCTACAGAAGGTGGAACCATTATGGGAATGAGTGCAAATACTTGGACATGGTTTATCTTAGCCATTACTGCTCTTGCAATTATCGCTCTTGTTTGGTACTACGCAATGGAAAATAAGAATGCCTATGGTAAACATCATAATGATTAATTTTCTTTTGGTCGATGATTGCATCGACCTTTTTTTCGTGTTATAATAGGTGAAAACAAAAAGGAGAAGCGTTATGTCATCACTTATTGCAAAAAATCCCACTGCACATCATAATTACACAATTGAAAATACTATTGAAGTTGGCATTGTGCTAAGTGGAACCGAAATTAAATCGATTAGGCAAGGAAAAGTAAATTTAAAAGATTGTTATGCGATTATCAAAGAAGGAGAAGCCTATGTTCTTGGTATGCACATTAGTCCTTATGAGCAAGGAAATATCTTTAACAAAGACCCACTTCGTAACCGAAAACTGTTATTAAGCAAACGCGAAATTAATCGCTTAATTGGATTAACTAAGCAAAAAGGTTATTCTCTTGTTCCTATTTGCTTATATTTTAAAGGTAGTTTTGTAAAAATGGAACTTGGCATTGGTAAGGGTAAAAAATTATATGATAAAAGGCAAGAATTAGCAAAGAAAGATGCCGAAAGGACAGTAGAAAGGGCCTTAAAAAATAAACAATATAAATGACCTAAGTTAGTGGCTTTGCCACTTACAAATAATGGCTATGCGTTAGAATGAATAAAAAATAACAGGACCGAAAGGTTCTGCTATTTTTTATTCTGACATAATTATTTATTTGAATGATTTAATGATTTTATCAAATTTTTCACTAACTGCATCTTTGTCTGCTTCTGAAGATGCTAATGTTAACACATATGCTTTATTATCTTTTTTAATTAAGATTTGTGTAAGTGCCATTGTTTGACCTTGGCTAGATGCAACATAATCTAATTTTGCAGCTTTTCTACCATTTAAATTAATGTATTCTACATTAATATTATTGTCTTTAATGGTCATTTGTGATTTAATTCCTGGAAGTGATGCTTCTACATATCCTTCAAAGGTTAATGCACTTGGGAAATTGTCAGATACTAAGTTGAAACTTGCTCCTGTTACGTCTGGATCCATAAACATTGGTTGAGTTGATTTTCCAATTGATTTATAGTTTGATGGATATTTTAATTCTATTCCAGCCATTTCGGTAAATGTTGTGTAATCTGATGTTTCTTCTTCTGTATAAACAGCTAAACCTTCTAATTCATCTTTCTTTTGTTCTTCCCCTTGTTGTCCACATCCTGTTAAAAGCATTACTGTAATTAGCATAATAACTGCTAATAAACCTAATTTTGTTAATTTTTTCATTTTTTTCTCCCCTTACTTAAAATTTTTATTTATATTTAAACTCTATTACTAGAGCCAAATACCTCTTTTATTTTGTGCTGTACCGTTTTTTTAATTTCTTCCCTTGCTGGTTGTAAATATTTTCTTGGGTCAAATGTACTTGGTTCTTCGGCAAACACTTTTCGAATTTGTGCTGTCATGGCAAGCCTTAAATCGGTATCTACATTAATTTTGGATACTCCATTTTTACTTGCTTCGTGAAGCATTTCATCTGGTACTCCTTTTGCTCCTGGAATATCTGCTCCATACTTATTACACATTTGTACTAATTCTGGAATAACCGTAGATGCTCCATGTAGTACAATTGGCGTATTAGGAATTAATTCTTTAATTTTCGCCAATATATCAAAGCGTAATTTTGCCTCTCCTTTAAATTTGTAAGCTCCATGGCTTGTTCCAATTGCAATTGCTAATGAATCACAACCAGTTCTTTCTACAAATTCTTTGGCTTGTTCTGGATCGGTATACATCGCATCCTCTTGTGCTACATTAACATCATCCTCAATCCCAGCCAATTTTCCAAGTTCCGCTTCTACTACAACTCCATGTGCATGTGCATAGTCTACTACTTGCTTGGTAAGTGCAATGTTTTCTTCAAAATCGTATTTAGAACCATCAATCATTACTGAGGTAAATCCCGCATCAATACACATTTTACAAGTTTCAAAATCTGGTCCATGATCTAAGTGTAAAGCAACCTGAATTTCTGGTGCTTCTTCTACAGCTGCTTCAACCATTTTCATTAAATAGTTAACTCTTGCATATTTAATGGCTCCTGAAGATGCTTGTAAAATCACTGGAGATTTTTCTTCCTTAGCAGCATCCATAATTCCTTGTATAATTTCCATATTGTTTACATTAAAAGCACCAATGGCATAATGTTCTTTCATCGATTTTTCAAACATTGCCTTTGTTGTTACAAGTGGCATAAATTTCCCCTCCTTTTCTTTTGAAATTCTGTTCATAATGTATTTTATTGCTAAATTTGTATTCTGTCAAGACTCTATTCCATAATGTCATAAAAATTTTTAAAAATATATCCTTTTTCTCTTAAGTAGGCAATAATTTCGGGTAATACCTCATAAGTTAAAATTTTATCTCCTGCGTCATGCATTAATATAACAACCGTTGTTTTTTCGCCTACCGTTTCTATCATATTTTCTAATAAAGCTTCTTTGGTTTTGGCTCCTGCTGAATCATTGGTTAATGCATTCCAATCAATATAACCAATTTGATTTTCTTCAAGTATTGGCTTTGCTTCTTCTTTTATTTTTTTATATTTTCCACCCGTCGAACCACCTGGAAAACGGAATAAATGCCCATCATACTCTAAGCCTATGGCATTTTGTATAGCTTGCCTTGTTTTATTATATTCATCTAATATCGCTTCTATGCTACTATAAATTTGTGGATAAACATGTGAGTAACCATGGTTTGCAATATAATGCCCTTCTTCATATTCTCTTCTTACTATACTAGGATTTAACTCCACCCTAGAGCCAAGAAGAAAAAACGTTGCTTTTATGTTTTCTTGTTTTAATAGGTCTAAAATAAGTGGTGTAACAGTTTTGGATGGTCCATCATCAAAAGTTAAATAGACTGCCTTTTCTCCAGAATGATAAATATTATTTAACCTTGCTTTTGCCTCCTCTGAGTACATTGGTAAGAAATTAACAACTGCTATATGCTTCTGCTTTTGTTTGGTTTCTTCTGGTACTATAGTCGAAGTATCTGTTTGAACTGTATTAGTGTTTTCTAGGGGTTGTCCATGAATTTTAGCAAAATAGAAAATAGCAATACAAACCAAAGCTATTACAATAATAGCTATACTAACGGCAATTATCATTTTTTTCTTGTTCATCTTTGGTTTTTCTACTTCCACTAACCCGTATATCATTTTTTGTCCCCTTTTCTTATTTTTTGTCGTTTGCAAGACTATTATACACTAAAAGGGGATTTTTTAATAGTAATTTTAAAAAAATAATCTCATTTTTTATTTAAGGTTCCATTTTGGCACCTTAAAATTTTATCTTGCTTTTATTTTCTCCACCAATTCCATATCTTCCATTTTCGATATGGCAAAGCATTTTTTTCCTAGGTCTTTTAGTGAGGCTCCGTAGGTGATAGATTTCTTTATCATCCATTATCAGAAATCGGTCATGAAATTGGTTGGTATGGGAAATTTTTAGGGTTGGGTATTGAAGATTGAATTTTTGAATATCTAATTTCATAAGATTGCAATTTTGTGAGGTTAAGAGATGAACTTCTACGTCTTTGTTTTTCTTGGTTAGCATGTTTAAAACCGTGTTATCGATATAATTGTCTATGATGACAAGCTTATTTTGGGCTTTTTGAATTAGGTCAATTACTAAACTATACGCATCATAAATCTGTCCTTTGTAAAAAATCTTTTGTTTAAATTCTGTTTCTCTATCTTTTTGTAATTCATTAAATATGATATCAAATTTTTTATTGTGTTCTAATAACTCATATTCTATTTTTGTTAAACGTTCAAATAATTGCCCATTATTAGAAATAAATTTTCGCATTTCAACAAATGCATTCATAATATTAATACTTACTTGTATTGCAATTTCATTTCGCAGTAAACCAGAAAGCATTGCAATTCCTTGTTCAGTAAATACATATGGTAAATATTTTCTATGTTGACCTCTTTGATTTCTATTTAAATTTTTATTTTGTAATTCCAAATATTTATCTTTCACTTCTAGACTTGATGTCACAATTTGTGATTTTAAGCCTTCTTGGTTTATGTCTACCTTTAAGGTCACAAATTGTGACCTTAAACATTCCAATTCATTTTCTGTTAATTGAAAACAAAAATTTTCTGGAAATCTTTTTATGTTTCTTTTTACTGTTTGATTAATCTTTTTGGTTTCATACTGATATAGCATTGCTACATCACTGTCTAGCATTACTTGCTTTCCACGTATTGTGTAAATTAAATTCTTAATTTTTTCTGTTTCATATGTTGTTCCATTTAATTCTTCATTAATTAGTATCATATTATTTTCTTGGTTCATAATAGACACTTCCTATCTTTCTGTTTATTTTCTTTAACCTTATTCTTTTTATTTGAGGTCACAAATTGTGACCTCAAGTTTTGGTCATTTTTTTCTAAGTTTACAACTAATAAGCCTAGTTTTTAAGATTTATGTTTACTCTTGAGGTCGCAAATTGCGACCTCAATTTTCCCAGTTTGCTTTCTAGTAATTGAAAACAAGATTTTTCTAGAAAACATTCAAACTAACATTCGATACTATTTTAAAACATCTGTTCTTATTTGTCAAGACTATTTTTACTTTTTGTTAAAATTTTTTTATTGATATTTTAAATAGTGGCAAATTAAACTGCTTATTTTCAAAAAATAAGCATAAACGTTTTCCCTCTTTCATACATTGTAATACCATAATTTAATATATAAGTGAGGTATGCTATGTTTATTTGTAATGTAAAATTTGATTATAAATTCCTTTTAAAAATCCTATTTGTTATTGTCGCCATTGTGCTTTTCGGTATGATTGGTTTTCGTATTTATGATATGTTCCATACAAACCAAAATTCAACTTGTCTTCCTACACCAAATGTGGCTAACATCAATTCCGACAATTATACCAATATTTTAAAAGCTGTTCACGATAATTTAGATGAATATGTAGGACAAAAAATTCATTTTACAGGATATGTCTATCGTGTATATGATTTTAGCGAAACACAATTTGTACTTGCAAGAAATATGAAAGTAACTTCGGATAATCAAACATTAGTGGTTGGCTTTCTATGTAATTACAAAGAAGCTTCAAAATTTTCCGATAATACATGGGTAGAAATTACTGGAAAAATCACAAAAGGCGACTACCATGGCAATATTCCCGTTATTGAAATTGAAGAAATACAATCTTGTAACAAGCCACAAGACGACTTAGTAACTCCACCAGATGACCTATACATCCCAACCAGCGCCTTGTTTTAGTAAAGCTAAGCCAGCATTTCATGCTGGCTTAATTGGGTTTTATTTAGTTAAAATATCTTTTTAATAATCCATCAAATCCCCTACCATGGCGTGCTTCGTCTTTTGCCATTTCGTGTACAGTATCATGGATGGCATCATATCCAAGTTCTTTTGCTCTTGTTGCAAGTTCTTTTTTACCCATGCATGCTCCGCATTCTGCTTCTGCTCTTAGCATTAAGTTTTTCTTTGTATCTGGGTATACAATTTCTCCTAATAATTCTGCAAATTTTGCTGCATGTTCTGCTTCTTCCCATGCATATCTTTTATACGCTTCAGCTACTTCTGGGTATCCTTCTCTATCTGCTTGGCGACTCATGGCAAGATACATTCCTACTTCGGTACATTCTCCCATAAAATTATCTTTTAATCCTTTTACTACTTGTTCATCTAATCCTTTTGCTACTCCTATTTGGTGTTCATCTGCATATTCTTTTGCTCCTGTTGTTTCTTCTTTTAGTTCAAACTTTTCTTTTCCTGCTCCACATTGTGGGCATTTTTCTGGAGCTTCTTCTCCAAAATGTACATATCCACATACTTTACAAACATATGCTTTCATCTTCATTCCTCCTAATTTTTATTTTTTATTATCGTACCACAATAAAAAAATTTGTCAAGATTTTTTATTTTTTTCTTTTCTTTTTTTGTAATTTATGGTAGAATAACGTCAGAAAACAAAAGATATTGTTTATCCGTTTTCGTATGAATATGAAATTTGGAGGATGGTTATGGAATTTAAAAAATGTAATCGTTGTGGATGTTTTTTTGTATCTGAGCACAATGTATGCGAACATTGTAACCCGAAAGATACTTTTGAACTTTCAAAATTAAGAACTTATTTTGAAGGAGAAATTCAAGCAAATTCAATTGACTCAATTGCAGTTGATACTGGAATTTCGGTAAAAAACTTAAATCGTTATCTTGAAAACGAGGAATTTTCAAACATTTCTAGTAAATTACATATAGGAAATATTAAATTATAAGATAAGTCCTATTTACATATGGAAAGGGCGGAATTCATTTCCGCCCATATGTTTTATTGATACGAATGAGCAGATTTTCCATCTGCCCTTTATTTTAATTTAAAAAAAATGGAAGGATGATGAGTATGTCAAAATCAATTTACGAAGTACTAAAAGAACGTGATTTAATTAAGCAAATTACTTTTGAAGAGGAATTTCAAAAATTAGCAAAACAGGAACATTTCTCTGTCTACTTAGGCATTGACCCTACTGCTGATAGCATTCATATTGGACACTTTATTCCTCTTATGATGATGTCGTATTTTCAAAAATGTGGTCATAGACCAATTCTTCTTGTTGGTGGTGGTACTGCTTTTATTGGTGACCCAAGTGGAAAAACCGATATGAGAAAAATGCTTACCAAAGAAGAAATTTCCAAAAATGTTGATAACATCATCAAACAAGTGAGTAAATTTGTTTCTTTTGAAGGGGATAATGCGGCTATTATTGTGAATAATGGGGATTGGATTTTAGATTTAAATTACATGGAATTTATTCGTACCTATGGTGTGTATTTTAATGTAAACCGTATGTTAGATGCGGAATGTTTTAAACAACGTATGGAAAAAGGTCTTACCTTTTTCGAATTGAACTATATGTTGATGCAAAGTTATGACTTTTTACATTTGTTTGAAACACAAGGTTGTAAAGTAGAAATTGGTGGAGATGACCAATGGTCAAACATGCTTGCTGGTGTTGACTTAATTCGTAAAATTCACCAAAATGGTAGTTTTTGTGTGACTTGTCCTTTGTTATTAAATTCAGAAGGCAAAAAAATGGGAAAAACAGTTAGTGGTGCTTTATGGTTAGATGCTAAAAAAACATCTCCTTACGAATTTTACCAATATTGGAGAAATATTGGAGATACCGAAGTATATGATGTATTACGTATGCTTACTTTCCTACCAATGGAAGAAGTAAAAAGACTTTCTTCTCT
The DNA here is from genome assembly GCA_948471055.1 of uncultured Clostridium sp. Classification (GTDB taxonomy): domain Bacteria; phylum Bacillota; class Clostridia; order TANB77; family CAG-508; genus RGIG8482. The sequence continues at coordinate 103,306 of CAOKQZ010000005.1, read as the reverse complement.
ACCAGGAGAACAAATTAATGAAGCTAAAAAAATTGCTGCTTTTGAAATTACCAAATTAATTCATGGTCAAGAAGAAGCCAAAAAAGCCGAAGAAGCCTCTCTTGCCCTATTTGAAGGTTCTGGTTCTTTAGAAAATATGCCTACTGTAAAAGTAGAAAGTACCAATCTTTCCATTGTAGACGCTATTCTACTAACTAACATTGCTCCATCAAAAGGTCAAGCAAGAACTCTTATTTCACAAGGTGGAATTAGTTTAAATGATAACAAAATTGAAGATACAAATTATATGTTATCTGATACTGACTTTCAAAATGGCTACGCCATTTTGAAAAAAGGAAAGAAGGTATTTTACAAATTAGAAAAATAATCAAATAAACATACACAAAGCCGATGTCATCTCTAACATCGGCTTTGCTAATAACCTACTTAATACGTATAAAGTCGCCTGCATATATAAGGTTGTCGTCTATAATCTCCGGACTAATTCGCCATATCGAATTTTCTGGATTATCCATAAGCCACATTGTTTTCTTTATAAAAAACATATCATATATGTCTTCCCCTTTACATGGCTCCTTCTTTGTAAGGTCTTTTGTGTATCCCCCCTCACTGCTTACAACAACCTCACCTTCCTGATTATTACACGAAACAATCTCAGATATGCCGATTTCAAAATGCTCTGAAACCATCGACAGACAGTCTCCTTTCTCTACATAATAGTAAACCTTTGTAGAGACCTTGCTCCAGTCTACTTTGGGAAGTTTCAGGTAAGTCCTTACCGCATATGTACCGTCCTCTAATGGTATATTCTCATTCTCGGCCATCAATTCTTTTGGCGATACCTTCAGTTTGGTAGCAATGCTTTCAAGAGTTTCACCTCTTTTGGTAATGTAATAAGTTACTATTTTCTCCCTTATTTCTCCTTCCTGCTCTACCCTCCCATCTCGATATACATAGGGGGTTATCTTGCTTCGACCAACTTGTAGAACAATACTACTTTCCTCCTCAACTTCAAAAGTCGATGGAGTTATCTCCTCTGCCTGTGCCCGAGTTGTGCAAAAAAACATTGCACATAAGCATATGGCTACCACTGTAACTGCTGTCCTTTTTCTTTTCATCTTTATCTCCTTTTCTTTGATAGGTCATTTTATTGGTTTCGTAATCGCAAAAACAACACGATTACTTGATACCCAATATTGATACCATTATATCATATTTATGTAAATTTTTCAAATTTTAGTCCACTCTTAGTGCATCAATGGGGTTTAGTTTAGCTGCTCGGTAGGCTGGGAATATGCCAAAAAGAATGCCAATTAATGCACTTGAAGTAAAGGAAATTGCTACTACTGTATTTGAATATTCAAAGGTATATCCTATTTTGGTTGCTATATTTCCGAGCTAGGATACCACAGATAATTCCTAATATTCCTCCTAGTATACTAATCACTAAAGCTTCTATTAAGAATTGAAATAAAATATCACTTCTTTTGGCTCCTAATGCTTTTCTAATTCCAATTTCTTTGGTTCGTTCAGTAACCGATACTAACATTACATTCATTACTCCAATTCCTCCTACCACAAGAGAAATACTGGCAATTCCCCCTAATAGTAAAGATAAGGTATTATCAATAGAATCCACTGCATTTAGCATAGAATCTTGAGAAGTAACACTATATTCATCAGACGATATTTGTAAGGTTGTTCTTACATAATTTTCTAAACTAGATATGGTTCTTTGGATACGATTTTCGTCTTCTACTTTTGTATATAAATTATTAATACTCGTATCGCTTCCTAAATATTTTGCTGTTGTGATAGGAATTAGAATATTACTGTCAATATCATTCCCCATACTACTTCCTTGTTCTTCTAATACACCAATTACCACATAATTATCACCATTTAATTTAATGCTTTGCCCTAAAGGGTCTGCTAAGCGAAACAAACTAGTGGCAATGTCTTTTCCTAATATACATACTTTACTTTTGTTTTCAATATCAATAACCGATATTGTTCTGCCTGTTTCTAATTTTGTATTGGTAACCTCTAAATAACTCGCATTCGTTCCTATGATACTCGCTCTTGTTACCGTTGTACTTCCTCTATTCACAGTAGCACTTATATTTTTAAATGGAGTTACTTCTTTTATATTGGAAAGTTCTTTTATTTCTTCTAATTTCTCATAAGATAAGCTATTTTCAGTAGAAGTAATGGCAATTGTTAAAATATCCGTTCCTAATGCTTGTACTTGGGTCTTTACTTCACTTGAAGAACCGTTCCCTATTCCAACTAGTGCAATTACAGAAGAAATACCAATCACTAAACCAAGCATGGTTAATATGGAACGTAGTTTATTGGAAATAATATTTTTAAATGCAATTTTGATAATTTGTATTAATTTCAATTTTCTCCCCCCTTTACACCTCATACAACTTGCCATCTAAAATTTTCACCATTCGTTTCGCTCTTTTAGCAATTTCAATATCATGTGTAATTAAAATAATGGTCTGCCCTTCCCTGTTCATTTCTTCTAATATCTTCATAATTTCATTTCCTGTTTTAGAATCGAGTGCACCAGTTGGTTCATCTGCTAAAATAATTTCTGGCTTACAACATAATGCTCTTGCAATGGCAACTCTTTGCTGTTGCCCTCCTGATAATTGGTTTGGATGATGTTTTTCTCTTCCTTTTAACCCTACTTTTTCTAAATACCAATATGCCATTTCCTTGGATTTTTTGGCTGGAATTCCTTGGTACATAAGTGGCACTTGTACATTTTCTAGTGCATTTAGTTTAGAGAGTAAATTAAAACTTTGGAAAATAAAACCTATCTTTTTGTTACGAAGGCTTGCTAGTTTTCGGTCTGGCTGATTTAAAATATTCACCTTATCCAAAACATACTCTCCACTATCTGGTATATCTAATAGCCCAAGCATGTTCATAAGTGTTGATTTTCCGTGACCCAGAAGGTCCTACAATTGAAACAAACTCTCCTTTTTTTACTGTAAAATCAATTTCATCTAACGCTTTTAATTCCTCTTGCCCTAAAAAGTAGCTCTTTCTGACTTGCTTCATAATAATCATACTACATACCACCTCTTTGTCCTTGTGTCATTTGTGGCATATTACTTCTTTCTTGCTTTGTTTTTTCAAAACCTTCTGGCATTTCTCCCATAGGCATTCCCATGCCTCTTTGGTTATTCTGATTTGTTGTTTGTACTGTCATTTGAAGCACTTCATTTCCATTAAGACCAGAGGTTACCTCTACATAAGCGTCATTGGAAATACCTGTGGTAATTGCCACATCTTGAGTTGTTCCATCTTCTTTTTTTACAACAACATATTTTTCATTGTTTTTGGTTTGAACCGCTTCAATTGGTACACTAATTACATTTTCGGCTTTTTCTAAGGTAATACTACAACTTCCAGACATACCAATTTTTACATCACCATCGTTTGTAAAACTTACCACTGCTGAAAAACTAGACCCATTACTTGCATAAGTTCCGATTTGGTTAATTTTTTTCACAGTTCCTATATAGGTTTTATCTTCGTATGCATTTACTGTAATACTCACCTCTTGCCCTACTTTTACTTTTGCAATCTCCTCTTCTTCAATGCTAATATTCATGGTAAGTTCATTGGTACTTTGTACTTCAATATTATGCATAGAAGTACATCGATCGCCTGCCTCTTCTGGAATGGATATTTTGGTAATCACACAATTATATGGAGCTGTTAAATAGCTTCCATTGGTATATTTCAAAATATTAGCTCCCTCTTCTACAAAATCGTTTTCTTCCACATAAATTTCTTTAAAATAGCGATACGTATTTAGTTCCAAAGTCTCGGTTACCCCACTTGCAATCTCCCCAGAACTTGTTAAATTATTCGTAATGGTCTGATACGAAACTTGGACATCTTTTGTAGTAGCCGAACTTTCGTCACTTGTACTAGCATTTGTTGTTACCCCAGATGTCATATAGGCATATATCATCCCAACCAAAATAAGAATTAAGATGCCAATTAACCACACCATTTTACTTTTCTTTTTCATACTTTATTTCCTTCCTTTCCGATTTACTGTTCTTGTACTGTTACCTTTACACTACATATTTGCTTCTTCTTTGTTTTCTGCTGGCTGTAGCATATCATCTGGTCTCTCACCTCTTATTCGATTTTCCATTGCTCCTCTTGGAAAATCTTCATTTGGTCTTTTTCCTTTTGGTGAAAATAGCATAAATCCTCCTGCTGTTAGAATGGCTCCTATTAGAATTCCTAAGATTAAATAAATTATTTTTTCTTTCATCTTCATTCCTCCTCGACTGTATTATATAGAGCAAACCTTAAAGCAACCTTAAATAAAAGTAATTATTCAGTAATAAATGCTGCTACAAATAATGTTCTAAGAACCCCCAGTCGCTCCGCGCCAGCCCCCTTGTTAAAGGGGCTTTCCTGTAAGGTCTTTGAAGTTTGTATGCAATACGCAAGTACAAAATGATAAAAATAATATTAAGAATATAATAATTTATTAATAACTCAAATTTACTTGGTCTTACAAAGCGTTGCAAGAGAGCCCCTTTAACAAGGGGGCTGGCACGCGGGAGCGTGACTGGGGGTTCTTAAAGCTAATTGTTTGCTTCTGAATAGTTACCAATAATGTAATTTTGCATAACAAAAAAAGAAACAACTTTTTTTACGAAAGTTACTTCCTTTTTTCTATTTTTATTCACTAAAATCAAATTCTGGTACGTATTCTTCTTCGTGCTTACCTAATTCTTGTATGTAGCCATTTTCTAGGTTTAAGGAATACAAATATTGTTCTACTTGTTTGTATTCTTTTTTCGTTAATTTTCGGTTAATTAGCTCATCTTCTTTTGCTTTGTAGGTTGGAAAGTATTGTGCCATTACACTAACCCAAATATTCTGTGGTAAATTTTCTTTTATCCATTTCAAAATGTGTTTGGTATTTTGTATATGATTTGGTAATACTAAATGACGAAGGATAACTCCTTTTTGTACCATTCCTTGTTCATTCAATGTCACTTTTCCAACTTGCTTATACATCTGCCTAATTGCCTTTGTTGCTATTTCAAAATAGTTATCCACACCCGAATATTTTTTAGCAATCTCATCGGAATAATATTTTAAATCTGGTAAATACACATCTATATATCCTTCTAACTCTTGAATGGTTTCCTCGGTTTCATAGCCATTTGTATTATAAATAACAGGAATGGATAAGCCTCTCTTTTTTGCTATATCAAGTGCCTCTATAATATGGTACACATACGAAGTTGGTGTTACCAAATTAAGATTATGTGCCCCCTTTTGTTGCTGACGAACAAAAATATCCGCCAAATGCTCTATGGTAACTTCTTTTCCCTTTTGTAACTGACTAATTTCATAATTCTGACAATACTTACATTGCAAATTACAATTTGTAAAAAACACCGTCCCTGAGCCATTAACTCCACTTATACACGGTTCTTCATAAAAATGTAACGACGCAAGAGCTATTTTTAACTTATCATCACAATGGCATATTCCCTTTTTCCCCTCTAATCGATTTACCCCACATTTATGTGGGCACAACCTGCAATTACTTAGCTTTTCTAACATAATTCCTCCTCTTTCATTATTTTGCACTTACTTATTGCATACAAACTTCGAATAACTTACAGGAAAGCCCCTTAACAAAGGGGCTACCGCGAAGCCGCTGGGGGATTTCTATTTTGGTAATCGAATGCTAACAATGGTTCCTGTTGGTTCATTTCTTGTTATTTTAATACTTCCTTTATGAAGAGAAACTAGATATTGTGCAATGGATAATCCGAAGTCCGGTTCCTCCTGTTTTTCTACTTCTTGCCTTATCTTCTCTGTAAAAACGTTCAAATACATGTCTTAATCCCTCTTCTGAAATCCCAATTCCTGTATCACTCACTTCGATGATACATTTTCCTTCTTTTCGTTTGGTTTGAATGGTAATCGTATCGTTTGGTTTTGTGTATTTTATCGCATTATCTAGCAAAATGACCATTACTTGATGAATTTTGTTTTTATCAATAGCAATTGTTTCGTTCCAATTGAAGTCTAAGATTACCTTCTTTTTCTCCATTTTTGCAAAGTCCTTATATGGTGCTATCATTTCTTGCATAAACTCATCCAAATCCACCTCTTCTTTGGCAAGGTCAATTTGTTCTACATCTGCTCTTGCAAGTAACATTAAATCCTTTGTCATTTTTGATAATCGTTTGGCTTCATTTAAAGTAAGCATAATGTCTTCCGATTTGTCAATAATCTTTTTATTGGGTTCTTGTAGTAGTAATTCTTGCTTTGTTTGAATAATGGTAAGAGGTGTACGTAATTCATGTGAAGCATTTTGTACAAATTCGGTTTGCTTTTTCCAGTTTTCTACAATTGGCTCTAAGGCTCTTTTGGATATCATATAGCTTGCAATTAGCGATAGCATAATGGTAATCCCAATTCCTATCATTAATATTTTTAAGTAATTGTCCATCATCATTTTTTCGGAGTCCACATTAATTAATAACTGAACATATTGAGTTTCTCCCAATTCATTGGTTGTTCTTATATTTATGCCTCGGTAATAGTAGCGGTTATTTATTTGCATTTCATAAATGCTATTTAGTTTTGTTTTGTCAAAGGAAATACTTTCTCCAAATTCATCATAAATTCTTCCTATTTTATCTGTATTTTTGATATTCCCTTGTTCATCTCTTACCACATAGATAACACGTGGATTTAGTTGCAATTCTACCATTTCCAATCGTTTCTCTTTTGGTTGTTCTAATCCTTTTTCATTCCCTTTTCGTATTATTGGATTTTTACCTTCTTCCATTTTTTCTTTCACAAAATTTAATTCTCGGTTCGAAGATTCATACACAAATGCTTGTAATGTATGAAACATCAATATTCCAAAAAGCATAAAAATTATAGTAAGAATTAGAAAATTATATAACATATTTTTTATTAATTGTTTTCGTATTATTTTTTCTTCATTTACTATCATCATTTTTCCTTTACTCCACCCAAATATATCCTACTCCACGAATGGTTTTTAAATATTTATCATACCCGTATTTCTTTAATTCTTTTCGCATACTACTTGCGTACACTTCCACTACATTGGTCGTTGTTTCTGAATTAAATCCCCATATTTTATCAAAAATCTGGTCTTTTGTAATAATGGTATTTTTATAGGTTAACAAGTATTCTAGCATATCAAATTGTTTTCCTTGTAGATTGATTTCTTGATTACCTATCATGACTTGTCGATTGGATAAATTTAATTCCAATTCTTGATATCTAATTTTGTTTTCTCTATGTAACCCATGGCTTCTTCTAAGAATGGCTTCTATTCTTAAAAGTAATTCTTCTCTTTCAAAGGGTTTTACTAAATAATCATCGGCTCCCGCACGAAACCCCAATACTTTATCTTGAAGTGCATCTTTTGCCGTTAATATAAGCACTGGTGTTTCTACCTGATTTTCTCTAAGCTCCTTTAATACCTCATACCCATTTTTAATTGGCATCATAATATCTAATATAACTAAATCATATATCTTCTCTAATGCAAATGCAATTCCCTCTTCACCATCATAGGCTTGCTCTACATCATATTGCTTTATAAGGCATTGTTTAATGGTATCGGATAAAATAGCATCATCTTCTATTAGTAATATTTTCATATGCCACCTCCGTTTGTTTTCTTCTATATTATACCATAAAACTTAAAATAAGATTAAAAACATAAAAAAATACAAGCACTGAAATACTTGTATTGGTGGACAGGGAAGGATTCGAACCTTCGTACTCGTATGAGAACAGATTTACAGTCTGCCGCCTTTAGCCACTCGGCCACCTGTCCATATATTTAATTATTTTATGGTGCGCCCTCAAGGATTCGAACCTTGGACCCACCGGTTATGAGCCGGTTGCTCTGACCAACTGAGCTAAGGGCGCGTGTTAAGTTGGTTTTGGAGCAGGTAGCGGGAATCGAACCCGCATAGCCAGCTTGGAAGGCTGGAATTCTACCATTGAACTACACCTGCATTTCTTCCACCGACATTAATAAATTATAAGGGTTATTGAATTGTTTGTCAATACTTTTTGAAAGTTTTTTTTCATCTTTTTTTCAATAATAATTTACTTTTTTGTTAGAATAATATAGAATACTTGTATAAAATATCGAAAAAAAGGAAGTTTTATTATGTACACATATGTTTCAAATTCACGGTAGCGATACCATGGCACTTGGCAAAAGCTTGGCAAGCGCCTTAACAAACAGCGATATTGTCGTTTTATCTCGGCGATTTGGGTTCTGGTAAGACCAAATTTACCGAAGGTTTTTTAAGTTATTTCGGACTTGAGGAAGAAATTTCTAGTCCTACTTTTACCATTGTAAATGAATACCATGCCAATAATCAAAATATCTATCATTTCGATGTTTACCGCCTATCTTCTAGTGATGAATTTTATGCCATTGGTGGAGAGCAATATTTTGATAATGGTATTTGCCTTATTGAATGGGGCGAGCAAATTAAAGAGACTTTGCCAAAGGAATATTTACAAATTCACTTTACACGTGATTTTAAAAATGAAACCAAACGAACCTTAACTTTTGAGCCTCACGGAAAAAGGTACGAAACCATTTTAAATAAGCTTAATTTGATATGCTAATACATAACATGAATATAAAATTAATAAAACGGAAAGGATAAAAACGAATTATGAAAATTTTAAGTATTACTACTTCTTCAAACGTATGTGCAGTGGCTATTTTGGAAGACTCTACTTTAATAAAAGAATTACAAATCGATGATGCCAATACGCATTCAGTAAAATTAATGCCCCTTATTCGAGATTTATTTTTACAAACAAACTTATCAGTTCATGACATCGACTTATTTGTTTGTGACAAAGGACCCGGCTCTTTTACTGGTATTCGTATTGGAATCTCTACCATAAAAGCTTTCGAGGATGTTACCAAAAAACCAACTCTTGGCATTAGTTCTCTTACCTCACTTGCCTACTCCTCTAAAAGGGAAGGGCTTATTTGCTCTTTAATCGATGCCAAACATGATAATGTTTATTATTCTCTTTATGAATTAAAAAACGGAATGTACACTCAAATAGGAAAATTTTTAGCCGATACCATTTCTAATATTACAGAAATATTAAAAATTTGTAATAAACCTGTCTTATTTGTCGGAAATGGTAGCACGATTTACAAAGATATGTTAAAATCATCTTTGAATGAAAATGCCCTTTTTCAAGACGAGGTCACTTCCATAAGTGCTTATTCTACTGGGCTTGCTGGGTTCTCTGCTTTGAAAAAATCGGAAAATTCTGCTTTGCAACCTATGTATTTAAAAAAATCCAATGCCGAAAGAGAAAGAGAGGAACAAAACAAATGTTAACCATACGCCCCATGTCACTTTCCGATTTAGAAGAAATACAAGATACCCTACTTACCGATTTTGACGATTTTTGGACAGTTTCCGTATTCAAACAAGAATTACAAAATGAACATTCCGAATATTTTGTCTGTTTACAAGATGAAAAAATCGTTGGTTTTGCTGGTATTTGGACAGCCATTGACGATATTCACATTACCAATATTGTTACAAAAAAAACTTGTCGAAACCAAGGAATTGGTACAAAACTTTTAGAACATCTTATCAAAATCGCAAAACAAAAAAAATTACCTAGCCTTACTTTGGAAGTAAACGAAAACAACAAACCTGCAATTTTGCTATATGAAAAACATCATTTTCAAAAAATGGGACAAAGGAAAAATTATTACAAGCAAAAAGAAAATGCTATTATTATGACATGCTTTTTTTAAACATTCTATAGCAACTAAATTTAGAAAATATAAAGCATTATCCAATGATTGAAATGTCTTCGGGTAAAGCGGTCGCATTGCGACCGCTTTCATACTTTTACATACAAATTAAATTTAAGGAAGAATTTTTTCTTGAAATTCTTCTTTCGTATATAATGTTCCTTTGCCCTTTGTCGTACATATAAAAAATCCTTGAATCTCTTCTACTTTATCAACTTTTAATTTTACATTACTGTCGACTTCTACCGATAAATAGTGGTCTCCTTTGTACTTGCGATAATAAGAGTTTCTTTTTTCATTTTTTATATACTCCTTTTCTGATAAAATAACTATATCCTTTGGTGCCTCTTCTTGATCCGCATAATAGTTCCATTTGCGAATATCACAATACGTCTTCTTTCCTCTTATTTGACCCTCACATGTTTCTATTAAAATATAGTGTTGTCCTTTCCGAAGGTTTTCCCTTCTTCTTTGCCTTTCGTAATATTCATGTGTTGACATCCTTTCTCCTGTCCAATCATCTTCATAGTACGAACCGTTAATAAAGTCATGAGTCCATCCCATATGTCTACCTCCTGTTGTAATAATTAATAGTTATTTTTCTTTTAAATCAAGAAATAAAAAATATATTGTTATTATATTAACATAATTTCACTATGATTTCAACTAAATTTACTTATTTTCTCTACATACTCTCTATCTTCTATTTTAGAAATTGCAAAACATTTCTTACCTAAATCTTTTAACGATGCTCCTATGTGGTATAATTCTTGATTATCAATCACAATAAATCGATCATGAAATTTATTTGTATATGAAATTTTTAAACTTGGATATTGTTTATTAAACTTCGAGATATATCACTCTTTAACAATCCTGAAAGCATTGCTATTCCTTGCTCTGTAAATACTAATGGTATTTTTCTTCTTCCCCCATATAAATTCTCATTCCTTAAACTTGAAGTCACAAATTGTGACTTCAAGTTTTCAAATTCTATTTGTGTCAGTTTAAAGCAAAATTTTTCTGGAAATCTTTCAATATTTCTCTTTACTGTTTGATTTATTCTCTTCGTTTCTGTTTTATATAACATTGCCACATCGCTATCTAGCATTACTTGCCTTCCTCTTATTGTATAAATTAAATTTCTAATATTCTCTATTTCATATGTTACTACGTTTTCTTTTTCATTAATTGGTGCAATATTACTATTTTCTTTTTCCATTAATATCACATCCTACTTTCAATTCGATACTATTTCAAAACATTTGTTTCTATTTGTCAAGTATTTTTTTGTTAAAATACTATAATATTACAAAAACATTAAAAATTTGTAACAAACTTGTCTTATTTGTCGGAAATGGTAGCATGATTTACAAAGATGTGTTAAAATCATTTTTGAAGGAAAATGCTATTATTATGACTTATTATTTTTAAAACATCTATATGAAATAAATCGATTTATGAAGTATAGAATAGCAAAAGATCATCCATAATAAAATTAAAAATGAATGTATATCGTTCATTAATAAAGGAGAAGAAACGAATGAAGAAAAATGAATTAAACTACCATCAATTAAAAGATTATTGTAATCCAAATGTATTTAAATTTAAAGATACGTCCGAAATTGATGCAATCGATACGGGAATTGGACAAGAACGTGGTATTAAAGCATTAGAATTTGGAATTAGTGTCGATGTAAAAGGATACAACTTATACTTAGAAGGTCCCGATGGTGTTGGAAAAACCATGTACACAAAGAATTACTTAAAACGAATTTCCAAAAAGGAAAAAACACCTTCAGATTGGTGCTATATTTATAATTTCGATAATCCAAATGAGCCAATTGCCGTTTCTTTTAACGCAGGGCTTGGAAAAGAATTTAAAGATGACATGGAAAGTTTTATTAAAGATATCAAAGCCGATATTAATAAAACCTTTAGTAACGAAGATTTCGAAAAGGAAAAGACCTTAATTAAACAAGAATTTGAACAAAAGCGTTCTTCCCTATTAGAGAAACTAAATAAAGAATCGATGAAATATGGTTTTCAAGTGAAAACTGCTCAAAATGGTATTTATATGATGCCTGTTATTGATGGAAAAACGATTGAAGAAGACGAGTTTGATAAATTAGATGATGCTATTAAAAAGGATTTTGAAAGTAAATCTGGTATTGTACAAGAACAAATTTTAGCAACCATTGCTGAAATTAAAGCTATTGAGAAAGCCTCCGATAAAAAAATTGAAGAATGGCAATCCAATGTAGCCTTACTTACCATCAATACCCATATTAATTATATTAAATCGAAATATAAACGTAATAAAAAAGTAAATAAATTTTTAGATAATGTGAAAAAAGACATTCTAAAAAATGTTCCATTATTTATGGAACCACAACCAAATGCACAACCTGTACAAAACCAACCAGGTCCACGTCAAGAACCAAAACAACCTTGGCTTAATTATCGTGTTAATTTATTTATTGATAATAGTGAATTAGAGGGTTCTCCTGTTGTAATGGATTCCAACTATTCCTACCATAATTTATTTGGAAAGCTAGAATATGAAAACTATTATGGCTCTTTGAAAACCGATTATACCATGTTACAACCTGGACTTTTGCACCGTGCAAATGGTGGATACATTATGCTACAAGCAAAAGATTTGTTATCCAATGCCCTATGTTATGATGCCTTAAAAAAGGCTTTACGTATTAAGGAATTAAACATTGAAAATGCAGTTGACCAACGTAGTTCTATGGTAATGATTTCTTTAAAACCGGAGCCAATTCCACTAGATTTAAAAGTAATTTTAATTGGTAGTTCAAATATTTACCATACCCTACTTGCTATGGATTCGGATTTTAAGAAACTATTTAAAGTAAAAGTAGAATTTGAAGATGACGCACCAAAGAATGAGGAAAATGAATTAAAACTTGCTCGTTTTATTCATGGTTTTTGTGAACAAGAAGATTTACCACCTTTGGATGCCAGTGCCGTGGCAAAAATGGTGGAATACTCTTCCAAACTTGCCAATAGTAAGAAAAAGTTATCCACACGATTTAATGACCTTTCTGAAATTGTAGCCGAAGCTTGTACTTGGACAAAACTAGCAAAATCTAAAGTAGTAACCGCAGATTTTATTACAAAAACCTTAGAAGAACGAATTGACCGTGTTAAAAAATACGATTCACGCTATACAGAAATGATACGTGAAAACACCTTATTAATTAACACTTCTGGTGCAAAAGTTGGGCAAATTAATGGATTAACTGTTATGACGATTGGAGATTACTCCTTTGGAAAACCTTCCAAAATTACAGTAAATACCTATACAGGAAAATCTGGTATTATTAATATTGAGCGTGAAGTAGAACTTTCCGGTTCTTCTCACTCCAAAGGTGTCTATATTTTAAGTGGTTATATTGGGGAAATGTTTGCACAAGATATTCCATTATCACTAACGGCTAGTATTTGTTTTGAACAATTATACAATGGAGTCGATGGCGATAGTGCCTCTAGTACCGAATTATATGCCCTACTTTCTAGCTTATCTGGTGTAGCAATTAATCAATCCATTGCCGTTACTGGTTCGGTTAACCAAAAAGGGGAAATTCAACCAATTGGTGGTGTGAATGAAAAAATAGAAGGCTTTTACCAAATCTGCAAAATGAGAGGATTAGACGGTTCTCATGGAGTCATGATACCCGTACAAAACATCGATAACCTAAGCTTATCGGATGAAATTGTAGAAGCTTGCAAAAAAGGAACCTTCCACATCTACGCTGTTTCTTCCATTGAAGAAGGAATAGAAGTACTAACCGGAGTCCCTGCCGGAAAAAAAGACAAAAACGGTCACTTCCCATCCGGAACCATAAATGCACTTGCTTATGAGAAACTAAAGAAGTATGCGGAAGTTAGTAGGAAATAAGTTTAAAGGAGCAAGATCTTGCTCCTTTAAACTTATTTGTTCTTTGTGCTATATCTTTTGTATATTACCTATTTTTTGAACTTCGAAGGTAATTGATTCTTTAAATTTTTCCCCTGCACGGCTTCCATACTCTGTTGTATATTCGATCACAAATTTTTCCCCATTATGTTCGAAATAACAACCATTTTGCATTAGTTCCTTCAACTTATCTACCAACTTAATGGAAATCCTCGATCTTCCTGGTTCCAAATAGTAGTAAGTATAGGTTGCATAATCTTTAAAAATTTTCTCTAACTGACTTACTTGAAGCCTCTCTCTTTTTTTAATTTCGTCCTCTATGTTTCTTATTAATTTTTCTAATTCGTACGTCTTTATTTCGCAAATATTCCGTACAATATGCTCCATTTCCTTTTTTAATTTGTCTTGACCATAAAGTATCATATATACCTCCTGTCCCCTATTGGTTTAGCACAAAAATATTAATTATATAAAGGGCCATCCGAAGATAACCCTAACGCTCCCAGACTTGCACTGCTTGCCAAGGAGCTTGACTAACATTGGAGATGCTGCCGCCTATAAATCTGGCGCAGGTCGTTCCTAAGAACATCTCCACTATCCTGTGTAAAGCCATGTGCTTCAATGTACATCGCACATGTTTCTACCAGGTTTTCTTCTTTTTTACGTTCCTCTATAAAGGACAATACCTTTTTGGGGTACTCTCCATTACTAAAAGGTACGTAAAAATTTTCTTTGCGAAATCCCGCTCTTTTAAGGCAACTAATTGCCTGTCCGTTGTAGGGAACAACGAATACTTCGTTATCCTCTACAAAGCAGAGCTTACCATTATTAACGGCATAGCATTTCTCAAACTGAGATAATGCTACCGTCTCTACTGGTACCTCCTCAGAAGAAAGTGGAAATACGGCTATGATGCCGTCGTAGCACCATATTGCTGAATGTTTTTTCAATTCGTTAGTCATTGACCCTCCTTTATCCTGTATTGAAAATGCACAGGAATGTCATAAAAAAATGTTTACATTTATATTATGGCAAATGCCTACTAAAAAGTCAAATTATGTAAAACATAACCTTCTTGCACAATTTATGTAAATGTGTTATAATAGCTCTATACTATATGAAAGGAGCATAAAAATATGGGACAAAACAACAAAAAAAAGGAAATACGGAATCGCTTAACACTCATGAAAGGAGATGTTGTTATCGGCTATGACAATGTGGAAGATTTTAAGTTCTCTTCTTCTGCGGCTGGCCATATCGTTTTCTTTACTGTGGAAAAAGACACAGAATGTTGGTGTGATACTGCATCTATGCGTCCATTCACACCTCCTGTTGGAACAAGGATTACTGAAGCTGTTAAATACTTTCATAAGTCTGAGTTTCCAGTGGGCTACACAGAATAGTTTTTGTTCCGTCTTCTTATTGTTTAGACAATAAGAAGAAGAAAAAGAAGAGAAAGGATTTATTGTTTTTTAATCCTTTCTCTTCTTTCATTTTTTTCTATTTTGTAGCGTATTATCTATTCCTCTGTTTTAGTTTCTTCTTCTTTTTCTTCTGCCTTTGGTGCTTCTTCTACTGTTTCAACTACTTCTTCTTTTACAGTGTCTACTACTTCTTTTTCTACTACTTCGGTGGTTTCTACAGCTGGTGCTTCTTCTGGTGCTACTGCTTCAGGTGCTTGTTCTATTGCTACTTCTGCTACTGGTTCTACAACTTCTTTTACTTCTTCGGTAGCTGGTTGTTCTGTCATTTCTTCTTTTAAAACGATTTCTTTGTTTTCAATTCTTGCTCCTAGTTTTTCCTTTGTTTTCGATGCTTTTCCTACTCTGTCTCTTAAGTAGAATAATTTTGCTCTTCTTGCTTTACCTACTCTTACTAATTCTACTTTTTCCACTAATGGAGAATGTACTAGGAATGTTTTTTCTACTCCTACACCATACGAAATTCTTCTTACTGTAAAAGTTTCGTTTACTCCTCCACCTTGTTTTTTAATAATAATTCCTTCAAATACTTGAATTCTTTCTCTGTTTCCTTCTTTAATTCTAACATGAACTCTTACGGTGTTTCCTACGTCTAATACTGGAACTTTATTTTTTAATTGTTCATGTTCAATTGATTTTATAATATCCATTTGAAAATTTTCCTCCTTTTCTAATTTTTTTCTTTCAAATTTCTGATATATTCCAATTCCTCTTTGGTAAGATTTTCTTTTTTTAATAAATCTGGTCTTTTCCTAAAAGTGATTTCTAACGACTTTTGGTGTCGCCATTTTTCAATGTTTTCATGATGACCGAGATTTTAAAATCTTAGGTACTTCTCTATTCTTAAAAACTTCTGGTCTTGTGTATTGCGGATATTCCAGTCTGTCACTTGCAAACGATTCTTCTTTTATCGAATCACTACTTAGCACCCCACTTACATATCTTGCCACACTATCCATTACCACCATTGCCGGAAGTTCTCCACCGGTTAGAACATAATCGCCAATTGAAATTTCCTCTGGAGCAATTTCGTCAATTACTCTTTGGTCAATGCCTTCATAATGTCCACATAGAAGAACAATATGGTCGCTTTTTGCTAAATTTTGCACTTTTTCTTGGTCTAACGTTTTCCCTTGTGGTGTTAAATAAATCACTTTGGAATTTTCCCTTTTTACGGAAAAGTACGCATCATATACCACATCTGGTCTTATTACCATTCCTGCACCACCACCATATGGTGTATCATCTACTTTTAAATGCTTATCTTTTGAAAAATCTCTTATATTGGTAATACTTATCTCAATATAATTGTTTTTCACTGCTCTTCCGATAATACTTTCCTTTAATGGTGCAAACATTTCTGGGAATAAGGTTAAAACATCAAATTTCATTTTTGTTTTTCCTTTCTAAACAATACCTTTTGCTATCTTAAACCTTCTAACAAATGAACCGTCATTTGTTTACTTGCAACATCTACCTTTTTTATAACTTGCCCGAATGGCTGGTAATAAAATTTGTTTTCCTTCTTCATTTTTTACCACATAAATATCGTTACTACCAGTTGGATAAACATCGGTAATTTTTCCTAATATTTCTCCTTCTTCTGTGGTAACTTCCATTTCTAATAAATCGGCGATAAAATAGGTATCTTCTGGTAAGATTACGGCATCTTTGCGGTCTATTTTTAGATAAGCATTTCGGTATTTTTCAGCTTGATTTATATCATCAATTCCTTTTAGTTTTAATAATACCATGTGTTTATGATACTTTACTTCTTCAATTTCAAAGGTTTCTAACCTTTCTTTAACCTGAAGATAAACTTGTTTAAGGTCTTCAAAACGACGTATATCGTCGGTAAAAGGTTGTACTTTTACAAATCCCTTTATTCCATAAGTGTTTACAATTTGACCAATTTCCATTAATGTTTCCATTTTGCTTCCTTAATCTTCTATAAATTCAATATTTACCTTTTGGTTTTCTTTGCTTGCAATTGCTTTGGCAACAGTACGAATAGCTTTTGCAATTCTTCCTTGTTTTCCAATTACTTTTCCCATATCGGAATTCGCTACTTTTACCAAAAATTGTGTTACATTTTCTTTTTGTTCCTCTGTAATGGTAACTTGGTCTGGACTGGCAACTAAGTTTTTAATCATAATTTCAAGCATTTCTTTCATAAATCTGCTCCTCCTAGTTTGCTTTTTCAATTAAAGCTTTTACGGTATCGGTTGGTTTTGCACCATTTTTTATCCATGTTTCTACTTTTTCTTTGTTAAGTACAATTGTAGATGGTTCTGTCATTGGATTGTATGTACCAATTTGTTCAATGATTTTTCCATCTCTTGCTCTTCTTGAATCTGCAACAACAATATGATAGAATGGGGCTTTTTTTGCTCCTACTCTTTGTAATCTGATTTTTACCATTTTTCATTCACCTCCTGCAAATGTGTTTATTCATATAAATTTAAAAATTTGATGACGGTTTAAGAACCCTCCGAAGAACTATCTCTATACAAAGGCCCCTTTACTTAAGGGGGCTGTCGCCGATAGGCGACTGGGGGTTCTACATTTTAAATCCCTTCAAGTCCTCTGGATTTATGCCTTTTAACATATTTTTCATACCTTTGTTGTTTTTCATTTTTTTCATCATTTTTTGAGTCATTTCAAAGGAATTCATAAATTTGTTTACTTCTTGTACAGTTACTCCTGCACCTGTTGCAATTCTTTTTCTTCTTGAACCATTTAGTAATTTTGGATTTCTTTTTTCTTTTTTGGTCATAGAACAAATAATTGCTTCTATTCTTACAAATTCTTTATCATCGATTTTAATATCTTTTAGGGCATTCATTCCCGGAATCATTTTCAAAATAGACGAAAATGAACCCATTTTTTTCATTTGCCTTAATTGTGTTAAGTAATCATCTAAATCAAATTCTTGCTTTCTTAGTTTTTGTTCTAATTTTAAGGCTTCTTCCTCATCAAAGGCTTCTTCTGCTTTTTCAATAATGGAAAGGACATCTCCCATTCCTAATATCCTAGATGCCATACGTTCTGGATGAAATACTTCAATATCGCTTAACTTTTCTCCTGTTGCTGCAAATTTAATTGGTCTTCCTGTTACTTTTTTTACCGATAATGCCGCACCACCACGAGTATCTCCATCTAGCTTTGTTAAAATTACTCCATCTATGCCAATTTCTTCATTAAAAGAAGTTGCTACATTAACTGCATCTTGACCTGTCATGGCATCAACTACTAGTAAAATTTCATGTGGTTTCATATTTGATTTTAGATTTTTTAGTTCCTCCATTAATGCTTCATCAATATGTAATCGACCTGCGGTATCAATAATAACCACATCATTTAGTTTGGAAATAGCCACATTCATGGCTTGTTTGGCAATATGCACAACATCTTTGGATTCTTCGTTTGCAAAAACAGGAATGTTTAATTGTTTTCCTACTACTTGCAATTGTTTAATCGCTGCTGGACGGTATACATCACAAGCAACGAGCAATGGATTTTTTCCTTGCTTTCTTAGTAAGTTGGCAAGTTTTCCTGCTGTTGTGGTTTTTCCAGAACCTTGAAGACCTACTAACATAATAATGGTAGGAGGGTTTGGGTTAAACCCAATTTTACTTTCGGTTCCTCCTAGTAGTTCCACTAACTCATCTTTTACAATTTTAATAACTTGTTGTCCCGGTGTTAGTGACTTTAGTACTTCTTGCCCAAGTGCTTTTTCATTCACACTTGCCATAAAATCTTTTACGATTTTATAATTAACATCTGCCTCTAACATAGCAAGTTTTACTTCTCTTAGCATATCTTTTAGGTCACTCTCTGTAACTCTTGCCTTTCCCTTAAACTTTCTTGTTATTTCTTGTAATCTGGAAGATAATCCTTCAAAAGCCATAATTCCTCCCTTATGATTGTATGGGTTATACCAAACAATTCAATTCTTTTTTCACATGTTCTAAAATACTAGCAATTTTCTTATCCGAAAATTTCGTTTCAATTTTCGCTAATTCTGAAAGTATTTTTTCAATTTGCTGTTCTTGTTCTAACGTCTTTTTCATCATACCTAGCTTTTCTTCATATTCGAAAAGTTTTGCTTCCCCCTTCATGATATTGTCCCTTACTGCTTGCCTTGTTATTTGATAATTCTCTGCAATTTCCGATAAAGAATAATCGTTATTATAATAATCCTCTAACACATGTAATTGCTTATCAGTTAACAATTTTCCATAAATTTGGCATAGCATACTTATCTTAACATTTTTCTCCATATGATTACCTCTTAATTTGTAATGCTAATATACTTTACACCATTTTCCCTTCTTTGTCAAGCCTTTTTCAAAATTTTTCTACTAAAAGCTAAAAGGAGCCATATCGGCCCTTTTAGTTTTTCTTGGGTTCGACTTTCTTTACCGTTACGCAGATACAATTCACTTTGCCTTCCCCCCCGCAGCAGCTACAGGTTTCTAACTCTTCCTTGTAAGCATTTGCTATCCTATAAATAGGATTATTGGGTTTGTATCCAAAACCTTTACAAACGCTACAAGGTTGTCGCTGTGTTCCTCCACAAATTTTACATGTAGCTTTCATTTTTATTCGTTGTATCATTTCTTTTCTCCTCTTGCTTGAACCTCTAATACAAAATTTTCCTATCTATATTATATCGCTTTTTTATGTGAAACGCAAATGCATATTTTTGACGGTTTTAGTCTCCGCCACTTAGAGCAATTTTATTGTTGATTTTATGTAGAATATATGTTATAATAGCAAAGTATCAATTTACACTGTATAGAAGGAGGTTTTTTATGTTACAGCAATTTAAAATTATACGTGAAGAACGGAAAGACCTTGATGAGGAAAGTTGCCCTGTTGATTTAATGGGCGAACTTTACTTAGGAAAAGCAACGAACGAGGAGGTCGTGTTTACCTTAACCTCAGATGCTTTTCGTAAGATGTGTGCCTTCCCTGTAGAAAATAGCGTAAACTACGCTGTTGAGCAAAACGGCATGCAAATTGTTACAGTAGATTGGCCACCTGATGATCCAAAAGATGTTTCCGAAGAAAATTGGATGACACTGGCGACCTATGACCGGTGTAAAACCTATTTTTTAAGTGAATCTCTTACAGACGAACTTATTTATAATCTTCCTTCGGTGGGATCTGAAGTGGTACATTACATTATCAACTAGTAGTAAAGGGCATTGCGTATTTTGCAATGCCTTTTACTATTTTTATTCCTATTTAATTATTTTCTCTAATCTCTCCACTGTTGTTTTTAGCATTTCTTCGTATTTTGCTAATTTTTCTTTTTCTTCTTGTATTTTACTTTCTGGGGCTTTTTTTACAAAGCCTGGGTTGGATAGCATTTTGGTTCCTCTCTCTACTTCTTTTTCTAGTCTTTCTTTTTCTTTTTGTAAACGTTTCTTTTCTTCTTCTAGGTCTACTAGGTCTTCAAATGGCATAAATACTTCCATTCCGTCTGCTAGAATAGAGATTGCATTTTGTGGAATGTTTTGTTTGGTTTCTTGTATGATGATTTCGTTTCCAAAACCTAGTTTTGTGATGTAGTCTTTGGAAGCTTCAATTTCTGTTTTGTAATCTTTGGTTACAAAGATTAGATTTGCTTTTTTGGATGGGTGTACATTCATGTTGGCTCTTACATTACGAATTCCAATAATCACTTGTTTTAAATTTTCTAAAAAGTCTTTTGTTTCGTTGTATTCTACTCTTTTCTTTGTTTTTGGCCAATGTGATACCATTAAGTCTTTCTCATCGTAATTAACTAATTTCGAATAAATTTCGGATGTAATAAATGGCATAAATGGGTGTAATAATTTTAAGCTATCTCCAAATACATAGTTTAGTACAAAGCTTACTTGTACTTTTTCTTCTTCATTTTGACTGTATAACCTTGATTTCGCGATTTCAATATACCAATCACAAAATTCATTCCAAATAAAATTATAAATTTTGTCTAGTGCAATTCCTAAATCGTAGTTTTCTAAGTTTCCTGTTACTTCTTTTATTAGATTATCTAGTTTATTTAAAATCCATCTGTCTTCTATTTTTAAGAATTCTGACCTATAGATTCCAGTTTCTTTATCCTTTATTTTCTTCGAAAATGCCATTATTTTCTCATCTTCTGCCAAATTCATGGTAATAAATTTGGCAGCATTCCAAATTTTATTGGCAAAATTAGAGGCTTGGTCTAGCTTTTCTGGCATATAGCGAATGTCATTTCCCATGGTGGTTCCAGAAATAACGGAGAACCTTAGTGCATCTGCGCTATACTCGTTTATCACATCAATTGGGTCAACTCCGTTTCCTAAGGTTTTTGACATTTTTCTTCCTTCGGAATCTCTTACAATACCATGGATTAATACATCTTGAAATGGTACTTTATTGGTAAATTCTAGCCCTTGTGTCATCATTCTTGAAATCCAGAACGTAATAATATCAAATCCCGTTACTAATACACTGGTTGGGTAAAATTCTTTGTAATCTTCCGCTTTTTCGTTTGGCCAACCTAAGGTAGAAAATGGCCATAAGGCAGAACTAAACCATGTATCTAACGTATCTGGGTCTTGGGTTAAATGGGTACTTCCACATTTTTTACATACTTGTGGCATGGTTTTGGCTACATGAATTTCACCGCAATCTTCACAGTAGTAAGCTGGAATACGGTGCCCCCACCATAATTGGCGAGAAATACACCAATCTTGAATATTGTCTAACCAATGGAAATATTGCTTTTCATATCGTTTTGGTACAAACCTTGTTTCCCCATTTCTTACGGCGTCTGCTGCTCTTTTTGCTAAGTCTTTCATGCTAACAAACCACTGGGTTGAAATTTTAGGTTCAATGGTATGTTTACATCTTTCACATTTTGCTACATTGTGGGTATAGTCTTCTTCTTTTACCAATGCTCCTATTTGTTTTAGCTTTTCTACAATGAGTTTTCGTGCTTCTAGTAATTCCATTCCTTGGTATTCTGGTACTAAATTCCCCATTTTGAAATTATCATCAAACACGTTAATTACTTCTAGGTTATGGCGTAATCCTGCTTGATAGTCATTCATATCATGGGCTGGTGTAATTTTTACACATCCGGTTCCAAAGTCTTTTTCTACAAATTCATCGGCAATAATTGGGATTTCTTTATTCATAATTGGCAAAATGCAGGTTTTACCGGGTTAAATCTTGGTATCTTTCATCGGTTGGGTGAACTGCAACTGCAGTATCGCCAAGCATGGTTTCTGGTCTTGTTGTAGCTACTGTAATATAACGGTTTTCTCCTTTTATTTGGTAACGAATATGCCAAAGCTTGGAAGGTTCTTCTTTGTATTCTACTTCTGCATCTGAAATAGAGGTGTTACAACTGGTACACCAGTTTACCATACGTTTTCCTTTATAGATTAACCCTTTTTCATATAGTTTAATAAATTGCTCTAAAACCGCATCACTCATTCCTTCATCTAAGGTAAAGCGGTTTCTCTCCCAATCGCAAGAACAACCTAGTTTTCTTTGTTGTTGTTGTATGGTTCCTCCATATTCTTTTGTCCAAGCCCACGCTTCTTTTATAAATTCTTCTCTTCCTAATTCTTCTTTTTTAATGCCTTGTTTTTTTAGTTTTTCAACTACTTTCATTTCGGTTGAAATAGAGGCATGGTCGGTGCCTGGTAGCCATAGGGTTTTATAGCCTTGCATTCTTTTAAAGCGAATTAAAATGTCTTGTATGGTGTCATCTAAAGCATGCCCCATATGTAATTTTCCAGTTACATTTGGGGGTGGCATCATAATGGTAAAGGGCTTTTTTCCCTCTTCCTTACTTGGTTTAAAATATCCCTTTTTCTCCCAAGTTTCATACAATTTTTCCTCAAATTCTTTTGGTTCGTACTTGTCTAATAATTTGTGTTTGTTTTCACACATATCACATACCTCCTTATTTTTGTATCAAAAAAGCCTCACCCTGTATAAGGGTGAAGCAATTGTTCACGGTACCACCTTAATTTATGATGTGTATCATCATATCTTAATTAGCTTGTAACGTGGCTTAAACGAATATTTCTACTAAATTTCAAAATATTAACTCCAAAGCTACCTTCCATTTGTCTTTTTTGATAGAAACTTTCAGCCTATGATTTCTACTCTCTTAGCATAAGTGCAAATGTACTCCTCTTTTTCTTCGTTTTTCGTATATTCCTATTTTACTTTGTAAATACAATCTTGTCAAGCCTAAATGTTAAAATAAATTAGTAATGCACCAATCATTGCTAAAATAAAACCCACTATTTTCATTCCTGCTGTTCCTTCATTTTGGTCTCCAAAACTAAATAATTTTTCTGTTAATCTTCGTGCATCAAATACCATAATTACACCTACCAATGCTACCACAACACCAATTCCTACTAATATCATTTTTAACATAACCTTCAACATCCTTTTTCTTTAATACCTATATCATATTATGAAAATCTTCTTTTGTCAAGGAGAACGCACAGGCATAGCCTGTGCGCGATTTCAAACATTTAATATTGCACCGATGATATCTTCTACTTTGGAAAACTTAGAAAGCACTGTTGAGCCTTTCGCAACCTGTAAAATCATCTCATCAATTCCTTCTTTGATGATGTCATTCTGTGTTGGCAATCCCAAATTCCGGCTGTTTTTGATATCTGCTAACGTATTTTTAGCTTCCTGAAGTTTGTTTTTTACATATTGGGGTTTATATTCTTTCATTAACCCCAAATATATGGATTCTTCTGAGGTTTCAGGAAATATTCGAAATTGATATGCCATACTTATCATAAGTCTTACACCAATTTCATCATATCTTAAACCTAACTCCTGTACCCTTTGAAGAATTTTCCCATACTCCAGACGCTTTAATACTTTCGTATACATTTTTTCTACGTATACTTTGATAACATCTCTACCATTATCAGAATATTCATGTGTTTCCACCCCTTCTATTAAGTATAACACCGAACATTCTTCTTGCGATAAACCATCACAACGAGAAATAAGATCCTCTTTTTGTATAAGGTCCATACATTTTGCAATCTTCTTTTCCTTGACTGCTCCGCATATTTGCTCATACGTAGCATTAGGAGAAAGAATTTTTTCAATGATCATATGGGCTAAAATTTCTTTCCCCACCTGACCAATTTGCCTTATTCCATTCTCCCGCAGTACTAAGATTACATCACTATAGTAATCTTTCATTTGATTCCTCCTTTTTATAGCATCTATATTAGCATGCTATTTCGTGCTCTGTTGTCGTTGACATAATCAAATATTACCACATTTTGTAAATAAATGCAAGCTTTTTTTTTTCATATTTCAATACGGTCTTGGAATTTTTCTTTTACCATATGCTTTAATAATTTGTTTTCTTCTTGTTCTAATTTAGGATCTTTGTCTAATATTTTAACCACTAAACTTTGTACCATTTTTAATACTTCCATGTCTTCAAATAGGTTGGCTATTTTGAATTCTGGAAGTCCATGTTGTTTGGTTCCAAAAAATTCTCCTGAACCTCTTAATTCTAAGTCTTTTTCAGAAATGACAAAACCATCATTGGTTTCACTCATTACCTTCATACGTTTACGGATAATTTCAGAATTTCCTTGGTATTTCAAAATACAATACGATTGATACTCTCCTCTTCCTACTCGTCCACGCAATTGGTGGAGTTGTGCTAACCCAAAACGTTCTGCATTTTCAATTACCATGATACTGGCATTTGGTACATTGACTCCAACTTCGATGACAGTCGTTGCAATTAAGATGTCAATTTTACCATTTTTAAATTCCTCCATAATAGCATCTTTTTCTTTGGCTTTCATTTTTCCATGAAGGTATTCTACTTGATATTCGGGAAATACTTCTGTTTTATATGTTTCGGCAAGTTCCAAAACCGATTTTAAATTTAATTCTTCATTTTCCTCTACCAGTGGACATACAATATAGGCTTGTCTTCCCTCATCTACTTGTTTTTTTATAAAGTTATTTACCCTTTGTTCTAATCCTTTGGTAACCGCAAAAGTATCAATCTTTTTTCGGTTTGGTGGTAGTTCATCAATTACCGAAATATCTAGGTCTCCATATAAAATAAGGGCTAAGGTTCTTGGAATTGGCGTTGCGGTCATAACTAATACATCTGGATTTTTTCCTTTTTCGGAAATTATTTTTCTTTGGCGTACCCCAAAACGGTGTTGTTCATCTGTCACCACTAATCCTAAATTGCGAAATACGACATTTTCTTCTAAAATAGCATGGGTTCCAATTAGTACATCAATTTCGCCATTTACTAACCTTTCTAAAATAGCTTCTTTTTTCTTTTTGGTAATACCACTAGTTAACAATTCACAAGTAATTCCCAATGGTTCTAGCACCTTTTTATATTCCTCCATATGCTGGCTTGCTAAAATGGCGGTTGGTGCCATAATGGTCATTTGGTAACCCGATGTTACTGCTTTATAGGCAGCAATAATACTAACAATCGTTTTTCCGTGAGCCAACATCTCCTTGTAATAAGCGGTTCATTGGCTTTTCTTTTTCCATGTCATTATCAATTTCTTCTAACACCCTTAGTTGTGCTTTAGTTAAATGAAATGGTAGATTATTGATTACCTCTGACATCTTCGCTTCTTTGGAAAAAGCAATCCCTTTTTCTTCTCCTGTATATTGGCTCTTTAAGGTAAGAAGTGCTAGTTGCATACTAAGTAATTCTTCAAATACTAGCCTTTTTCTTGCTAGGGTAAATTCATCAAAATTTTCCGGAAAATGGATTTTACGAATTGCCTCTTCTAATCCTAGTAAACGATATTCTTGCAATAGGTTTTCTGGCAACGTTTCTCGTAAATACCCTTTTGCCATGTTTAACCCATTTTCAATAATTTGCCTAATGGTATTTTGAGATAGCTGATAGGTTAATGGATATAATGGAATAATCTTCCCCGTATTTTTCGTTTTTCCCTCATCATCAAAGGTAGGAGACATCATTTCCACGGCTCCATTCTTTTTGGTTACTTTCCCAAAAAAGGAATACGTTTCTCCTAAATGAAATCGACTTTTCAAATAACTTTGGTTATACCAAGTAAGAATTGCACTTGCAGTATCATCTCTTACAATTAATTTATAAATGGTCATATTCTTACGCCTTGTACGAATTTCACTCATTTTCGATACGCAAACCGCCTGAATAAGCACTTCTTCCCCCTCTACTGCATCCGCAATTTTTGTTACCTTGCTTCTATCTTCATGTTCACGTGGGTAATACGTAATTAAATCTTTTAAAGTATGAATTTCTAACCTACTCAGTAACTTTGCACGGTTTGGACCGACTCCTTTTACAAACTGCACCTCTTGGTTTAAATCTATCATCTGTTCACCTACTTTTCTTTTTCTTATATGTATTCTATCATAATCTATAAATTTTTCCAATAAAGTCTTGTTTTTTTTTCTATAGTATGTTAAACTAATTGGTAGACAATTTATTAAGATTATTAGGAGGTGCTAGAAAGAATGGCAAAATGTGTAATTTGTGATAAATCCGTTGCTCACGGAAACCAATTAAGTATAACTCGTTCTCACATTAGTAAAAGAACAACGAGAACATTTAAACCAAATATTCGTACAGTAAAAGCAATTGTTGATGGACAACCAAAAAGAATTACCGTATGTGCTAAATGTTTACGTGCTGGAAAAGTAAAAAGAGCTTAAGGATAGATTAAATGACCTAAGTTATCGCCTTTGGCGATTACAAAGAATGGCTATGCGTAGAATTAAAAAAGTAGGTAAACACCTACTTTTTTGTTTGGTTTATGTATCACTAATCTTTTATTCCAAAGATAAGTTTTACAAATCCCCTTAAGAATTTTGGTACCTTTTTTACAACAATTTGCATCTATTCCACTCTCCTTTTCTAATTTAACACGCGAGCCAAACAAGCCCTAATATTAAGACTGCTGCTCCTATTAGGAATAACCATCCTGTTACTGGAAGTAATAGTACTAATAAAATGCCTAAACCTAACCCAATCAAACATACTCCACATGTCTTTTTTAGTATTCCGAACATAATACCTTACCTCCTATCTTTATTATATTATATTAAATTTACGAAAAAAGGTGATTCTATGAAAAAATTAAATCTTACTCAAGCAAAAGAATTAGTAGAAACATTAAAAACTTCCTACCCTGATGCCACTTGCTCTTTGGATTTTTCCACTCCTTTTGAAATGGTCGTTTCTGTTATGTTATCTGCACAGTGTACCGATGAAAGAGTGAATAAAACCACTCCTGCTATTTTTGCGAAATACAAAACTCCTGAAGATTTTGCCAATATTGAACTTTCTACCTTAGAAACATTAATTCATCCTTGTGGATTTTATAAAAATAAAGCCAAAAACATAAAAGCATGTGCTACTAAAATTGTAAATGATTTTCATGGTGAAGTTCCCAAAACCATGGAGGAACTTTTAACTCTTCCCGGTGTTGGAAGAAAAAGTGCCAATGTTATTTTATTAGAAGCATTTGGTATTGCCAATGGAATTGCAGTCGATACGCATGCCAAACGAATTTCCAATCGCATTGGTTTGTCAAAAGAAACAGACCCAGAAAAAATTGAACAAGATTTATTAAAACTCTTTCCAAAAGAAACCCTAAAAGATATTAATCATTTATTGGTTTGGCATGGAAGAAATACGTGTGATGCAAGAAAACCACATTGTGATACTTGTCACATCAAACATTTTTGTGATACTTATTCTACCTCACATGAATAAATTTGTTTTTCTTTGTTATACTACTTTTTAAGAGGTGATAATTTTGACAAACATCAATTGTTCGGCAAATTGTGTTTATCAAAAAGACGGAAAATGCTGTTTAGAAAATACTTCTTTTCAAACAGTAACTCCCGCTTCCGATTGTGCCTATTTTTTAAAGAAAGATGCAGTAGATTCAAAATAAAATCTACTGTTTTTTTCTTGACAAAACGATGAATTAGAGATATAGTTACCCTATAAAATAAATTAAATATTAGGAGGAATTTTTTATGCGAAAAACAAAATCAAAATTTATGGTACTATTATTTGCATTTGTCGTAATCTTTTCAACTTTTAGTTTTGCTACTGAGGGAGAACCTGTTGTAACCTCTATGGAAGGAGCACCTGTTGTAACTTCTGATGAAGGAAATGCA
Source organism: uncultured Clostridium sp. (assembly GCA_948471055.1). Lineage (GTDB taxonomy): Bacteria > Bacillota > Clostridia > TANB77 > CAG-508 > RGIG8482. Next base: position 74,793 of record CAOKQZ010000005.1, on the reverse strand, counting down.
AATGTTACCTCCACTGCTCCTGGCGATAATGCAAGAACAGAGGGAGGTGATACCAATACAGTAACACCTAGTGATGAACCTACTGAGGAAGACATTCATAATGGGGATTTATATTTAGTTGGTAATGACATCGAAATGGATAAGCTTGTTGATGGAAATGTATACTTATTGGGACGTAATATTAATATTACTGGTAAAGTAAATGGTTGTTTATATGTTTGTGGTGAAACGGTAACTGTTTCAAAAGATGCTTATGTGATTCAATCTATGTATATTGCTGCAAACCAATTAAACTTAAATGGTTGTGCTAATGATTTATATGCTTTTGCCAATAAAGTAGATATGTCATTTGACTCTTTCATGTTACGCGATTTACGTGTGTATGCAGACACCTTTAATTTTAATGGTGGTTGTGGAAGAGATGCTTTTGTAGCAGCAAATCACTTTAATTTTGTAACAACCGATGGTAATGCTGCTCTTGTATATGGTAATTTAACTTATTCTGCTCCTGAGGAACTAGCTTTAACCAACGAATTAGTACAAGGGGAAATTAAATATCAAAAAGATTTTTCAGGTAATTCTAGTGTAATGGATTTAGTAATTGAAAAAGTTGTTGATGTTTGTGCTGTTGTATTATATGCCTTTGTTGTATTCTTCTTAATTTTATGGCTAGCACCAAAATTCCTAAAAACAACCTCTAGTTATTTAGAACCAGTTACTGCTGCAAAATCTTTAGGAATTGGATTATTAACTACCGTTGTTGCTGGTTTAGTAAGTATTGTTCTTTTATTTACCATTGTAGGAATACCTTTATCAATAGCAATTGTTTTACTACTTGTATTACTACTTTCTATTGCAACTGCTGTTTCTAGTATTTGTATTACTTATAAATTAAAAGAAAAATTTGCTTACGAAAAAAATTACTTAACCTACTTAACACTTGCCGGTGTTATAATTGCAATTTGGGCATTAGAATTAATTCCATATGTAGGAACCTTCATAAGTATTGTTGTTAAAATGTTTGGTCTTGGTGTTGTTGTAAATTACTTATTTGCACAAAATAAGCCAGAAAAGAAAGACAAAACCCAAACCGAAAAAGATAACAAAAAAAAGGAAGAAAAGCCTGTAAAGAAAGATAATAAAAAGAAAGACGAGAAGAAAAAAGAAGATTAGAAATAAAAAAGATGTTGTACCTTTTGGTATGACATCTTTTTTAGGTAACGGTAATGCTATTCAATAACCCATCTTTTTGTAGGATAGGTCGACATCGACCCCATACAGTTTTAAATTTTCTTCAATAATTTGATTGTTCGTGTATAATCCTCGCTTTTTATAATGGCGCTGCCTACCACTGCTATATCTACTCCCGCCTGTTTTACATTTGGCATGGTTTCTAAATTAATGCCACCATCTGCCTCTATGTCAAAATCTAGGCTTTTTTCTTCTCGGTAGGTATGTAGGTCTTTTATTTTTTGTAAGGTTTCTGGTATGAGGCTTTGTCCTCCTTTTCCTGGTTCTACTGTCATAATTAATACCATATGTACAAATGGCAAAAATTCATAAATGTCTTCTACTGGTGTTTCTGGTTTTATAGAAATTCCTACCTTTACTCCATTTTCTTTTATTTTTTTGATGCATTCTTCTACTTCGTTTCTATTGTTACATGCTTCATAATGAAAGGTAATGCGGTTTGGTGAAAATGGAAGATAATTTTCAATATGTTCCTCTACTTCTTGCACCATAAGATGTACATCAATTGGAATATTCGTTACTTGTTTTATTTGAGTGGTATATTCTAGCATTCGTTTAGTAGTATCTGCTTCTACAAACTTTCCATCCATAACATCGATGTGATAATAATCCGTATGTGCTACCTCTAAATCATATATTTTTTTTATCGATTCTTCTTTTACCGATAATAGTGAAGTTGAAATTTCTACCATTTGTGCTCCTCCTTATCTTTTAACTCTTCATATATTTTTACATAATTTTCATATCTCTGTTTGGCAATGGTTCCTTCTTCTAATGCGTGTTTAATGCCACATTCTTTTTCTTTAATATGAGTGCATCCCACATATTTGCAATTTTTTTCAGCTTCTTTGAATTCTTTAAAATATTGATATAAGTCCTTACTTTCAATCTCGTAAATATCAAAAGTAGAAAATCCTGGCGTATCTGCTATGTAAGTATTCTCGTTTAAACTATATAATTGTACTGTTGTTGTTGTATTTTTTCCCTTTTTATTTTTGTTACTAACCATTCCCTCTTTGGTCAAATTTTCTTCAAAAATGGCATTTAGTAAGGTAGATTTTCCTACACCAGAGTTTCCAGAAAAAGCACTTACTTCACCTTCTAACACCTTTCTTACTTCTTTAATTCCTTCCTGCTTATTGGCACAGGTTATGATAACAGGATAACCTAATTTTGTATAAATCTCCTGAATCCATTGTATTTCTTCTTGTTTTCCTAAATCTTGCTTATTTAACACAATCACACATGGAATTTTCATAAATTCCGCAAACGCCAATTGCTTATCTAATAGCAATAAATCTGGTTTTGGCATTTTCATGGATACTACAAAAATAAGCTTCGTAACATTTGCAATTTTGGGTCTTTTCATATAAGTACGCCTTGGCAAAATTTTCGTAATCACTGCCTCTTTTTTCTCTTCATGAATTGTCTCAATCTCTACCATATCTCCTACCACAGGCATAATATCTTCTATTTTAAACTTTCCACGTGCAACTGCCTCATACAATCCATTTTGGCATTCAATCCAATACGTATTGGAAATATTGTTAACAATTCTCCCTTGCATTACCTCTCCTTTATATTCTTTCTTTTATCCCCATTATATATCATTCCTTTTTGAAACGCAATCATTTTTGAATTTTGCAAAGAAAAAAAAGAAATACCATTGCTTAGTAATGATATCTCTTTTTGTACTGATTTTTTAATTGTCCGCCAATTATAATTTCAAGGTCTTACTGCTATTTCGGATTTTTCTGTTGTCCGCCAACCGTAAGCCCACAAGTCTTACTTTTATTTCGGATTATCGTGTCAGCACACTGAGATTTTAAAATCTCTTTATAGTATATTCATTATATAAAATCAAGTTTTATTGAAACGTATACGCTGTTTCTTTTGTTAAATCTAGTGTATGTGTTTTAATCCATTTTCCACCTTTTGGGTCTGTTATTTCTACTTCGATTTGCACGCTTCCAGTGCCTCTTATATCCTCTTTAATCGTTCTATTTTTATCAACATTTGACTCTTGTCTTTTTACCGTTCCATTTACTTTTATAATAATCGTTGCCGTTTTTGCTACTTCTTGTGCACTTGTTGTGTTAGTAGAACTTTCATCCTTGTCTTTATATCCTCCAGTAATCGCTTTTAAATCTACTGTTATGGTAGCTGTTTTTTCTTCTATGATTTTATTTACTGTAATCACTACGGTTGTTTCCACATCTACGGTTTTTCCGCTTTCGATGCTTTGTTTTAGTACTTTTCCAGTTTCGTTTGATTTATTTTCTTCATATAGTACTTCTACTTTTAATTTGGCATCGGTTAATAATCTTTTTGCCTCTGCTTCGGTTTTTCCTAGTACATTTGGTACATCTACTTGTTCAATTCCTGTTCCAATGCTTACATGAATTTTGATGGTTTCTCCTGCATTTACTTGCTTATTGGCTTCGGTTTCTTGGCTTATAACATAGCCTTCTTCTACGGTTTTACTGGTTTCTTCTACTACTTCATATAGTAAATTTGCCTCTTGTAATGCTGTAATTGCTTCTTCTTTGGTCTTTCCTACCACTTTTGGTACAATGGTTAAATCTTGTCCTTTACTAATGACAACTTTTACTTCTGATTTTTCTTTTACTTTAAAGTTTTCCATATAACTTGGGTCTTGGCTAATAATACTTCCTTCTGGCACTTCTGGGCTAAATTGTGGTTCTAGCTCTACCCAAACCAATTTTGCATCTTCCACTTTTTTCTTTGCTTCTTCCTTGGTAAGTCCTGCTAAATTAGGAAGTTCTACTTCTTTTACCTGTGTTAATTTTAGCCCACCATACGTAATTCCTATGGTTAGGAAAAATAACAAAAATGCTCCTATGGTAAAAGATAATACTTTATGTTTTTTAATAAAACTTTCTTTCTTTTTATTTTGACCCTTTTTTTCTGGATTTTCTTTACTGATTTCCTCATCATACATGGTTGGTATTTTTTGCGTTGGAAAATCCCCTTCCATATCTTTCATAAACACAAAATTTCCATCTGGATTTTTTAAAGACATGTTTAAATCTTTTAGCATTTCAGAGGCACTTTGATAACGTAAATTCGCATCTTTTTGCATTGCTTTTATTACAATTTTATTCACAGAGCTTGGTATAGTAGGGTTTAATATAATGGGCTGTGTTGCTTGTTGTTGCATATGCATTAATGCAATCGATACTGGAGTATCGGCATCAAATGGCACTTTTCCTGTTAGCATTTCATACATTACCACACCTAATGAATATAAGTCCGATTTGGCATCGGTAAATCCACCTCTTGCATGCTCTGGTGAAAAATAGTGTACCGAACCAATGGTAGTACCAAAGGCGGTAATTGTAGAATTGGATACCGCTTTGGCAATTCCAAAATCGGTTACTTTGGCAATTCCTTCTTCGGTGATGATAATGTTATGTGGTTTAATATCTCTATGAACAATATTATTTTTATGAGCAGTTTCTAAGGCAGATGCAATTTGAATGGCAACATTTACTGACCATTTCCAAGAAAGCTTTCCTTCTAAACTAATCACTTCTTTTAAGGTTTTTCCTTGAATTAATTCCATCACAATATAATATAGGTTTCCTTCGTTTCCTACATCATATACTCCTACAATATTAGGATGGTTTAAGCTTGCTACTGCTTGTGCTTCTGAACGAAATCGTTTAATAAATTCGTCGTCGGTTGTAAATTCGTCTTTTAGAATTTTTACTGCCACAAAACGGTTTAGTATATGGTCTTTTGCTCGGTATACGGTAGCCATTCCACCATTTCCTACATTTTCAATAATTTCATATCGGTTTGCAATTAATCTACCTTCTAAGTTCATTTTTCTTATCATTCCTTTCGTTTTCAATTACAAAATTTGATTATAAGATATCACAATTTCATCGATTATTTAGTTATTCTGAATGATAACCACTGTAATATTGTCATATCCTCCCATTTCATTTGCCCTTTTTACTAAATTATCACAACTATCGGTTACTTCTTTTTTTACATACTCATAAATTTCTTGTTCTGTTACCATATTGGTTAAACCATCGGAGCACATAAGAAGTACATCTTCTTTTAAAAATCCTTTTACCATAACATCTGGTTCCACATAGGGTGTACAGCCAACTGCTTTCATTAACATATTTTTCTTTGGGTGATGTTCGGCTTCTTCTTTGGTAATCGTTCCGTCTTTTACTAATTCTTCTACATAACTATGGTCTTTGGTTAGTTTCCTTATAAATTCTTTTCGAATTCGATAAATTCGGCTATCTCCAATATGCCCAATAAATGCCTTATTATTATATATTAAGCAAATCTCCAAAGTAGTACCCATATTTGCTAATTCTACATTTTCCTTTGCTTTTTCATACACTACCATATTAGCATATTCAATACTACTTGCAATTAGTTTTAAAATATTTTCTCTATCATGTGGTGTTGTTTCAAAATTGGTTTCAATATAACTTTTCGCACTGAGGGTTGCAAGTTTGCTTGCAATTTCTCCCCCATTATATCCCCCCATACCATCTGCTAAAATGTAAAGTTGTAATTTATCCTCTACACTGGGGGTTATATAATAAAAGTCTTCATTCATCTGTCTTGCTTTTCCTAAGTCGGTCTTTGCAAAAACTCTCATGTTTCCTCCTTATGTTTTTAAGTTTTTTCTTCTGAGTTGTCCGGCATGCAGCATCAATATCTGAGCCTAATTCTCTTCTTATGGTTGCTACAATTCCATGCTCATTTAAATAATCTCGAAATTTGATGATGTTTTCATTCGTACTTTTGACATATGTTCCATTTTCTATTTTATTAATGGGAATTAAATTGACATGGCATATCATGCCTTTTAGCAATTTTACTAGTCGTTTGGCGTCTTCTAAATTATCGTTATTGTCTTTTGCAAGAGCATATTCAAACGAAATTCGTTTATTGGTGGTTTCGATATAGTCTTTACATGCGTGCATTAATTCCGAAATCGGATATTTTTTATTTACTGGCATCATGGCACTTCTTTTTTCATCAGTTGTTGCATGTAGGGAAATGGATAAAGTGCATTGTAAATCTCTCTTGGCTAGTTCATAAATTTTCGGAACAATTCCACTTGTGGAAATGCTAATATGTCTTGCTCCAATATTCAGTCCTTTTTGATGGTTCATAATACCAATGGCATTCATTACATTTTCGAAATTATCCATTGGTTCTCCAATTCCCATAAACACAATATTGGATATTTTTACTTTTGCCTCTCTTTGGACTGCCAAAATCTGTTCTACGATTTCGCCAGAAGTTAGGTTTCGAATAAAATTGATACCCGTGGAAGCACAAAATTTGCACCCCATTTTACAGCCAATTTGCGAAGAAACACATAAGCTATAACCGTGATGATAACTCATAAGAACAGTTTCTATGGCATTTCCGTCTAATACATCAAATAAGTATTTTTTTGTTCCGTCACTCGATTCTTGTTTTCTTAATACTTGAAAAATGCATATACTATATTCCTTCTTTAATTTTTCCCTAAGTTCCAAAGATAAATTCGTCATTTCATCAAAATTTGTAACATTTTCAATATAAAGCCAACGAAAAATCTGCTCCGCACGAAATGGCTTCTCCCCTAACCTCGCTAATTCCTGCTTTAATTCCTCTAAATTGTAATCCTTTATGTTCTTCATAAAAAACTTTCTTTCTAAATTTTATATTTTGCTATTCTAACTTATATCACAAAGTGTGTTTTTTTTCAATGGTTCTTGTCAAAATTTATTATAAGGAATAAAAAGATTCGAAAACTGTCGCAAACTCTTTGCGACAGTTTCTTTGAAACTAGTCTTCAATACTAATCTCTGTGTTTTTCATTTTACCATCTTTATCGAAACTTTTTGTTACTGTAACTTCTATCGTGTCTCCGATTTCAACTGTGTCGTATAGTTCTTCATTTTGTAGGCAATATTCCTCGCCTTCATATAAAACATATACATTATAATTAGCATATAACTCTAATGGATATGTTTTAGTAGCTAGTTGCATCGCTAAGTTTGGGTCATAGCTTTTATTTACAACTTCTACTTTCTCCGTAGTTTCCCGATACTCCGAAGACACTCCGTCATAAATTATCCCCAATATTAGCATTACACAACAAATTATTCCGCATATTGAAAACACTTTGTTTCTCATCTTTTTTCCTCCTTATTTAAGGTTCTGTTTAATATGTTATTTATCGTAAACTAACTTTCGTTAGGAATCTAGGAAAAATATACTTTAATCTTTCTATTACATTATAACACACTTTATGTCTATTTTCAATTTTATTACCATTGTTCATTTACCTTATAATGTAAAAGAACAAGAAGGGAGCAACCATTTGGTTAGCCCCTTCTTGTACCTACTTACTTTTTACAATAACCTTTTAATAACCTCTTCTCTCTCATCTTTGTTTAGCATAATGGGTGGAACGTCTAAGACGGTTTTTGCTCCTGTTATGCCTTCTTGTTTCATTCTGTACGCTACTCTTGCGTATGCGACAAGTACAGAACCCGTGAATTCTGGGTTGGAAGCAAGGTTTAGTGAATATTCCATTACTTGCTTGTTTTCTTCTCCTGTTTGCCCGCAAGAGATGACACTTCCGCCATGAGGTAAACCACTGTGGTTTTTGTTTAATTCTTCTTGGCTGATGAAATGTACAGTTGTATCATAATCAGCAAAATAGTTTGGCATTGTTACAATTTCTTTTTCAATTTCTGCCAAATTTGCTCCGTCTTCTGCTACAACAAAACATTCTCTTGTGTGTTTTTGGCTTGTTGAAAGCTCTGGGTTTTCGCCTGTCCTTACCGCTTCCATTGCCTTAGAAACTGGTATGGTATACTGACGTGCATCTTTTACGCCTTTAATCCTACGAATGGCATCGGAATGTCCTTGGCTTACCCCTTTGCCCCAAAAGGTGTAGGTATGACAAAATGGTAAGATTGCCTCTGCATATGCCCTCATATTAGAAAACATTCCCGGGTCCCAGCCAACAGAGATAATCGACACGTTTCCACCTTCTTTTGCTTCTTTATCAACAGTCTTTAAATACTCTGGTATTTTGGCATGTGTGTCAAAACTGTCGACTGTGCAAAAAAGTTTTGCAAATGTAGGTACTTGTTCCGGTAAATCGGTTGCCGAACCGCCACACATAATCATGACATCTACTTTGTTTCTCCACTCTTCAACCTCGCTAATTGGAACTACTTTTGTAGATGTCTGCTTACTTATTTCGGCAGGTTCCCTTCTTGTAAAAACAGCTACAAGTTCCATGTCACTGTTTTTGGAAATTGCTTTTTGGACACCTTTTCCAAGATTTCCATACCCACAAATTCCAATTCTAATTTTTTGTTCCATACTTATTTACCTCCCATTTTAATTGTTTATTTTATCATTTTGTACTTGCCTATTGCATACAAACTTCAAAGGCCTTACAGGAAAGCCCCTTTAACAAGGGGGCTGTCGCGGAGCGACTAGGGGTTCTTAAAATGAGTTAACATATGAAATGATTACTTCTGAATTGTTACCCTTTTGATTAATATTTTTCTAAAAAATGTTTCTTTTGTTTTTGTTTTATCATATAATACTTACATAAGTCAAGTAAAAATATGACTATATTTTTACTTTTTTAAAATTAAGAAGGTGTTACATATGAGTGAAAAAAAATATAAACTTGCTGTTGTTGGTTCAACTGGAGTTGTTGGAAGAATGGTCCTTAAGGTCTTAGAGGAAAAGAATTTACCAATTTTAGAATATGCTTTTTTTGCTTCTTCTCATTCTGCTGGCAAAGAAATTCTATTTCAAGGAAAACCCTATATTGTTCGAGAATTAACCGAGGATTCTTTTAACCAAGGTTTTGATTTTGCTATTTTTTCTGCTGGTGGAGATACCGCCAAAAAATATGCTCCTATTGCTGCTTTACACGGTTGTGTTGTCGTAGATAATAGTAGTGCTTTTCGTATGGAAAAGGATGTCCCTTTGGTTGTCCCTGAGGTAAATTCGGAGGAAATTTTAAACCATCATGGAATTATTGCTAATCCAAATTGTTCTACCATTCAAGCCGTTGTTCCTTTAAAGGCTTTGGATAACAAATTCGGAATAAAAAGAGTCATTTATTCTACTTATCAAGCTGTATCTGGTGCTGGAAGACTTGGAATAGAAGATTTAGAAAATGGTGCAAAAGACGAACCACTAAAAAAATTTGCTCATCCGATTTATAATAATTGTTTACCACATATTGATGTGTTTTTGGAAAATGGTTATACCAAAGAAGAAGAAAAAATGATAAATGAAACAAGAAAAATATTAAAAAAACCAGATTTAAAAGTAACCGCTACTTGTGTTCGTGTACCAGTTATGAATTCCCATAGTGAGAGTATTAATGTGGAGCTTGAAAAGCCTTTTACTTTAGAAGAAGTAATACAAACCTTACACGATTATTCTAATGTTATTGTTTTAGATGATGTTTCTAAAAACGAATACCCTCTTGCTACCATTGCCAATGGTCATGATGAGGTATATGTTGGTCGCATTAGGCGTGATGAGAGTGTAGAAAATGGATTAAACCTATGGGTTGTTGCCGATAACATTCGAAAAGGTGCTGCCTCAAATGCAGTACAGATTGTAGAAAAATTGATTGAAAAAGGCAAAACAAAAACTCGCTAAACTTCAGCGAGTTTTGTTTTGCTGTTCCTCTTCCAGCTTTATACTTACCCACAAACATATTGGTAGCATAATAGCTATCAGTGTAAATAACATACGAGTAGTATCAAACCATATGGATCCACAAAATCCATTGATTTCGATAATCATCACTCCTATTAGGAATGAAGCAACTCCTACTACAAACAAACTAGCAATTAAAACGCAAAGGATTTTAAAAATTTTTCTTTCCATTATTGTGTTCCTCCTGTTGTTATTTCCTCCGTTTAATTTAAGACAAATTGCTATTTATAGTATAGCATTAAATCTATTAATTTGCAATCTTGATTTATGTTACTTTATGTTTTTAAACCTCTTGTAGTCTTACGAGGTTTCTCTTAATTTCTCCACAATTTCTACTAGACTGTCTACCAAATAATCCACGTCTTCTTTTGTATTGTCATCGCCAAAGGTAACTCGTAAGGCTCCGTTTGCCATTTTCGGTGGCAAACCAATGGCTACTAGTACATGGGATGGGTCTAAGGAGCCTGATGTACAGGCTGAGCCAGATGAGGCACAAATTCCTTTTAGGTCTAGCTTTAATAATAGGGCTTCTCCATCGACAAATTCAAAGGAAATGTTGGCATTTCCTGGTAGACGTTTGGTTCTATGTCCATTTACTTTGGTATGGGGAATTTTTTCTTGTATTTGTGAAATATAGTAATCACGTAAATTGGTTAATTTTTCATTATACGCATCAAAATTCTCATAAGCAAGCTCTATGGCTTTTCCTAGCCCTACAATTCCTGCTACATTTTCCGTTCCTGCTCTCATGTTTCTTTCTTGGTGTCCACCATCTTGTATTTTTTCAAAATTAACCCCTGTTTTTACATATAAAGCTCCCATTCCTTTTGGTCCATAAAATTTATGGGCAGACATCGATAGTAAATCGATATGATATTCTTTTACATCAATACGAATATTTCCAATGGCTTGCACTGCATCTGTATGGAAATAAATTTGATGTTTTTTGGCAATCTCTCCAATTTTCTTAATTGGTTCTATGGTTCCTAGCTCATTATTAGCAAACATCACACTAATTAAAATCGTTTCTTTGCCTATCGCATTTTCTAATTCACTTAAATTAATGAATCCCTCCTCATTTACATTCAGATACGTTACACGAAATCCTTCTTTTTCTAAGTGCTGGCATGTATGAAGTACTGCTGGGTGTTCTATTTTAGTGGTAATAATATGGTTTCCTCTGTCGCGATTTGCATATGCTACCCCTTTTATGGCTAAATTATCACTTTCACTTCCACATGAAGTAAAATAAATCTCCTTTGTATCTGCCCCAATGGCATGAGCTGTCCTTTGCCTTGCCTCTTCTACCGCTTTTCTTGATTTTCTCCCAATGCTATACATAGAAGATGCATTCCCATAATTTAAACTAAAAAAGGGCAACATTTCTTTTAGCACCTCTTCTTTGGTCGCTGTTGTTGCCGCATGATCAAAATATCTTATTTTCTCCATTTTTGTCGTTCCTCTCTTTTTAATTTATTCCTTTTATATTATATGGAAAACTTACTAAAAAATACTAAAAACCGGAAAGCAAAAACAAATTTGCCTTCCGGTTCTTTCCGGGAATTTAGAATGCGTGTATAAAATATTTTTCCATAAAATCAGCCAGTTCCTCTTGAAGCTCTTGCAAACGTTCCTCTTCTGCTTTGGTTGCATATTGATTTATATACCAATCAATTTTTCTTACCACATTCACGTAGTAAGTTGTTAACAGTTTGCATAGCGGTACGATATCCAGTTTTACATTGGTTTTGTTTAAGCAAAACTTTAAGTCTGTCTGATAAAAAACGAAATCTTTCCAGCCACTAATGGTAATTTTTACTGTTGTAAATTCATCTATTACCTTGGCATATTGCGATGCTTTCTTTTGATTACGTCTTTGTAACTTTATGACTTCCCAAAAAAGAATTCTTTGCCATTTATTCCGGAAATGGATGAATTCCTCCAATAAATTAATCGCCTTCTCCATCTTCCAAAATCCTCTTAATGTATATGGAATCTGTATGTCTTCTTTTGGAAATGCCCTTTTTACATCCAATTCGTATAATGTAACAAAGAAACAAATCGGAATCGCCTGTATCCGTTTCTCTTGATCCCACTTCATTTGGGTGTACATTCCATAGTCATCACTCCAAAAGTTAAACCATCGATCCCACTGTAGCTTGAAATCCAATTCTTCAAGTACCAGCTTTTTTTCTAGCTGCTCCTTGTCCGTTTTGTTTTCTAAATACTGGTTGCACCTCTCCTGTATTTTTGTTACCTCTGTAACAACTTTTGCAAATTCTTGTTTATTGTTCATGCTTCTTCCTCCTTCGATTGCAAAATTTTGATACATTGGCCTTGATTGGTTTATGTTTACCATTATACTATATTTTCTTGAATTCGTCAATCATTAAATTACTATGGACGACCAATGGTCGTCCATACGTTTTACTGTAAATTATCACTACATCTTTTACAAATATGTGGATGGTTGGTATCTTGCCCTACGGTTTTAGAGTACATCCAACATCTTTCGCATTTTTCACCTTCTGCTTGTTCTACTCTTACTCCTACAATAGCATCTTTGTCTTCTTCGTCTTTTCCTTGTTTCATTTCTACTTCCGATACAATGAATATTTCTTTTAGTAATTCTTCTTTTCCTTTGATAAATTCGTATTCTTCGCCGTCGGCAAATAGGGTTATTTTGGCTGCTAAGGATAATCCAATTTCTTTGTTTGCTCTTGCTTGTTCTAGTTTTTTGGCTACTTCGTCTTTTATTTTGATGTATTTGTTCCATTTTTCTTCTATTTGTGGATTATCGTATTTTGGATTTACTTTTGGATAGTAGTCTAACATGACACTCTCCGTATTTTCTTTCTTTTTATGTGGCATGTATTTCCATATTTCTTCTGCTGTATAGCAGGTCATTGGTGCTAAAATTCGAACAAGTGCCGATAAAATTTCATACATTGTGCTTTGGGCTGCTCTTCTTTGAATAGAGTCTTTTTTATAGGTATATAGCCTATCTTTTATAATATCTAAATAAAAGGCACTCATATCTACTACACAGAATTGATTAATCGCATGGTACGCATTGTGGAAATCGTATACATCGTATGCATTGGTACAATCTTTTATTAATTTATTTAACTTGATTAACGCCCATTTGTCAATTTCTTGTAAATCTTCGTACGCTACCGGCTCATTTACATCAAAATCGCTAATATTTCCTAAGATATATCTTGCGGTATTTCGTATTTTTCGGTATACTTCCATAACTTGTTTTAGGATATTTTTGGAACCACTAATGTCCGATTTATAGTCTGCCGATAATACCCAAAGTCTTAGTACATCTGCCCCGGATTCGTTTATGACGTCTTTGGGGTCAATTCCATTTCCTAGGCTTTTAGACATTTTTCTTCCTTGTTCATCAATCGTATAACCATGTGTTAACACTTCCTTATATGGTGCCTTTCCCTTCGTTGCCACCGAGGTTAATAGAGAGGATTGGAACCAACCTCTATGTTGGTCACTTCCTTCTAGGTATAAATTCGCCTCTGGAAGTCCACGTTCGGCTAGTACCGATTCATGTGTTGAACCAGAATCGAACCATACATCCATAATATCGGTTTCTTTTTTGAATTCTTTACTACCACAGTGAGGACAGGTTGCTCCTTCTGGCATTAATTCTTTTTCTGGTAAGTCAAACCATGCGTTTGAGCCCTTTTCTTTAAATATGTTTTGTACCTTGTCTAAGCTTTCTTTTGTTACGTACTCTTTTTCACAATTGGCACAATAGAAAATTGGAATTGGCACTCCCCATGTTCTTTGGCGAGAAATGCACCAATCGTTTCTATCTTCTACCATTTTGGTAATTCTTTCTTCTCCCCAAGCTGGGTACCATTTTACGGTTTTAATTGCCTCTAGGGTTTCTTTTCTAAAACCATCGACAGATGCAAACCATTGGTTTGTCGCACGGTAAATAACAGGATGTTTACATCTCCAACAATGTGGATAAGAGTGGTTTACATCTTCAGCTACTAATAAGTAACCATTTTCGCCTAGCCATTTGATAATTTCTTTATCGGATTTTGCATAATACATTCCTGCAAAAGGTCCTGCTTCTTCGGTTTGATGACCTTTGCTATCAATGGTTACCACAATATCTAGTCCATTTTTTAATCCACAAAGGTAGTCTTCTTTACCATAGCCAGGGGCTGTGTGAACTGCACCTGTACCGGTTTCTAATTCGACTACTATGGTATCATCGGAACCTAGTACTACTCTAGAGTCTCTATCTAAAAATGGATGTTTACAAATAATTCCTTCCAAATCGCTTCCTTCAAATTTTGCTGTTTCTTTATATTCCGTCATTCCTGCTTTTTCCATTACTTTTGCCACTAATTCGGTTGCGATGATTACTTTTTCTTTTCCAATATCCACAATGCTATAATCGTAATCGGCTCCAATGGTAATTCCCATATTTCCCGGCAAGGTCCATGGGGTTGTTGTCCAAATTACAAACGATACGTTTTGCTCATCAAATTTTCCTTTGGCATCTTTTACTGGGAATTTTACGTATGCTGTATGAGAATTGATATCTTTATATTCAATTTCTGCTTCTGCAAGTGCCGTTTCACAATCGGTACACCAGTAAACTGGTTTTAGCCCCTTATAGATATATCCCTTCTCATACATATTAGCAAATACCCCAATTTGTTTTGCTTCTACTTGTGGTTGGTAGGTAATATATGGGTTATCCCAATCGCCTAATACGCCTAAACGTTTAAAGCCTTCAATTTGTTTATCTTTGTATTCCATGGTAAATTGTTTACACGTATCACGAAACTTGGTAACTGGAATAGCGTCTCTATTTAATCCTAGTTTTTCGATTGCCTTTTTTTCGGTTGGCATACCGTGAGTATCAAAGCCTGGAATATAAGGCGTATAAAACCCTTGTAAGTTTTTGTATCTTACAATCGTATCTTTTAATACTTTATTTAAGGCATGCCCTAAATGAATTTCTCCATTGGCATATGGTGGTCCATCATGTAATACGAAAGGCTCTTTTCCCTCATTCTTTTTTAGCATTTTTTCATACAAACCTTTTTCAAATACCTCGTTTAAAATAGTAGGTTCATTTTGTGGTAAGTTTCCTCTCATTGGGAAATCGGTTTTTGGTAAATTTAATGTGTCACTATAATTCATCTCTTTTTCTTCTGCCATTTTTCATTCCTCCTTAACAAATACAAAAAATCCATCTCATCGTTAGGACGAAATGGATCTAAAATTCCGCGGTACCACCTATTTTAAAAATTGCAAAAGCAATTTTTCACTTCATTTACTTTGTAACGGAAGTAACCCGATTTATCTTACTTTTCATTTCAGATAAACAACAAAAAGGTGATAACCAATAAATAATTTTGCAACTAGAATCCCACCAACCTCTAGCTCTCTTTTGCTTTTTATTTACTCGTCTTGTCCTTTTTTTAGTTTTTACATTTTATGCATATAATCTTATCACGTAATTTGCCTTTTGGCAAGTGATTTTTTATTCTTTTTTATCTCCGTAAATTTAAGGCTTGTCATATACTATTTCATACATATTATCTTTCCTGTCTACGTTCTATTTTATATATAAAACTGGTCGAAATCCATATTCTGTATAGGTAGCTGTTGCTACTTGGTAACCTCGAAAACATGCTGGCCACACAGTATAACTGGCATGGTTAGCTCCACCACGAATCATGTATGTCTCTGTTGTATTAATATATGATGTTTCCTGTGTCCATTCAAATAAATTCCCTGCTACATCATACAAATTTTTCTTTTTTACATCTTCTGATATCCCTGTTGTGTTTACTCCATTATGATATGTTCCATCACATTTTACAAATGCAGATGCTGTCATCGCTCCATATGCTTGTGTAACTGCTGCATATCTTCCTTGCCCATTTTTATATGTTATATTGGTATCACTATAATTTCCCCATTTACTTGCTGTTACAACTGAATCGTCGCCATTGGCAATAAACTTTAACATAACATCCCACATCGTTCCTGTTGCAAGTCCGCTCCTTACATAATCTGTACAATACATGTTATTACTTAAGTTTAAAGCCGTTTCATAATCAGCATGATAATATGGTATTTCTCCTGCTTTCAGAGTTACTTTTCCGTTCACTGTATGATTTAATCCATCTCTTATTGAATAATTGTCATCTATTACTACTCCTATAGTTGGCTCCGCAAAGTTAATACCTGTTGATAGTGTTATATTACTTGTCCCTGCTTCATATCGTCCTATATAAAAACCTTCATATTTTTCTATTTGTGGTAATTCTGCTGTATTGGTTTGTCTTTCCCAATTTGTATTTAGATATACTCCCCAATCTACCTTTTTGTATTCATTTGCTTTACATGGTATCCATACAAATTGATTTCCTAATAAAATGTTTTTCTTTTCAGTTTCTGATAATTTTTCATATTCTTCATCTGTATATGTTTTTACTGTACCATCTTCATTATATTGCACCCCTGGAGGTACATCTTCTTTTCCCGCATATTTGTTCTGATCTGCTGGGTTATCGGATATAACAACTCCTGATGATATCGTTCCTCCTACATAATAAAACCCTTTTGGCACTGGTACACTTTCCCCATTTCCTGTTGCAATGGCTACTACACTTGCTATTTTCACTTCCTCTGTTACAACACTTCCATCTTTTGTTGATATTTCTGCTGGTCTTGTCGAATACCAATTTTCTGGCATTTTCACTGGTGTTCCTGCAATTGTCGTTTTTGTATTTTCTGGTAAGCTTTCGTATGACAATAATTTTTCTAGTTGATTGCTTTCTTCTTTTTCTGCTAATGTATAATTCTCTCCTGCTTTCTGTGCTTTGGTTAAAATTCCGTCTTGTCCTATTGTTAAATTTAATATAATTCCTGCTAGTATTAATAAAATAATAATCGTTATTACCAAAGCTACTAATGTAACAGCTTTTCTTTTCTTAAAATTCTCCATTTTCTTCTGTTCCTTTCTTCTATTGCTCATTTTTATTATACCCAATCACAGTATATCATAACAATCATTTTTTGTACACTTTTTATGCTTTTTGTTAAAATATTTTCCCGTGATTTTATTCATTTTCCTGTTTTTTGACAGATTATGTAAATTGTAGTATAATTATGTTAGTTTTTTAGTAATACTAAAACAAGCTCAAACGAGCTGGAAAAATGGAGGAAAATGATGAATAACAAAACTTTATGCTTTTTAGCTGAAAACCGGGAAAATATTATAGGATGTTTTATTGTTGTGGGAGCAATTATCTCTATATTGTTGGGATATCCTATGTTAGGGATTAATTACGGTTTTCATTTTTGTGGTATTTTTATCGTTGTAAGTGGGGCCCTCCATGAAGCAATTTGCGCTGCCACCGACCAAAGAGAAGGTTTAGTAACGCTTTTTCTTTTGTTAGCTGGTTTTATTATCGCTGTGTTTCCCGTTTTGCCCTTCTTAGAGAAATTCTTTTAAACAAAGGAGCCACAAGTACTTTTATTTGTACCTTGTGGCTCCTTTCTTATTTTCCCCTTTATATCTCACTCAAATCTTTCCTTATAGAAATGTGCTTTTCAGCATTTTATGCCGTTTCTGACGTTTTATTTGGTATAATTTTTTTCTTTTTGATGTGTTTTTTAGCAACTTTTTCTTCATTAATTACAATTTGAGGTGGTTCTCCATTTTCTACCGTTGCTTTTGTGATAATGCATTTTTCTATTTTTGGATTAGATGGTACTTCAAACATGATATCTCTCATGATGTCTTCTATGATAGAACGTAACCCTCTTGCTCCTGTGTTTCTTGCAATGGCTTTGTCTACAATAACATTTAAAGCTTCTTTTTCAAATTCTAATTTTACGTCATCTAATTCTAATAGTTTTTGGTATTGTTTTACTAACGCGTTTTTTGGTTCGGTTACAATACGTACTAAAGATTCGCGGTCTAGTTCTCTTAGTGTTGCAATAATTGGCAGTCTTCCTACAAATTCTGGTATTAATCCAAATTTTAATAAATCTTGAGGTAATAGTTGTTCAAAAATAACGGATTTATCGATTTCCTTTTTGCTTTCGATTTTGGCACCAAAACCGATAGTTTTCTTTCCAACTCTTTCTTCAATAATTTTGTCTAAGCCCTCAAAGGCTCCTCCACAAATAAATAGAATGTTTGAGGTATTAATTTGTAAAAATTCTTGGTGTGGGTGTTTACGTCCCCCTTGTGGTGGAACAGAAGCAACCGTTCCTTCTACAATTTTTAATAAGGCTTGTTGCACTCCTTCTCCACTAACATCTCTCGTAATGGATGGGTTTTCTGATTTTCTCGAAATTTTATCAATTTCATCAATATAGATAATTCCTCTTTCGGCCATTTCGATATCGTAATCAGCAGCTTGAATTAACTTCAATAAAATATTTTCAACATCTTCTCCTACATAACCTGCTTCGGTTAAGGTAGTGGCATCTGCTATGGCAAATGGTACATTTAAAATTCGTGCTAAGGTTTGTGCAAGCATGGTTTTTCCACAACCCGTTGGTCCTAATAACAATACATTACTTTTCTGAATTTCCACATCGCTAATTTCGTCTTCTGTATTAATTCTTTTATAATGGTTATATACCGCAACAGCTAAGGTCTTTTTCGCTTCTTCTTGCCCAATAACATATTCATCTAGTGTTTTTTTAATTTCTTCTGGTTTTGGAAGTGTGTTTACTTCATCGATGGTATAACCACTTTCCTCTTCTGCTATATAGTCCTCATCAATAATATTCTTACATAAAGAAATACACTCATCACAGATATATACTCCTGGTCCTGCTACCACGCGTTTTACCGCTTCTTGTGATTTTCCACAAAAAGAGCATTTTATATTTCTTTCACTTGGATTTTTCGCCATTTTAAGTTCCATTCCTTTCACATTACATTTTTGTAATCTTATTCTTTGGTTTTTCTGTCCATAATTCCGTCAATTAGTCCATATTTTAGTGCTTCATCGGCTGTCATATAGTTATCTCTTTCTGTATCTTTTTCAATGGTTTCTAGTGTTTGACCTGTACGCTCACTTAAAATTTTATTTAATTTTTCTCTAGTTCTTACCATGTGGTCTGCATGAATTTTAATTTCCGTTGCTTGCCCAGAAATTCCATGTCCTCCAATTAATGGTTGGTGAATTAAAATTTCAGCATTTGGAAGAGCAAAACGTTTTCCTTTTTCCCCACAGGCAAGTAGTACGGCTCCCATACTTGCTGCCATTCCAACACAAATAGTAGAAACTGGACACTTGATGTAATTCATGGTATCTACAATTGCCATACCGTCTGTAATAGAACCTCCTGGTGAGTTAATGTATAAAAAGATTTCCTTGTCTGGGTCTTCGGATTCTAAGAATAAAAGTTGTGCAATGACTAAGCTCGCGGATGTTGGGTTTACATCTTCTCCCATAAAGATAATTCTGTCTTTTAATAGTCTTGAGAAAATATCGTAAGACCTTTCTCCTTTATTGGTTTGTTCAATTACATATGGTACTAAACTGTTTTTTTCTACCATAACATTTCCTCCCTTAATTTTATTTTTATCCCCTTTGTATTTTTGTTTTTTTATATTTTGAGGTCGATGTGGGCATCGGCCCCCTATGGTTTTTGTTTTATCTTTTCTAACGAATAGCCATTCGTTGCAAGTGGCAAAGCCACTAACACAATCATTTATTCTAACGCATATAATGATTTGTAAGTGGCAAAGCCACTAACACAATCATTTAATTTTTGCATTTTCTACTAGGAATTCTACTACTTTTTCGTTTTTCATGGATTCTTCTATGTATTTCATGAATCCTTCGTTTTCTTTTAGTTCTTCTTCTTTTTTGCCGTATAATTCTGCCATTTCTTTTACTTTTGCATCAACTGCTTCTTTGTCTGGTTCGATTTTTTCCTCTTTGATAATGGCTTCTAATACTAAACGATTTTTAACGGATGTGGTTGCTTGTTCTTCGTATTCTTTTCGAAAATCTTCCATAGATTTTCCAAGCATTTGTAAATATTGTTCTAGTTTCATTCCTTGGTACATAAGTCTTTGCTCAATTTCTTTGGTCATGTTATCAATTTCAGTTTCAATCATACCAGATGGAATGTCTAATTTCACATTATCGCAAACCGCTTTTACGGCTGCATCTTCGGTTTCATATTTTGCTTTTTTCTTGTTTTCTTCTTCTAGCTTATCTTGAATGCTTTTCTTTAATTCTTTTAAAGTATCAAATTCACTTACATCTTTTGCGAATTCGTCATCAAGTGCTGGTAATTCTTTTTTCTTAATTTCGTGTAATTTTACTTTGAAGGTTGCTTCTTTTCCTTTTAATTCTTCAGAAAAGTAGTCCTCTGGGAATTTTACATTAATGTCTTTTTCTTCTTCTGTTTTCATTCCGATAATTTGGTCTTCAAATCCTGGAATAAAGGTATTACTTCCAATGGTTAATTCATGGTTATTGGCTTTTCCACCTTCAAATGGTTTTCCATCTACAAATCCTTCAAAATCAATAACCGTAATATCATCTTTCTCTACCGCTCTATCTTCTACGGTTACTAATCTTGCATTTTTTTCTTGCATATGTCCTAATTCGTGTTCAATATCAGCATCAGATACATTATACTCTACTTTTTTAATTTCTATACCTTTATATTTTCCAAGTTTCACTTCTGGCTTTGTTTGAACAATAGCGGTAAAGATTAAATCTTGTCCTTTTCCAATTTGTTTTACATCAATATCTGGACGACTAACGGCTTCAATGTTATTTTCTTTTAATTCTTTTTCGTATTCTCCTGGTACGACTTCATTAAACGTATCTTCATAAAAAATCTCATCACCATAATATTTCTCTACAATTTGCATTGGTGCTTTTCCTTTACGAAATCCTGGAATATTAAAATATTTTGCACTTCTTAAATATACCTTTTTCATCGCTTCATCAAATTTTGCAGCCTCAATGGTAAACTCTAATTTTACTTCATCTTTTTTGTCTGTTTTTTCAATTTTTATACTCATTTTTTTCATCCTTTCTGGTTTTTAAATCTAATACCTCTCATCACTCTTATTTCAAGAATGATTTAAAATTAGCTTTTATATTATATCATGTTTTTCTAAGATTGCAAGCCCTTTTAATTGATTTTTCCATCATCCCTATACGTATTTTGCTATTTTCAATATATATCGTCCCTTTTTGGTATTCCCCACCTGTTCCCTTATTTCGAACTTACCTTTTCCTCGAATAGTGAGCTTGTCTCCTATTTTTACTAATTTTGAGTCTTTTGCTATTGTTTCGTAATTTAGGATAACTCTTTCTTGTTTAATAAATTCTTCTGCCTTTGTTCTTGAGGTTTTGGAAAGTTCGGAAACAATATTGTCTAGCCTCATGGAGGATACGGTGATTTCGATTTCTTGTTTTTGTAGGTTTACTTGATGTAATTCTAAAACAGAGACTACGCTTATTTGTGCTTTTTGAAATCTGGTTAAAGTGGTAAGATGTTGTTCTAGAAATGGGACTATTTCATTTCGTACAAGGATGTCTGCTCCTTCTTCCCATACTACAATATCGCCTATTTTCTCTCGTTTTAAGCCTAGTTTCATAAGACCACCAAGATAATCTCTATGGTTATAACTTCCTTTTAAATCGTTTGGTAGAGTAATACGAATTACTTGTATAATGGAATCGTAATTTTTTTCTAGTATTTCCTCATTCCAATTTTCTGGATAGAATACAATCACTTGCCTTTGGGCTTCCTCAAATCCGCCATATATCACATAATTTTGTATATTCATTCGCTGTATGGCTTTTTGTAATAGATGTACTTGTCTTTCATCTAAAAAGTCGGTACATTGGAGCTTGTTTCGTTTTTTACAAAGACTTACTTGGTCTAACATTTTTGCTACGAGTAGCCTATCTTCTTCTTTTTGATAATTTTTTACAATTTCTTCCTTATTCATTTTTTTATCCATTCCTTCCCAAGAGTCGAATATTTGATTAACTGTGATTCTATGTTTCTTTGCTTATCATAACACAAAAAAAAGTGAATTTCTACTTTGCTTTTTAGAAATTCACTTTTTTTCAAAAACCTATTTTTTAAAATTTATTTTAAACACTTCAAAATGATTGTTGTTTCTATCAAATTTAATACGTTGCCGTATCGTCTAATTCTTCTTCGATATTTAATAATCGATTATACTTTGCCACACGATCGGTTCTACATGGCGCTCCTGTTTTAATTTGCCCACTGTTGGTTGCTACAACAATATCCGCTATGGTTGTGTCTTCCGTTTCACCAGAACGATGAGATACCACTGCCTTGTACCCATTTTGTTTGGCAAGTTCGATGGCATCTAGCGTTTCGGTTAGGGTTCCTATTTGGTTTGGTTTTATTAAAATACTATTTGCTATTTTTTTGTCAATTCCTTTTTGCAATCGTTCCATATTGGTAACAAATAGGTCATCTCCTACTAATTGAACCTTATCTCCTATTTTCTTTGTTAACATTTGCCAAGATTCCCAGTCTTCTTCAGCAAGCCCATCTTCTACTGAAATAATTGGATACTCTTCTGTTAATTCCACAATGTAGTCAATCATTTCTTCGTTCGTTTTAAACACATCTGTCTTCCAGAAGTAATACCCCTCTTTTCCTATTTTTTTCGCTTCTTCAAACATCTCTGTACTTGCTACATCTAATGCTAAAGCGATGTCTTCTTTTGGCTTAAAACCAGACTTTTTAATTGCCTCCATAATACTATCTAAGGCTTCCTTCTCATCTTTTAAGTTTGGTGCAAAACCTCCCTCATCTCCCACTGCTACACTATAGCCTTTCTCTTTCAATACTTTTTTTAAATTATGGTATACCGTAACTCCCATTTCTAGTGCTTCTTGAAAGGTAGTCGCTCCTACTGGTATAATCATAAATTCTTGTATATTAATATTATTATCTGAATGTTTTCCTCCATTTAAAATGTTCATCATAGGATGTGGCAAACGATTAGCATTTACTCCTCCTATATAATTGTATAAACTCATTCCTAATGAATTAGCAGCAGCCTTTGCTACCGCAAGTGATACTCCTAAAGTAGCATTTGCTCCTAATTTCGATTTATTGGGTGTACCATCTAATTCTAGTAACATCTTGTCAATTTTTTGTTGTTCATACACATTTGCGCCATCCAATTCTTTGGCAATTTTTTTATTCACATTTTCAACCGCTTGCAATACTCCTTTTCCAAAATATCTCTCCTTATCCCCATCACGAAGCTCTACTGCCTCAAAGCTTCCAGTAGAAGCACCAGAAGGCACCATACTTACTCCGTGAAAATCCACCTTCTGTTATTACTTCCACTTGCACCGTAGGATTTCCTCTTGAATCTAGCACCTCCATAGCATGGATTTTCTTAATACCTAAATAATCTTTCATATTCTCTCCTCCTATTTTTATTCTAACGCATAGCCATTCTTTGTAATCGCCAAAGGCGATAACTTAGGTCATTTATTTTGTATACAGTATGATACTCTTTTTTATAACTTATTCGTCTCATGGGAAAATTTTACAAAAACTTCCCCTCCCACCAAAAGTCTCAAAAACGTTTGACATTTTAGAAAAGATATAGTAATATATATTTTACATTGGGGTATCGCCAAGCGGTAAGGCATCGGACTCTGACTCCGACATTCCTGTGTTCGAATCACAGTACCCCAACCATATATAAATGACCTAAGTTATCGCCTTTGGTGATTACAAAGAATGGTTATTCGTTAGAATTAAAGTCAGTAACACAGCTAATTGTTATGTTACTGACTTTTTACTTGATTATTTAGCATTTTCAATAATTCATTATACAAAGAAACTTTCCTGATTCCCCTTTAATATTTCAAAATTCATATTCGCCTCTTCTTGCTCTGTTCTTAATTCTCGATCTACTACAATACTTTTTGTATTATCTCCTTTATATTCCGCTTTTAAAATATAGTTTACTTCAAATTTTGAAATCAATTCTTTACTTATGTTGTGCCCTGGTGCAATTAATTGAACATTATTCTCTTTTAACATGGCAAACATTCCTTCCCACAAATACACTGCACTTGTTGCACCAAAAGGATTGTCTGCAATCATTACCTTTTTAGAATTGGATAATGCTTCTGGCCTTGTTAACATACTTATATAAGAAATAATACATACCGCAAACATAAAGTAAAGTGCATTCACTTGTCCATCTGAGCCTAAATCATCCTCCCATTTTTTGTATCCTGAGTGTTCTGCAATGTCTTCTATTTTATATAACTTAACCGATGCTTTGTCCATATTTACCACTTGTGCAACCAATGCTTTTGAAGAAAGTTTTTCATTTAATTTCACTTTATCCATCAATTCTGGATTGTGTTCCATTTCTTTTACAATCGCTTCAATATATGCCTTAATTCTTGCTTGTTTTTCGTCTCTTTCGTATTCTTGTAGTTCCAATTTTACAATATTAGTTTCTTTTCCCGCAATTTTAATTCTAGATAATCCAGAAAGTTTATTTAAATCTCTTACTACCACTTCGGCTTTTTCAAAACATTTACCATTAAATTGTTCTTGGTATTCTGCAAGTGATTTCAACGCCTCTTCAATATGAACAATTTTTTCATCAATTAATGAAATGTTTTCTTCAATTCCCTTTTTCATTCTTTGGGTTTCTTGCTTTTCTTCTGGGAACTTGATATTTTGAATTATTTCATAAATATCGGAAGCAATGTAAAAATCTCTTACCTTATCTTTTATGTACCTAATAAAATTTTCCCAACTTCTTTCTAGCTTACGCAAACTTTCCTCTAGGTCTCTTACTCTTTTCGTAACTTTTTCATAACTGTATAATTCAGTTTCCAAAATGTTTTGTAAATTAATTTCTATTCTTGTTATTGGATATTGCTCGATAAAGCTTTCAAATTTATCAATTTCTCTACTCAATTTTTCAATTTCTTTATTAATTGTAGAGACTTTTTCGTTTAATTCTTTTCTTTTATTTTCATAGACAATTATCAATTGCTTATTTTCTGAAATTTGCATTTCTATGTTCTCTAATGTTTCAATTTCGTCTTCTTGCTTATAGAAAACTCCTTTTTCTTCTAATTGTTTTATTAGGGTACTTATCATTCCTTCAATTTTGGAAATTTCCTGTTTATAGGCATTTTCTTTTTCCTTATATTGATGCATTTCTGTTTCTGTTTTATCATAATCTTCTTTTAATTCTTCTAACACACAATCTAATGTTTTACTTAGATTTTCTTTACTTTCTGCAAATTCACTTACTAAAAAACCATTTTCTTCTATCCTCTTTTGGCATTTGTCCATTGCCTCTTTTAGTACTTTACAGCTTTCCTCTAATTCCGTAATTTGGCTATTCTTTGAATTTAATTTTTTACTAAGTGCTTCATATTCATTTTTTATCTCGTCAAATTCCATCGGTAACTCTTCAATATTACTCAAATTCTCGAACTTTTCTAAATCTTTTAACAGATTTTCTATTGCTTGTAAATCATATGCTATTTGCCTTTCTTCTTCCTTATAGCTTTCTAATAACACCTCTAATTGTTCTAATTCCTCATTTTTCGTTTCAAAAATCTCCTGCGCTATTTGCACTTCTTCTTTCAATTTTTCTTGCTCTTTTGTCTCATTTTTAATATTTTCTTTAACCTGTTTTAAATCGTTAAACCAATTTATATCCTCTCGTAATTTTGAAACCAATGCTACAATTTCGGAATTTCTGTTTTTTAAATTTTCAATGATTTCTTCTTGTTGTTCCTTCTTTTTTATCAACTGTTTTCTAAAATCTTCTTTTTCTTTTATTTCGTTTTCTATTTTTTCTATCTCATTTTCCATCTTTTTCACATTTTCTTTGGAATATTTTTCGGCAAAATCCTTACAATCTTGTATTAACGTTTGCAATTTTTCCTCTTCTTTTTCTTCTTGTTCAATCTTCCTTACTAAATGCAAAATCTTATCTTCTAATTCTTTTTTATAACTTTCTAATCTTTGTTCATCCATATTTTGATATATTTCTTTTGCAATTGGATAAATAAAGTCTTTTCCTTCTTTATTTTCCTCTTTTTGTCTTAAAAACTCAATATTAGCCACTGGAACCAAACTTTGTATATCATAATTAATTCCCTGTGTTTTAAACTTTACAAAACTATCTTCATCAATAAACACCGAATAGATATACCATGGGTTTGTTTTTAATATTTCTGTTCTTCTTTCTTCCTCCATTTTTGTTAATTCTTCTATTCCTGTTGTAACATAGGCACATTTTTCTTTTAATTTATCTTTTAAGAAAAAAATATCTTCATTTGGTACAGCTAAATGATATTTCTCAATTAAGTCTCGTTTTGTTTGTTTTATTTGTTTTTGGATTTCTTTTTCTAACCTTGATTTTTTAATATTTTCTTTTTTCATTTGCCAATTCATTTGTAATTCCTCTAAAGTTTGTACATTAAATGTCTTACATAATTGTTCCATTTCTATCTTTTTGTTTTTATATGCTTCATATTGATTATTTACATTTTCTATACTGTTCTTTAAAATAATTACTTCACTCTTTATTTCTGTTTCTTTTTTCTCATTTCCATTTATATCTGCTTTTAATTCTTCTATTTGGGTAATATTCCTTTGTTCTTCTTTTTCTAAACTCTGTTTACGTTCTGAAAACTTATTTATTGTTTCTTCTAAGTTTAAAAGTTCTTCTAAATACCCTCTACTTGTTAGTTCTTTTTGGTAACCTTTTTCCTCTTCTTTCTTCTTATTTAATTCTTTTTCAAGACTTTCTAGTTTTGTTTTTATTGAAATATAATTCTCATTTGCAGCACTGGTCTGCTTTTTTTGTTCTTCACGTTTTTGATTTGTTTGCTCTTTTTTAAGTTTTGCAGTATTCATTTGTTCTTCTATCTCTATTTTCTTACGTTTTACCATTCTCATATAATTCGTACCATATACATTATACTGTTTTTGTGTTTCTTCATCACTTAAATACATCTTTTGAATTTGTATTTGTTTTTGTTCTAGTATGTCTTTCTTTTCTTTATATTCTAAATACTCATTTACTGCTTTTGCCTTTTTTATTTGTCTTTCGATTTTCTCTTGTTTTTGTTGCAAGCTTTCAATTTTCGTTCTAGTCTCCTCTTGCTGTGCAAAAAGATTTTTTTGTTCCATTTTCTTTTTATTAATTTCTAATTTGCTATTTTGATTTTCTAATTCGATATATTTCCTCTTATAATTCTCTATTTGATTATTTTCATTTTCTACCTGCTTTTGTAACTTCTCTTTTTTATCTTTATAAAAGTAATATGTTTCATATGCTTTTTGATATATTTCCTCTTCTTTCGTATAGGTAGTCTCTATTTCTTCAGCATATCTTTTTAGCTTTTCAAATAATTCTTTTGTTTCTTCATATTCCTTTTTATGGTCACTTTCCTTTTTAAATTTCATTAAGTTATCCTTAATACTAATAAGTGCTTCTGCTAAGTCCTCATTTTCCGCTACTTCACTATTATTTTGCATATTAATATTATCAATTATTTTTATCAAAAAATTCTCAATTAATTTTCTAGAAGTTTTATTCACTTTAAAATAACTTTCGATATTGTTTTCTCCTGAATTAATCTCATTAATTAATTTCCATTCTGCACTAATTAATCCAAAATATTCTATGTATTTAAGATATTCTTTTTTACTATGAAATACTTGAACTGGTAGATTTTCCTTTCGCATATCAGTTAAATATTGCTTTAATTTTTCATAAGACATCACGATTCTACCTTCATTTGTTTCTTCTACTAATGGAATTTGTTTAATATCATTTTCATTTTGTGTATTATATAAATAACAATAGTTAAAATATTCTATCCCTATTGTATCTCTTTCCTCTTCCTCCTCTTCTTTTCTTTTTCGTACACAAAAACCGGTAAGAAGATATTTGTACTCTGAATTCTCATCTAATTTCCATTCCACCAAACAATGAGAAGTTCGATTCGGATTTCCTCCCTTAAAGATATTCTTTAGTGGTCTATCTGCTTTTAAATAGGTATTAGGAAGTACGGTTTGTAGTAGCATTAATAACATAACAGACTTGCCCCCACCATTTTGCAAATCATATGTTGCTGATTTTCCTCCAAAATTCATAATAAAATTATCATAACAAGACTTTGAATCATTATATTTAACATTAACAAGTCTAACTCGATTAATATGTGGCATCCTCTTCACCTCCCAACTGATAAATATACCCCATTAAATTATTTTTGTTGTTTTTGTCATACTCAAAATAAAAATAAACAATTGATTTAAACCTAGTAGTTATGTATATATTTCTAGTATTTTCATCATAAAACACTAGCTTTTCTTCTTGTAAAAATTTCAATACTAACCTCACAAAAGAAATCTTGTCATTTTTGCTTACTCCTACTCTTTCTTCTTTTGCATCTGCTAATCTCTCCCATACCTTTTTTATCATTACAAAATTATATTGCATTTTTTTACTGCTTTCTTCCAATTCTTCTGGTATTAAATTTTCAAATTTATGATGAATTGTTTCTATAAATTCATCAAACCTTAGGTAGGTTCTTGGTGTGTTAAATCCAGATTCTTTATAAAAGCAGGTAATAAGAGTAATAATAACGAAATACATTAAATAAATATCTTCATTTCGGTTAAATTGTTTGATTCTATTTTTTAAGTCCTCATTGGTATAGCCAAACACTTTGTTTTCTGGCATAACGCATAAATTCAAGGTTCGTTCCATATGATATATTTCAAATCCCATTTTCTCCGCAATTTTATTCGTTATGTTTTCTATTTCCGTATTATTCACATATTCATTATACAATGCCATATTTTTTATTTTTGAAATTTCTTGGTTTTGCAATAATTCGTTTATAATTTCTAATGCAATATTCATTGCTTCTTCACTTATTTCCATCTATTTCTCCTTTCACAAAACAAATTTTGTTTATTCCTTTTTTATTCGCAAATTGGTAATTTTTAGTCCATTTCCTAAGTCAATATCTTCTTCTAAATTATAGATTATAATTCGATTAAACTCAAAATCACTAAAAATTTCATCTGTGTGTTTACTAAGTATCTTCTTTCGATTTAAATAAATCACAAAAGAAATAAAATCCCCATTATATAGATAATCTTCTCCGTAATTTTCTTTCATAAAATCAGAAAAGCCGTATTAAATCCACATTGTCTTGACGTTTTAATATTACAAGCAAATTTTGAAAATAAAATCGATGATTATAAATTACTCTTTCTTCTGTTAGTTTGTCTATATTTTTATAATCCATCAATTGTGGATTTGTTTCCACTTCTACTTCTTTTGCTTCTCTTGGAAGTCTTTGATGTTCCATTGCTTTCATGGGGTTAAAACTTTTTAGATTTTTAGGAAATAAAAAAGGCATTACGAAATATTTCATTTTTTCTGGCTGATTGGTTTTCGTAATCAATTTTTCAAATTCCTTTTCAAAAGCAAATTTTTCTGAAAAAGCACTTTTCATCTTAATTTTGATAATTTCATCATATTTTTCGTGGCTACTTGTTGCTTCTTTTAAAAGCTTTGTATGTGCCTCAATCGCTTTATTTAGTTCTCTTTCTATGTTACGAATTACTTTGATTGTGTTTTTTTCTTTATCACCTAAATTCTCAAAATCCTCTTTTTTAAAATATTCTGTGTACAAGTTTTGAATAATCCCCATCATTTCCTGGAAAAGCTCACTTTCTTCAAGAAATTGACTTTTTACTTGTTTATGATAATCATAGTATCTCTCTACCGCTTCTTTTCCTCCATACATTAATCCTTCTATAATCATTTCTTTTTCATCAATTTTCTTTTTTACTTCAATGTTCAATCTTTTTACCGTATCATATGCATAATCAAAAGAACCTTTTTCAATTTGCTTTCGAAATAGTAATAAGTTAATCGTAATTTGTGCTGCATCTGGAAATTCTTTTGTCTTTAGATAAAAATCTACTCCTTCTGGAGTAATATAATAATAATAATTTCCATCTTCTCCCACTTTTATTTCAATGTATTTCATTAAATCTTGTTTTTCTTTTTGCTTCTGAAAACTATAATATGAATAAGAAAAGCTTGTTCCGCCATTTTGTGCTTCATCTAAAATAATATTTGTTATCTCTTTTGCTTGTTCTTGTTCTAATTTCTTGTTGCTTATTTTTTCTACAAAATATAGAATAAATTCACAAATATCTTTGTATTGTATTTTATGATTATTCAATTTTCCTTCATACAAAAGAAAAGAAAGCATCGCCATAAATACCCCTACCAAATCTACTTTTAAGGTACTTTGTTTTGCTTTCAATTTTCTTATTACTTCAAAATATGGATAGTAAATCTCAATATTTTTTTGTCTTACCTCAAATTCTTCTAAAACATCTTTGGTAATATCTTCGAATACTTTTAAATTAAAATCTTCTACTTGATTCATACTATCTTTTCTACCTCTTCATAATTTAATATTTCTTGTGGGATGTAAAAATTATTTTCAAACATATTTCGCAATTTTTTTCTATCTTCTTCATCAAAATAATTTAAAAATACCTCTATATAGTCTTCCCTCTTATTTTGTTTTTTCTTTATTTGGTTGGGATTGTTTTCTAATTCTATCATCTTATGGTATGCTACTACATATGGTAAAATATGATAGTCACTATACGTTTGTACTAATGATACATAAATATTAATTCCTTCATAATCGATATCTCCAAAGTACAAAATGTCTGTTTCTTTTTTTATATTAAAATTTTCTATATATTCAAAGCTATTTAAAATCTTTTTTCCTTCTCCATAAATAATTAAATAAAAATTCTGATATTTTTCTGCTATTTTCTTAAATGTCCAAAAAGTATCTCTATTTTCGATAATTAATACCTTTTTATTCTTTTCGTTATATTGATTGTTTTCAAAATAAAAAAATGGTTCGTAAGTTTCATAGCAGTTTAATTCCTTAAAACCAATTCCCAGTTTTTTCAGTATATTTTCCTGTTGTTTTAATTTTTTCTCATCTTTCCATATTTGATAGGACCTTTCATTTACTGTTAATGTTTGTCCTTTCTCTTCTAATGCAATAAAATTGTTAATTTTAAAAATCTCATCTCTATATTCTTCATATTCTTCAGGATGTTTTAAATAATATTGCACATTTATTTTCTCATGCAACTGCATAATTTCTTGTTTTGTTTCAGCATAGTCTTTTTGATACCTTACAATTCGATATTTTAAAGGAGTTCCCATTAAATTCTTTCTAGCATTTTTTAATGGTTCTAATTTGTTCTCTTGTACTAAGTTTCCTATTATTATATCCATTTGTTTCGCTATTTCTGGACTATATACGATTTTAGTAGATTGATATATTTCTTCTAATGTTATGTTTTGGGATTTTACCTTTTTAAGTATTTCTCGTATTCTTTGCTCTAGTTCGTTTTTTTCCAATTTTTGCCACCCTCTTTTTATCGGTATTATTATATCACAACATCGTAGTTTATGTCAACTTTTCTTCGTCTTTTTGAAACTGAGTGTATGTGTTAAGTATTTGTAACCAATTTTTTGTTTACTAAAATTTTCCTATTAAAAGTTTATACTAGCTCAGTTTCTAAACTCTATACTAATCTCTTTGATATAGTTTCTACATTATTTGTTCTTCTCTATTAAAATTTCTTTTGTTGCTACCTTTTTTACAAACGTCTCATCATGCTCTACAAAGATAATGGTTGGTTTGTAGGCTAAAATTGCTTCTTCTATTTGAATTCTTGTTAAAATATCAATATAGTTTAATGGCTCGTCCCATAAATATAGATGTGCCCTTTCGGAAATACTTTTGGCAAGCAATACTTTTTTCTTTTGCCCTTCACTCATTTGGTTTATTTCTTTTTCAAAGTCTTGCTTAGAAAATCCCATTTTTACTAACATTGCTTTAAAAATACTTTCTTCTATTTCGTGTTTTGCTCCAAACTCTTTTAAATTTCCTTTTAAATTGTCTGTATTTTGTGATACATACGATATTTTCAAATCGGCTGTTACTTTTATATTTCCAGCATATGGTATTTCATTTCCCAATATTAATTTTAATAAACTCGATTTCCCAATTCCATTTTTCCCAGTAATAGCGACTCTGTCTCCTTTTTCTATGACAAACGATTGCTCTTTAAAAATTGCTTTGTTTTCATAGTTAATTTGTAGATGATTTGCTACGATTAATGGCGTTTTTTTAGTTTCCAATGGTACTATTTTTAAGGTATCGTTTCTATCCATATTATGTAATAAACCAGATTTTTCTTCAATCGATTTTTCAATTCGTTTTTCGATTACCTTGGATTTTTTCATCATTTTTGCTGACCTGTGACCTACGTATCCTCTATCGATACTTGAGCCTGAATTATTGGTATTGTATTTTGATTTTTCTATTTTATTTGACCAATTTGCCGTATTCTTTGAGGCAATTTCTAATCGGCTAATCTCTTTTTCTAATTTCTCATTTTGTGTTAATTCAAACGTATCCCTTGCCTGTTTATTTTCGTACCAAGAAGAAAAATTCCCTTTTTGAATTTCTATGTTTGTATTATTAATCGATATAATATGATCTACTACTTTATCTAGGAAATTTCTGTCATGCGATACTAAAATAAAACCCTTTTTCTTATTTAGATATTCCACCAAATTCTCTTTCGTTTTACTATCTAAATGATTGGTTGGTTCATCAATTAATAAAAAATGATTTTCTTTTAGAAACAAACTAATTAACAAAATTTTTACTTGTTCTCCACCGCTTAATAAGCAAAATTTTCGGTAAAGAATTTCTGCATCACTATGTAGTAAGCTTAATTCCTTAATAATTTCCCAATCCTCCACTTTTGGTGCAATCTCATTTACAATCTCAATTGCCAATTTCTCCTTATCCTTTACTTCAAAAGGAAAATAGTCAAACTCCACTTTTTTCGTAATCGTCCCTTGGTACGCATATTCCCCAAGGAGCAATTTCAAAAACGTAGTTTTTCCTTTCCCATTCCTTCCAATCAACCCCAATTTCCAATCTGTATCCATGTGAAAAGACACCCCATCAAATACCTTCTCCAAGCTTCCCTCATAACCAAATGTTAAATCCTGTACATTAATAAAAGACATCCTTCCACCTCCATTTTCTTTATCCTATCATAAAAACAGACAATCCGCAATGAATTGTCTGTTTTTAATAGTTTTTTTCTACTTCTTTTTTCTAGGCTTTGGTAGTGGGGTTACTTTTTCTACTTCCGATACCACCATTTTACAAAAATCTGGATTGTCAATGTCTAGTACATAATGTTCTTTTGCTCCATTATATGGGAAACCTACCTCTGCTTGTTTCATCATTTCTTCAATACAGTCTAATTTTTTTACAAAAGGAACGTTATCGCAAACAATAATGACTGGTTTATCATTTACATATACCATAAACTCTCCAAACATTTTTTTATAACGTATTTCTCCAACCCCTTTTATTTGTTCACATACGTATTCAATATACTCATTCGTTGTAGCCATCGCCATTCCTCCTATTTCTTTTTATCTTCTTTCTTTTTTTCTTGTTTCTTCATTTCGTTTTCTTCTTCTTTTTTCTTTGCTTTTTCGAATATCTTTGGTGCTAGTTTTTTTATAACATAATATCCCATTGCATTTCCTCCTTAAATTTGAATTGACCCATTTTCTTTCAGTGCTTCCCATAATTCATTATCATCAAATTCATTATGGGGGTCAAAATGTTTTTTTAAGATTTCTAAATTTTTTCTTACAAACTCACAAACCTTTTGGTAATCTTCTTTGGATAATTTATTTTCCCCAATCACAACTTTTGGTTCTTCTTCTAATGTTATACTAAATGTATCTTCATAATTATTTCGTTCATTCTGAATACGGATTTTAGGTAAGCATTCTTTTATATTTTCTCCAAATATATTTTTCTTTGGAAATACACTTACATTTAACCCTGTGCGTTTCGGTCCAATTTCGGTAGAGTAAAAACCCCAATCATCCCACTCTTCTCCATTTTCTTTTCGAAGAGTTTCTTTTGTTAATGGTAACATTCCTATTTTAATCTTGGTCCAATATTCATAACTTACACAAATATCTCCTTTTACAATTTTACTTAGTAAGTTATATTCGGAGTCTTTTTCAATCACTCCTGTATATTTTTCAATATCATGCCCAAAATATTCATATGTAAATAACTCCTTATTTCCCCATTCATTTTTCATTTCATAAAGAGATACTAATGCATACGTATTTTCAAAATATTTTTCCCCATTAAATTTTCTTGGTAACCACCTAACCACATAAATTCTATCTACATTATCATCTATATACCCATAATCTATTTCATGTTTTAATTTTACAATATCACCAATTTTAAATTTTTCACTTGCCCCCTCTTCCAAATCTTCTGGATATAATTGGATGGTCTCTTGGGCTTCCCAAAATGCATTTTTATATCGGTATTCATAGTTTATTCTAATAACCTTTCCCGTTTCATCTAACTCGTACACTTTATGAGTAGGCTCTAAATAATGATACCTTTCACTATGAAAGTCATCATACTTCACATCAAATTCTTCTGCATACGATAAATCATCAATTTGAATAATATGAAAACTATAATCTACTTTCTCTTCTTTTAACATCTCCAAAAAGGAGCAATTAGTACCTTTTTCCATGTCTTTTATTCTTGTAGATAAGTCCTGTATTCCTGCTTGTCTTGCTTGTTCAAAATCACGATATATATTACATTTTGACTCTGGGTCAAAAAATACAATTCCCTCTTCTGTATAGTCATACATTTCAACCTTTACCAAATATAATTTCATTTTATTATCCTTCTTCTCAAATTTTATCATTTTTCAATTTTTAAACACTCTCTTCTGTTTCTTTCGTATGTATGGTAAAAACTTTTTTGGGACTTGTTATTTTTTTTACCTCATCTATTAATTCTTCACTAGCATGTCCAGATGTGTGAATGTCTTTCTGGATTACGGTTATTCCTAATTCTTGAACTCTTTTTAGAAAGTTTTGTATTTCTTCTTTTTCTTTATAACCTCCCCACATAGAATATACCAAGCACGCATTGGTAAGAATATCTCCTTTAAATTCAAACATTTCTAAATCTTCTAACATACTGGTTCGAATGTTCATCATAAATGGCTTATATAGCATGGAGCTTTTATTTTTGCCTTGAAAACTTTGTAGATATTGCTTTCGAAATTCGTCCTTTTTCCTTTTCATATATCGTGGCTTATATACCATCACATTATCGAAGGTAACTGGATTTGGTATATTTTTCTTATCTTCTTTTTGTATGAAACTTGTTAAATGTGCCATGTAAATGTCTTGTATTAGGATATGTTTTGTTTGATTGCAGGCTTTTAACATTGTAGTAATTCTATCAATATTAGAAGAGGACATTAATACAAATACTTGCTTATATTCTCTAGCAATATTAGCAAATTCTTCTACTAAACTTTCCTCTTTTTCAAGAATATGAGATTTACTACCAATATTCGTTCCTTCGGTAATCAAATAATCAACCTTTCCGATTTTCTTTAATGTTGGAATAAGGGCACCACCTGTATAGCCATTATCTCTAAAATCACCGGTATAAAGTGCGGTTTCTTCTCCATCGGTTATGACAAACATTGTAGAATTGTAAGCAGAGTGGTCTACTCGATATGGTGTTATTTTAACATCTCCAAATTCTTTTCCTTCTAGCACTTGTCCAAATCGAAATGTTTTTGCTTCTATTCTTGGCTTACCGCTAAAATCACAAATAATATCATATAGCTTTTTGGTGGTTTCTTCAATATAAATTGGTATTTCTTCTAATATATTGCTTACCTCTCCAATATGGTCTAAATGATAATGTGATATAAATACTGCATTCACTTTGGATTCTCCTTTGGTTAATCCTTCTATTTCTATTTGTTTTGTTCCATCTAAATTGGTTCCATAATCGAATATAATCTTAGCTGTTTTACTGCTAATTTCCGTTACACATCCACCAATTTTATCTCCACCATAGGTTTTAATTTCTAGCATCTAAAATCTCTTCCTTTCTTACTTCGCTTTATAGTTATATTTTCAATCGAAACTTCTTTTGGCTCGAAGGTATATGTGATTTTTAAATTACTCTTTTTCTATAATTCCTTTATACGAATGATAATTTTCTCCTTTGTGATTCCAATTTTTTGGTATTCATTTTCAAATTGAGTATTACTCCATACGGTAGAATATTTCTCTATTAGCTTATCTTCCTTATAAATATTAATACTGTATATGTTATTTTGACTAATGCATTCTGTAAAACTACAACATGGATTTTCATTTTCATCTAGTAAAAATAGATGTCCCCATGAACCTTCCCTTAATATTCCGTTTGAATTTGTTCAAACTTTCTTTTTCCCAAAATTTTTCTGCTAATATTCGATTAATTACAAGATATTCTTCATATTCATCTTCTGGGTTATATTTTGCTTCTATCAATTGCTCTACCTTATTTACTTCAAATTTTTCAATAATACTCTTAGGAAGCATAATACTAAACTCTTCAAATTCTAATTGGATTTTGTCATAATCGGTAATATTCATATCCCCATTTCCTCCTTGTATCGTTTTATCATGTTGTTAAAACTTATTTCTTTATTCCCATATAAACTCATTAACTTAATTATGTTTAATATCTCCTCTTTATTTATCTTTTGAAACTCGGAAGTTTCTATTTTCTTTGTTTCTATATCATAGACTACGTCATTTTCTTGGTTGTATACTGCTATTTCTTGCCCATCTTTGCTCATATTCCAATTAAAAAATACTAATTCCTCAGTTGATATTCCCTCTGGTTTATTCGTGGTTACTATGTTTATATTATTTTTTATCAAATGAAGAAGATATTCTACTTCTTTTTCAAAATCGCTCATCTAATACCTCCTCTATCATACCCTCCATTTTTGCATTACTTTTTCATATTCTTCTGGATAATGAACACCATACCAACCTAACCAATATTCTATCATTGCATATCCAACATTGTGTGCCTTTGGAAATAGGTAATCTATGTTTTGGCATAGGTTGATATACCAGTCTGGAACCTCTAGCTTTACCATAGCGGTTTGCATTTCTTTAGTAAATCCTTTTTTTCTTCCTACACCTTCCATGATGGAATAGGCAGTCCTTCTATCCATTCCTTTTTGCATTAAATATATCATAATATCATCTCTTGAAGAAATAATTTGTGAAACATCAGAGGTTACATTTTTTAGTATCTTATCTAAAATATTGCTTGCACCTATTACATAAATTAAGCCTTGTAGAATATATAATTTTTCAAAGGTATCAATTTCTATTTTCGATATGATGTCTAACATTCTTTCTAAACTGACACAACCATAAAATTCTTCTTTTATCAATATGTCGACTATTTTTATAATATCTTCCTTTTTTTCATCTCCTCGTATCCATCGAGGAGAAACCTTTGTTAACTTACGTAGTTCTTTTAATGGCATAAGCAACTTATGGGATACAATATTGATAGTGGCTAACTTTTTTCCTTCTTTTGATACTATGGTTCTTTTAAAATTATAAATGCCATTACTTTGTTCTATATCACCACTATTTTTATCAATTCCCTCTTCTTTTAACAATTCATCTAAGTATTCACAAATCTCCTTATGAATGTCGTATGCTACATTGAGAGTAATATCTAATTCTTTGTTAAAATCCACACCTGCAAAGGTTTCAAATGGTATATTAAAACCATAATACTTTTGTGGTAAGGGATTACACTGCGTTATTTCCATCAAAAAGGCAACCAATGAGCTACCAATACACCCTCTAAATCCTGTCATATAACCATATTCCCTCGATTTGTCTGCTAATTTTCTGGCAATTACATAAACGGTATCCCATCCATTAGCTAGAATAGCATCCAATTCTAAATCTAGCCTTTCTTGTATTTCTTTTGGCAGTGGATTTGCTCCATATAGCAAATGTGCTTTACCTAATGCCTGTCTTTTTACTTCATCAAACATATTATTTTCCTCCTTTAAATTTTCTTTTTATTCATTATAACATATTGATTTTGAAAATGTTATCAGAAAATAAAAACCGAGAAATCCATTGTAGCTGTAAGAACACAGTTTTAAAAAATTACATTTTATTCCAGTTTTATAATTGGATTTTTCTTGTCACAAAAATAAACCTAAATGTAGAAACACTTAGGCTTATTTTTTCGTTATTAGAACCCCCAGTCCACTTCGTGGACAGCCCCCTTGTTAAAGGGGCTTTTTTGCAAGGCTTTGTAAGGCTTTTGCAATAAAATTAGTTTTTAGTATTGTAAATATTACAATGTTGTAGTAGGTTAGGTTCTTATATTCTTTTAATATTAAAAAGTTGTTCTTTTGTATTAATTGTATAGTCTTTTAAGGTTTCAATATTGCTCTTTCTCTCAATCCAAAAACACTCGTACTCCTTCATTAATTTTTTCAATTTATCCGTATATACATCTTCAAATAATCGCTTTGGTGCTAATATGGCTTTTTTTATATTTGTTTTACCAGAATGTAAATCGATTTTTTGTCCACTAACATAGTAAAAGGCTTCTTCTACTCTTGCACAATCTTCTTTGGAATTTTGAATTAAATGTGTAAAAAAGCTATAATATGTACTTATTTCAAAAGCTGCTCTTAGAAACAACTCTTCACTTTCTTTTTCATCATTATTTTCTATTTTTTCACGCTCACTTGCTGAACACTTTTTTAATTCCACCAAATATACCGTATTACTATTTTTATCATATGTAATCAAATCAATTGGTCTTTTATCTCCTTTATTGCAAGGAAACTCATAATAAATTGGCATACCTAAAATATCATTATATTGTCCAGATAAAATAATATTTCTTTGTATCATCGGTTCTAAATCATTCACTTTACTTTGACTAGACTTCTCACAAAACTTATTTTTTACTAATTCCTGTTTCTCTAATGTTTCTCTATCTTTTTTTCTAAAATCTTCCCTTATCACAAAACCATTCTCATAAGGGTTGTCCCTCTCAATACTTTCCACTAAGTCATATAACTCTAATCCACTATCTTTTTCTAAATAATCAATCAATTCCCTCTCATAACGTTCATTTAATTTCTTATCTGAAGTAATATGCTCGCATAACCCCTTATAATACTTAAACTTCTTATTCTCAAACCCATCATCATTCCTAATTTCTTTTAAATTTTTATGTGTCCTTAACCTCATTTTCCCTCTCCTCCTCACCTCATTTTATCAAATTATAAATTATAGTCAAGACATTTTAAATAATCCATACAAGAAAAAAGACCTCTAAAATCGAGGTCTAAATCCTTGTCAAAGCAGGCTTCAAACGATACGTTCCCCTGTTAAAATTTCTACAGATTCGGCAACTCCATGCAAGAAATGCTCAAAATCGGTTATTTCAGATGAGCAGTTTGTATAGGTATTAGCGATACTCTCTCCGAGCGATTTTTTAAAATTTTTAGGAACATTTTGCAAGCGCGAGCAATGTCTTATTGATTCTTTAAATCCTTCCGTATAAGCAATTACCCATCTCGCTGTTTCCTTGTTCATTGCTACCGATGTTACCACTCCGTTCTCGATTGTTACACCTATTCTTTCCCTTATTTTCATAATGTCGTTCTCCTTTCTTTGTTTACAGGAAAAGTTTCTTCGCTAAAGTTTTCTTTAAACTTATCACAATTATACATCATCTCATTATTTTTGTCAATTATGTATACTGTCTTTTTGTATAAATACCTCTCGAAATGTCTTTTGCACAAATTCCTCATCATTCATTTTGTTTTCTACGTATTGATTAAACTTTTCTTTATCAATCCCATTTCCTACTATTTCCTTATAGTTTAGGTAGTGTTCTTCTATTTGTTTTCTGGTTACTTGGTATGATTTGCCACTGAAATTGAAGGTAATTTTTTGTACATTATCAATTAGCGAAAAAATTGATACAGTATTATATAATAGGCTTTTTTCTAAATAGTGGTTTTCGTTAATATACCAATCAGTTACATGATAGTGAATGTTTAAGCCTAACTTTTCGGAATCAATTTCAATCACATACCCATATCCCGAAAGCGGTAGCTTTCCGACTAGATTGCTAGCATTACTGTTATTCCCAATATACTTATTTTTATATTGAAGAATATTGTCAATTCCAGATTTCTCTCGGTTAAATGGCGTTATCGGAACTGTATCGCTCGTATATTGTTTTTTCGTATCAACAATATAATACTCATTTTTGGTATTTCGATTGATACGATACACATTGCAAAATGGTGAATGATAAATCATCATTTTGTCCCCTGTTTCAATTAAATACGAAAATCTTGGTGGTACTTGGTTTATCTGTACATTTGCATAATCAATTCCAAGTAATAGAACAAAAGCCAAAACAACATAGCCAAAAGTAATGGCAATTCTTTTTTGGTATGATACTTCTTTGACGATTTTGAAAATTCCTACACAGGAAATTAAAATTCCAATTACCGCATAGATACTTCCCCAACTACTCTGTTCTGGAACTATCGTAAATGCCATAAAAATTAGTCCAATTCCAAAAGAAATTATCATTTGTGCAATAGTCTTATTCTTTTTATTTACTTTTTGGCTGGTAAAATCAATCGTATTTGCCATATTTTCTTCCAATTTTTCTTGATACTCTTCTTTTGCAACTATTTCGCCACTGAGTAAATCATTTAATGTAACTCCCAATTCCTCACTTAACGGCTGTAACAAAGAAATATCTGGCATATAATTTCCATTTTCCCACCTTGAAATTGTTTTGTAAGTTACTCCCAATTTTTCCCCTAATTGTTCTTGCGTTAATTTTCTCTCCTTACGTTTTACCGCAATAAATTTTCCAATTTTAATTACATCCATACTATTTGCTCCTTTCTTTTTTATAAAGTAACAAATTTGTCTATAAATTAACACCCCACAAATAGCGAATGTAGTTTTTACCTTACTTTTATTTCCCCATATGTTATTTTGTCATTCTCGTCAATTGTAAATTCCATATCAATCACAATCCCATCACATGGATAATCACTAAGGTTTGGATTTAGAATGCTCTGTCTTTTC
The DNA here is from genome assembly GCA_948471055.1 of uncultured Clostridium sp. Classification (GTDB taxonomy): domain Bacteria; phylum Bacillota; class Clostridia; order TANB77; family CAG-508; genus RGIG8482. The sequence continues at coordinate 33,536 of CAOKQZ010000005.1, read as the reverse complement.
GCACTTACGGTAGCAAGCGTTAGTTTGTATTTTCCTTCTTTTAGCTTCCCGTAAACTTCTTTCCAATTTAATGTAATTGGTAACTCACCATTTTGAGATATCGTATATTGATTTTGTGTAGACGCATTGCCTATTCTTTCAACTTCTGGCCATGGGTCATATCCTGCAACACTTGCACCCTCTTCGGTGTAAGTAATTTCTGTTTTGGTTGGTGGCGGATTATAGCAATATATGTGATATTCCATAAGGGAATAATCGTATTTTAACTCATTGTTATCGGTTATGGTTGCTTCTAATTTTTCGGTATTGCTTTTTTCTTGGCTAATAGCAACCGATACTTTGTCTTCTGAACTATATGCTTTTACTAGAATATCTCTTGGTATTTGTGTTTCGCTTTTTTCTTTTATGATTTCTACCTTTTCTATGACAGGCTCATGTAAATAATCGCCCCCTACATTTCGGTAATGAAATCTTATTTTTACTTCTTGTCCTTGTTTCAAATTCGTAACTTGCATATTTTCATAATAAAATTTTTCTTCGTGTCGGTATTCCTCATTGGAAACAGTCGGCATTATGGTTAATTTTTCTGCTTCTGGCCTTACCACAACTCCTTTTGCATAAAAAGTCCCTTGATAGGATATAATTTCTAGTTCTCCCGTTGTCTCTCCTGCTATAAGGTCAACTTCCTTTGGTTCTTTAGCAACTGCTTTTATTTCGATGTTTTGGGGTTGTCCATTGATATTTACTTGAAATACATATATTGGTACATAATATCCTTTGGTATCTAATTCATAGCTTAATTTTACATCTTCTACTACCATTGTTTCAAGTTTTCCCATGAAATGCTCATCATATTGAAATCTTCCCTTTACAATTTCTTCATAAGCTTCTTGCTCACTTATAATTTGTTTTTCTTTTACCTTGTCATATGTAATACAATTATTGTTCATTTTTTGAATACTACCATCTTCACAATATGAACAGGTAATATCCCCATTTTGTATGGTATTTTCTTGTATTTGCATAGGAACCAAAAAACGGTATCCATTTTCCTCTTCTTTAAAAATAGCATCGTTTGGAATAACCACTCCTAATTTTTCCAATGCCTGTTGCACTTCTTCTTTACTCGCCTTTGATTTCTTTTTTAGGTTTTCTTTTCCAAAATGGGAATAATCGGTATAAGAATAACTTCCGTCTTGAAATTCAATCCAAATGCTATACTTGCGGTCTTGTGAATAATAAATTGCGGTATTTTCGTAAATATCTTTTTCCTCAGTTTTGGTACCTAATTTTGAAAACAACATATCTGCTTTTTTTCTTGTTTGCTCCTCTGTTAATGAGGTAATATAGTAAATATCCTTTAATTGTCTTGTTTTCGATAGCTTTCCTTTATTTTCAAGTTGAACCGATTTCATATTTACTTTTGCATTATATTCAAAGGGTAAGTTTCCTAATTCTTGGTTTTGATAGACTATGTACATGCCAAAAAATCCTAATATTACAATTACCATAGGTAATATATACCCTAAAATAAATTGATATTTTTCTTTTTTATACACGCAATATCCTATTTTCCAAAAACAACAACCAATTAACATTCCCATGGTATTATTTAAAATATCATCAATTTCAAAAATCCCAGTTTTTGTTACATATTGCAAGGTTTCAATCAATACACTACTTAATAAACCTATCAAAACAACTCTATATACTTTTTGAAACTTCTGACTATAAAATGGTAACAAAAACCCAAATGGCACAAATAACAACATATTTAAAACAATATTTCGAAATAGCGATATTTCCATTTTATGATACGCTTCCTTATAAGAACTAAACAAATCAAAATTCGCATTACCATAAATATTCCCACGGTTTAAAAATACAGCTCCCAACACAACCACTACATACAAAACCGTAATTCCATATAACACCATTTTCCTTTTTGAAATCGTCTTTGTCCCTTTCATCATCTTTTGGTACACCACTTTGTACCCTACAAAAAACAACACTCCACATAATACAATTGCCATCAATCCCAAAACAGCATATTCCTTAAATAACGAAACAACATCCCCAATTCTCATATCCAATCCTCATTTCTTATTTTTCATAACCTAATGTATGTCAATTATATACCATTCTTTATAAAAAAACCATAAAATTGATACTAATTTTTCTAATACATTAAAAGGAGAGTTGCTTATAAACTCTCCAAAATCATTTAGGCTCCCGTCTTACTACTAACGTAGTAGAAGGTCAAGTTAAATACATTATGTAACAAATTATTTTTCCCTATACATCTTCATAATATCCTTCAAACTCATTTTTGTGCCGTAGTTTAAAATGGCGTTAGAATAAATTTTAATAGCAATTCTTGCGATAATTAGTATAGTAACCATTAATATGGCAACTGAAATAAGTACATCGGTTCCACTTGCTAATCCCATCATTACTCGAAATGGCATGCAAAATGGAGATGACATCGGGAATAAGGATGCAAATAGGTTTAATTTGCTCGTTGGGTTCATCATGGTAAAGTAGGATAGGTAAAATCCGATTACGGCTAAAATTGCCACTGGACTATTGGCAGATTGGATGTCTTCTGGTTTACTTACAGTTGAGCCGGTTAGGGCATATAGTAATGCATAGGTAAAGTAACCTAGTATGAAATATATTATCGTAATTATGCCTAAGTATGGCGTCACACTTGACATATCTAATACTGCCTCTAATAATTCTGGTGCTAAAAAGGCTTTTGCACTAATCAGTGCAGTAGAAACAATTACTACCATTTGTAATAATCCTACAATTCCAATTCCTATGGTTTTTCCAAGTACAATGGTAGTTGGGCTAGTTGAAGTTACTAATGTTTCCATGATTTTTGATGTTTTTTCTGTCGTAATGGAACTTGATACTTGGTAAGCACAAAAATAGATGGCATAAAATAGCACAATTGACATAAGCATCATGGCAAAAATATTCCCATTCGCTTTTTCTTCTTCTGTTTGTTCTAGGCTAAACTCAAAATTTGGTGTAATGCTTTGTAGTTGCTCTTGGGTTAAACCAAGTTTGCTAATTTGCATGTTCGAATATAGGGTATTTATTGCATTTACTAGATTTTCTGGTACTCCCCCCATCATTGTCGTATTTTCTACAATATAGCGAATTTTTATAGCATTTTGCTCTTTTTCTATCACAAGAGCAGAACTGATCTCTCCGTTTTCCATCTTTTCTTTTATTTGTTCAAAAGTAGGATTATCCTTTGCAATCTCGTAATCCTTATCTTCTTTTGGTAAATTTTCTAAATTTCCTTCAAAAATATTACCTGCATCTACAATGAGAATTTTTTCGGCTCCCTCTTCGTTGGAAAATGAATTTATGATGTTTGGTACATTAAACCCAAGAACAATTAATACCAATATGATTGCAGTGGAAATTAAAAATGATTTTCGTTTTACCATGTCTTTTATGGTAAATTTCATAACTGTTATAATATCTTTCATCCTACTCACCCACCTTTTCTATAAAAATATCATTTAATGTAGGTTTCTTAATTTCAAATTTCTCCACTTTTATGCCTTTGGTTATGAGCGTATGAATTAGCTCATGTGCTACTTCCTCATTGCTTATTTTAATTTGATATTTTCAATTTCTAAATTCATTTCTTTTATGTAACTGGTAATATCGGTATCCACATCAATTTCCACTCTACTTGCTGGATAGGTTTCTTTAATTTGTTTTAAATTACCTTGTAACACCGTTTTTCCTCTGTTTAAAATTAGAATATCACTACAGAATTCCTCAATGGTTGCCATTTGATGTGCTGACATAATAATGTATTTTCCTTGTTTTACCAAGTTAATAATAATATTTTTTAGTATCTCAGTATTTACTGGGTCTAACCCACTAAACGGTTCATCTAATACCACCAATTCTGGGTTATGAATGACAGCTGTCATAAATTGGATTTTTTGTTGATTTCCCTTTGACAACTTCTCTGCTGGCATTAGTAGATATTCCTCTACCTTCAATTCCTTTGCCCAATACGCAATCGACTTTTTTGCCTCTTGTTTATTCATTCCTTTTAGTTCTGCAAAATACATCAATTGGTCTACTATCTTTGTTTTTGGATACACTCCTCTTTCTTCTGGTAAATACCCAAAATTCACATTTTTACGGTCCACCTCTTTTCCCTTCCAAGTAATTTCCCCACTATCTTTTTTAATAATTCCTAATAACATTCGAATCGTGGTTGTCTTTCCAGCACCATTGGTACCAAGCAAACCAAAAACTCCCGGTTTCTCAAGTGTTAGCGAAATGTTATCAACCGCCAATTTTCCCGCAAATGTTTTTGATACTTCTTTTAATACTAAACTCATACGTTCTCCTTTCTTCGTCCTTTACGATTTTTACTTTGCACTCCTATTATAGCACTTACGTTTTTATTTGCATAGGTACCTATGTAAATTTATAATATGTATTTTTGGTATTTAAAAAAAGAGCTAAAAAAATCTAATCTTTCCGCTCTTTCTTTTGGAATTACCAACATTTTATGCAACTCTTTGGGTATAATTAATTACTGTAATTTCTGTAATAGCATTTCTTACTGAATTTACTAATTTTTCTAATTGCTTTGCTACCTCATTACTATAAGAAACTTCTCCACATTGTCTACATACTTGAGATGGCACATTTTTAATAATAATAATACAATTATCTAATTCAACCATAAATGTTGTATTCTTATCCTCTAAATCTCCTTTACACATAAAACAATTCATATTATATTATCTCCTTTCTTGTTTTCAAATCATCTTCCCATTTTATATTATCTGGATAATAAGCTGTAATTACCCATAATTCTAATTCATTTAAACCACACACTATATGCAAAATTTCATTATTTAAATTTATTCCATAAACTAAACAACTTGGATAGGGATAATCATTTTCGTATTCTTCTATTATCTCTCCATTTAAAAGGGCCTTCTCAATATCTTTTTGCGTTATATTTCTTTGAAATAACCTAACTACAATATGATTAGTCCATCTAATTTTTCCCTCTTTAACCATTTGCTTTATACTATCTATTTTTAAATTTTCCATATACACCTCTTTATTCTTATTATATTTTATCATATCTATACTAAAAATTCTACTTTTAAAGATTTTTTGTAAAATTATCCTTTTTTGCAATTTGAATATATTTCACCAATCACATAATCCACAAACATTTCTGCCACATTTTTTCCACTTAAATTTTCTATATCGCAAATCGCCGGGTCTGCATTTACTTCGCAAACCATTGGATTATCTTCGTTACTCATAAAAAAGTCAACAGAACAATAATCCAATTCTAACGCATTTGCTATCTTTTGTGCTATTTCTTTATACTTACCTGAAATTACATAAGGCACTGCTTTTCCACCCAACGATATATTTGAACGATAATCATTTTCATTTATTCTCATAAAAGAACCAACTACTTCTCTTCCAACAACCACAACTCGAATATCTTTTCCTACATTTTCTGGAATAAATTGTTGAAATAAATATTGTGAACCACTTAATTTATTACATATCTCATCAAATTCTTTTCGATTATTTATTTTGTATATGTCTCTACCGCCTTTACTATTGCATTTTTTCGTAATAAACGGATATTTTAAAGTCATCTCCACATATTTCTTAAATTCTTCACTTTTACTATCTTCTTTTATATTTTCCACGCCAAAGTTTATACTGCCTAATATTGTATGTGGCAAATTTATATTTTTATTTGATAATATAACATAAGTCATCATTTTATCATCACAGTTTTCTATTGCCTGATAAGAATTAAACGACCTTATCCCCTCTTTAGAAAGTTGCTCACTTATATATTTATCTTTTACAAGTTGTATACAAAAGTCATATTGTTTCACATCTATATTTAATTTTCCACCAATTACACTCGTATATTGTTCATCTACTTTTAATTTATCAATACTAATTCCTTTTTGATTAAATTCTTCAATAAGTCGGTTATATTGATATTGTTTTGCCTCATTTTGAAAACCTGGATAAATTAAAATAAGTCCTTTTTTATTTTTCATATTCTTCTCCTAACTTTTTAATATTTCTTTTTTACGCATATATTCATAAACCATATCTTTATAATCTTTAATAAATTTTTTTCTTGTTTTCTCATCAACTTGATCTAAATCTAAATATGGAGATATATCTTCTATTTCTGTTAATAAAAGCGTATTATCTTCTAGCCTTATAAAATCTATTCTTTGAATTCCGTAATAGTCACCATTCATCAAAGCAAATTCATTTGCTTTTTCTAGTTCTTTACAAGTATACTCATATTTTATTGCTTTTGGGTAAACAGGAATTTTGCTTGGAATAAATTCCAACGCATATTCAAATTTATTTTTTATGTAATAAAATTGCACTTCAGATTTAAACTTCATAAAAGGTTGAATAATATATAAATCATTAAAATATGTTTTTAATTCTTCTTTATTAACTATTAATTGACCAATACCATCATAGCTATTTTTTAACTTAAGCATATATTTATTGGGATTATTTAATAAACTTAAATCTTCTAATTTATTAATACTTGGTATAACTGCATAATCTTTTTTAAAGAAATCCACTAAATATTGTTTGTTTCCATCATACCTGCCATCAAAATTTATTCGTGGAAGGTTCTTTTTTATAATTCTTTCTTTAAATTTATATTTTTCACTCACATTTTCTATTGTTGCATTCGAACTCCAAGTATTTCTTTTTAAAAATATGTCAAATACATTTTCAAGCCTTTCATCATAATTTTTATCAACAATTGCGACATTATTCCCATCTTCTTGAAAAGCTCTTGCTAACCATATATCTTCTAATTTTTCATCACTATCTATATTACTTATCATTAAGATATTCATATTCTTCAATCTCTCCTAATCATTTTTAAATTTATTTTCTAAATCATCAACAACATCACAAGCATGCTAACAGGAACGCTAATGTTGTCAATTCCTTTGACAGAAATTGCTTCTATTATTGTTACAATGCCTGACATTACAATTCCTATAAGTACTATTTGCCATAGTTCAAATGTGTACCTGGTTGTTAGGAAAATGGTGATAAATATAAGTGATATCATAAACATAGTAATAGAACCTGCTATGGATTTTTTGGTTTCTCCTACTTTGTATGTCTTGCTTTTTATGTATTTTCCTACTACGGCGGCAAAACCATCGCCATATGCCATAATTACGTTTGGAATAAGTCCTAGGATTGGTTTTTGGTAGATACCAAAAGATACGATTGCTAATATGAATAATGATACGGCATAATATACGGTTCCTAGTCCATCTTGGTTTTTTCGTTCCATTACTTTTATTAAATCTTGTTTATAGGAAACATAATTAATGATAACAAAAGTAATTGGTACGAAAATTGCAAACCATACATTGGTAAAAAAGTACATTGCAATGAACCACCAATTACCTAGCATAATATGAATAAATTTTCTACTTGCTTCTTCTCCTCTTTTTTCAAATAATTTTGCCCCAGCAATAATAATTCCTATATATAAATACGATATAATAATCCCTAACCAATTCATTTTTCATTTTCCTTTTTCATATTATAATATCCAAATTATATATTTCTAATTTTCTACCTTCTGTACTTTTGTCGGAAATTCCGACAGAAGTTTTTTCATTACTTTTCAAAATCTTGTATATATTGTTCAACTTGATTGATAAGTTCTTCCGCTGTTTCTATTTGAGTTTGTGTTTTCTCTTCAGAAGCAATATATTCATCATCATAATCACTATCTTCTCTAATGCTTTGCGCTAAAGATATTTTATGTCCTAATTTTTTAGGGAAATTTTCCGTATTTATGTAATGTTGATTAAAATACGCTATAACATCTTTATGTCTTTTAAAGTCTTTTCTTTCAAGTGCTAGTACAGCTAATAGCATAAAATATGGCATAATACGCTCTATTATTAGCACTTTTATAATCCTTTATATCAAATATTACTTTAGCTGTTTTTAATGTTTCTTTTGCTCTTTCTAATCTATATTGGGAAAATTCTATTGCTTTATTATCCATTTAATGACACTCCTTCCTTTTCAACATTCATATAAAAAGGTATGGTGTCTAACCAATAATTAAATTTATCAATGTTTTTAACTAATGGAGATAAGTGTATTTTAAAATCGTTATTACTTTCTATATTATAAGCAATTTCAATTACTTTGTCATAATAATTTTCTAATTCTCTATCTTTCTTATCAATTAAAATCATAATATCGATATCAGAATTTTCATTAAAATCGCCTCTTGCATCTGTTTTAGATGATTTCTAAGAAGCTTTTTTATTTCTATTGTAAATTCTTCAATTACTTGTTCTATATTACTAGGTATTGTTTTCACTCCTCTCAAATTCATAATATATTATAACATTGTTCTTAAAAAATGTATATGAAAAAACTATAAAATTGTATTTTCTCGTTCTAGTTATTCTTATACATAAAGCATTTTTAAAATTACACCACCTACACCTTGTCATAAGGCAGTGCCTCTCTTTGGAACAAAATATTTACTCATATCATTTCCTTCTAGTTTTAATAATTCTACTTTATTTTTTATTCCGCCACCATATCCTGTTAGACTTCCGTTTGTTCCCACTACTCTATGGCAAGGAATGATAATACAAATAGGATTCCACCCAACTGCTCCTCCAACTGCTTGTGATGACATTCTTTTCAAGCCTCTTTTTTTAGCAATTATTTTTGCTATATCATTATATGTTACAATGTTTCCATATTCGATGGAATTCATTATATCCATAACTTCTTGCCTAAAAGGTGTTAGATTTTTTATTTTATATTTTGGTATAAAATTAGCATTTTTACCACTAAAATAAATATCTAGCCATTTGCTTGTTTTGCTAAATATTGCTAAGTCTTTTTCTTCACAGTCTATTATGTGTTTAGAAGAATCTCTTGAATCTTCAAACCATAAACCTGTTAAGAATTCTCCATCACTATTCATAATCATGTTTGAAAAGTTTTCTGGAGTTTGATACTTATATTGATAAGTCATTTTGTGTCCTCCCAAATTATTACATTTATTACTACTTCTCATATTTTCTTCGTTTCTGGCTACTGAACTATTATTTGTGTTTTATAATAAAATAGTCGCTTTGTCAACATTTTTAATTACATTTCCCCAATTTCAACGATACAATCCTAAAAATTTTCTAAAAAAGAAAAAAAGACCTCGCACTTAAGGTCAATTTTTCTAACATTGGAAAGGTAGCCATGTTCTTACGGTTATGGAAGTAATTCATTCACTTTTCTTTTAACCACTTTTACAAATATCCTTATTTTATACGGATTTGATATGTCTACATTCTCATCACAATACTTTGTTTTAATGTATTGTGCGAGTTGCCTTTTTGAACATTGTCCGTTAGCATACCTTTGCCCCATTTCAAAGGCATCCATAGCAATGCGAATTTCTTTTGCTGCATTCTGCGACATAACAACTTTCGCAATCCCATTCTCATCAATAGCATATTCAATTTTATTCATGTTATACTCCTTTCCCTCATACCGAGGCAAAAGACCACCTTTCCATAATGATGCAAATGATTAACATAATTTCATCATGGTTCCTATTTTTATGCAACAGTTTTATAGCATTTTCTAAATCAACAATTGCAATATTTTTTACAAAACCCTATCCAATTTTTCTTTTCTTCCTTGCTACTATATTAGCAATAATGGTAAATCCGATGGCAAATGCTACGATTATTCCCATGTTGATGATAATCTCATGCAAGGCTTCAAGATTAACTGTTTCTATTTCTCTTAACAATTCATTGCTTTTTATGTAGTAATACGATGGTAAAATATGGGCTATTTTTAGTACGGTATCTGGTAGCCATTCCATTGGTACAAAAGCTCCACAAAGGAAGCTTGAGCCAAGTGCTACTACGTTTACGATTCCGTTTACTGCATTTTTGTTGCTTACTAAGTTTCCAATTAAAAAGGCAATAGTAAGGGCACATATGGTAAATAGGAAGGAATTGATAATATAGACTAGTCCATGCATAGTAAACATGATGTTACCTACTAATGGAAAACTTAGTAGTACATACATTCCCCATAAGAAAAATGCAAATAAACTGTTGGATACTAGTAGTTTTCGGTTATGTGAGTGATAACTCATACTACTAATAATGGTTCGTTTTGCAATTTTTTCTTCGTGAAAACTAGATAGTATTAAGCAAATGACATATACACATCCAGCAAGTATGCTGTAATTGGTAAAATTGTAGTAAAACGACGCTTTTTGTAATTGGTCTGTGTCTAGTTTTGAGGTAATTTCTACTTGTGTTTGCTTTTCTAAGGTTTCGTTTACTTTTCCGATTAATTCTTCTTCACTCGTGATTATCTTTTGATAAGAATTGGCTACTTTACTATATCTTTCTAATAGCATATCTGCTAAACTTGCTTGATAATCTCCTGTACTTTTTATTTTAATTTCTGGGTTGTTTCCTTTTAGGAATTCTTCCCTATAATGGTTCGGAATATAGATAATGTAATTTACCTCTCGGTAAAATAGTGCATCATCAATGGCTTCCTCTGTACTTGGCACTTCAAGTACATTTGTATTGTTCTTCATATAATCTACCAAATTTTTTGTAATTCCTTCTTCTTTGTCCTCGTTTATGATGTAAACATCTGGCTTACTAGCAACAAAGTTTGTACTATTGTCGCTGGTTTGCATATTAAATCCGCCAAAACCAATTAACAACACAGTATATAGGATAATTGGCACTTTACATTTATTTAATACTTTTAAAAATGCTTTAAATACTGTCATATTTCTGCCTCCTTAAACAAAGATAAGAAATAAAAATGGCAATTACCGAAAACGCGATTAAGATTGCGATATTTACAAAATATCGGTCTAAGGTATCGTAATAATATAAGGAATAAAACCCATCGGTAATCATACTGGCTGGATTTATTTTATTAATGATTGGAACATTTTTATCAATCATATATTTCATGGTAATTCCCATCATTCCCGAAAAAAAGCACCCTAACATCGTAACCGATATAATTATTCCTGTTTTCACATTTTCTCCTGCTTTTAAAACCGTACCAATGGCAAGCCCCATGGATAATCCAGTAAAACTTCCTACTCCTCCTAGTAAAATAATCAGTGGTAAATTGGTTCCATAGTCTACTTTTAGTACAAATATGGTATACACAAATAACAAACTTAAGCCAATCAACTGTGCAAGATAGCCTGCAAGCATACTGCTAAGAACCACTTTTCCTTTTGACGTTGGTGCTACACTTACTCGTTTTCCCTTGCTTGACATGTTTGCTAAATTTTGATTAATGGCTACCATACCAAGAATTCCACCATACAAGCACGTCATAGCAATTAAGGTATAAAATTCAATCATAGTATAACTTAAATTGCTCCTAGATATGTTTTGAATATTGGCATTTTCTTCTTGGAAAGTTTTTGTTACGTTTTTGTAAATCTGTTCATAATCGATATTGAAATTTCCGAAAAGCATTTCTTTTTCAATTTCTTTTTTGGCTAGTTCTTCTATCATTTTGCTATTTTGTGTAATTTCTTCGGTTACTTGCTTAAAAATGGTCTGATTAATTCCACTCGTCATAAATACAAGGTTTGGAGTTTGTTCTTCTAATACCATATATCCTACTATTTCACCGTCTTGCAATAATTGTTTTGCTTCTTCCTTCGTTACATACTTGGTAGAAAACAATCTATCTTCGTTTTCCTCATCGCTTAAGGTTTTAAAGGTTTCCTTCCATATGGTATTGTTTTGAAATTCGTCATTTTCAACAATGGCAATATTGATAATTTCTAGTTTTTCACTATTTTCAATATTGGAAAACGCCATATTGAAAAAGGTACCTAATATAATGGGAAAGGCAAATGTCCAAAATATTAGCATTTTATCTCGAAAAAGAGCTTTTAAGGCATATTTAAAATTATGAATAAACATTAGTCTCGAAGCTCCTTTCCTGTTAATTCTAAAAATACATCATTTAAGGTTGGTCTCTCGGAGAAAATTTTATCATACCTAATATTCTCTTTTTTCAAATAATCAATTAGTTCTACCAAGTTGTTTTTGCCTTTTTTATAGGTAACTCGTAATACATTATCCTGATAAGTTACCTTTTCTACCGTTTCTATCCTTTTTATTTGTTCTAAGTATTTTTCTTCTAATGCATTTACTTCCATAGTTACTTTTTCTTCTATTTTTGCTAATTCTTTTAATTCATCGGTGGTTCCACTTGCTAATACTTTTCCTTTATCTAAAATAATGACTCTATCACAAATAATTTCTACTTCCTCCATATAGTGAGTCGTATATAAAATAGTAGCTCCTTCTTTTCGTAATTTTTGAATACCATCTAATATGTTGTTTCTACTTTGCGGGTCTACTGCAACCGTTGGTTCATCTAAGAAAATCATTTTAGGTTTATGGGCAATACCACAAGCAATGTTTAATCGTCTTAATAGCCCTCCCGATAACTGTTTTGGATAAAATTTTCGAAATTCCTCTAGTCCTACTAATTGAATGGCATCTTCAATATATTGTTTTCTTGTAGTTTTATCTTTGATGTATAATCCACAAAAATAATCGATGTTTTCGTACACCGTTAGTTCTTCAAATACAGCCACATCCTGAAAAACCACACCCAATTTTCTTTTTATATCATAAGCATTTGGCTTCATTTCTTTTCCAAATATGGTAATACTTCCTTTACTAAAATTTAGTAAAGACAAAATACAATTAATGGTGGTTGACTTCCCACTTCCATTTGGTCCGAAGTAAGCCAAGTATCTCGCCCTCTTTTACTTCAAAAGACAAATCATCAATTGCTTTTACGCCTTTATACTCCTTTACCAAGTTCTTCACTTCAATTACATTTTCCACTCTTATTTCCCCCTATCTGTTTAAATCCTTTTAACATTTCTAATACCGTATTTCCCAGTAAGTCACTAATTTCTTTTTCAGAAAATTCCACTGTTTTAGTCGCTACTAAGCACGCAATTCCATGCGTAAATATCCATACTTTTACATGAAATTTCTTTTGTTCTTCCATTGGTAATCCTGTTAACGCTTGACCTGCTTTAATAACATCGTCTCCTACCTTATCCGCTGTAATAAATTTTTCTGCATTTAAATTTGTACTTTGCATAAACAAAATCTTAAAAAATTCCGGATAATCCTTTGCAAACTGAATATACGATAACCCTGTCTTTTTATATGCCAATTTTTCATGAATTCCACTTAACATGTATTCTTGGTATTTATCGTATATTTTCTCATAAACTGCTTTTTTTAGTTCCTCCATATCCTGAAAGTGCTTAAAAATAGGATGAACCGAAGAATGTAACTCTTCTGCAATCCTTCTTGCATTTAAGCCATTAAACCCTTCTTTTTCCACTATCTCATATGCAATCTTTAGTACATCTTCTTTTTTGAACATCATTCTTGGTGGCAAAATATCCCTCCTTTAAAATAACGCATGTTACCTAACAATTGTTATTATATCATTCGTTATTGGATTTGTAAATTATTTTTGGAGAATTTATTATTTAAGGAGTTACATAAAAGGATTGCATACTCTTGCAATCCTTTAGTTTTCATTTATAATTTTCCTTGCCTCTTCTCCGGGTTAAATATTTGTATTTCACCATTTTTTCTAGTACCTGCTTTTGTCTTTTTTTAGCAAGTTCTGGATGTTTGGTAGGGGCATAGGCAGATGGAGCATTTGGTATGCCTGCTAATAAAATAGCTTCACTGTCTGTCATTTGGTTTAATTCTTTTTGGAAATAACCGCTTGCAGGCTTCTTTTACGGTGTAATAGCCATCTCCAAAATAGCTCGTATTTAGGTAGAGTTCTAGTATATCCTCTTTTGAATAGTTTTTTTCAATTTCAAATGCCATAAATACCTCTGCTATTTTTCTGGTTATTTTCTTTTCTTGCGTAAAATACATGTTTTTGGCTAGTTGCTGTGTTATTGTACTTCCACCTTCTACAAAATCCATTTTCTTTACATCATTAAGAAAGGCTCTTCCAATCGCAATCATGTCAATTCCTCTATGCGTGTAAAACCTATGGTCTTCTACAGATATGACCGCATTTTTATAAATTTGCGGAATTTCTTTTAATACTGCATAATACTCTTTTTGCCTAATCTTCGCTACTTGCTCTTCCAAAGGCATTTGCTCTAATGCCTCTTTGTACATATCATATCCATTTCCAACCACTGCTATCATCATACTAATGCTTACTAGTGCTACTACTAAAATTATTTTTCCTACTACCTTCATGTTACCACCTACATTTCTTCATTATTTCCCCCGTCTTCTATTTCTTTTAAAATGATTATTTTTGATAATGTAATTTTACTTTTTCTGGAAGTTCTTCGTATTGCACTTCTTTCCAAGCATGCACTCCTAACGACCTTACCTCTAGCATTAAATATGCACCTTCTTTTAATTCTCTACTTGTTTTAAATTTAATTTCCTTCTTTCTTCCACTTTCACTGTATGCCTCTAAGGTATATTCATACTTCATATCCTCTAAGGCTGAAAGATTTTGTATTTTGGTATTATCAATTTGTGTATAATAAACAGTTTCATAATTTTCCATAAAATAAAAAATAACACCGAAAGCCAATAACACCATAAGACATATGATTAGCACTGAAAATTTTCCTTTTCCCATATTCCACTCCTCCTTGTTTACCTTTATTATACAAAATTCTCCTCCACAGTACCATCGATTTATATGACAAAAACCTTACATTTCTGCAAGGTTTTTAATATACCCTTCTACTAATTTAATTAACTCTCGTGCTGTTTCTATTTGTGTTTTTGTTTCTTCATCCGTTGGAATATATTCATCATCATAATCGCTATCTTCTCTTACATTCTTTGCTTGCGCAATTTTTTTACTCATTATTTTAGGAAATTTTTCTGTCTTTATATAATATTGATTAAAATAAGCAAGCACATCCTTATGTTTTTTAAAATCCACTCTTTCTAATGCAAGCACCGCCCTAATTGCATGAAAAATAGCATAATATGCCCTATTGTTTGCATTTAGGTATCTACTATTTTTATAACTCATTTCTGCATCCACTAAATCTTCTTTCGCTCTTTGTAACCTATATTTAGCAAATGATGTTACTGTTATTTCTTCACCCATGTAAAATCACTCCTTCTTTTTGCACATTCATATAAAAAGGAACTACATCAATTCTTTTATTATATTTCTCAATATTTTTGATTAAAGGTGATAACTCAACTTTAAAATCATGTTCATTTTCAATTTCATAAGCATAATCCAATATTTTACTACGATATTGTACAATTTCTTCATCTTCTAAATCTGTTAAAATCATAATATCAATGTCAGAACTTTTGTTAAAATCTCCTCTTGCATACGAACCATATAAAATTATCTTTTTTACTCTATCCCCTAAAATTTCATTCACACCCATAATGAAATTTTTAATAATTTGGTTAATATTATTCGGTATTTTTTTCATAAAGCTGCTCCACCTTCTTTCTATTTTACAATCATCCTTATTATAACACATTATTCATTTGTATATCAACCATTTATGCATCTTAATTATTTATGAGTTAAATCGGTATATTGCTTTTAGGATTGGTTATACTAGTTTTATTATTATGGAGGTGTTTGTTATGAAATTAACAATATGTGAATTAAGTTATTTAAATGAATTAATTACAAGTTGTGTGAATACCATTACTTGTATGTCCTTATTTAAAAATCAGGTAACCGATGAGGAGTTAAAATCTTTGTTAAATACTCATTTTCCTGTTCATGTGGAAGATTATAATAAAAAAGTGGAGTTTGTAAAAAATGTAGATACTGCAAATGGAAAATTGAATGTTCCTAATCTAAATACTTCTATCTTTTCGGAAAATGTTACTACATCAAAATTAGCAAATCCAGTTTGTGTGAATACCAATGTTACTTCTTTAAATGACCGTGAAATTGCCTTGTCGTATTTCTTAACTCTAAAAAGAGCTGGTAAGGAATACGCCATTTCTTCTATGGAAGCAACCAATCCTGTCCTTCGAGAATTTCTAAAAGATGCTTATACAATGAGTTGTAATCACTCTTATGAAGTATATGAATGGTTAGCAAAGAATAACGATTATCCAATCGTTTTAGCAACTAGCGAACAAATTGATAATATTGCTAGTTTGTATGAACCAATTTCTTTATCTTAAAAAAACAAGGTCAAATAGTCTTTCTTTATTAGACTATTTGACTTTTCTTATGCATACTGATATTTTTTCTTATTCGCAATTAAAAATACCGCACTAACCACAAGTGCTAAACTTTCTGCAAAAACAACAGCAAGCCATATGCCATCAACTCCCCAAAAACTTGGAAGAACCATAATCATAATAATTTGAAATAACAAGGTTCTTAAAAAAGATATGGCACCAGAAACAACGCCATTGTTTAAGGCAGTAAAGAATGAAGAGGCAAATATGTTAAATCCACTAATAAAGTAAGATAGTGAAAATAATTGAATGGCTCTTGTGGTCATTTCTAGTAATTGGGTATTATAGCTTACAAAGATAGACGCTAGTAGCTTTGATGAAATTTCTGCTAACACTGTCATCACAACCGAGGTAACTGCCATTAGTTTTAAGCTTTTCTTTAATAAACTTTTTAATTCTTCTGTATTTTTTGCACCATAATGATACCCTATAATTGGTGCCGTTCCAATCGAATACCCTAAATAGGTACCTGAAAAGATAAAACCTACATACATAATAATTCCATAAGCCACTACACCATCGGAACCGATATATTTCATTAACTGCAAATTGTATAACATATTAACCAGTGACATCGATAAATTGGTTAGCATTTCTGAAGACCCATTTACACATGCTTGTAAAATTGCTCTTCCTTCCCATTTTGCTTTTGTTAATTTTAATGGACTATCGTTTTTACGAATAAAATAAATAATGGGTATGATTGCTCCTGCTAACTGGCTAATCCCAGTAGCAACTGCTGCTCCTAACACCCCCATTCCTAGTACCTTCATACATAAAAAATCTAAAACCATATTAAGTACACCAGAAATAACCGAAATGATTAATCCAAAGGTTGGCTTTTCCGCTACAATAAGAAAGCTTTGGAAACAGTTTTGTAGCACAAATGGTACTAAAAATAAGATTAATGCTGTTCCATAAGTTACACAATCTTCTAACATATCCTCAGTGGCCCCTAATAACACAGAAATTGGTTTTACCAAAAACACACCAACAAGGGTAAAAATAGCCCCAACTATAATTAACAAATAAATTAACATTGAAAAATATTCATTTGCTTTTCTTGTGTCTCCCTCTCCAATCGTTTTAGAAACCAATGCACTTCCTCCTGTTCCAATCATAAAACCTATGGTTCCCAAAATCATAAGAGCTGGTAAAATTAAGTTTACTGCTGCAAATGCTTCTGCTCCCACACAATTTGATACAAAGATACCATCAACGACTCCATAAATTGACGTAAATATCATCATCACAATGGTTGGTATGGTAAATTTAATTAATTTTCGATACGTAAAATGCTCTGATAATTGTATTTTCATTTTCTTCTCCTAAAGTTTCATATAACACTTTTCTTTTATAAATTTCTTAATTTGTACTTCATCTTTTCCTTCATAATATGGAATTAGCAAATTTTTAAACTCCTCTACTTGTTCGGTTGGAATGACAATAATTCCCTTTCCCTTTGAAATCAAATAATGATTTATAAAGATAATTGAAGTTCGTTTGTTTCCGTCAATAAAAATTTGCTTTTTCATAACATATAATAACATTTCGATTGCTATGTCAATTTCCTCTAATTGTAAATGTAATATTTCCTCTAATTCTTCTTTAATAACACTTTCTATTGGTAATGTAGGAACCCAGTTTGTTCCACCAATACTGACTGGTACACTTCTTATTTTTCCTGCACTATAATAAAAGCCCTCTTCTACAAATTTATTAATTTGACATAACAAATTAAAATTACTTTTCTCTAACATCACATTCTTATTTAAAATAAATTCCCATGCATGTTTTAGATTAATGATTTTTAAGACATCTTCTGATGTCATATTATTTACTTTTCCACCTTCAATAATGCTTTCGGTATCTGCGAATGTTGTCGCAACTCCTTCTAAAATCGCTTGTTTATAAATCGTATCTACTAAATGCCTTTTTGCAAAATCTATATTTAGTTCGACTTTCTCACTCAAAGTTTCCTCTACATAATGCAAACTCTTTAATCTTTTTATAATATCTCGAATTTGTTTTTTAATTTCTTTTGCTTTAATACTATTATTCAAAATTAAATCGTATAATTCTTTTGAATACTCGCCTACATATTTGGTAAGAGCAATTCCCTCTTCTCGGTAATGAACATATATATATTGTTTTCCATTTGTTTCTCTTATCTCAATTGCACCATAAGATAATAGACTTAAACTTCGTTCCAAATCCTGTTTTGTTTGCAAAAGGCTCATAATTTGAATCTTTTCGTCCATAAGGCACCTCTCTTTCTTACTACTTTATTATACCACAAAAGCAAAAAATGTGAAACTTTTTTGTGTTTTTTATCACTTTTGTTTCACATTTTTCGTTTTACTTATTTCTCGAATTTCTATTAACTTCATTTTTATCCTAACACAAAAGGAAGCAATTAGCAACTAATTACTTCCTTTTGTAATTCATACACGGTCGCAATTTGCGACCACATTGGCTATCGTAATGTGCATTCAAACATTTTTCTGGTTTTACATATCGTTCTTTGAAATTTTTTCTCCTCCGGTACATTTTGCATCTTCGGAGTTGGATTAAGGTTGTTTACCACTACCTCCAATATACAAAGCCCCATTAATACTGCTAATATCACTGTTACTACCATATTATTTCCCCCTCGAAAAAACTGCCTTGGGTATACCAGCAACTAACTTGTATTCCTGATTTTCTTTGTAACTTCTTGGTAAAAAAACGTCATAAAAAGAATTACCTTTGTTTACTTTCCGTATATCCTCTCTTTTTTGCATACTACTTCCCTCCATACTTTCGTTGCAATTCCATCTTTACTTCTTCGATATTCCGTATCCATCCCATGGATGTTGTAATGCTTCAACAATTGCCATACTTTTCTCCTTTCTAATTTTCTGTATTTCTAGCCATGATGTCTCACTAGAGAACTTACTACTAAATTTATGTACCTATATTACCATAATCTAGGTACTATTTCAAGCATTACTCCATTTTCTTCCATAATTTTCTTTTATTTTACTCCTCCTCACGAATTACATGTTTACATCCATAGTAAGTCGCCATGAAGTAGGCTCCGTATATTACTCCCATTACAACAATGGTTGCAATGATAGATGGTAGTAAGTCTTTTTTGCTTGCTAGTCCTGCCATTACGTTAATGGCAAATTGTACTCCGAAGATGGAATGAATGATTGCTAAAATTAATGGTACCATGAAGAAAATTCCGATTTGTCTGAATAGGGATTTGTTTATCATTTCTTCGTCACAACCGATTTTCCTTAGTATGGTGTAACGTTGTTTGTTGTCGGAACTGTCGGTTAGTTGTTTTAGGGCTAAGATGGCGGAACTTGCGATTAGGAAGATAATTCCTAAGTAAATTGCAATAAAGGTTACAATGGTAGCGAGTCCTAAACTTGCCTCTATTAAGCTTATTTTTGTAAATCCATCTATGTCAATCCCATTATTTGATAAATTTTGTACAAATCCGGATTCATTACTTGAGAACAGTGCTTCGATTTCTTCTTTTTCTTCTTCGGTGTTTGCATTATAATTGGCAACTAATAATTGTTGTTCCTTGTTGTCTTCGATTAGGGGGCAATTATCTGGCACAAGAATAATTCCTGTATTGGTATGGCTTGTTGACATCATGATAAAGCCTTCTTTACATTCCTTATATTGGGAATGATATTCTTTTCCTGCTATTTTTAAAATATGATTTCCATCTTCTAATGCCTTATTTCGTAATCCTTTTATGCTTTCAAACTCGCAAAGCATGATGTATTCGTTATCTTTTAATTCGTATTGTGGTGTCCCATAAAGTTTGGCAATCTTATTATAATCCGATATTTTTACAATGGTTTCTGCTGAATCGTAAGTAAGCATAGGATATTGTGCCATTATTTCTTCTATTTGATTTCCAAAGAAATCTCTTAAGGTTAGATTACTATCTGTATAAACCGTAATTTCGATTATATCTTTTAATTTTTTCATATCAAACCCATTGTTTTTTAATGTTTCCATAATGGTAATTCTCGAATCTTCTTGTTGCTCCTTGGTGTAATGTACTTCTTTTCCATATTTCTTTCCCGTTTCTGGCAAATTAGCGGTTTTGTATAAATTTAAGTCCACTGGTGTCATTTCGATTAATTCTGTTTGCATGGTATTTCGTAAAGCCAAACTAGACGATAATATAGTAATGGTCATAAAGAGCATTAAACAAATCACACTAACACTGGCTACCATGGTATTAATTTTATTATTAATTTGTCTTAATACAAACATATTGGTATCTTTTAAATAGATGTTTTTGCGTTTTTGCACAATTTGCAAAATAAAGCCAGACAGTGACCAGAAAATTCCAATAGTTCCTACCACTCCCATTAAAATTGGTGGTAATAATTTCTTAAATTCCGATATTGCTTTTACATCGCCTGTTACTTTCCAATAGGCAAACCCTAAAATACCAGAAGATAGTAAGAAAATCAATGCTGAAATCACTGGATTTTTTATTTTGATTTTTTCATTCTTTTTTGAGGCATTTAGTAAATTGATTAGTTTGTATCTTGAAACCGTTATGGTATTAAAAAGCATCACAAATACATACATAACGGCAAAATAGATACATGTCTTAATACACGCCTCTTTTGAAAATATAAATTGAAACTCACTCATATCGGCTTCGAACATCTTAGCTACTAATATCGACATAAACTGCGAAGCAAATACACCAATTACTAACCCAACCATTAAGGAAATGATTCCTACAAATATCGTTTCCATTAAAATGATTTTGGAAATTTGCCTTCTTCCCATTCCTAACGTCATGTAAATACCAAATTCCTTTTTTCTTCGGTTAATTAAAAAGTTATTTGCATACACAATCAGTAACCCCAATATAACCGCCACAAATACCGAAACCATGCCAAGCAGTGTTATCATTAGTTTTATAATTTCTCTTTGCGACTGGGATACTTGTAGCATTGCTTGTTGGCTATCTAACGAATTGAACATGTAGAAAATAGCAACACCTAATACCAATGTTAAAAAGTAAATGGCATAGTCTTTCATGCTTTTTTTCATGTTTTGATAAGATAATTTAAAAACAATCATTCAAATCACCCCCAAGAAGTGTTTGTACCTCGATAATCTTTTCAAAAAATTGCTTTCTGGTATCATTTCCTTTTACAATTTCGTTAAAGACTTTTCCATCTTTAATAAATAAAATTCGATGGGCGTACGAAGCGGTAAAAGCGTCATGTGTTACCATTACAATAGTGGCATTTAATTGCTTGTTTAAAAATTCAAAATTTTCCAATAACTGTCTTGCAGACTTACTATCCAATGCACCAGTTGGCTCATCTGCTAGCACTAATTTCGGATTGGTAATCATTGCTCTTGCAGAAGCAACTCTTTGTTTTTGCCCTCCCGATATTTGGTATGGATATTTTTTCAAAATCTCTGTAATCCCTAACTTCTCCGAAATTTCCCTTACTCGCCTATCAATCTCCTTTGGTGCCACTCTTCCGAATGGTTAAAGCAAGGGCAATATTCTCATAAGCCGTTAACGTATCTAACAAATTAAAATCCTGAAAAATAAATCCCAATTCCTCTCTTCGGAATTTATTCAAACGATTTCCCTTTAATTTCGTAATATCTTCCCCATGCACCAAAATATGCCCGTGCTGTTACCTTATCAATCGTAGAAATCGTATTTAACAAAGTCGTTTTACCAGAACCAGAAGCCCCCATAATACCAACAAATTCACCCTTTTCCACAGTAAAGCTAATATTATCAATCGCCTTCGTCAAATTTGACTTATTCCCATAATACTTCTCAATATTCTTAACCTCTAAAATTTTTTCCATTTAAACTTACCTCCTGTTTACAAGTATAAACCCATTTTCTCCTACTTGCCATCGATTAGGGTGACATTAGTATTACATTTTTGTAAGGTTGTTTGTATAAGCCTTTCTTAACATAGCTTGAATGTTACCTTAAAAGACAACGTTTCTATCCATAAGGTGTTATATCAAATGGGCTTTCTCCCTAATTATAAAAAACTCCTTGAATTATAATTCACACTTCTAAGATGAAATTTGAAATTGTTATGTAAATATGTTATAATAAAGGCAATACTTAGTAAAAGTATTATACTTTCAACTCTAACATTGTTATAAAACCATTCACCAAGAAAGCGAGGACAACATATGGCAAATTTTATGGCAAAAGTAGCTGATTTTTTTAGTTTATTGTTTGAAGTCTTTATCGGTATGCATACCATGATGTTCGATTTAATAGGCAATTTTGATTGGTCTAATCGGCTTTTTGGTTTCGGTTATGCGATTTCTGAAAGAATAATAGGTATTTTTGGATTGGTCGTCATTTTGGCTTTTGACCTACTTGTTCTTTATGGAATCTACTTGCTAATTCGCCGAATATCAATAATACTCCGTACTAAAAAAACAGTTCGTCGTCACATTATTGGAACGATTACAGATAAAAAATATGTAGCTCCACATACAATATTTGTATCAACTGGTAAAGTTACATCTCCTATTGTCTGTTCTGCAGTATATAATGTGTGCGTGAAATATCTTGAAGTATCAAAAGTATTTAATAACAAAGATTTATTTAATCAATATGAGAAAAATGATTGCATTTCTCTTATATTAGTAACAAGGTTAGGTAGAGATGACAAAGTAGTCGAGCAAACGTTAGAGTTACCAGAATAATTAAAAGCCCAAATATTGCTATTTGCAGTAGTTGGGCTTTTCTGGTTTTGTTCACATCTCCATAAAATTCCCCATTGGAAATACAATTCTTACCTCTGTTCCTTCTCCTTCTACGGAATTTAGCTCTAGTCCTAGTCCTAGTTTGTCGCATAGCTTTTTACATAGGTATAGCCCAATTCCTGTTGATTTTTTGCCGATTTTTCTTCCATTTGTGCCGGTGAAGCCTTTTTCAAATACTCTTGTGATTTCTCCTTTTTTTATTCCAATTCCGTTGTCTTTTAAGGTTAAGATGATATTTTGTTTCCCTTGTTTGGCACTCATTTCTAATTCTAAATTGTGGTTTTGTTTTTTGTATTTTACGCTGTTTTGGAGGATTTGGTTTATGATAAAAGACACCCATTTGCTGTCGGTGTTTACTTCATAGTCTAAATCGTGAAGATTTAGTATGGTCTTTTCTGGAATTAAGAGGTTTTTGTTTTTCTTAATGCTATCGTTTACAATCTCTTGTAAACGTGTCTTTTTTATGTAGTAATCCTTTTCTACTGTATTGCTTCTTGCATAAAACAAGGCTTGTTCTATGTAGTTTTCAATCTTTTCTAATTCTTGTTCAATGCTTTTGGTTACTTCATTTTTGTTGTTTTCTATTACCATTTTGCCGGCTTGCAATTGGGATTTTAATTTCGTGTATCCATAATTCAATATAATCCTTATAGTCTTCTCCGCAAATATTTGTAGAAATTCACTTTTTCTACCATTGATTTATCCACTTCTTCTAATGTATTTTTTAAAATCCTGCCCTCTATAAAATTCGGTGTTTTTATAATTTCTGTAATAAGATACTTTTCTTCTAATTCTTCTAAAATATTACTTACCTTTGTATAATAACTTTTTTTCATACCATATTCTATACCAACCCCAAGTGCATACATACTTACCATTATAATAGGAATGTAGATTTTAATAAATGTCGCAACTGGATATGGAATTAAGAATATTTCACTTGTTATCATTGCAAATAGCAGTAATGCAATTTGCAATGCCTTATCTTTTATAAAACCTCGTATATTCATAAAACTCCTTTCCTTTCTTGTTCTATTTTATTGTCTCCTTTTCAATATATAGCCCTGTCCCCTTTTGGTTTCAAGTAATTCCTTCAAATTTACCTCTTCTAACTTGTTTCGTAATCTCGTAATATTAACCGTTAAGGTATTATCATCAATAAAACTCTCATCTTCCCACAAACACTCTATTATTTCTTCTCTTGATACAATCTTATCTCGGTTTTGCACAAAACACTTTAAAATCTTATATTCATTTTTAGTTAACTCAACGGAAATACCCTCTTTTTCTATCGTACTTTTGGCTGTATTTAAAACAAAATCCTTCGCATCGATTTTCTCATTTCTGTCTTCTAACATATTTGACCTTCTTAACAAAGAAGCAATTTTCGCAAGAAGAATTTGTATATTAAATGGCTTAGTAATATAATGATCTGCCCCGAAATTTAGCGAAATCAATTCATCTAACTCACTATCCCTACTTGTTATCATAATGATTGGCATATCCGATTGTTTGCGAATTTCCTTACAAATATACTCTCCATCCGTACCTGGAAGATTAATATCCAATAATAACAAATCCGGATTTATCTTCAAAATATCCTGTATTGTATCCTCAAACTGTTGCAACCCTTTTGCCTGATACCCATTCTTATTTAAAAATATCTCCAACTCTTCACGTAACTTCTCATCATCTTCTACAATTAGTATGTTTTGCATATTATCTCGCCTCCCTTAAACATTATACCATATTTTCACAAAAACAACCTTACGATTTCGTAAGGTTTGATGAAATCTAAAAAATTCATTCCAAAATGATTGACTCCCCTAAAAAATAATGTTATACTAATAGTAGCTTAAGTAATGAAGCTAGTCATATAAACAACACTAGATATGTGTGTAGAGACGCATATCTTTTTTTATACCAAAAAAACAGAGCAGGTAGAGAACTGCTCTAAACTGAAAATCAGTTTTTATTTGTGTTGCTTTTATATGTATTCAATTCTTCTTCCAATTCTTCAATCTTCTGAAGCAGAATCCATATAAGCATAAAGCTAGTCATAATATACAACACCTCCCCTCACAAAGATTTCCTTTATAGAAAGGATGTTCTTATTATACTTTAAAAAGTTCGAAAATACAATGAAATTATGCAATTTATTTTACATTTTCATTTCTTCCTCAACTTTATCTTCTCCCTCGCGCATTGCTAAAATTGTTTTTTCAAATAACTCATTTAATTCCCATCCTAACATTCCTGCTCCTTTTTCTATAATTTCTCTTGAACAGCCTGCTGCAAACTTTTTGTCTTTGAATTTCTTTTTTACACTGGATGCTTCCATATCTTTTGTACTTTTGGATGGTCGCATTTTAGCTGCCGCCCATATTAACCCTGTTAATTCATCGGTTGCAAATAAGATTTTTTCCATTTCATGTTCTGGTGCTATCTCAGAACAAATACCATAGCCATGGCTACAAATAGCATGTACCATGTCCTCTGGTGCATTAATCTCGCTTAATAATTCTGGTGCTTTTTTACAATGCTCTTCCGGATATTGTTCATAATCTACATCATGTAATAACCCTACAATTCCCCAAAATTCCTCTTCATATCCTTTTTCTTTTGCAAAATATCGCATAACTTGTTCTACAGTAAGTGCATGTCTTATATGAAATTCTTCCTTATTATATTTCTTTAATAAACTAATCGCTTCTTCTCTTTTCATACCTTTCACTCCTCAATAACTTTTTATTTATTTTGAAAAATAAACACTATTTCCATCTTCGCTTGTTACTTTTAATACCTCAGAAGAGTTCGTACTCTTTCCTAATATTTCGATTGTCTTTGTTTCTCCTGTGTTACTAGTTAACAATCCTTTTTCACCATTTCCATATGTTTCATAGGTTCCTGATAAGCGGTCAATTTCTTCTTTTGAATACACTCCTATGAATTCGGTATAGGTCCCATTATCTTTTATGACTAATTCCCCACCATAGGCACTTACTCCTGAGCCGTATATGTCCCTTATGTTTATCTCGTTTCCGTCTTTATCTTCTGCCATATATGGTTTCCAATTTCCAACTAGTTTGTTCATATTAATAAACTCTGCATTTTGGTTTGTACTTCCGGTACTTGCTACATTTTTGGCGCCCTCGTATTCGTCTTCATTGTGTAAATATTCATAATAATCTTGTGCTTGTTGTTCTAGCATTTGGGCATCGTTAGAGGTATCAATCTTTTGCATTTTTTCTCTTATGTCTTTTGGGAATATTGTTTCTAACGTTTTTTGGTATTGTTTTCCATCTTTTGGTATTTCATAACCAATGATTTCATTATTTTTTAGGATAAACTTATATGGTATGGAACTTCCTGTACTTGTTAATCTTTCTTCTATATAGTAACTTTGGATAGTTGCCCATACATATACATAAGTTTCGTCATTTTCTTTTGTAATTCCTAATTCCTTCATATCAATAAAAGTTTGAAAATCGTCATCATTTATTTTTTCATTTTCTCTTTTCTTTTCATAGTTTTGCTGTTCTTGTTTGATTAGATATTGTTTTACCGTTTTATACAATTCTTTTTCATCCTCATTGGTAATGGCGAAACTCGTTGGTTTTAGTACAAACAGGCTAGCAATCCCCAATACCATAATGGTAGTAAAAACTAAAATGGATAATTTGTATTGTTTTAACTTTGTAGATAACTTAATTTTTCGAATTCTTCGTTCCATATTTTTATTGTCATCTGTCATACATAGTAATTTTGTAGCAACTTTTTCCGTTTCATAGGTCTGTAATAAATCAATTAGCGTTCTTCCATATTGCTTCTTTTCTTCTACATCCATTCTACTTAATGCAATTTCATCGGTTGCTAATTCCATTTCTTGTCGAATTTTTTTAAAGAATCCATATACAAATGGGTTAAACCAATGAATGGCTGTCATCATAAGCAATACGTAATTCGTTAGCATATCTTTTCTTTTATAATGAGATAATTCATGTAAAAATACATTTTCGATTACCTCACTATTGTTTTTCAAAAACTCCTCTGATACCAATATTTTCGGTTTCCAAATGCCATAAATACAAGGGGATACATTATCCCTATGTAATCGAATTTCAATTTTCTTCGTAATTTGCAATCGTCTTTTGCATTTCATTAAGATGAAGCGTACTCCACTATCTTCTAGCTTGAAGGCATGTTTTACTCTATGGTTTAGTAGAATATTTCCTAAAAGTAACATGATAATACTAATGCCCATTCCCAAAACCCATAGAATTGGTAATATTTCATATATGGTTATGGTTTGGTTCGTAGCACTTATTTTGTTTTCGTCCTTTTCCAAAACTGCCATACTCGTATTTTCAATTTGTGCGCTATTTACTGGTGCTTTTATTTCTTGTGCCATTGGTACTTCAGTTAAAGAATTTTCTAGTTTTGTCATAACAGAAGGAATACTAAAATCTTGGGTGGTTTTAATTTGAATTCGATTTACTGGTAACATGAAAAATAATAATGGAATAAGCCACATAAAGCATTTTATTTTTGCTGAAAGTTTACTATCAAAAAGTTTCGTTATACACAAAATCGTTACTCCCAATATACTTCCCACAATCGACATATATACAATTTTATAAAATATAGGCGAAATCAAATTGGAAAAATAAATAAAACCATCTATCATATGTCTTCCTCACTTTCTAGTATATCAATTAATCTTTGTCGTTCCTCTTTGGTTACTTTTTTATTTTCCACAAAATTTAGTAATAAATTTCCCATTTTCCCATTATACAATTTTTCTAAAAAATGCTCATTCTCACTTGCCAAAAATTTTTCTTTCTTTACTTTTGGCACATATACCGTATCTTTTAGCCCCATTTTCTTAGATTCAACAGACCCTTTTAACATAAGCCTTCGTAATAATGTCTTAATCGTATTTTTATTTTTATCACTTTTACGATTTAGTTTATCTAATATGGTGTTTAAATCACACTGTTCATATTCCCATAACACTTGCATAATCTCTAATTCTGCATCTGTAATATCATATTTATCCTGCATGAACGTTCCTCCTTTAGGTTACGCATGTAATCCAATTATAGCTTATCTTAAATTCTAATTTTTGTCAAGAAAAAAAAGCAGAATTCTGCTTTTCTTGTCCTACTTTTCTTTAAAAAACACCTCATACCACTTAATAAAACAATAAATTGCCCATACTTTTTTGTAATTATCTTTTTTCCCTTTTTTATGTTCTTCTAACAAGGCAAGCACATATTTTTGGTTAAAGAATTCTTTTACTAGTTCTTGTGAAATTGTTTTTCTTATTTCATAATAAACATCTTCTTCTTTCATCCATTCTCGAAGAGGGACTGGAAAACCTAGTTTTTTCTTTTTATAACTATCATTGGGAATATCTTTTTTCGCAGCTTCTCTTAGTGCAATTTTGGTGTTTTCCTTGGATACTTTACCTCTTTGTGGCATAGAACTTGCCACTTTGAATACTTCTTTATCTACAAAAGGTGTTCTTGCTTCTAGTGAATTTGCCATCGTCATTTTATCCACTTTTAAAAGAATATCTTTCATTAACCATTGTTTGATATCAAGAGCTTGCATTTTTACTAGGTTGTCTTTTCCCTTGTATCTATCAAATATGGGTTTTGTAATGGTTTTATTTTGAATGGTATCTTGAAAACTTAACACCTTTTTTCTTTCCTTTGCACTAAATATTTTATTCACCCCAACATATTCTTCTTCTAATTTTTTCCCTCTTCTCACTATAAAGTTACGCCCTCTACCTTCTGGGAAATTTTCTAAGACACTTGCTAGTATTCGACGAAAGATAAAGGGTATTTTGTTGTACCATTTAAAATCTACTTCATCTCGGTAGGTATTGTAGCCACAGAAAAACTCATCTGCCCCTTCTCCCGAAATAATTACTTTTACCTCTTCACTTGCTAATTTTGATAAAAAATATAAGGATACCGCTGAAGGGTCACATGAGGGCTCATCCATATAATATAACACTTCTGGTAATTTTTTTAGGTAATCTTGTTTGGAAATTTGTTTACTTGTATTACGAATATCTAATTTTGCACTTAAATCTTGTGCAAATTCAATTTCACTATATTGAGGATTTTGATAACCAACTGTATACGTTTTATCGGTCTTTGCTAAACTTACTAAATAGGATGAATCTACTCCACTTGATAAAAACGCTCCTACCTCTACATCACTTATCATATGATGTTGTACTGAATTTTTCATAATTGCTCGAATGTTTGCTATTATGGTTTCTTTATCTAACATTTTCTCCTTAAATTCAAAATCAAAATACGGCTGTAATTTAATTTGGTTCTTCTGGAAAATAAGACTGGTCCCTGCTTCTAAGATATATACACCTTTAAAAAAAGTCTCTTTTGTTGGCGTAAAACTAAAAGATAAGTATGGTCCAATTAGTTCCTTATTCAATTCTTTTTTAAATTTGGGATGTTCCAAAAATGCCTTTATCTCAGAAGCAAACATGAAGGTATCGTCATTTTGATAATAGTACAAGGGCTTTATTCCAAAAGGATCTCTTGCTAAGAATAACGTTTTACTTGCCTTATCCCAAATAGCAAAAGCAAACATCCCTCGTAATTTTTTTGGTAAATCCTTTCCCCAACTTTCATACCCATGTAATAACACTTCTGTGTCACTATTGGTTTGAAATTGATGACCTTGTTCTTCTAATTCTTTTTTTAATTCTTGATAATTATAAATTTCCCCATTAAAAATAACCACTAAACTTTTATCTTGGTTAAACATGGGTTGTGTTCCATTTTCTAAATCGATAATTGATAATCGCCTATGTCCTAGTGCAATCATTTCATCTATATAATACCCTTCTTGGTCTGGTCCACGATGAACCATTCTATCTGTCATCTTCTTGATTCGTTCCCACTTATTATCTTCATTTCCAACAAATCCTACAATTCCACACATATTGCTCCTCCTAAAACTACATTTATTAAAGATTACAGATGTAATCTTGTTATTAGATTACATCTGTAATCCGAATTTGTCAAGTATTTTTTTATATCTTTTTTATTTTTTCACATATTGCTTTGTAATTCAAGGAATTCAGGCGATTTTACTGTTCACTTGTTTTCATAATGCATACAAAAAAGGAAAAGTATTGTAAAAATAATTACAATACTTTTCCTTTTTACTGCCTGCTTTTAATCTTACTCTGCCATCCTATTTAGATTGATAATTTCATAGCAAATCTCCCTTTCGGACTCTTTTAATATATACACATTAAAAATTCTTCTGTCCAAATTTTCCACAGCCTGACGAGTTACAACAAATTCTTCTTTAATAATTCCAGATCCATTTCCGTCAAGCATAACTTCCTGATTAAAAGCATATTGAGGTCCAATGCTTCCAATAACACTTGCCTCAACATAGTTGTATCTACTGGCATAAATAGGATCGTCACTATAAGTAATGTCTATCTCATGTTTATCAACTGTTAAATACCGTTGTTTAGGCACCATAAGAATGGTTCTTTTATTGTTCATGACATATTTCATGAAATCCTTCAACTCTATTACTTCTTGCTGTGTAATTTCTTTCAAACTCACTTCTTCTCTACGAGTCAATAAAAGCTCGTTTTCGGACACCTTCTCGCAAGAAATATTAGGAGTAGTAGATTTAAATAGGAACAACGTGTTAAGCGTTTTTATATCGATTTTGACATCATATTTCTCACGCTCAAAAAATTCTTGATGGGTATCACTTCCATCTTCCTTCTCACAGCATTCGCATCCAAGACTAATGCTAACGGCAATCTCTTCAACTTTCACTTTTATAAATGGGCAATTAAGCAAAAGCCGATTTACATAGTTACATAAAAGATTTTCTACATTGTATTGTTGCACTTGCATTATACAATCTCCTTTCTAAGCATTTGTTAATTGTAACGAGAATATTATAACACAATACTACATAAAAAGCAAAATCCTTATTTCACCATATCTAAATAAATCTTCATAATATCCATTTCATCTTGATATTTATTTTCCATAGGACACATTCCTGTTTTGTCTTTGTTTTTTATATAATCTACTACTTTTCCGTAAGAATAGGTAATCCCTGCTTGTTCTAAGACAGGAATGGCAATTTTGCTTAAGGTATTGGCATGGAGTTTGCTTACTCCTGCTACTGCCATAACAGAGGCTGCTACTTTTCCTACTACCTTGTCGGCAATGGTACTTCCTTTTAGTGCCGTTTCGTTTTCTTTTAAAATGGATACTAAGTCAAGAATTCTGTTTTGATAGTATTCTTTGATGGTTCCATTTTGATATGCCACTACTAATGATGCATTTTTCTTATTTCGTATTTCTTTTATTTTTTCCATCATTTCCATTATTGTTCTAATTTTGCTCCCTTCTTAATCGCTTTTGCCATAACTGGTACAAGAGCAAGTTGAAGGATAATCCCTGGTAACCCTACTACAAGGCTTTGGATAACAGAACTTCCATAAGTTGATAATCCAAATCCATAAATAGCTACTGCTAATACTCCTGCATATAAAATTCTTCCTAAAATCATTGTGATTACTAGTGATACATAGGCATTCATTTTTTTATTACAGATACTTAATAAAATAGCATAAATGACTAACTCAATTAACATATATGGTAATCGTGCAAGGCTTGGCATTCCTGTTAGTAAGTAGCTAACGATAACAGAACTTCCTGCTACTATGGTACTGCTTGTTATTCCAAAGGTTAAAGCTGCAATTAATACAGCAATATGCATTGGTAAAAAGGTCTCTCCTGCATTACTTCCTGCTAGTACATGGAAAATTCGTGGAAGGGTGATTCCTATTCCACTAAGTAAAATGGTTCCTACTATATATTTTGCCTTTGTTGTTCCTAAAGCTTGTAACAATTTATTTTGATTTTCTAATACTTTCTCTTTCATTCAAATTTCCTCCTAAATTTCAATTAACTCATAATCTTTTGTGCCAATTCCTAATTCCTCCGCCATATCAATGGTATGAGTTCCATGTCTGGATTCTACTCTTTCTAGGAAATGGGCTTTTCCTTTATCCTCTGATTTTTTTACTAAATCGATACAAGCTTGGTCAATGGCAACTGGGTCCGTGGAAGCTAAAATTCCTATATCTTTGATACAAGGGTCTTCTGCCACTGAACAGCAGTCGCAATCTACAGACATATTACACATTACATTAATATAGGCAATATTATCCCCAAAGAATTTGGTTACACTACTTGCACTATCTGCCATTGCTTCTAAAAATTGGTCTTGTTTTGCAACATGATCCCATAGTTCTGTTTGGTCTTTTGTTACGCCCGCTGAGTGAATCCATGACTTCCCTGCTGAAGATGCAACTCCAATCGATAATTGTTTTAATGCTCCACCATAACCTCCCATTGGGTGACCTTTAAAATGCGATAATACTAACATGGAGTCATAATTGTCAATATTTTTTCCTACATAATTTTTCTTAATGACTTTTCCATTTGGAATTTCTAATACTTTGTCGTCCCCTTCTGCATCCATAATATCTACATCAAAATAGGCACTCCAGCCATGAGCCTCCATTAGTTTTTGATGTTTTTCGGTTAAATTTCTCTCACCTTCATAGGCAGTATTACATTCTACAATAGTTCCATTTACATGCTCTACCATTGGTTTCATGAATTCAGGATGTAAATAATTTTGGTTTCCTTTTTCTCCTGAATGCACTTTTACCGCAACCTTTCCTGGTAGTTTTTTTCCTAATGCTTCATACATTTTAACCACATTTTCTGGCGTGATTTCTCTTGTAAAATACACTTTTGCTTTTTCCATTTTTCATCATCCTTTCTCGTTTTATTATCTCTAACTTAAGATTATCACTTAGAGTTAACTCTAGGTCAATAGATTTTATAAATTTTTACTTATTTGTTTTATAATATTGCTTTATTTTTATTAACTATTTTGCAATAATTCTCCTAAATTTTCTTCACACTTTCCAATTCTCTCATGATGCAATGCCAAAACGGCATCTTGTTCTTTATTCTTTTCGAAATTCACTGTTTCTTGCAACATGACGTGTCGTATTTGTCCTATCTGATTATTATTAATTCTCGTTACAGTTCTTTTTACAATGTCAATACTATCTATAATATCTTTTGTCATTTTCTGAATTAATTCTGTATTATATGCTACTTTCTCTTTTATTCCTTCAATTTCTGCTTTTATTGTTTCTTGTTCTTGCTTTATTATTTTCTGTTCTTCTTTGATTTCTTTTTGTTCTTGTCTTATTATTTTCTG
>CAOKQZ010000004.1 GCA_948471055.1 uncultured Clostridium sp. | reverse complement strand
TGGGCTGTAGCCAAGCGGTAAGGCACCAGACTTTGACTCTGGCATGCGCTAGTTCGAATCTAGCCAGCCCAACCAAAAAAACAGTTCATAAAGGGACTGTTTTTTTCAAATTTATAGCAAAATCTTTTGCACAAGTAAGTAGAGGAGAGTGATTAAGAATGATGTATCCATATGTAAAATATGCAGATGAAACGCAAGTGGTATTTTCAAATATATACAAAGGTGAAAATGGAGAGGAATGTATAGATGTGCATTTTGAAAGGCCTACTGAATATGGTTTTGACTCTGTTAGAATTACATTACCAAGTTATAAAATAACTATTTGGGAAGGCGAATATACGAATGAAGAAATAGAGTTTTTTAAAAAGGTTGTAGAAAATAGTGCAGATTTATTCTACAAATATGCAAAAGAAGGGGGATTAAAACTTGCCTAGTATTTTTGAAAGTAATGGATATAAAATATATTTTTGGTCTAATGAAAATAATGAACCAATTCATGTACATCTTTCTAAAGGAAGTATGATTGCAAACTCAACTAAGATATGGCTTACGAAGAGTGGAGGTTGTATTTTAGCAAATAATAATAGTAGAATTCCACAAAGTGATTTAAATAAAATAATAGCTGTAATTTCTAGACATTATTTTATGATAGTAGCAAAATGGAAAGAATATTATCATATTGAAGATGTTAAATTTTATTGCTAATTTTATTGTATAAAGCAAAATATAAGTTATAAAAAGATTAAAAGTTTATTTTTGCCTAAGCCAAGAAGTAAGTTTAAGAGCTTATTTCTTTTTTTCTCCTAAACGGAATTAAGAATAGTGCGCCAAGGATGATTGGTAGATAGAAGGTATACATTCTCCAAAATAAAATAGAGATATTGATAGTGCCTTCTCGGAAGATGGAGTTAAAAATTAGTAAAAAACCGCCTTCTGCACCTCCGCCAGAGCCAGGGGTAGGAATGAAAGTCATAAGCATTAGTAAAAAGGCTTGAGCAGGGATAATGGTAAACAAGCTAACACCACTATTTCCAAAAGCGCGATATACCATATAAGTAATGGCGTAGTAGAACAGTGATTGAATGACTGCTACAATAAACATTTGCAAAATGAGCTTTTTTTGTTTTCTCATTTCATTAAATTGACTATTGAAATTGGCAAAACTTTTTGATAAATGGTCAATTTTTTCATCTACATTTTTTAGCAAATGAAGTTTCCCAAGTAATTTTAAAATTGGTTTTACCATGGCAAGTGCTAATTTTTGATTAACTCCAATGATAAAAATAAAAACAATTGCAAAAATATTGACCGAAAAACCAAGTATGGCAAGCAAAAAGAAATTACTCATTAAAGCCTGAAAGTAATTCCATTGAAAGAGAGTAACAAGAAAAGTAAAAATGACCAAAGCCGTTTGGGAAATAACGAATTTTACGGAAAAAATAGAAAACGCATCACTTACTCTTCTACCATCTTTTTGCATATAATAAGCCTGCATCGGCTGTCCGCCAGAACAAAAAGGAGTAATATTATTAAACAATTGTCCAATCATCATAATACGTAACGACATCCAAAACGTTTGGGTGGGATATAACTTTTTAATAGGAATATGAAGGCAGATTGCTTCACTAACCCACGAAAGTAGCATACAAACAAGACCTGCTACTACCCAAGCATAATTCACAGATTGTAATACTAGTAAAATATTATGAATGCCATCAACCATAATCATATAAATAAAAAGCCCGATAAAAATAGCAACAATTAAAACAACATTAAAAAAAGTAAATCTTTTATCTTTCGACTTCTTAACTTGCTTTTCAAAAGTATCAATATTTTTTTCCAAAACAAGAACCTCCTAAATCTTAACGTTATTATAAAACTTGTTTTTTGATGTGTCAAATTAAGAAATTATTAACATAGGAAAATTGAATAAATTACCACCAAAAAAGTCTTGAAAAAGAAAAGTAAAAGAGATACAATAAAAAAGGATAAAGGGGAAATGAAAAAAATGAGAATCGTTGTTAAAATCATAGCAATTTTTATCATGGCAATTTTACTAATTTATTCATGTGCCGATATAGTACAAGCCAATCAACAAGGCGAAATTGTTCTTGTATTAGACCCAGGGCATGGGGGAAAAATGACAGGAGCTGTGAACAATAAATTAGGGATTATTGAGAGAGATGCTACCTTAAAAATAGCAAGATATTTAAGAGATTATTTAAAGGAATACGAAGGAATTCGAGTTATTATGACACATGATGGCTTACCAAGTGATTACGAAATGGAATTAGCACCACGTGGTATGGTGGCAAGAAACAATAAAGCCAATATGCTAATTAGTCTTCATTTAAACGATTATAGTACCCCATATGAACATGGTGCAGAAGTATATGTAACTGCCAATACGTTACTACCAAAATATCATGAAGAATCAGCGAAATTTGGAGAAATGGTGTTAGAGGAACTATCAAAATTAGGCATTGCAAAAAGAAAAGTAAAAACAAGATTATGTGGTGATACTGGGCCCAAGTGGGAATATTCCGACGGAACCGTTGCCGATTATTATGGCGTAATTCGTTACCCTATGAAAGGGGATGGGGAAGATAGAGGAGTAGATTTGGCAAAAGGAGAAGGAATTCCTGGCGTAATTATTGAGCATTGTTTTATAAACGATAGTGATGAACGATTTATCGATTCGGAAGAAGATTTGAAAAACTTAGCAAGAGCGGATTGTAATGCGATTGTCAAATACTATAAATTAGATAAAAAAGACCCAAAACGAGTAAGTTCTATTACATTAAATAAGCAAAAAATGATGTTAATTGTAGGAAGAAAAGAAACATTGCAAGCAGTGGTAAAGCCAGATACGGCAGTGAACAAAAAAGTAATATGGAGTAGCAGTAATCCTGAAATTGCTACCGTTTCTACAAACGGAGAACTAACGGCAAGGAAAGAAGGAATTGTAACAATAACGGCTAAAACAGAAGATAGGGGAAAAGAAGCTTCTTGTACAGTAACGGTACAAGAAATAAAAGTCACATTTCCAAAAACAGAAACCAATTTATTAGAAGGAAAAAAAGTACAATTACAACCTGACATTACACCAGAAGAAATAGCAAATCAGCCACTTACTTGGAAATCAAGTGATGAAACAGTAGCTACAGTTTCAAAAAACGGCTTAATAACTGCTTTAAAAGAAGGAACCACAACAATTACCGCAAGCCTTGAAAAAGAAAACAAACAAGCAACCATAAAAGTAAATGTTCATAAGCTAAAAGAGGGACAGAACATAGAAAGTAATTCGTTAAGAGAAGCAAATGGAATTTTATCTAAAATTGGTGAAAAAGTAAGTGTTAAAGAATTTAAAGACAAGTGGAAGAATAGCAATAACTTAGAATTAATTGTAAAGGATAAAAACGGAAATGCGTTGAAAGATGAAAATTATATTACAACAAACACACAAATAGAAATAAGAACAATTCAAGAAAGTAAAGTGATACAAGAATATACATGTCTTATATATGGAGATGTAAATGGCGATGGAAAAATATCGGCATTAGATTATGCGTATATTAAAAACCATATTATGGATATTCAAAAAATAACAAAAGAAATAGAAAAGAAGGCAGCAAATATAAATGAAGATGAAAAGATATCAGCACTAGATTATGCGTATATTAAAAACCACATTATGGATATTCAAAAAATTGAATTAAAATAAATTCTATGAAGTCTAAAAACGGTAATAAAAAAGTAAATATAAAGATATAACTTAAGAATATATTAAATTTATATGTCTTACATATGAGAAAGGAATGAAATTTTGAATGAGAAGGAAATTATTAAAAATATGTTTTTTTATTAGTATAATTAGTATAATGCTATTTCAAACAAAAGTAGAAGCAGCTGGTATTGGGCTAAGTACAAATAAAAAAGAAGTCACAGTAGGAGAAAGCTTTACCGTTACCATTTCAGGCATTTATGGAAAAGTAACGATAACTGGGAGTAATGTACAATTATCTAAGAGTGGTACACAATTTATAGATGGTTCTCTTAGCGTAACGGCTACTACAAAATCAGAAGGAAAGGCAACGGTAACAGTGACAGGAGTTGATATTGTTACAACAGGAGCAAATCCACAAGAAGTTACAGGCTCAAAATCTGTAAGTGTAACGGTAAAAGCAAAAGAAACACCAAAACCAGAAGAAAAACCACAAACGCCAACGACGACAACACCTAAAACAACCACAACAAAGAAAACAACGACAAATAATAAAAAAGAAACTAAGAAAACGGAAACGAAGAAGACAGAGGTTGTTGAAACTCATGAGGAGGAAGAGGCGACACCACAACTTGGAATTGCTTCTCTTAAATTAATGGGAGTAAAGGAAAATGGGGAAGAAGTAGAAATTCCTTTGGATAAGGAATTTGATATGAATATATTAGAATATGCTTGTAAAGTACAAGCAGACATTACTACCATAAAAATCCAAAAAGAAGCATTTGAATACAATGACTTAGTGCAAATACTTGGTCTAGAAGAACCATTAAAAGTAGGAGAAAATGTTGTTACTTTAAAATTAGTAAAAGAGGATAAAGAAATAAACTATGTTATTAAAATAACAAGAGAACAACCAATAGAAGAAATACAAGAAATAATTGCACAACCAGAAGAGCAGGACAAAAAAACAATCATAGTAAGCATTCCATTAGGATGGTTTATCATACTAGAAATTGCTATGATTGGAGTAAGTGTAGGAAGTACACTACTTGTGATGAAACATAGAAAAAAGGATGTATTAGAAAAAGAAGAAATAACCTCAAAACCAAGAAGAAAAAGACGAAACGAAATGTAAATAAGAACCTAACCCACCGCACAGGCAAAGCCTGTGGGTGAGGTTCTTAAGAAACTTGGTTACTTTCGTAATAAAGAAACAGACTCTATTATAAGGATAGGGTCTGTTTCTTTATAAATTATATCACAAATGTATACAAAAAGCAAAATTGGGAAATACTGTATACAAAGGAGAAAATTATGAGAAAAAAAGTGTTTCTAATAAATATAGTATTCATTCTATGTCTTTTTGAAATTTTTTGTACTACTTCAGAAGCATCGGTAAAAAAGGATGGAATTGAAAACTTTCCGACTTCTTATCAGCCTTATTTACAAGAATTAAAGAAAAAACATCCTTATTGGGAATTTACAGCATTATATACAGGAATTGATTGGAATTATGCAATATCACAAGAATATCGAAACGATAAAAATTTAGTACCATTATCGTATAGTGATGCATGGAAATGTACCGATCCTCGGAATTTATAATGTAGAAATTGACAAAGGTTGGGTAAATGCCTCAAAAAGAGCAGTAGAATATACAATGGATCCAAGAAATTTCTTAAATGAAGTACGAATTTTTCAATTTGAAAAATTATCCTATGACCCAAATGTAAACAATCAAGAAGGGGTGGAAAAAATACTATATGGTACTGAATTTTATAATAGAGCCGTTAGTTACCGAACTCACAGTGGTCAAGTCGTTAATATGCAAGAAAAATATTCAGACTTAATATGGGAAGCAGCGGTATACTCTGGTGTAAGTCCTTATCATCTAGCCTCAAGAATTAAACAAGAAGTAGGACCATTTATTACTCATAACTCCATTAGTGGAACAGTAGCAGGGTTTGAAGGCTATTACAATTTCTATAATATTGGAGCAACTAGTTCAACAGAACCCTTAGGAGCCATTAAAAATGGCTTACAATTTGCTAAAGATGGAAAGGGAGCTTCCGAAGAGGTAAAAGCTAATCTATTAATTCCTTGGAATGACCCACGAAAAGCCATAAAAGGAGGCGCAGTTTTTATTGGAAGTAGCTATATTGCAGTAGGACAAAACACATTATATTTACAAAAATTTGATGTAAATGATGATAGAGGACCAAACCTATTTTGGCACCAATATATGACAAACTGTTTAGCTCCTTATAGCGAATCAAGTGGAATTCACAAAGCCTATCAGTCCAACGGCATGTTAAATTCTTCGATACGATTTATTATTCCCGTTTACGAAAATATGCCAAAATATATGACCGATAGCCCAAACATTGCAGAATCCGACTATGTAGCAGATAATACCAAAATGTATGCAGACATAACAGGAAACTTAAACGTTCGTACAGGGCCATCGACTTCTTATGAAATTATAACAGGAATTGACCGTAATGTAAAAGTTACTAGAATTAAAAAGGGAGTACAAAATGGAGAAAGATGGGATAAAATTGAATTATCAAATGGAATGGTAGGATACGTGTTCCAAAGCTATTTAAAAGAAGTACCACCACCAACCATTACCGATATTAAATTGAGTATAGAAAACACAACCATCCAAAAAGGAAGTAGTAATGTGATACAAATTGCCATTACACCACAAGATGCAACCGAAGAGATTCTATGGGAAACGAGCAATGAAAATATTGTAGGGGTAGACAAAGGTACGATTATTGGATTTACCTCAGGAACTGCAACCATTACGGCAAAAACAAGTGATGGAAGAGTAAGTAGTAGTATTGATATTACGGTATACTCAAAAGTAACCGATGTGGTACTAGACAAGGAAAATGTTACCTTACTAAAAGGAAATAGCCTAAAACTTTCTGCTAACGTCTTACCAGAGGATGCGACAAATAAGGAAATAATATGGAGTAGTGAGGATAATCGTATAGCAAGTGTTGTAAATGGAGTAATCACCGCAAATGAGGAAGGAACAACAACCATTGTTGCTAAAGCAAAAAATGAAGAAATAAAAGCACGATGTAATGTAACCGTAAAAGCGTTAAGTGAGGAGGTTAGCTTAGAATTTGACTCATCTCTTCGTGTAGAAGCAGATGAAATAAGCAAATTGGATATCAACCAATCAAGCGTAAAAGAGGTAAAAGAGTTAATTAACACAAATTTAGGTATGGAATTTTACAACGCACAAAACGAACCATTAGGGGAAGAAGATAAAATAGGAACTGGTTCAAAATTAGTTTTAAAAAATGACCTAGATGAAACCGTATATGAATATACATTTATTATCTATGGTGATGTGAATGGAGATGGAGAAATTAATTCCTTAGATGTGCTAATTATTCAAAAACACATTTTAGAAACAAAACCAATAACAGGAATTTTCTTAAAAAGTGGAAACACTTCTAAAAATGGAAATTTACCATCTTCGTTAGATGTATTAAAAATCCAAAAACACATCCTAGAAATGAAATTCATTGAACAATAAAAAAATGCAGTAAAAAATATTGCATAAAAAACGAAAGGAGAATGATGATGAAAAGAAAAATCATGTATACAATATTATTTATATTCCTATTCTTAGGGATATCTAGCATAACCTCACACGCAGCAGGAAGCATTCGTTTAAGCTCAAGTAAATCAAATGTTACGGTAGGAGAAGAATTCAACATTAGTGTAAACCTATCAGGTGCTTCTGTTGCAACACTAACAAGCCGAGTCACAATTGATACAAGCAAAGTAGAATATGTATCAGGACCAGCAAATACGAATTTTTCAAATGGTAGAATTATCTACACATGGACAGACCCAACCCGGAGGAGCAAATCCCAAAACCGATGGGACAATAGCTACCTTTAAAGTAAGAGCAAAAACCGCAGGAACGGCAAGCTTTAGTGTTAGTGGAGATTTTTACGATCCAGATGAAAACCCAGTAAAACCAAGCTTTTCTGGAACGAGTGTTACCATAAAAGAAAAAGAAACACCACCACCAGTTACCGAACAACCAACTCCAACACCAACTCCCACTCCAACACCAACGCCAACACCACCAACCACAGGAGGTTCTACAGGAGGAAGTACTACCAACAAACCAAGTGGAGGAAATACAGGAAGTAGTACAACAAAACCAAGTGGAGGTACCACAAGTGGTGGAAGCACTACTACTACGAGTAGTAACGCAAACTTAAAAGAACTACACTTAAGTGTAGAAGGACTAAGCCCTGCTTTTCAAAAGACAATAACAAGATACAATTTAATTGTTGGTGGAGACGTAAGTACCATATCGGTTAATGCCATTCCAGAAGAGGCAGATGCAAAAGTAAATGTAACCGGAAATACCAATTTACAAATCGGAGTAAACGAAATCCGAATTTCGGTCACTGCTCCAGACGGAAAAACAGTCAAAAACTATAGTATCGAAGTAACCAAAACAGAAAATCCAGACCTAGCAAATGCCAACTTAGAAAATCTAGCCATCGAAAATGTAACCTTAGAGCCAGAATTTAGCCAAGATGTACTATCTTATACGGCAATTATCAATAGCCATATTGAAACCATCAATCTACTAGCCATTCCACAAATAGAAGGAGCAACCGTTCAAGTAACAGGAGCCAATAATCTACAATTTGGAGAAAACAATATTACCATAAAAGTAATTGCAAAAGATGGAGTAACCAGCAAAGAATATACCATTATGTTATACAAAACCACTGAGGAGGAAGAAAACAAAGAAATTATGCCACGAGGAGGAGAACAAGAAGAACAAAAAGAAACCGAGCATTCCGTATCCGCAGGACAAATTGTATTTTGTGTCATCATAACCGGTAGTACACTGGGAGCAAGCTATATGTTAATTCGAAAATACCGAAAGGAAAAATAATAAATGGCGTATTATCGCCTTTGGCGATTACAAAAAATGGCTATAAAGTTAGAATTAAAAAGTAAAATTTAGTTAAACAAATTTAACTAAATTTTTACTTTTTTTATTGTATAGGAAAAATTGTAGATTTTTTCGAGTACAACAAGGTTAAATAATTACTTTAGATTGTGCCGATTGCAAAGCAATCGTGTATATGTGGCGAAGCTACTTTTCTTACAAAAATAGGATAATAAATGCAATGATGAAATGGTAAAAGAAAAGATAAAATTTTCTAGGTACAAAAATAATATAAAAAATGCAAAAAAGTTCTTGACAAAATACAAAATTGAGATATAATAGTTACGAACAAAAATTTGTTTGCAATTTTAAGGAGATAGAGGAATGAAACGAATCGATTGTTTATTAGTGGAAAAGAAATATTTCCCTACGAGGCAAAAGGCACAGTATGCAATTAAACAAAAGTGCATTTTTATAGAGGGAGAGCTAATCGATAAGCCAAGTAAAATGGTGGAAGAAGGTAGCAAGATAGAAATTAAAGGAGAGGTGTTGCCATTTGTTAGCCGTGGTGGGCTAAAACTACAAAAAGCAATTGAAGCATTTAGAATTCGTTTACAGGAAAAAATAGCAATGGACATTGGAGCATCTACTGGTGGATTTACCGATTGTATGCTACAACATGGAGTAAGAAAAGTATACGCCATTGATGTTGGGCATGGGCAATTAGTAGATTCTTTAAAAGAAGATAAGAGGGTTGTTAATTTAGAAGGAACCAATATTAAAGA
Organism: uncultured Clostridium sp.; assembly: GCA_948471055.1. Lineage (GTDB taxonomy): Bacteria > Bacillota > Clostridia > TANB77 > CAG-508 > RGIG8482. Next base: position 114,160 of record CAOKQZ010000004.1, on the reverse strand, counting down.
AGTTTCAGAAGAAAAAATTGAAAAGGTAGATTTTATTTCCATTGATGTTTCATTTATTTCCTTAACACAAGTATTGGAAAAATCCCATCAATTATTAAAAGAGAATGGAGAAATGGTAGTATTAATTAAACCACAATTTGAAGCAGGACCAGAAGCATTAACCAAAAATGGAATTGTAAAAGATAAAAAAATACATGCAAAAGTGATTGAAAAGATAATGCTATATGCAAGCAGTTTAGGTTTTACAATACAAAGTTTAGCGTATTCACCAATAAAGGGTGGAAATGGGAATATCGAATATTTGCTATATATGCAAAAAACAAAAAATGAGTTTGATTTATTTGCGAAAAGAGAAAATATAAAACAAATAGTAGAGATGGCTCATAAAGAACTAAGGAAAAGTGTATAAAGTAGTCTACGAAAAAATTAAGATAGGAGGAAATAAAATGATATCAAATTTACATATTAAAAATATTGGAATTATAGATGATATTAGTATTAACTTAAACCAAGGATTAAATGTTTTAACAGGAGAAACAGGTGCAGGAAAAACATTAATCATTGACTCTTTGGCGATTATTTCAGGAGGACGATTTTCAAAAGAAATGATAAGAAAAGGACAAGAGTATTCTTTTGTAGAAGTATGTTTGTATTTGCCAAACCACGAAAATGCGATTGATGGGAATATCATTATTTCTAGAGAAATTTACCAAAATGGGAGAAATCTGTGTAAAATCAATGGAAGAATGGTAACGGTTAATGAATTAAAGGAATTTATGAGAAATATTATTGATATTCATGGACAACAAGATAACCAAACCATACTAGATACTACTTCTCATATTCAATATTTAGATGGATTTGTACGGAGAGGAAATAATGCCACTAAAAGAAAAATACCAAAAGCAGTACGAAGAATATTGTGAAGTAAAAGCTAAACTAGAAGCAAACTATGGAGATGAGAAAGAAAAGCAAAGAAAGCTAGATTTGTTACAATATCAAGTAAATGAAATAGAAGAGGCAAAACTAAAAGAAGGGGAAGAAGAAAGTTTAGAGGCAATACGAACCAAAATGTTACATTCCGAAAAGATAACAGAAGGTTTAGAAGAAGTGGACCTTGAGATTGGGGAAAATGCAATTGATTCCATTTCAAAAGCAGTAAGAGCATTAGAAAAAATAGAAGGTTTGGATGTTATTTATGAAGAAAAACTAAACAATTTAAGAAGTATTTACTATGATATACAAGAATTTTCAAGAGATATTAGCAGTTTAAAAGAAGATACAGAATTTGATGAAGAAGAACGAAGTAAAATCGAAACAAGATTGGATTTGATATTTTCTTTAAAACGAAAATATGGAAATACCATACCAGAGATTTTAACATATGGAGAAGAAATAAAAAAAGAAATTGAACAAATTGAAAATTTAGAAGAATACCGAAATGCTTTAAAACAAAGAAGAGAAGAATTAGAAAAGAGTATGGTAATATTAGCAAAACAAATGAATTTGGCAAGAACCCATAATGCTCAAGTATTATCCAATAAGATTACGGAAGAACTACAAGATTTAGAAATGAAACAAGCAAGCTTTCAAATACAAGTTGAATTTGATGAAGACAACCATTTTCATAAAAATGGTTTAGATAAAGTAGAATTCTTTATTAAAACAAATACAGGAGATGATTTTAAACCACTTACGAAAATTGCCTCAGGAGGAGAAATGTCTCGAATTATGCTAGCCATAAAACATGTACTTGCTGGCGTAGACCAAGTACCAATTCTTATTTTTGATGAAATTGATACGGGAATTAGTGGAATTGCAGCAAACCGAGTAGCAGGTAAAATGAAACAAATTGCAAATCATCACCAAGTATTATGTATTACTCATTTAGCATCCATTGCAGCAAAAGGAGATTATAATTACTATATTAGTAAAAAGGTAGAAAACGAGATAACAAAAACAAGTATCGAGAAATTAAACGAAGAAGAAACAATTCGTGAAATTGCAAGAATTGCAAGTGGAGAAGTAAGCAATATTGCCTTAGAATATGCAAGAGAGTTACGAAAAAGTGCTGCCTAAAAACAGGGCACTTTTTCAATATGTGGTGAGATGAAATATAAGTTTACCATAAAGCAGCTTTGAAATGGCAATGCATGAAAAAATAGACATAAATTGGACTTTATGTTGATAAAGTGGTATAATAGAGATAGGTATTTTTACGTAAAAAATAAGTTTCCAGTATGGAAACTCATGAGAGGAGAAAAAACATGATTACATTACAAAGAGAAACATTTGGAGATTTTATATGGCGGTTACTGGCTCAAATAATGCCTATTTGCACAATTGCTTTTCTATTTGTTGTATGCCTTATTACACGGATAGGAAACCACGAGATTGCAAGTCTTGAACGAGAACTTGGTGTAACAGACGAAATACTTGTGGTACCAGAAAGAATATCTGTCGAAGAGGCATTTGACAGATACATTGATACTCTGCCAATTCCGGAAAGAACAATAGAAAGATTTGTTTCTATCCATGAGGAGGAAATTTTGATGGCAAGAGAAAATGTAGCTGTACAAGAAATGGTCTTAAAAGAAACCTCAAATACAAAACTTGCAATGCAAGTGAGTGGAATGGAACCAACCGTTAGAGTTATGAATACAACAGCTTATTGTTCATGCGAGCAATGTTGTGATAAGACGGATGGAATTACTGCCACAGGAGAAAAGACGACAGAATGGTGTACTGTGGCAGCGGGTCCCCAATACAAATTTGGAACAATTATTTACATTCCAAGTTTGAAAGATAAGCCGAATGCAGGTTGGTTTATTGTTCAAGATAGAGGAGGGGCAATATCTAACGACAAGTTGGATATATACTTTGACACTCATGAAAAAGCGTTGCAATATGGACGGAAAAACCAAGAATGCTATATTTTCGAGTTTTAAATAGCAAGGAGAAGCAAGGTTTGCACTCTTTGCTTTCTCCGTTTCGACAAAAAGTTACCATAAGAGTAATTCGGATAGACATTACAGGAAACTAATGGTATAATAGTTGGAAGTCATTGGCAATAAACCAATGCCCTTTGTAGAAAAGTTTCTTGTAGTATGGAGGGAAATGAGCAAAGGAAAAACTTTTTTAAAAGGAGGGCAAGAGAGCACAATGCAGCATTACAGCATGGAGAAGTTTCGGGAAGGAGTAGGTTTGTGGTATAAGGGATTTGTAATAGCAATGTTTATGTTGCCAATGGTAATCCCATACATGTTAGTATTAGAACAACACCTTTTAGAAATTCTCCCAGAAGTACCCATGGAAGGAACGAAAATGACACAAAGAAAGGGGGAAAGACCAGAAGAACTAGAGAAAATTGATTTAAGCCAATTTGTTTCGATTTATCAAGAAGAACTCTTGATGATAAAAGAAAGAGAAAAAAAGACAATAGAGGCAGTCATATTCTTGGAAGCAGGAGTAAAAGAGGAAAATCAAATTGCGGTAGCAGAGGTTATAAACCACCGGAAGAAACATCCAGATTTTCCGGATGATTTAATCCAAGTATGTGATCAAAAGGGTCAATTTACAACAATTCAAGATGGTATTCCTGTAGATCAGGAGGGTAATCCAATTAATATGGAAGTCGTTCCCGAAATGGAGGAAGTCTACCAAAAAGTGTTTGTAGAAGATGATTCAAATGAAACAGAAAAACTTTTACAAAAAGAAGCTTTTCGGCAAGGACTGTATTCTGAAAAGTACTGGAAAGGCGGAGCCTTGTACTTCTCAAACCTCGATGGAGTATCCGAAGAAGTGTATGCTAAAGGCAGATATGATGAAATTAAAGTATCTGTTGAAATTGGTGGTAATACTTTCTGGCGATACTGGGGTTAATGAAAAAAAGCGAAGAAAGGATAATTTCTTCGCTTTTTTCCTTTACATTAGCGAGTTTCTGGGGTATAATAAGATATCATAGAAAGGATAGGGAAGAAAATGAGCGAAAAAGAAAATAATGTAAATGAAGAACAAGAATTAGATGTAAATCATCTTATGCAAGTAAGAAAAGAGAAATTAGAGGAGTTACAACAAAATGGAAAGAATCCATTTGAAATTACAAAATTTGACAGAACCAATACAGCAGGAGAAATCAAAGAAAAATTTGAAGAATTTGAGGAAAAAGATGTAACAATTGCAGGAAGAATTATTGCAAAAAGAATTATGGGAAAAGCCTCTTTTTGTACCATTCAAGATTGTGATGAGAAAATACAAAGCTATGTTAGTATTAATGATTTAGGAGAAGAAAGTTACAAAGAATTTAAAACTTATGATATTGGAGATATTATAGGTATTACTGGTTTTGTTTTTAAAACCAGAACCGAAGAAATATCGGTACATGCCAAAAATGTAACATTACTAACAAAATCCTTACGACCACTTCCAGAAAAATTCCATGGGTTAAAGGACCCAGATTTACGTTATCGCCAAAGATATACGGATTTAATCGTGAATCCAGAAGTAAAAAAGACCTTTGAATTAAGAAGCCGTATTATAAAAGAAATGAGAGATTTCTTAGATACAAAAGGTTATATAGAAGTAGAAACCCCAATTCTAAATACTATTGCGGGAGGAGCAACTGCAAGACCATTTGTAACACATCATAATGCATTAGATATTGACATGTATTTAAGAATTGCACCAGAATTATACTTAAAAAGATTAATTGTTGGTGGATTTGATAAAGTATATGAAATAGGAAGACTATTTCGAAATGAAGGAATGGATTTAAAACATAATCCAGAATTTACTTCTATGGAATTGTATGCTGCCTATGAAGATTACAATGATATGATGAATATTACCGAAGAAATGGTATCTACCATTGCCAAAAATATTCTAGGAACCACAAAGATTACCTATCAAGGAACGGAGATTGATTTAACGCCATCTTGGAAAAGAATTACGATGATTGATGCCATTAAAGAAGTAACGGGAATTGACTTTAGCCAAATTAATACAGACGAAGAAGCAGTAAAACTAGCCGAAGAAAGAAAATTACAAGTAGATGATATCAAAAAAACAAGAGGAAACATCATTAACATTTTCTTTGAAGAATATGTAGAAGAAACCCTAATAGAGCCAACCTTTATTTACGACTACCCAGTAGAAGTATCACCATTAACCAAAAGAAAACCAACAGACCCAAGACTAACCGAGCGATTTGAATTATTCATTGGAGGAAGAGAGTATGGCAACGCTTATTCAGAATTAAATGACCCAATCGACCAATACGAAAGATTCAAAAAACAAGTAGAAGCAAGAGAAGCAGGAGACGAAGAAGCCAACATGATGGACGAAGACTTTGTACAAAGTCTAGAAATCGGTCTACCACCAACAGGTGGATTAGGAATGGGAATTGACCGATTAATCATGCTACTAACCGATTCAGCCTCAATTCGTGATGTGCTACTATTCCCAACTATGAAACCACTTAATAACGTTTAATGAGTTTTAATAGCGATTTATAATTCGCAAAACTTCCATAGCTGTAAGGATATAAATAATATTATAAAAGTTGCTAAAAAAGTAAAATTTGTTAAAAATAAGCTAGTAGCATTAAAATAGCATTGCAAAAATAATGATTTTATAATCTATAAAAGTGAAGAATGGAAAAATCTTGCTATTTAAGTAGGGAGATTTACATTACAAACAGGGTATAGAAATATATCCTGTCGTCTTTTTAATAAAAAGTTTAATAAAAAGTAAAACTTTTTAGTCATATTTATACAAGATATTAAAAATATAGAAAATTTTAAAAGGAACAATTAATATGCAAAATGAACAATTACTAAAATGTAAAAATGCAATTATAAAAAAGTTTAAGCTTCATAAATTCGATCATATAAGTTATGAAAGATTTTTAGAAATATATCAATCATCAAAAGGAATTTTAGCTAAATATAGTATAGAATTGAAAGAAAGAGAATTTGCAGAACAAATACTAGAGTTGACTAATTCATCATACAAAGCAATGAAATTTGTAAATCAAGCACCAAGAATTTTAAGACAATATGAAATTGATATAGAGCAAATACAAGCAATGAGGCAAAAAGTGATAAGAAGCAAAAGATTACATAGAGAAGATATGATGTCAATTGCAGAGATTAAGGCAATTTTTGATAGCGAAGAATATTACTTGCCACTAAAAGAAAGTGATTACTATAAGGAAATACTTGATATTTTAGAGTTAAATCAGAAACACATAAAAAAGACAGTAAATCAAAAACTAGGATATTGACTAATGAAGGAATAAGTGAAGAAGAAGTGTTAAGCTTTAGGAGAGAAGTATTAAGGAAAGAAAATTTACATATAAAAGACTCTCTAACTTATGCTATGTGCAGAGAAATATTTGATAGAAACTATATAGTGTTATCAGAAACTGAGTTTATGCTAAGAATTTTAGATGTCTCGTTTAAATCATATAATGAAGCTAGATATAATCCCGAGAAAACTGTATGGATTTTATCTAATGAGTCGCTAAGTGATGAGACTATAGAAGAAGTAAAGAAAAAGATAATTGTAACAGAAGGACTTCATAAGCAAGATTTAATAGACTACAATAAATTTAGAGAAATTTTTGATAAATATTATACTCCTTTATCAGAAGTTGAATTTGCAAAAAGGATGTTAGATATAACGGAAATAGCTCTTAGGACAATAAAGTCCAATGGACAAAAAGCGGTAATTTTAAAGAATTTAAAGGTAACGGAAAAATCGATACTAGAATTTAGAAAAAAAGTTATAGAACAGAACAACTTATATATAGGACAAAGGATAAGCTATAAAGAATTAAAGAAGATATATGATGAAAATTACTTCCCACTTAGTGAAGCGGAATTTGCAGAAAAGATACTAGATATTACGCAAAAGAATTACCAGCAACTAAAATATATAAAAGATAGAACTGCAATTATTTTGAAAAATGAGATAATTTTAAATGAAGAAATTAAACAAATTCAAGGAGAAATAAAACAGAATTATAGAGTTGGAGAAAAAATAGATATAAACATATTTAATGAAATATATACGAGATATCCAATTAGATTATCTAAAAAGGATTATGCAGAACAAATTTTACATAAATCAAGAATACAATTTAAAGATATGAAATCTAAAAAAACGAAAATCACACTTGAAATTGGAGAAGAAGAATTTACAAATAATTTATTTGAAACATTACACAAAGATGGATATTATATTGGATATAAGGTAGAGCTAGAAGAATTTGAAAAACTATATAAAAAATTCGAAAACAAAGTAACCAAAAGAAAATTCGCTCAAATACTTGGAATAGAATATAGCCTATTGGTGAAAGGTTTAAAAGTACCTATTTTAAATAGAAGGATAAAAAAGGCAAAAATCAATTTTAAAGAAAGTGTAAAAGGAAAAGAAGTAAGTTTTCATACTTTAGAAGAAATGAAAGGTTTTTGTGAGGAAAATAAAATTAGTTTTGAAGAATTTGCTAAATATATATTAAGCATATACTTTATTGATACAGGAAAACTAAAAAAACTAATAGAAGAAAAGCAGGGATTATGGTATGGAGAAAGAAAGATAAGCTGTTCAGCAGAATTTACAAAAAAATATGATAGTGAAATTATGAGAATGGCTAAAGTTATAGCAAGAGGATTATGTAGGAAATATGGATTAAAAGGAATGGATGAAGAGTATGCAGCAGAGGCAACATTGTACATAATAGAAAAATGTGGTGATTTAGAAGCAAATTATGAGGAAGATGAAGACACTTTATTAACTAGAATAAAACAAAGAACAAGACTGGCTCTAAAAGGAAAAATAATAATAGATAATTTTGGTGTGAGAAAAACATCTATTACTAAGTATTACTACAATTCAGAAGATGATTTAGAGATACGTGATGAAATAACAAATGTTGAAGAAGAAACATTGAAAGGGCTAGAAGAAAATGGGGAAGATAACAAAGAAAGTATTGAAAAAATTATAACTAGAATATTAAAAAAAATTGAAAGTGGATATGATGTGGATGATATATTAGAGAAAGAAGCTTTGAGATTAGAATGTGACAAAAATGAATTAGTATTAAAAATGCAAGAATTCTATATGAAAATGAAGAAAAAAGAAGAAATAGAAATTTAATTGAAATTTTCATTAAAATATAGTATAGTATGTAATGTAAATTTAAAGATAGAAAATTGCTAATAAAGTTTAATGAGTTTTAATAAATTCAATCGGGTAGCATTAAAATAACAGTTTTTGAACAATAAAAAACACCAAAAACAATCACAATAGAGCAGGTTACAACGAATTTGCTAAAAGGTCAATGAAACCACTTGTGTAAGCTAAAATTATATTATGGATAGGATATAATGATATGAAATATCTTAATACTATTCAAAGTAGAGGAGAAAAATTATGAAAGAAAAAATCGATTTAGATTTCATTTGTGATAATTGGGAAGCAGAAAATAAAACAAAGCAGATGGAAATTTTTAAAAAAGTTGTTGATGAGTATAGTGAGTTTTGCAATGTGGATTTTAGAAAAGAAAATAAATTTGCACATAATGATTATGATGTTTTTGATTGTTTGTTTCAATTAACAGTGGCGCAACCTCAATTTTTTGAGGAATTTCATCAAATTTTAAGTAGATATGCATTTAATGATAAAACATATTTAGATTATACGATAAAAAAGATTACCCAAAATGCAAGTAATGTACAAGCTTTTGTAGATGGGTTGATTGATGTAGGAATGATTAACAAGGTATACGATATGGAAAATGGCTCTATCAATATAGAATCTTGTTTAGGAAAATATAATTTTTTCTTTGCGAATGAGTATTATATTGAAAATAAGGAAATTATAGAATATATTGAAAAAGGAGATTTAAATAGAAATTGCCATGTAAATACATTATTCCTGCTTAAATGCTTAAAAGAAGGAGAAGCAGTGACAGCCAAATGTTCTACGATGTTTCATGATTTGTACTACCATTCCTATTATAGATGCAATGGAATGGTTTGTGATTTGAATATAAATTGTGTAATGAATGAAGAAGATTATAACAAAATATATAGTCCACAAATCATTTCAGTAGTAAATATTGACAATTTAGAAGAAAAACAGAACAGAGTAAAGAACAATTGCAAAAGTACATTGGAAGATTTACTAGAAGTAGCAGTATATGAAGAATTATTAAATGAGTAAATTTTATAAAAATTAATAAGTTAGTAAATAAATAGGAAATATTAACAGAGTTTACAAAAAATTAAAAATCCTAGTTAGGAGTATTAATAAATGAAGAAAAAAGTGATTATTATAATTGGAGCTATTATTATATTGATGTTTTTTGCTTACACGATAAATAGAATATCGATTGAGAATATAAAATCGAATTCTACTTATATTGGAAAAGAGTATCGTTATACAATTGAAGAAAATAATGGATCCCATGAAAATAAAAGAGAATATTGCTTTTATATTCGTAATGAAAATAATGCTATTTTCTGTGTACTAAACAATAGAGAATGTAGAAAAATAAACAATATAGAAGATTTAGAACGATTGTATATTAGGAAAATCAATTGCTTAGTAATAGATGAAAATAATGCCGGGGCTACATATGATGAAAAAGGAAAAGAAACATCAAGTGCGTATTTAAAGAATAAAATGTTTCCTGATGTAGAAAGTGACTATTTGCGTTTTAGAGAATAAATTTATTTATGTTAAAGGAGGCATAAATGGTTTTAGAGAATAAATTAAAGATTACAGACCAAGTAGAATTAGCAAGACAAGAAGAGAAAATTAGTAAAAAACGTGCCAAAGATATTTTTGAAAAAGATTATTTAAGCACATTACAACCGGGAACTTTTGAAGCACTAAGAAAAATTCATCAGTATTTATTTGAAGAGATATATGAGTTTGCAGGAGATTTTAGAAAAGTAAATATTGCAAAAGGAAATTTTCGATTTACACCTCTTACTTATCTTGAAGAAGCAGTAAAAAATATTGAAAAAATGCCACAATCTACGTATGAAGAGATTATTGAAAAATACGTGGAAATGAATATTGCACATCCATTTCGAGAAGGGAATGGAAGAAGTACAAGAATTTGGCTTGATTTCATGTTAAAAAAGGAATTAAATGTAGTAATTGATTGGAGTAAAGTTGATAAAAATGATTACTTACTAGCAATGGAACGTAGCCCTGTAAAAGATGTAGAAATAAAACAATTATTAAAACAAAGTTTAACAAATAAGATAGATGATAGAGAAATATACATGAAGGGAATTGACAGTAGTTATTTGTATGAAGGGTATATATTGTATAAAACAGAGGAATTATAGATTAAAAGGTAAAGGAGAGAGGTTATGTTTCATTTTTCTTATGATAAAAGAATTTTATATGTTATTTTAGGAATTAGTGTGATTTATGGAATGGCTAGTATGACGAAACTAGAAATAATTAGTTTGTTATTAACTCTTCCAGGAGTTATTGTGGCGATTACCTTCCACGAATTTGCTCATGCATTTGCAGCATACAAATTAGGGGATGATACACCCAAAATGCAAGGACGATTGAATTTAAACCCACTTAGCCATATGGACCCAATTGGTTTTGTGCTACTTATTTTTGCTCATATTGGATGGGGAAAACCCGTGCAAATTAATCCGCGAAATTTTGATAGAAAACATTCTATGTCAGCAGGAGAAGCGATTGTTTCGGTAGCAGGTCCAGCGATGAATTTCATACTTGCAATTGTGTTTACTATTTTGTATTTTGTCATTGGAAAATTTTTTACCACTTTTGCAATTTCACAAATTGGAGCATATGTGATGATTATGATTGAGTCAGCAGCAATTGTGAATGTGGGACTTGGTGTGTTTAACTTAATTCCGCTTCCACCACTAGATGGCAGTAAAATTTTTAGAAATTTTATGTCCTATAAAGTAAAAACTTGGTTAGATACGTATCAACAATATTTCTATATTGCATTCCTAGTCTTATGGGTTACAGGACTTGCAGGAAGAATGATTTCACCAATCATAGCGTGGATAACAACAGGATTATTTAAGCTAATAGGAATGCTATTTGGTATTATATAGAGTTCGATGTCTACATCGAGCCGTTTAAAGTAAAAGAATCAAAATAGAAAAAGGAAATAAAAAATGAAGAAAGATATTTATACACTAGGAATTGAATCAAGTTGTGATGAAACTTCTGTTGCAGTTGTAAAAAATGGAAGAGAAGTTCTTTCTAACGTGATACATTCTCAAATTGATATTCATAAACAATTTGGAGGAGTGGTTCCAGAAATTGCATCCAGAAATCATGTAGAAGCTATTTCAGCCGTTACCAAAGAAGCATTGGAACAAGCAAACATTTCCTATGAGGAAATTTCCGCTATTTGCCCAACCTATGGTCCAGGATTAGTAGGGGCTCTTTTAGTAGGAGTTGCCTATGCAAAAGCATTAGCATATGCTCTTAATAAACCATTGGTAGGAGTAAACCACATTGAGGGGCATATTGCAGCAAACTATATTACTCATAAAGAGTTACAGCCACCATTTTTATGCTTGGTAATATCAGGTGGACATACCCATTTAGTCCACATCAAAGACTATACTGAATTTGAAATATTAGCACACACAAGAGATGATGCCATAGGAGAGGCTTTCGATAAAGTAGCAAGAGTAATTGGCTTACCCTATCCGGGAGGACCAAAAATTGATAAACTTGCAAAAGAAGGAAAAGCGAATATTCCGTTACCACATACGTATTTTGATAATAGTTTGGATTTTAGTTTTAGTGGTATTAAAACGGCAATTTTAAATTTGTACCATAAAAATCCAGAAGTAAATAAGGCGGATTTATGTGCCAGTTTTGAACAAACAGTAATTGATATGCTCCTTACCAATACCAAAAAAGCCTTACAGCAATTAAACGTAAAAAAACTAGCAATTGCAGGAGGCGTTTCTGCCAATTTTCATATAAGAGAAGCTTTTTTTAAAATGGGACAAGAAGAGGGAGTAGAAGTATATTATCCAGAACTTTCGCTATGCACCGATAATGCTGCTATGATAGCCTCTGCTGGGTATTATCATTTTATACAAGGAGAAACCTCCGATTTATCCTTAAACGCCATTCCTAATTTAAAAATAGGCATGTTATAGGGGGATACCTACATCGACTCGATTACTAGATGATAAGAAAAATAAAGAAAGGAAATAAACATGGCAATCTATGTAATAGCCGATTTACATTTGTCTTTCAAAAATCCAAAACCAATGAACATTTTTGGAGACAATTGGGAAAATCACGAACAAAAAATAAAAGAAGATTGGTTAAAAAAAGTAAAGAACGACGATGTCGTGGTATTACCACGGTGATTTTTCATGGGCTATGAGTCTAGAAGAGGCGTATCTCGATTTCCAATACCTAAACGAGTTACCAGGAAGAAAAATCTTATTAAAAGGAAACCACGATTATTGGTGGACAACCATAACCAAAATGAAAAATTATTTAGCCGAAAACCATTTTGATACGATTGATTTTTTATTTAATAATAGCTTTTTTTACGAAGGAATTATCCTAACCGGAACCAGAGGTTGGACCTTAAACGATTTAGAAGGACAAGGAAAAATTCTAAAGCGTGAATTAGGAAGGCTAGAATTATCCCTCCATGAGGGAATTACTAAATACGGAGAAGATAAGCCAATTTATGTCTTTATGCACTATCCACCAATTACTAATTCAGCTATCCTAAACAAACTAGAGCTACAATTTGTAGAAACCATGAAACAATACCATGTACAAAAATGTATGTATGGGCATTTACATTCCCATTCCCACAAAGACGCCATTGAAGGAAAGGTAGAAGGAATCGAATTTAATCTAGTTAGTGGGGATTATTTGGATTTTAAATTAATGCGAATTCATTAATAAAAGTCAAATATAACAATTCAGAGGTAATAATTTTTTATATTAATTGCTTTTAAGAACCCCCAGCCGCTCCGCGGCAGCCCCCTTGTTAAAGGGGCTTTCCTGTAAATGCTCCGAAGTTTGTATGTAATAAATAAGTGCAAAATAATAATAAAAATAATATTCTACGAATAATTTAAATTTACGTATCCTTGCGAAGCCTTGCAAGAAAGCCCCTTTAACAAGGGGGCTGTCAGCGAAGCTGACTGGGGGTTCTTAAAAGTGAATTATGTCTGAACAATAACAGTCAATGTTGAAACAGCAAAAGGGAATTCGATTATCGAATTCCCTTTTGCTTTACATCTTATTATTTCTTTTCATCATTAAAAATTTCTTTGATAGCACCTAAGCTAGAAAGTGCTTTTGTCGCTTCAAATGGAATAAACACTTTGTTTGCGTCTCCTTTGGCAACTTCTTCTAATGCTTCTAACGATTTTAGTTGAACTAACTTATCGTCTGGTTCGGCTTTTTTCATTGCAGCATAAATCATTTCTACTTCTTTTGCTTTTGCTTCTGCTACTTTTTTGATGGCGTCTGCTTCACCGGCTGCACGTCTTATTTTTGCTTCACGGTCAGCTTCTGCTTGTAAAATGGCAGCTTCTTTTTGTCCTTCAGCAATGGTAATGGCAGATTGTCTTTCTCCTTCTGCTTGTAAAATTAAAGCCCTTTTATTACGTTCTGCATTCATTTGTTTTTCCATGGCGTCACGAATATCAGCAGGTGGGGTAATATCCTTAATTTCCACACGGTCAACTTTACAGCCCCATTGGTCGGTTGCTTCATCTAAGATGACACGTAATTGGTCGTTAATCGCATCTCTTGAACTAAAGGTAGCATCTAAGTCCATTTTACCAACAATATCACGAATGGTAGTAATGGCCAAATATTCAATACCTTTTTTCAAACTTTGAATTTCGTACACTGCTTTTGCAGGGTCGGTTATTTTATAGAATACAACTGTATCAATTGTAATCGTAACATTATCTTTGGTAATAACGCCTTGAGGTGGAATATCCATGGTTTGTTGTTTTAAACTTACAACACTACGAACATGGTCAATAAATGGAACAATAATGGTAAGACCAGCATCTGCAATTTTGTGGTATTTACCAAGTCTTTCAATAATGTACACCTCGGCTTGTTTAACAATTTTAATTGATTTAAATGCGATAATTACTATAATGACTAATAATATAATTAAAAATGCCATAATCAATCCTCCTTAAAAAATATATATAAAAATATCAAAAACTATTTTAAAACAGGCTCTGTAATAGGTTCAACAATTACTTTTACACCATCGATTTCTTTTATGATGACTTCACTATTTTTGGGAATAGAAGAAGAAGCTTTTGCAGTCCAAACCTCACTACCAATACTAACTAAGCCAATTCCTGTTTTTTCTGAGATTTCCTTTGTAATAATTCCTTTTTTCCCAATGACAGAATACGCATTGGTTTGAACTTTATCTTCTTTAGAAAATTTTCTCACAAATGGTTTTGTAAGAAATAGTAAGGCAGTAGAACTAAGGACAAATACAGTGGTTTGAATGATAATATTATTGGTAAACAAACTAACAAGAGCGGTAATTAAAGCACCAATGGCAAACCAAAATACTAAAAAACCAATTGTAATAATTTCTAAAATAAAACAAACTCCAGAAATAACTAACCATACTTGCCACATAAACATCAACCTCACTTTTTTAAAACTACAGTACTATTATACTATAAAATATGGAAAAAAGAAATAGTTTTACAGCGAAAAACAAGGAAAACTCATGAAATATTACAAAATCATAATATTTCATGAAATTTCCTTAAGCGAAAAATTGACAAGTAAGTAGAATAGGAGTAAGATAGTAATGTTTGAAAATTAGGAGGGATGGTATGGTTTTAGAGATTTTGTGGATTGCGTTGGGGTTTTGCTTGTTAATCAAAGGAGCGGATTTTTTGGTGGAAGGTTCGTCACATGTGGCAAAACGTTTTCACATACCAGAAATTATTATAGGGCTTACGATTGTTTCGATTGGAACCTCTATGCCGGAATTATTTGTTAGCATTACTTCTGCTTTAGAGGGCTATTCCGATATGGCAGTAGGAAATGTAATTGGTAGCAATTTGTGTAATTTATTACTTATTCTAGGATTATCGGCTATCATAAAGGAAATTGAATTTAAGAAAGAAACGAGATTAATTGAAATTCCACTTACTTTAGTGGTTACCATGATATTATTTGTTTTATGCAATATAGGAGCAGATATTACAAGAATAGAAGGGGCTATCATGATTGCTCTATTTGTGTTGTTTATTGGTTACACCATTTACATGGGAAAAAAAGGCGAACAGTTCGAGAAGAAAGATACTTTGGTAGAAGTACAAACCGAAGAAAAAGCCTCTATTATAAAATCCATTTTTTTTATCTTACTTGGAATTGTAGGCTTAAAAATTGGTGGCGATTTCACCGTAAACCATGCTGTTACCATTGCACAAACACTTGGTATTAGTGAAAAAGTAATTAGTTTAACCATTATTGCAATAGGGACAAGCTTGCCAGAACTAGTAACTTCAGTAACAGCAGCCTTCAAAGGCGATAGTGATATTGCAATAGGAAACATACTAGGTTCCAATATATTCAATATTTTACTAATATTAGGATTATCGGCAACCATTACACCAATTACTTATAGCATTAGTTATAACAATCAAATTTTAGTATTAATTATTAGTACCATATTATTAGCCCTATTTCCATTCATTGGTGCAAAAAACAAAATGACCAAAACCAATGGGTTTGCCTATTTAATCATATATGCTATTTATATGGCAGGATTATTTATCGTGTAATAACCAAAACAAGCCATATTTCATAAGATAGAGTAGAAAATATCTACTCTATTTTTGTGCTTGGGAGGTTATTTATGAGAAAAAAATTAATAAAAGTTATTTTCTTAATATGGTTATTACTTTTATCATCATTTGCAATGTATTCTAACATAACATATGCACTATCACCGGCAGGAGATGTTATTTACCAAGGAATTGATGTAAGTTCCTATCAAGGAAGAATTGATTATCGTGCTGTAAAAGAAGCGGGAATTGATGTTGTGTACATAAAGTCAAGCGAAGGACAACATTTAGAAGATCCAGAATTTCGAAATAATTATGAAGGAGCAAAGGCAAATGGATTAAACATAGGCTTTTACCACTTTGTACGAGCAAGAAGTGAAGAAGAGGCAATAAAAGAAGCCGAATTTTTTAGTAGAGTGATTGCAGGAACACAACCAAATTGTAGGCTTGCCATGGATTTTGAAGTTTTTGGAAATTTGAGCACTTATGAAATTAATAATATATCTCGAGTATTCTTAGAAAAAACAAGAGAATTAACAGGAAAAGAAATGGTTATTTATTCCAATGCCTATGATGCAAGAACCATTTTTTCTTATGAATTAGCAAGTAGGTACCCCTTATGGGTAGCGGAATATGGAGTAAATACACCAAGAGATAATGGAAAATGGGAAAATTGGGTAGGGTTTCAATATTGGGATAAAGGAAGAATCGACGGAATTAGAGGGGATGTTGATTTAGACCGATTTACGGAAGGGATTTTCTTATCAAATTCTGGTGAAATTCCAAAACCCAATAATCCAAATCCAGGTGAAATTCAAAATGTGGTATCTTATACCGTAAAACGAGGAGATACGTTATCCAAAATTGCTTCTTGGTATGGAACTACCGTAGAGCAAATTGTCGCATTAAACCATATTCAAAATCCAAATTTAATTTACCCGGGTGAAGTAATACAAATTCAAGTTACTACTTCAGATAAACCAAACACAGAGCCAAGTTCAACCACATCTACCACTTATGTAGTAAGAAGAGGAGATAACTTATGGAATATTGCAAGAAGATATGGAACGACAATAAATAGCATTGTTATGCTAAACAACATAGCAAATCCAAACTTAATCTATCCCGGCCAAGTGCTACTAATTAGAAGGGATATACGCCCAAATGATGCACATGCCTCAGGTTCTACCTATTATCGAGTGGGAAGAGGAGATAACTTAACCTATATTGCTAACCGCTACCACACAACAGTAGCAAACCTTGTAAGAATCAACCAAATCCGAAATCCAAACTTAATCTATCCCCGGACAGATATTACGAATTCGAAATTGACATAAGTTTGTAAGAAAATAGTTAGTATTTGTAGAATTTAATTTGCTAAATACTCTTGACAATATTTACGCACAATGATAAAGTAAGGACATAAATAAATGCGCAAATATATTGGATTAATCATAATAATAGCTATAGTGCTATTATTAATGGAAAAAGTAAGATAAAAGTGCATATTTATGGAAAAAATGTAAACAATAGGAAAAAATTGAGAGAAGGGAACAAGAGAAATGTTAGAACAAGTAAAAAGAAAAATTGCAGAAACATTTATGTACAAAAATGAGAGAAAACCATATACGACTGTGTTATTTGCAAAATCAAACTTTGTCAAGTAATGAAAATTATGTAGAGAATTCTGATGAACTAACATTATGGAAAGATTGTGGAAATGTCGGAAATGAAATCTGGTCAATAGAGGATCGTAATTATCCACCTTGGATAGAATATGATGGATGTCGTCCCGCGTCTTGGGATATTAATGAAGTGAAAATTGTAGATAAGATTTCACCAGTGAGTACAGCATATTGGTTTTACTTAGCAGGTGAAGATTTAACAGAAATAGATGTAAGTAATATTGACACATCAAATGTAACAAATATGTCATATATGTTTGCAGAAAGTAGTAATTTAACAAGTATTTTAGTAGGAGAAAAATGGAAAGAAGCTGAGAAAAAAGAAAGTATGTTTGATGGATGTGGAGTAAGTGCTGTTACACCAAAAACATAGGAAAAAGAGTGTTTTATGAAAAAAATATTAACATATAGTATATGGTTTTGTGGAGTATTATTGTTATGCATATTATTCCTAATAATAACCACAAAAATTCCCAAGAAACTAGTCAACGAAAATATAAAAGAATCAACATCTTGTTTTCGTACAAAAAGAGAAATTGAAAAAGTAGTAAGAACAAAGCCGTATACTTTTTTACACCCATACGCAGATGCAATGATTTTAAATATTATTTGCTGTTCAAAGGAAGATCAGCCACTAAAATCGATATTAGAAGCAAAATATTATATGAAAAATTCAAAATGGAAAATCACCAATACAATAATTAGTTATGATTTTAAAGAACTAGTAGATAACCAATACGAAGGAAATATTCAGTATCTTCGTTATTGGCATGGTTCAACTCGGAATTGTAAAGATATTACTCATATTTATGAATTTAGGACAAATTTATTATTTTAATGCAATAATGTTAACCATACTAACCATTATTTTAATCACACTATTATTCAAGAAAAAACTAATTGCATTAGCAATTGCATTCATAATAAGTCTTATTATGACAGTAGCCATATTTGTACCATTTTGTTTGGAATATACATGGACATATTACATTATGCTGATAGTGAGCATATTAGCTGTTATATGGAATGATAACAAGAAAAAACGAAATATCTTATTTTTTATAGCAGGAATGTTAACATGTTTTTTTGATTTCTTAACAACAGAGATTATTACAGTATTAGTACCAATGATAATAGTATTAATATTACAAATAAAAAACAAAAAAATAATAAATATAAAACAATCAATCATATTTGTCATACAAACCTTATTTTTATGGGGGATAAGTTATACTGCTATGTGGTTTGCCAAATGGATGATAGCATCATTTGTATTAAAAATAAACGCATTTGACTATGTTATAGAACAGGCAAGATTTAGAATTGATGGACAAGTGCTAGGAAAAAATGAAAAGCTATTTTGGGAAGCAATTAAAAGAAATCTAACAACATTATATTTATTTGATTCCGAAAGAAATTTAAGTAAAGGATTAATCATTTTACTAATAGTAGAAATCATTTTGATTCGAAAAAAAGATATGAAAAAACTATGGCTATCTAGCATATTACTAATGATTGGTATAATACCATATATACGATATAGTATACTTGCAAACCATTCATACATGCATTCTTTTTTTACATTTCGAAGTCAAATGGTAACTATTATAGCACTAATATTAGCGATGATATATAGTATCGATTTTAATTTTTGGAAAGAACAAACTTTGAAAATAAAGAAGATAATTAGGAGAAAAATATGGAACTAACAATTCTAATTCCCGCACGAAATGAAGAAACAACAATTAAAGTGTGTGTAGAAAAAGCAAATATGTTTTTGAAAAAGGAAAAAATAGATGGAGAAGTTTTAATTGCAGATAATAATAGTACAGACGAAACAGCATCAATAGCAAAAAAAATGGGAGCAAGAGTAGTTCAAGTACAAAAGAAAGGATATGGTAGTACATTAATACAAGGAAGTAAAACAGCAAAGGGAAAATATGTGTTAATGGGAGATGCAGATGATAGTTACAATTTTTTAGAGGCAAAGAGATTTATAGAGGAATTAAAACTGGGAAATGATCTTGTAATTGGCAATCGATTAGAAGGAAAAATGGAAAAAGGTTCAATGAAATGGATACATCGTTATATCGGAACTCCAATACTATCATGGATGGTTAAGAAAAAATATCATATACAAGTTGGAGATATTAATTGTGGAATGCGAGGCTATGTGACTGAAAAAATAAATGGATTAGATTGTCAAGCAGAAGGAATGGAATATGCAACTGAAATGCTGATAAAAGCTAAAAAAAGCAATTTAGCAATAAAAGAAATACCAATCAATTTTTATAAGGACAAACGAAATAAGAGATCGCATTTAAGATCTTTTCGTGATGGAGTGAGGCATTTAAAAACAATTATACGGTATATAATATTCTAAAACTAGTTCGGTAGAAGCTTTCTACCGGATTTTCTGTTTTTTTAATTTCCACCGACCGCACAGTACAATAGTAAAATAAGCTTATCTCGTGTATGATAGAAATAGATTAGAAAAAGGAGATTGGTATATGAATAAAAAAAGAGTATTGTATGAAGCAAGGGAGTATCGTGACATTCGAGAATTGGTGAAGGATACGGTTCGTAGGTTTCCTAAGAATATTGCCTTTATTGTAAAAGAAAAAAGAGATGGAGAAGTGCATTATCAAAATATTACTTACCAACAGTTGCAAGAAGATATTAATAAGTTAGGAACGGCATTTATGGAGTTAGGCTTACATGGAAAAAGGATTGCGATTATTGCGAATAATCGTTATGAATGGTGTTTGGCATATCTTGCTACTTTATGTGGAGTAGGAATTGTGGTGCCATTAGATAAGTCTTTGCCATTTGGTGAAATAGAGGGGTTATTACAAAGAAGTTATGCAAATGCGGTTGTTTTTGAAAATAAGTATAGTGAAACAATGGAAAAAATTAAGGCAAATGGTACAACCGATTTAGAATACTATATTTGCATGGACGAACCAAACAAAGAAGGCGTTTTGTCGTTTGCGGATTTATTAAAAACTGGAGAAGAGTTATTGGAAAAGGGTGATACTCGTTTTGAACAGACTACCATTGACCCAGAAAGTATGAACATTATTTTATTTACTTCGGGAACAACTTCGGCTTCCAAAGCTGTTATGTTATCGCAAAAAAATATTGTTTCCAATATACATGCCTTAAATTCGATTATTGAAATTTACCCAACCGACCGAAACCTAGCCTTTTTACCACTACACCATACGTTTGGTTCAACAGGGCTATTATTCTTTATTAGCAATGGGGTTAGCAATGTTTTTTGTGATGGATTAAAATATATTCAAAAGAATTTACAAGAATATCATGTAACGATTTTTGTGTGCGTGCCGTTATTATTAGAGGCAATGAATAAAAAGATTTTAAAAGAAATCGACAAACAAGGAAAAACGAAGCTAATTAAAATAGCAACAAAAGTTAGTAATTTTCTATTAAAATTTAAAATTGATATTCGAAGAAAGCTATTTAAAGATATTATTACAAATTTAGGTGGACTTCGAATGGCAGTAAGCGGTGCAGCAGCAATCGATAAAACTGTAGTAGAAAACTTTACGAATTTTGGAATTGAAACGGTTCAAGGATATGGTTTAACCGAGACATCGCCAGTCATTACAGCAGAAAACGATGAAAATATTCGTTATGGTTCCGTTGGTTTCCCATTAAAAAATGTAGAAATTCAGATTTTTGAACCAAATGAAGAGGGAATTGGAGAAGTAATTGCCAAAGGTCCAAATGTTATGCTAGGCTATTTTGAAAATGAAGAGGCAACCAAAGAAGTATTAGTAGATGGCTGGTTCCATACAGGAGATTTAGGGTATATCGACTCTGACGGATTTTTGTTCATCACAGGACGAAAAAAGAATGTCATTGTTATGAAAAACGGAAAAAACATCTACCCAGAAGAATTAGAAGTATTAATTGCTAAACTTCCATACGTAGCAGAAAATATGGTTTTTGGTATTCCTACCAAAGACGATGATTTAGATTTAGCTGCTAAAATTGTGTATAGTAAGGAATATGTAGAAGAAACCTTTGAGGAAATATCAAAAGAAGAATTACAACAAAAAATTTGGCAAGACATCAAACAAATCAATAAAACCATGCCACCTTATAAATACATAAGGGAAATCATCATAACCGATGAACCAATGATTAAAACCACAACACAAAAGGTAAAGAGGTTTGAGGAGATTAAGAAGATATTAGAGGAGAAATAAAGTATAAATACAACAAGATAACAGAAAAGGACATAAAACAATTGTAATCAACATAAAATCATGATATAATGTATAAGTGTTATCACATGTAAATAGAAATATATCGTGTGTGATTTTACATGAATATTCTATAGTAAGAGAAGGATAGAAATGCTAAAATTGACGAGGTTAGACAGAAGGGAGAAGAAAATGGTACAAATAACACTTAAATCGGTAGCAGCAATAAGGGAGTTATTATCAATAACGAAAGAAGATATAACTCTTACTATAAGCGAAGAGGTTGCTTCAAAATTTTTCGAAGTTGCAATGAAAAAGCGGTTATTGCAAGAGGTAGAATTTGAGAATAAAGAAGAGCAGGTTCAAGTTTCAAGAGAAAAGAAACAATCAACATCAAAATCTTGCAAAGGGTTAACTGGCGAAATTAAGAAGATTTTTGAAGAAAATTCTGGAAAAGAATTAACAAGAAAGGATCTAAACAGAAATTTGCCAAGTGAATTAGGCAAGACTGGAATGTCGTCTATTTTAAGATATTTAGTTCAATCTGGCTACTTGCAAGAAAATAGTGTGGATGGAGTAAAAAAGTACAAAAAAGCAGAATGAGATTTAAGTCAATTTTAGCAAACTATCAAACAAACTTAAAAAACAGGGAGAAATAATACTTCCTGTTTTTTCTATATAGGGAATTAAGTAAGAAATATAAAAAAGAAATGATAAAAATTTATATGGATCAAGAAGATGTGATAAAAACCACTTATATTAATAAGAAAAATGTGATAAGCAACAAATATTAAGTAACAAAGAGGAAAGCTGGCATAGTTTTCTTCTTTGTTACTTTGGCAAGAATAATCTTACATCTTATAATCAATTTCAAATTCTTTGTGGTTTAGATAATTTAGGATATTAGTATCTTCGTTAAAATTAAATTTGATTTTGTAACTGCATAACTTTTGGGTTTTTGCTTGGAATTGTTTGTTGATTTCGTTTTTTCCGTATTTGCCATCTCCAATGATGGGATAACCAATATGGGCAAGGTGGGCACGAATTTGATGAGTTCTACCAGTATGTAAAGTAACATCGAGTAAGCAGGTATTGTTAGTAAATTCTTTTCGTACTTCATAACTTGTTACAATTTTACGATACCCTGTTTTTGGGGTATCGGATAGGTATACCATTGATTTTTTGGCATCTTTAAATAGATACGAAGTTAGGGTTTGCTTTTTTTTGTTTGGAATGCCATAGATATGGCAAACATAATGTTTTTGAATTTCTCCATTTTTAAACTTATCAAATAAAATGGTTTGAACTTCTTTGCTTTTTGCAAACAATACAAGACCTGTGGTATTTCTATCTAAACGGTGGCAAGGATAAACGGCAAAACACCTTTCTTTCGAAAGAAGAGAGGTTACACTATTTTCTCCAAGTACTTCTAAACCAGAAGGCTTATTGATAAGCAAAATAAATTCATCTTCATACACAACCGAAATTTCTTTTTTTGGATACAATAAATCATCCACAATATAAACTTCAAGAACATCCCCAGTATGTAAAATAACTTCACTACTAATGCGTTTTCCATTTACTTTAATATCCTTCTTTCGCAAGGTTTTATAAATTGTAGAAAGCAATAAATCCGGAAATTCATTTTGCAAAACCATATTTAATTTTTTATTATCATATTTTTTATCGATTACTAATGTTTTCATAAGAGTATTATACAAAATAAATTGAAAAGATACAAGAGAAACTTGAAATCACCCTATAACCCTATATTTGTGTAAAATTTGCTTGAAAAAATACGAGTATATGTTATAATTAAAAAATCAAATGGTAGTAAGTCTATTTTGAATAATTTGTATTATTTCAAAGATACCCTAAAGGAGGCAAAATATGAGTGAACAGAAAAAATGAAATCTACCAAGTACTTAGGCGTATTTAAAGATGATCCTAAGACGAAAGAAACAACGTACTATGTAAAGTCTAAACGGGACTATTCTAAATTAACCGCAACTCAAAAGGCTCGTAGGTTGGACAAATAGGGAGAAGATACCTGTAAAAAAGTACAGCATGGAAAGGAGAGACAACATGGATTGTGTAACAGAATTAATGGCGATCATGAGAGTAAAAAATGAACCACAAAGTCGGGATGCAGTAGAAGTTAACAGTATTGTTGCTAAAAATATTTTTAATTTAATCAAGGAAATGACAAGAGAGACAGCATTTAGAGAGAAAACTTTTTATATTACAATTAAAATGCTGCTTCGTGATGAAAAGCATGAACAGTATGAAAATGAATTGGGCTATGCATTAGAAAGATATGCTGATAATCCAAAGTACTGGGATTGGTATTGGACGTGCTTTCTTGTAGGTGTAGAAATGAAACACGAAATGCTAGATGAAATTTGTGAAAATATTAATAAAATTAGTCACCAATATAAAGCATTAAGTGGTATTTCGGCTAATATTGTTCATTTTCATGACTTGGAGGTCTCCATTAAGTGGTAAAAAGAGACGAAGAGGAAAAGCTAATATAGTTTTCCTCTTTTTTTCGTAATGTTTTATAAATTGTAGAAAGTGGTAAATCGGAAAATTCTTCGAAGAGCAGGCGATTAAATTACCCCTACATGGGGTTCTTTAAATGAATCTTCCATAAAAATTAAGAAATTCTTAAAAAAGTAGTGCAAATTTTTAGGAATGTATGATAGAATAGGAAACGGAAAATATATTTTTAGGAGAGTGTATAAGAAGTGGAGGACGTAAAGTATAAAAGAGTACTATTAAAACTAAGTGGAGAAGCATTAGCAGGAGATAGAAAAACAGGAATTGATGCAGATACAGTAGGCAACATTTGTGATGAAGTAAAAAATTTAACGAAATTAGGAGTAGAAGTGGCCATTGTTGTTGGTGGTGGAAACTTTTGGAGAGGAAAGTATGGTCATCAAATGGAAAGAACCACCTCAGATTATATGGGAATGCTTGCAACAACGATGAACGCGCTTGCCTTGCAAGATGCACTAGAAGCAAGAGAATTAAAAACGCGTGTACAAACTGCCATTGAAATGCGACAAATTGCAGAACCATATATTCGTAGAAAAGCGGTAAAACATTTAGAAAGAGGAAGAGTGGTTATTTTTGCTTGTGGAACGGGAAACCCATATTTTTCAACCGATACTGGAGCAGCTCTTCGTGCAGCAGAGATTAATGCAGAAGTGATTTTACTTGCAAAAACGATTGACGGAGTATATTCGGCAGACCCAAAACTAGACCCAACTGCCGTAAAATATGACGAAATTTCATACACCGACATTTTAACCAAAGACCTAAAAGTAATGGATTCAACTGCAACTGCCCTTTGCAGAGACAACCAAATTCCACTTATGGTATTTGGAATTGATAAACCAGAAAATATGGTTAAAATCGTAAAAGGGGAAAACATTGGAACTATTGTAAAATAAAAAGGAGAGGAAAATTATGGATTACAAATCAATTGAAGAAAGAATGGAGAAATCCATTAACGTATTTGCTGAGAACCTAGCAGCAGTAAGAGCAGGAAGAGCAAACCCTGCTATTCTAAACAAAGTAAAAGTAGATTATTATGGAGTAGAAACACCCATTAGCCAAGTAGCTGGAATTTCGGTTCCAGAGGCAAGATTAATTGTAATACAACCATGGGATGCAAGTATTTTAAAAGAAATTGAAAAAGCAATTTTAGCCTCTGATATTGGTATTAACCCAAACAATGATGGAAAGGTAATTCGTTTATCTTTCCCAGAATTAAACGAAGAAAGAAGAAAAGAATTGGTAAAAGACATTAAAAAAATGGCAGAAGAAGCAAAAGTAGCCGTTCGTTCTGTTCGTAGAGATGGAATTGATGAATTTAAAAAGAGGCAAAAAGATTCTCTTATTACCGAGGATGATTTAAGAACAGCAGAAGAAGACATTCAAAAAATAACCGATAAGAAAATAGAAGAAATTGACAACATCACCGCAAACAAAGAAAAAGAAATCATGAGTGTATAATAAGGAGAAAACAATGACCATACAAGAAATTGACCAAACACGTCTACCGGGGCATATTGCCATTATTATGGATGGAAACCGTACATGGGCCAAAGAAAGAGGAATGGACCCAAAACTTGGACATAAAGAAGGAGCTAAGGTGCTCGAGAACATTGTAAGATATGCCAATAAAATTGGCATACAGTATCTTACCGTATATGCCTTTTCTACGGAAAATTGGAACCGTACTAAAGAAGAAGTAGGCGCCTTAATGTTATTACTACAAACTTATTTAGAGGATTTTGCAAAACGTGCCGATACTGAAAACATTCGAGTAAAGATGTTAGGAGATAAGTCAGCATTATCCAAAGGACTACAAAAAAGCATTGATAAAACAATTGAAAGAACCAAAGACAACACAGGCGTTACCTTTAATGTTGCCCTAAATTACGGAGGAAGACAAGAAATTGTAAAAGCCGTACACGAGATTGCAAAAAAAGTAAAACAAGAAGAAATAAAAGTAGAAGATATTTCGGAAGAAATGATAAGTAATCATCTTTATACCAAAGAACAGCCAGACCCAGATTTGGTAATTCGAACCAGTGGACAAATCCGAACTAGTGGATTTTTACCATGGCAAACCATTTATTCCGAATTTGTATTTATGGAAAAAAACTGGCCAGATTTTGGAGAAGAAGATTTGCTAAAAGCAATAAAAGAATATCAAAATCGAACTATTAAAAAAGGAAAATAGAAAGGTTACAAAAAGTATGGATATTAAAAGATGGGTTTCGGCACTTGTTGGTATGCCACTTGTGGTTATAATATTAGTTTTAGGGAATACTTATGTAGTAGATATTACATTTGCCATTGTAGCAGGCTTAAGTCTGCATGAATATTTTAATGCATTCAAAGGAAAAGCACATCCTGTTATTTGGATGGGATATGTTTCATCTTTCCTAATCGCACTCATTCATGTAATACCAGTACAGCATGCCATTACGATTGTTAGTGTACTAATTCCAATTGGAATTACGATATTATTTTTGCAAGTTATCCTAAGCAATATGAAAACGAATATTAACGATATTGCGATTACGTTTTTTGGAATTTGCTATATTTCCCTATTTTTAATGTTTGTGCCATTAATTCATGCCATGGAATATGGAAAATTTTTAGTATGGCTTGTATTAGCAGCTGCATGGGGAACCGATATATTAGCCTATTTAGTAGGAAAAACATTTGGCAAGCACAAATTTAGTAAAATTAGCCCGAATAAAACAATAGAAGGGTGTATTGCAGGAGTAATAGGAGCGGTTTTATTTGGTGCAGGTTTAGTATTTGTTTTTAACAATGTATTTGATATGAATTTTTCGTATGTTACCGTTATTTTAATCGAAATCATACTAAGTGTTGTGGGACAGATTGGGGATTTTGCAGCATCTAGTATTAAACGATATGTCGGTATAAAAGATTTTAGTAACTTAATTCCGGGGCATGGAGGAATGTTAGATAGGCTAGATAGCATTATCTTTATTGCGCCATTTGCGTATATGTTAATAAGATTATTATAGGAGGAAACGATTTGTTAAGTATTTTAGTAACAGCCATAAAAGTAATCTTTTTATTAGGATTTTTGATTTTCATTCACGAAGGAGGTCATTTTCTAGTTGCAAAATTGTGTAAAGTGACAGTAAATGAATTTGCTATTGGATTTGGACCTACCATTTGGAAAAGTAAAAATACAAAAACACAATATGCGTTACGATTAATACCACTTGGTGGTTTTGTAAGCATGGAGGGAGAAGAGGAACGCTCAGAAGCTGAGGGTTCTTTTAGTAAAACGAGCATTCCGAAACGTATTGCTATTGTACTTGCTGGTGGAATGGTAAATATTGTGTTTGGGCTATTAGTGTATTTTTGCTTGGTTTCCGCAGTGGGAGGAAATGTTTCAAAAAAAGTGGAAAATTTAGAGCCAGAATATGGAGCCGTAAAAGCAGGAATTCGAGTAGGAGATGAAGTGGTTCGTATTAATGGAAAAAGAATTCATCAAAAACAAGATATTACTGATGTAATGGAGCAATGTGAAGGAAAACCAGTTAATGTACAAATAAAAAGAAATGGTGAATTAATCGACTATACGGTGGAACCAAAAACGATTACTGGGAAAGATACAGGAATTTATTTAGGAGTCGAAGGAGAGAATTTAACCACACAAATTGTAGCACTATATCCGTCAAGTCCAGCAGAAAAGCAGGGAATTCAAATTGGAGATGTTATCTTAAAAGTAAATGGAAAAGAAGTAAATAATGACCCATATCAGGTAGTTTCGCTAATTAATGAAGCCGAAACAAATCAAATTGTATTTACACTTAAAAGAAAAGAGGAAATAAAAGAAATAACGGTAGAAGCGAATGTATCTTATACGTATTTATTAGGGGTTAGCTTTGAAAAAGCAGAAAATAATTTTGCGAATAATATCTATTATGGATTTTGGAATACCGTCGATTTTTCCACATCGATTATCGAAAACCTAAAAATGTTGTTTACTGGAAAAGTATCGACAAACCAATTAATGGGACCAATTGGAATTTCTGGAATGGTTGCCAAAACTAAAGGAATCGAAGACTTTATCTACTTAGTAGCACTTATTTCCTTATCCTTAGGTGTTACCAATCTACTACCATTCCCACCATTAGATGGAGGAAAAGTAGTGATTTATCTAATAGAAGCCATTCGTAAAAAGCCAATGAAAGAAAAAACAGAAATCAATATCCAAATGCTAGGATTTGCGATACTAATTGGACTAACGATTTTTGTGACATATCATGATATTATAAGAATACTCTAAAGCAAGGGGAAGCCCCTTGCTTTTTGTAAGTTAGCCAAAAAAGTATTGCATAAAAAAACAAAATGTGTTACATTATAACAAGAAAGGAAGTGAAACTACATGATAAGTGTACGTGAATTAAAACTAAAGAAAGTATTTAATTTGAAAGAATACTTAGAGGAAAAAGCAAAACGAGATAAAGAGTATAATGAATATGTAGAAGAGTCGATTAAAAGAGGATTAGAGGATTTAAAACAAGGAAGAATAGAACCACTTGATAAAGTATTATGGGAAATAGAAGAAGAATTTGGATTAAAGCATTATGAATAAATATTTTTTTACATCTACCAGAGAATTTAAAGCTAATTTGCGAAAAATTCATACATACAACTTCTTAAGTGACCATATTTATTCAAGTGAAAGATTTCAACAAATATTTATTCAAAAAAGAGAAATTTTAAAAATATTTCCTAGAATGTATCCTATATTTGACCCAAAAGAAGAACTTCGAAAAATTCCAATTCAAAAATATGTTATTATCTATAAAGTAAAAAATTATAATATTCATTTCATTGATATTATTCCAACAAGTTCAAATAAATATAATCAAATGCTAAAGTACATAAATTAAGTTTTAACCCCAAAACCAAAATCCCAAAAAACAAATTTTAAAAATTAAATATTTGCTGTTCCATATTTTACTTTGGTATGATACAATAAGTCATAGTATTAAGGGAGGCAGAAAAAATGGCACAAAGTATGAAAACAGTAGAAGAAATCTTTGGTGATTATCCTGTAGAAACCAAAATAAAGAACGCAAGTATTGTAAAAATAAATCTATTTAAAAAAAGCAATAAATTAGAATTAGATTTGCTTTCAAAAGAGTATGTAACTCCTAGAGAATTATTAGAATTTGAGAAATATTTAAAAGAGCGTTTTGCAATTGAAAATATCGAAATAAGTGTGCAATATGAAGAAGAAACCGTAATTCCTAGTATCCAGCAAGAATGGAAGCAAATCGTAAAATATATGGCACATAAATACCCATTTACCGAATTTTTATTACATAATAGCCGTGTTTGTATACAAGAAAATAAAGTAGTGGTTAGTTTAGCTGTAAAAGGAGCCGATTTTTTAGTGGCAAGAGGATTTGATAAAGCCTTAGAAAAAACACTAAAAGGCTTGTATGCCAAGAGATATAAAGTAACCTATGTGGAAAATTTGCAAGAAGAAGACATGAAGAAAATAGAGCAAAAATGCAAACTTACCGAGAAATATGAAATTGAAAAAGCAATTAGTGAAATAGGAGTAGAAGAGGAAGTAGGAGAAAACGAAGAAAAGGAAAATGAAGAAGCAAATTTGCCAAAAGAAGAACAACCACCACTTCCAGAAGAACCAATAGAAAGAACCCCATTAATTTTAGGAAGAAATGCCAACATTAAAGATACCCTTGTAAAAATAGACGATATTTCTATCGATAGTGGTAAAATTGCCTTAGAAGGGGAAATTATTAAAATCGATTCAAGACCACTAAAAAATGGAAAGCTTTTAGTGTTATTTGATGTATATGACGAAAGTAGTACCATTACCTGTAAGGCATTTGTAGAGGAAGCAAAAGCAAGTGAAGTATTAGCAAGGTTAGAAGAAGCAAAAGCAGTAAGACTTAGTGGAACTGCTCAGTTTGACCCATATGCAAAAGAAATTGGTGTAATTGCCAATGTCATTGTAGAAACACCACCCAAGAAAAAGCAAGAACGAATGGACCGTGCAGAAGAGAAACGTGTGGAATTACACATGCATACCAAGATGAGCCAAATGGATGGTATGACATCTGCTACCGATTTAATAAAAAGAGCAATGAAGTGGGGATGGAAATCCATTGCTATTACAGACCATGGAGTTGTACAAGCTTTCCCAGAAGCACATAAGTTACTAGGTAGAGATAACCCAGATATGAAGATTATTTATGGAGTAGAAGCCTATTTGGTACCAGATAAAACTCCAAGTGTATCTTTCCCAAAGAACCAAAATATCGATACCGAATATTGTGTGTTAGATATTGAAACCACAGGACTTTCTTTCCGTACCGAAAAAATAACGGAGTTAGGAGCCGTAAAATACAAAAATGGCGAAATAGTAGAAGAATTTGAATGCTTTGTAAACCCAGAAAAGCCAATTCCAGAAGATGTGGTAACCATTACCCATATTACAGATGAGATGGTAAAAGAGGCAGGAACGATTGAAGAGGTATTGCCAAAGTTTTTAGAATTTATAGGAGATAGTGTTATTGTTGCTCATAATGCGGATTTCGATGTAGGGTTTATTAAATACAATGCACAACTCTTAGGGTATAAATTAGAAAATACCTATATTGATACCCTACGTTTAGCAAAAGATTTATTTCCAGATTATAAGAAATACAAATTAGGAATCATTGCCGAAAAGCTAGGAATAAAAGTAGAAGTCGCACACCGTGCCTTAGATGATGTTATGACATTAGTTAAGGTATTTCAAGTGATGCTTGATATGCTAAAAGAAAAAGGTGCAAAAGTCATAGAAGATATTGATAAACTAGAAGAAGGACAAGCAGATTTTAAAAAACTACCAACCTATCATGCTATTATACTAGCCCAAAATTATGTGGGACTAAAGAACTTATATAAACTAATTTCTTATTCTCATTTAGATTACTTTTATAAAAAACCAAGAATTTTGAAATCATTATATAAAGAATATTCAGAAGGGCTTATTTTAGGAAGTGCCTGTGAGGCAGGAGAATTATACCGTGCGATTGTAGCAGGAAAATCGGAAGAAGAAATAGAGCAAATTGCAAAAGACTATGATTATTTAGAAATTCAACCAATTGGAAACAATAGGTTTATGGTACGAAATGGAACCGTTCCAGATGAACAAGCCCTAGAAGAGATTAATAAACGAATTGTTATGTTAGGAGAAAAGCTAGGAAAGCTAGTAGTTGCTACTTGTGATGTTCACTTTATGGACCCACAAGATGAAATCTATCGAAGGATTTTAATGGCAGGGCAAGGGTATGATGATGCAGATGAACAAGCACCCTTGTATTTAAGAACGACCAATGAAATGATAGAAGAATTTAAATATTTAGGATTGGATAAAGCCTATGAGGTAGTTGTTACCAATACCAATAAAATTGCCGATTTATGTGAAAACATTAGCCCAATATCACCGGAAAAATGCCCACCACATATTGAGGGGTGCGAAAAGCAAATTGAAGATATTGCCATGACAAAAGCAAAAGAATTATATGGAGAAGAGCTTCCTACTATTGTAAAAGAAAGGTTAGATAAAGAACTACAATCCATTATTAAAAATGGGTTCTCAGTTATGTATATTATTGCACAAAAATTAGTATGGAAATCCAATGAAGATGGGTACATTGTAGGTTCCAGAGGTTCGGTAGGGTCCTCATTTGTGGCAAATATGACAGGAATTACAGAGGTAAACTCACTTCCACCACATTATCGTTGCCCAAATTGCAAGTATTCCGATTTTACAGATTATGGCTATAAAAATGGGTTTGATTTACCAGATAAAGAGTGTCCAAAATGTGGGCATAAGTTAGATAAAGACGGAATGAACATTCCATTTGAAACCTTCCTTGGCTTTAATGGAGATAAAGAACCAGATATCGACTTAAACTTCTCCGGAGATTACCAAGCAAAAGCCCATAGGTACACAGAGGTTATTTTTGGAAAAGGAACTACCTTTAAAGCAGGAACGGTAGGAACCGTTGCTGATAAAACAGCAGAAGCGTTTGTCAGAAAATATTTTGAAGAAAGACAAGCACCAGTAAATAGTGCAGAGGTTACTCGTCTTGCCAAAGGGTGTACGGGAATTAAAAGAACCACAGGGCAGCATCCAGGAGGAATTATTGTTGTACCAAAGGGAAGAGAAATTTATGAATTTTGCCCAATACAACATCCAGCGGATGACCCAAAATCGGATATTGTTACCACCCATTTTGATTACCACTCCATTGACCAAAACTTGTTAAAACTAGATATACTAGGGCACGATGATCCGACGGTTATTCGTATGTTACAAGATATCACTGGAATTGACCCTACGAAAGTACCCTTGGATGATAAAGAAACAATGTCGATTTTTTCTTCTACCGAAGCATTAGGAGTAACACCAGAACAAATCCATTCCGAAGTAGGAAGCTTTGGTGTTCCAGAATTTGGAACGAAATTTGTTCGAGGAATGTTATTAGATACCAAGCCAAAAACCTTTGATGAACTAATTCGTATTTCTGGTTTGTCGCATGGTACGGATGTATGGTTAGGAAATGCTCAAACGTTAATTGAACAAGGAATTACCACACTAGACCAAGCTATTTGTTGTAGGGATGATATTATGACTTATCTAATGAGCAAAGGCTTAGAACCAAACCCAAGCTTTAAAATAATGGAGCTTGTACGTAAAGGAAAAGCGCTAAAAGACCCAGCTAAATGGGCGGAATATGTAAGTATGATGAAAGAGCATGAGGTACCAGAATGGTATATTAAATCTTGCGAAAAAATACAGTACATGTTCCCAAAGGCCCATGCTGCAGCCTATGTAACCAATGCTTTTCGTATTGCATGGTTTAAAGTACATAAACCACTTGCCTATTATGCAGCCTATTTTTCCATTCGTGCCAAGGCATTTGATAGTGAAATCATGTGCCATGGAAAAGAAAGAGTCAAAAACAAAATGAAAGAGATTGAATTACTAGGAAATGCAATGACCAAAAAAGACGAAGAAATGTACGAAGCCTTAGAAATTGTATGGGAAATGTATGAAAGAGGTTTTAACTTCTTACCAATCGACCTATACCATTCCCACTCCAAAAATTTCTTAATCGAAGAAGACAAAATAAGACCACCGCTAACCAGTATTGCAGGCTTAGGAGGAGTAGCAGCAGACAGCATCATAGAGGCAAGAAAAGACGGAAAATTTATGTCCATAGACGACCTAAAAATCCGTTCCAAAGCAGGAAAAGCCGTTATCGAAATGCTAGCAAATGCAGGATGCCTAGACGGCATGAGCCAAAGTAATCAAATGAGTTTGTTTGGATAAATTGACAAAAGTAGTATAACATTATATAATAAGTAGGCAACATAAAAACAATAAGTTTAGGTATGAACAGGAGGAAATGTAATGAAGAAAAGAATATTTCTTGGCTTGTTACAATCAATCATTATTTTTTTCTTTACAGCAGATATGGCTAAGGCGGTATATGGGTATCATGCATGGTTGAAACTATCGATACTTGCATCTTGTTTTTCTAGTATAGGCATTATATTTGTAGAATGCCATGCAAAAAATAAAGCGAAAGAACCTAGCAATGTGGTTAATATGAAAGGGAAGAAAACAAAATATCGGGACTTTTCTGATCTCATGGTTCTAGTAGCAGTGATAATAGCCATTGTATATGTATTCGTAGAAGGAGTTGTATTAGAAAGACCATTTCTAATAGGAACAGTAATATCTGTGATAAGCTTCTTTGCGGGAGTATTTTGTTGGTTAGCGATACAATCTGTTTGCTATAAAGGCGAATAAAGAAAATAATGTGAATTAGGCGGGAAAATCCCGCCTGTATTTTTAAAAGGAGAGAGAAGAAAAATGCTAGAGTTTAATGAGATAGTAGGAAAAATTTTTACATGGCAGAATATTGTAATTTATTTAGTTGTAGTCAACCTATTTGGATTTTTTATTATGTGGTTAGACAAGAGAAAAGCGAGGCATTCGAAATGGAGAATAAAAGAAAATACCTTGTTTTTAGTAGCAGCCATTGGTGGTGGAATTGGAACCATTGCAGGAATGTATACTTTTCGCCATAAAACACAGAAAGCAAAATTTGTATTTGGATTTCCTGCCATTATTGTACTTCAAATTTTAATTGCGATTATGATTATATTTAAAATATGAAAATGATTGCAAAAATGTGGTAAAATATCGAAAATGGCTTGCAAAAGTGTGATAAATTGATTAATATACTTTACAAAAATGTGATAAAGGCGTATAATATAACATATATTAATATAGAGATAATCGTTCATTTGTAGTAAGAGGAGATGATCAATTTGAAAAGATTTATATTAGAAGAATTAGTAAAATGGAAAGAGAGCAAATATAGAAAACCATTAATTTTAAAAGGGGCAAGACAAATTGGAAAAACGTATATATTAAAGAAATTTGGGGAAGAAAATTACAAAGATGTTGCATATTTTAATTTTGATCATGATGAAGATTTATACAATTTATTTGAAAATACAAAAGATCCACAAAGAATACTGGAACAATTAACATTCTTATATAAAAAAGCAATTCGTCCAAAAGAAACATTAATCATTTTTGATGAAATTCAAGAATGCCCCAATGCATTAAATAGTTTAAAATATTTTCAAGAAGAGGCAAATGAATATCATATCGTTTGTGCAGGAAGTTTACTAGGTATTAGATTATCGCATACTTCATTTCCTGTTGGAAAAGTAGATTTTTTAGAGATGTACCCAATGACATTTAGTGAATTCTTAATAGCAGATAATTGTGAAAACTTAGTAAACTATATGAAATCAATCGAAAAGATTGATAAAATACCAGACATATTTTTTAAGAAACTAGAAGAAAAATTGAAGGCATATTTTATGATTGGAGGAATGCCAGAGGCTGTTCAAATTTGGGTAAATGAAAAAGATATCGAAATGGTAGACAAGGTGCAAAAAAATATATTAAGAGCGTATGAAAGTGATTTTTCTAAGCATACTGGAAATAGTGAGGCAAATAAAATATCTCTAATTTGGAACAGTATACCATCTCAGTTAGCAAAAGAAAACAAAAAATTTTTGTATCAAACGATAAAAGAAGGTGCTAGAGCAAGAGAGTATGAAGGCGCTTTAAATTGGTTAAATGATGCAAATTTAATTTACAAAACTTATAATGTGACAAAAACAGATTTCCCATTAATTGCATATCATGATTTAAGTTCTTTTAAGATTTATATGAATGATGTAGGCTTACTTAGAAATATGGCAAATTTAGATAGTAGTATTGTAATTGAAGGGGATAAATTGTTTCAGGAATTTAAAGGAGCTTTTACTGAAAATTATGTATTAAATATGTTAAATGCTACGTTAGACAAAATTCCAAACTACTTTACTTTTGATAGGCATGAAATTGATTTTGTCATTCAATACCGAAATAGGATTATTCCTGTAGAAGTAAAATCAAATAAGTCAACCAACAATATTAGTTTAACAAGATATAATGAAAAATACAATGATGATATATCCATACGATTTTCTATGAATAATTTAACGAAGGATGGAAAATTGATAAATATTCCTTTATTTATGGTAGAGTATTTAGAAAAAATTATAAATTTAAAATAAATGACCTAAGTTAGTGGCTTTGTCACTTACAAAGAATGGCTATAAAGTTAAAATAAATAGATAAGAAAAAACGCTGATAAGGCGTTTTTTCTGGCTTTTTGTGAGATAGCATAAAAGCAAAGTTCGGTACACATAATGCAGAAGAAAATGTAAAAATAAAAAGGAAAACATAATTTAGAAAAATAATTGTGAATAAATTGTGACCAAAAAGTGGCTTGAAATAGTTATTCACACACTTATCCACATTATCCACATGAAAAAAAGAAGGCAGAAAAACATAAAATCGTAAACAAGATAGGAAACATAAGACTGAAATTTTGAAATAAAAATGAAATATAACGAACATAAAAGTGTAAAAAAATTGTAATAAAAATTAGTAAAAAGCCTTGTTACTGCATAAAAATAAGAAAAAACGACAAAATATGAAAGTAAATACATGACAGATATATGTCAAAATGAAGACAACCAGAATATAATGTAAAGAACCATAAGAAGAAATGAGAAAGAAGGTCAAATAATTAACAACAAATTATTTGTACTAATCTGTGCCTTCAGGAAGGAATGAAATTAAATATGAAAATGAAACAAATTACAAAAGGGATTACAAAAAATTTTTTTCGAGGGATGTTTCGAAGTGATAATCAAATTACGTATGTGGAAGCACGTGATAAAATGAAAAACGAACCTTATGCTATTCTTTTGGATGTGCGAAGTAAACAAGAATACGATGAATACCATTTAGAGGGTGCCGTTTGTATTCCTACTTATGAATTGGCGAATGCCATATCTAAAATAGCAATGAGTAAAGAGCAAACCATAATTGCATATTGTCAAAGTGGTGCAAGAAGTAAAAAAGCAGTGAATTTACTAGAAAAAATGGGATATTCGAAGGTATATGAATTAGCAGGTGGGATTGATAATCTATAATTTTCGAAAAAGTGTTAAAAATCTCTTGTAAATATTTCGATTATTGATATAATAATACTGTTAAACAATTAGTTAGGAGATGGAAATATGATAAAAAAAGTAGCAATTTTAACAAATGGTGGAGATGCACCAGGACTAAATGCAGTCATTCGTGCCATTGTAAAAACAGCAGAAACCAATGGAATTGAATGCTATGGTTATATTGAAGGATATAAGGGATTGCTAAATAATGACTATGTAAAATTAGAATCAAAAGGGAATGCTTCAGGACTTCTTCATCGTGGTGGAACCATTATAGGAACTTCTAATAGTACGAATGTATTTAATTTGAAGGTAGAAGAGAATGGACAAACTGTATACAAAGATATGTCTGGAAAATGTGTAGAAAATATTAAAGAAGCAGGATTTGACTGTATTTTCACATTAGGTGGAGATGGTACTCAAAAATCAGCAAGAGACTTTTCTTTACGAGGAGTGAATGTGATTGGTGTTCCAAAAACCATCGATAACGATGTTGCTCATACTGACATTACCTTTGGGTATAATACAGCCGTATCGGTTGCAACAGAAGCACTAGACCGTTTACACACAACTGCAGAATCTCATCATAGAATTATGGTATTAGAAGTAATGGGACGTTATGCAGGGTGGATTGCACTAGAGTCTGCTATTGCGGGAGGTGCCGATGCATGCCTAATTCCAGAAATTCCATATGATATTCATAAGGTTGCCGACAAAGTAAACCAAAGAAGAAAAGAAGGAAAAGACTTTAGTATTATCGTTGTTTCAGAAGGGGCAAAGCCAATGGACGGCGAAATTATTGTAAAAAAACAATTAGATGATGGAAAAGGGCTAGACAATATTCGTTTAGGTGGAATTGGTGAAAAAGTAGCAAACGACTTAGAAGAGTTAACTGGACTTACTTCTAGAAATACTGTTTTAGGATATGTACAAAGAGGAGGAACGCCAACTTGTTATGACCGTGTACTATCTAGCAAATATGGAGTAAAAGCTATGAGACTTGCTATGAGAGGTACCTTTAATGTACTTGTTAATTACCGAGATGGTAAAATGGGATGTGTTTCCTTAGAAGATGTTGTTGGAAACAACAAAGAAATAGGTGCTGCTTCTGGTAATACCAAGGAAAGCAATATTCGAAAAATTGAAATGGACGATGATTTAATTAAAACGGCAAAAAGTCTTGGCATTTCACTTGGCGAATAGAAGGATAAACAAGAGGTAAGAACCCCCAGTCACCTACGGTGACAGCCCCCTTAAGTAAAGGGGCCTTTTCGCTAAAATAAGTATAGATGAGAGTAGTAATGAATATAAATAGAAAAAAAGAAAGAGGAGTAAAGAGGATGGAAGAAAACAAAACACAAGAGCAAAACATTAATACTCAAGAAATTAAGAAAGAAACAGTAGATACCGTAAATCAAGTAAAAGAAACCATTAAAAATGTAGACATCAAAAACGATGCAAAAGAAGCAACTGGTTTTGTTAGTTCAATGGTAAAAGACCCATTTGCAACGATAAAACAAATTGTAAACGATAGTACCAACAAACACTTTAAAACAGCCATTATTTTCATGATTGTATGGATGGCAATTATCTTTGTAAGTAAAATATTTGGAACCTATTATATAGGAAGAACCTTTACGTTCCGATTTGCATTTGAACAAATCTTAAGCTTTATTAAAGCAGTAATTGCACCACTTGTAGGAGTTATTGTACTTTCTGGAATTGTATATATGATGAACAAAGAAAACAAAAAATCATTAATAACCACCATAACAGCAATTGTAACCGCGAAAATTCCAGTAATCATTGGATCAGCCGTATCCTTACTAACCATTATCGATAGTAACATAGGAAAAATAACCAGTCCATTTGCGTCACTTTGCAATGTCATTAGTGTAGTACTAACCTATTTTGCTATGAAATCGGTTATTGGAGAAGAACAAAACTCAAAATTCTTCAAAAAATTCGTAGCAATCGAAGCAATTTTCTATGTAGTTTATGTGGTAGTTTCGCTACTAGGAATTTATATGAAATAGAACCCCCAGTCGCCTATCGGCGACAGCCCCCTTAAGTAAAGGGGCCTTTATACTAAGTTTTTAACATAGAAATGGACATATGTAGGGGCACCGTTTGTGGGAATACCCAAAACTCATGACACCACTGTGCCCTTCTTACAAAGGCTAACCCTATAAAAGCCTCCTTTATTTAAGGGAGGTTAAGATAGCTGTTAACGAACGTTAGTGAGTTTTACAGATATCTTATACGTAGTGGCAGTCCGAAGGACTGACGGAGGGTTCTTAGAATGTAATTTGAATAGACTAGAAAATACAACAAAGAAGGTGAGAGAAAATGAAAGATTTTAAAGAAGAGATTGCAGGGTGCCTAACACAAGCAATCGACCTACCAAAAGAAGAACTACAAGATATGATAGAAATACCAAAAGACGAAACCAAAGGAGATTATGCACTACCTTGTTTTCGTTTTGCGAAACAATTTGGAAAATCGCCTATGTTAATTGCAGAGGATTTAAAAGAAAAATTAAACCTTTCTCGGCACCAATATTGAAAAAGTAGAAATTGTGGGTGGATACATAAACTTTACCATTCAAAAACAAGCATTGGTAAAAGAAGTATTAAGTGAGATTGAAAATCGAAAAGAAAACTATGGAACACAAAAAATAGGTCAAGGAAAAACGGTAATTGTGGAATACTCCTCGCCAAACATTGCAAAACCATTCCATATAGGGCATTTAAGAACCACCTTAATTGGACGAGCCTTATATAACATATATAAAACCCTTGGTTATGAAACCATAGGAATTAACCACTTAGGCGATTATGGTACGCAATTTGGAAAAATGATAGAAGGTTATAAAAGGTGGGGACAGGAATACAACTTAGAGGAAAACCCAATCGAACAACTAATGGATATCTATGTAAGAATTAATGAACTTTGCAAGCAAGAGGAAGCCGTTTTAGAAATATGTAGAGATAATTTTAAAAAACTAGAACAAGGAGACGAATATTGCACCCAAATTTGGCAAGAGTTTCGTGACCTTAGTTTAAAAGAATTTTATCGTATCTATGACTTACTAAACATTCATTTTGACTCGTTAAACGGAGAAGCCTTTTATTCAGATAAAACAAACGAAGTAATCGATATCCTAGAAAAAACAGGAAAACTAGAAGAATCCGAAGGGGCTAAAATTATCGATTTAACCGAACAAAACATGTCACCATGTATGATTTGTAAATCCAATGGTTCTACTATTTATGCCACAAGAGATTTAGCAGCTATTCTTTACCGTGCAAGAACTTATGATTTTGATAAATGTTTATATGTAGTAGCATATGAACAAAATCTACATTTTAAACAAATTTTTGAAGTAGCAAAATTACTAGGTATATCCGAAAAATGCCAAAAAGGATTAGAACATATTTCCTATGGAATGGTTCATTTAAAAAGTGGAAAAATGTCCACACGTGAAGGAAATGTTATTAAAGTAGAAGAATTATTACAAGAAGCAATTGCACGAGTTAAGAACATTATTCAGGAAAAAAATCCAGAATTAACGAAGGAAGAAAAAGAAGAGATTGCTAAAAAAGTAGGAATTGGAGCCGTGATTTACAACGACCTTTCTGGCAGTAGAATAAAAGACGAAATTTTTGATTGGGATGTCATTTTAAATTTCAATGGCGAAACTGGTCCATACATTCAATATACCTATGTAAGAACCAATAGTGTACTAAAAAAAGTACAAACTCTTCCAAAACTTTCAGAAGTATCCATGGAAGCCCTATTCGAACAAGAGGCATATAAGGTGTTAAAACTAATATACGGTTACCCAGAAACCCTTCGAAATGCGGCAAACAAAAATGAGCCTTCCATTCTTTCAAGGTATTTAATCGATCTTGCGAAAGCCTATAGTAGTTTTTATAATGAAAACAAAATTATGGTAGAGGACAAAAACTTACAAAAGGCAAGAGTCTATTTAACCTATGTAACCAATTTGGTACTAAAACTAGGAGCTGGTTTATTAGGAATCGAAATGCCAGAAAAAATGTAACAAAGATACTCGGCAAACACCATAAGAAAGGGATGGGATTTTTACATGGAACCATTATTTATGCTACCAATTTATAAAGACTATATTTGGGGTGGAACCAAATTAAAAGATTACTTAAAAAAAGAAGTGCCATTTGAAACAGCAGCCGAAGCTTGGGAAGTGTCTACCAATGAGGCAGGGCTTAGTGAAGTAGAGATAGAAAAGGGAACAAAGACTACTTTAAAAGAATTATTTGATAATACTGAAAAAAGAGTCGAAATCTTTGGAACCAAAACTAAGGATATGGAACGTTTTCCACTACTTATCAAATTTATTGATGCCAAAGATAATTTATCTGTTCAAGTTCATCCAGACGATGCCTATGCGTTAGAACACGAAAACGACACAGGAAAAACAGAAATGTGGTATATCATGGAATGTGACGAAAATGCAAGTATTATTTGTGGGTTAAAAGAAACTGTGACTCAAGAACAAATTCCAGACATGATTACAAATGGTAAACTACAAAATTATTTAAACAAAGTACCCATTCATAAAGGGGATGTTATCTATATTCCTGCAGGAACAGTACATGCCATTCTAAAGGGTACGTTAATTTGCGAAATTCAACAAAACAGTAATTTAACCTACCGTGTCTACGACTGGGACCGAGTAGGAAAAGACGGAAAACCACGTGAGTTACATATAAAAAAGGCGATGGATGTTATCAAACAAGACAAAAGACAGAATATCACAAGTACAAACGGACAAGAAGATATTTGCAAAATGGTAATGGATTGTAATTATTTTAAAGTAGATGTACTAAACGTTACCGAAAACTACCAAGCAAAATCAAACAAAGACACCTTTGAAGCCTATATGGTAGTAGAAGGAAAAGGTAAGTTAGAGACAAAAGGGAAAGAATATGATATAAAAATAGGAGAAAGTTTTATTCTTCCAGCAAGTCTTGGGGAATATGAAATAAAAGGGAATATCAAATTGTTAAAAGCATATCTGTAGAAAAAAGGAAATGCAATAAGTTATCGATAGGAATAAAAAGGGGAAATACAAAGAGCAAGAAAGGAAAGTTTGATAAGATATTATTTTAAATCAAATTTAATGCCTTTCAGGAAAGGAAGAAATTATGAGAGAAAATGAAACAAGAAAAGAAAAACAGAAAAAAACAGGATTACGAAAATTTGGAAAAATCATGCTAATT
The DNA here is from genome assembly GCA_948471055.1 of uncultured Clostridium sp. Taxonomy (GTDB): domain Bacteria; phylum Bacillota; class Clostridia; order TANB77; family CAG-508; genus RGIG8482. Next base: position 71,936 of record CAOKQZ010000004.1, on the reverse strand, counting down.
ATTTTAGTAGTTTTAGTAATACTAGTAGGAATTGCAGCAGGAATAGGATTTTGGTATGTACACGATAAATTAGGAAAACTAAATTATGTCGAAATTGACGAAAGTCAAATTGAAGTAAACGAGGGAGTAGACGACAAACTAAATGGATACCGCACCATTGCGATATTTGGAGTAGATAGTAGAAGCAATCAATTAGAAAAAGGAACAAGAAGCGATTGTATTATACTAGCAACTATCGATGAAAAAAATAAAGAAGTAAAATTAACCTCAGTTTACCGTGATACCTATTTAGAACTAACCGGAAGAAGTCTAGACAAAGTAACACATGCCTATTCCTATGGAGGAGCGGCTCTTGCTATGAGTACCCTAAACACAAACCTAGACTTAAACATAAAAGAATTTGTAACCGTTAACTTTGATTCGGTTGTTGATATTGTAAATGCTGTTGGTGGTGTTAGTATGGAGATTACCAATAGTGAGTTAAAATACATTAATGGTTATATTGATGAAATTAATAAAGTAACCAAACATAATGCAAACCATATTACCAAAGCAGGAACTCAAAATCTAAATGGTGTACAAGCATTAGCTTATGGAAGAATTCGTTATACAGCAGGTGGAGATTACAAACGTACTGAAAGAATGAGAGATATCATGATGGCAGTTATGAACAAAGCAAAGAAAATGAGCGTAACACAACTAAACTCATTAGCCGATAAACTACTTCCAGTAGTATATACCAATATAAATTCCGGAGAAATCCTATCCCTTGCACCACAAGTAGCAACCTATAAAATAATAGACAGTACCGGTTGGCCATATAACACAAAAGGAGCAACCATTAATGGCGTATGGTATGGACCACCAATTACACTAGAGTCTAATGTAAGAGAACTACACCAAAAAGTATATGGACAAAGCGATTACGAACCAAGTGCTAAGGTAAAAGAGATAAGTAATAAGATTGTAAACAAGACAGGGTATAGTAAATAAATTCGATTATGAAATGGAAAGAAAATTTTATCAAACTTTAAAAGAATGGAAAGATAATCAAATAGAAATTCCTTTAATGATAATTGGTGCAAGACAAATTGGAAAAACATATTTAATTAATCAATTTTGTAAAGAGAATTTTAAAGAATATGTCTATATTAATTTAGATTTAGAAGAAAAAATTAAAATGGTTTTTGAACAAACACTACAACCAGAAGAAATAATAAAAAATATAGAGCTATATAAAGATATAAAAATTAATGTAGAGGATACCATTTTGTTTTTTGACGAGATCCAAGTTTCCGAAAGAGCAATTACTTCACTAAAATACTTTTGTGAACATGCTTTACCCTATAAAATTATATGCGCTGGAAGCCTATTAGGAGTAAAATTAAACCGATTTCGATCCTCATTTCCAGTAGGAAAAGTGCTCATAAGAAATATGTACCCTATGGATTTTGAAGAATTTCTATTAGCACTAAAAAAAGACATGTGGGTAGAGGCAATAAAAGAATCGTACCAAACATTAGAACCGCTAATTATACATGACAAATTAATAGAATTATATCGATATTATTTGTGTATAGGGGGGATGCCAGCTTGTGTAAAAGAATTTATAAAAAAGAACACAGACATTATGTTATATAACCCAATAGAACTACAATCGATTATATCTTCCTATATTACAGACATGGGAAAATATACAACGAACTCATCAGAAACTGTTAAAATAGAAACAGTATATAATAGCATACCAAAACAATTAGGAAAAGAAGACAAAAAATTTCGATATTCATTATTAAAAGAAGGAGCAACCAAAAGTAGTTATGAATCAGCAATTGATTGGTTAGTGTCAAGTAAAATGGTATATAAGTGCAATTTACTAAACAAAATAGAAATACCATTAAAGCCATACGAAAATACAGAGAAATTCAAACTATATTTTAGCGATACAGGAATATTTACAGAGTTATCACAAATAGCGTATAGAGATATTATGCTTAATTTAGATATGATGTTTAAAGGAGTGATAGCAGAAAACTATATTGCTATACAGTTAGCAACCAATAATATTCCCTTATATTATTGGCAATCTGGTAATAAAGCAGAAATCGATTTCGTACTATATAATGCAGACGGAATTATTCCAGTTGAAGTAAAAACAAGCGATAATACGCAATCGAAATGTTTAAAAGTGTATATGGAAAAATATAATCCGAAATATGCCATAAGAGTATCAACCAAAAACTTTGGATTTACAAATGGAATTAAATCCATTCCATTGTATGCAGCATTTTGTATCAAATAGAAATTAGAAGATGGACCTTATATGGAAATGAAATTCGTTTGATAAATGTGCAATGCATCACGATAATCATTTACAAAATGTGGGAAAAATCACAAAATTCGTTTGAATTTTGTGATTTTTATGTTATAATATACATATAATAGATAGAGGGTGATAAAATGTATAGGCAAGCAATAAAACAATTAGAAGAATGGAAAAATACGAAAGATAGAATGCCATTAATTATAAGAGGAGCAAGACAAGTTGGGAAAACTTGGCTTATGAAAGAATTTGGAAAAAATTTTTATGAAAAGTGCGCATATATTAATTTTGATGATAATGAAAGAATGAGAAAATTATTTGAAGGGGATTTAGATATTGAAAGAATTGTACAAGGATTAAAAATAGAATCAGGAGTTAATATAGAAAAAGAAAATACACTTATTATATTTGATGAAGTGCAAGAAATACCAAGTGCTTTATCTTCGTTAAAATATTTTTATGAAAATGCAAATGAATATCATGTTGTAGCAGCTGGCTCTTTATTAGGAGTAGCACTACACCAAGGAACATCATTTCCAGTAGGAAAAGTAGAATTTTTAGACTTGTATCCATTAAATTTTAAAGAATTTTTAATTGCATTAGGAGAAGAAGAACTAGTAAAATTGGTAGACAGTAACGACTTCTTACTAATTTCAGCATTTTCAAATAAGCTTAAAGACTATTTGAAACAATACTATTTTATTGGAGGAATGCCAGCAGTTGTTACCTCATATATCCAAGAAAAAGATTTTAAAAAAGTAAGAAATATACAAAATAGATTGCTAGAATCTTACGAGCAGGATTTCTCAAAACATGCACCTAATGCTATTGTTCCAAGGATTAGGCAATTATGGAATAACATCCCAACGCAACTTGCCAAAGAAAATAAAAAATTTATATATGGATTAATTAAAGAAGGCGCAAGAGCACGAGAATATGAATTAGCACTAGCATGGTTGATAGACTGTGGATTAGTCTACCAAATCAACCGAGTAAATGATTGCAAAATACCATTATCCGCATATCAAGATTTTAGTGCATTCAAATTATATATATTGGATATTGGATTATTGGCAGCAATGGCAAAAGTAGATGCAATGACTTTATTAGAGGGTGATGAAATATTTGTTGAATTCAAAGGAGCACTGACAGAACAATTTGTCCTAGAAGAACTAAAAGCAAATACAAGTATACCAATTTTTTATTGGTCATCGGATAAAGGAATTGCGGAGTTAGATTATATTGTGCAAATAGGAAGGAATAATATACCAATTGAAGTAAAAGCAAATGAAAATTTAATGGCAAAAAGTTTGAAGAGTTTTGTGGCGAAATATAATACGAAAATAAATGTACGCACATCTATGGCGGATTATCGAAAGGAAGAATGGCTAATTAATATTCCACTATATATGATTGGAAATATTGAAAAGATTATTGAATTGAGTTAAGGAGAAAAGCAAAAGCCCCTAAAATAGGAATTTATATTGTGATAATTACGATATTAAAATTGCAAAATGGAAGTAAGTGGAAAAGAAAAACGGCGAAAATCATTGTGTTTCGCTGTTTTTCTTTATATAATATTGTCGAAATATGTCGAAAATGAGGGGGACCAAGCATGAAAAACAAGCAAAGAAAATTATTATCCATTGTACTAATGATAATTGCCGTAGTATCTATAAGCTTAAACACGTATGCCCATTCAGGAAGAACTGATTCAAGCGGAGGGCATAAAGATAACCAAAACAAAAGTGGATTAGGAAGCTACCACTACCACTGTGGAGGACATCCAGCACATTTACATCCAAATGGAGTTTGCCCATATGCAACAACAGGGGCAAAACAAACTACTTCATCGGGTTCATCCTCAAATTCAAAAACCGAGACAAAATCTAACACAAGCACAAAAACCGAAACAAAATCCAATACAAGCACAAAAACAAATACAAATAGCAATACGAAAACAAATGCAAAAGAAGTTACGAAAAAAGATACCACGGTTGTAGCAACTGAAATTAATATAGAACAAAACCTACAAACTATGGAAGTAGGCGAAAGCCAAACATTAACGGCAAGTATAACACCAGAAAATACTACCAATAAAACAATCACATGGAAATCCAGTAGCGAGGATATTGCAAGCATCAACGCAAACGGAGAAGTTGTCGCTAAGAAAAGTGGAGTAGTAGATATAACAGCCACCACGGCAAATGGGAAAAGTAGTACCGTTAGAGTTACTGTAAAGGAACCAGTAAAACCAGAGGAGAATGCGGTAAAGACAGAGCAATCAGTCGCTAGCGTGAATGGGAATAATAGCACAAATACCATGGCGAAAGAAGAGGATGGAGGCAGTGCAGTAGGTACGGTAGTGGCACTAGGCGTATTAGGTGGCACGGGCTATCTTGGGTATAGGAAATTTGGAAGAAAGAAAGGTTAAAAATAAAAAAAATAATAATATTTATTTGAAAAATGCATAAAATCTGCAAAAAGCATAAAAATAATACTGAAAAATATTTACAAATTAGGAATTACGTAATATAATATAGCAAGGAGGAAATTTTTATGTTAGTAGAATTTAGTGTAAAAAATTTCATGTCAATAAAAGATGAAATAACGTTTAGTATGGTAGCAGGTAATGGAGATGAAAATATTGAAAATCTTATAAAAGATAAGAAAACAGGTGAAAGATATTTAAAATCAACTGCTATTTATGGTGCAAATGCTTCGGGAAAAACGAATTTTATGAGAGCATTAACGGCAGCAATTTTAATGGTTAGAAGGTCAAACTTAAGAAATATTAATGAATCGTTAATAGAAATGAAACCTTTTAAATTTGATTCAAAAACAGTAAATGAACCTTGTGAATTTAAATTTGTTTTTATAAAAAATAATATTAAATATATATATGGTTTTTCAGCTGATGTAAACAGAATATATACAGAATACTTATATCAATATTTATCAGCAAAACCAAGCCTAATTTTTGAAAGAAAAAATGTAGATGAATATAAATTTACTCAATCAGAACAAAGTAAGTTGAGTGAATTAGCAACTAAAAACACAGAAAAAAAACTATTTTTATCGACAGCAACTGCGTGGAACTATCAGAAAACAAAAGATGCATATATATGGTTTTCGGAAGATATAGACACATATAATGATTATGAAAATGTAAGTGGCTATGCATTCGATAAATTTGCAAGTGATAAGGAAGGAAACTTAAAAAAATTTACAATTAATTTACTAAAACAAGCAGATATTCTTATAAAAGACTATAATTTTGAAGTTAAAGATACCAATATTAATAATGTTATAGCACTTACCAATGTCAACATTTCACCTGAAAATATTGTACAAAAAGAAATAAAAATATCTACTTTTCATGAGATAGAACAGGAAAACGGAAATAAACAAAATTATGAATTGAATTTGCAAGAAGAATCCTTAGGAACACAAAGCTTATTTTTCTTTAGCCCAGTCTTAAAAGAAGCTTTTGAACAAGGAAAAGTAGTTATTGTTGATGAAATAGACAAGAGTTTACATCCATTATTAGTAGAATTTATCATAAAATTGTTTAACGACAGCAAAACAAATAAAAATAATGCGCAATTAATATTTAATACGCATGATACAAATTTGTTATCACTAGATAATTTTAGAAGAGATCAAATATGGTTTGTAGAAAAGGAACCAAAAAAGGGAACGACTGACCTATATCCATTAGATGATTTTTCTGTTAGAAAAACAGAAAATATTCAAAAAGGGTATTTAAATGGAAGGTATGGTGCAATTCCATTTTTGGTGACGGGTGACAGCCTATGGGAAGATTAGAACAAAGAAAAAGAAATTGTAACAAAAAAGAGAGAAAATCTGTTATTGCAATAGGGTGTGAGGGAAAGAATAAAACAGAAACGACATATTTTAAAAATTTTTCTAGTAGAGAATGTATTATAAAATTCTCTACAGGAATACATACAGATCCAGTTGGAATGGCGAATGATTTAGTGAACTTTATAAAAAAGGAAGATATTAGTATTGAATACGGAGATAAAATATACCTGTTAATCGATACAGATATAAATCAAAATAAGCAAGGACAACTAGAAACAGTAAAAGAGATTTGTAGAAAAAATAATATTGAATTAATTACCTCAACTCCTACATTTGAATATTGGTACATACTACATTATGAAAAAACAGCAAAAAAGTATCAAAGTAGTAAACAGGTAAAAGATGAATTGAAAAGAAAAATCAAGGGATATTCAGAAGAAATGAATGTATATCCCTTAATAAAAGATAAAACATTGGAAGCAATAGAAAATGCAGAAAGGATTGAAAAGAACCACGTAAAAAATGGACAAACAATTGATTCAGAGGAAGCGAATCCACATACAAGCGTATATAAAGTAGTGGAAGAGATTAATAAAAGAAATAAAACATAAAGAATTAATAGTAAGAATGATAGGGGAAGTTACAACCTATTGTTCTTTCTTTATGTTACATAATAATCTCCAATTATTACAAAACGATTACATTTACACGAAAAACCTTGAATAAAAAACAACTTTGTAGTATTATGAAAAAGAAGTTAGAAAAACCTTGAAAAATGGAATGGAATTTGATATAATAGCCTAGACGTAAGGGAGGATATATGAACATAAGGAAAATCGTATCTATTATAGTAGTTCTTATATGGATGAGCATCATATTTGGCTTTTCAAATCAACAAGGAGAAGGTTCAGGAAATACAAGTAGAAAAATATCCGAGGTAATTGTTAAGATAATAGATGTTCAAAACAGATATAGTGAGTTAGAAAAAGACAAGTTGATAGAAACAGTAGAACCAATCCTTCGAAAAGTTGCACATCTTACCATTTATGCAATTGGCGGAATTGCTATTGCAAATTGCGTATGGCAGTTTTGCAGTAAAGAGAAAATGACAACAGGAATTAGTACTTTCATTGGTACGATGTATGCAATAAGTGATGAGCTTCATCAACTTATGGTAAATGGCAGAAGTGGGAATGTAAGAGATGTTATAATAGATTCCATAGGAATATTAATAGGCATTATGATGTTTTTACTAATAAAAGGGATTTGTAAAAAGATTGTTAGAAAGAAAAAGGAATGTAGAGGGGGAGAATAGATTGGTTGCAGAACAAGCTAATTTAACAACAGTAGATAGTGACATAGCTAAAAATACAACAAACAATAAAGTATCCAATTCTATAGTGAGAGATAGAATCAGTATTATATTAAAAAGGGGTATTGACTTAGCATCAGGAATCGTAGGATGTCTGTTGCTAGTACCAATAACTCTTTTTGTCGTTATTTCGAATATTATTAATAGAGATAATGGACCGATTTTCTTTACACAAGAGCGTATTGGTAAGAAACGGAAAAGTATTTAAGATGTATAAGTTTAGGACAATGGTAGTAGGCGCAGAAGATATTTTAAAAAAGCACATAGAAGAACAGACGGATATTGGAAAGGAATATTTGGAACATAAGAAAATAAAGAATGATCCTAGAATTACGAAAGTAGGCAAGTTTTTAAGAGCAACCAGTCTGGATGAATTCCCACAATTTATTAATGTGATAAAAGGACAAATGAGCTTAGTTGGACCACGACCATATTTGCCAAGAGAAAAAGAGGATATGGGAGAATATTATGAATATATAGTGAAAATGAAACCAGGAGTGACAGGACCTTGGCAAGTGGCTGGTAGAAATAATTTGGAGTTTGAAGATAGGCTAGAATTAGATAGAGAGTATTGTGATAGAAGGGGCAACAGGAGAGATATTCAAATTGTTTTTAAAACAATAATGAAAGTTGTGAAAAAAGAAGGAGCAATCTAAGAGTGAAAGTATTAATGGTCAATAAATTTCTATACCCAAAGGGAGGAGCAGAAACATATTTTTTAAAACTTGGTACACAGTTGGAAAAATTGGGCAATAAAGTAGAATATTTTGGCATGTATGATAAAAAAAATGTAGTTGGAAATTCATGGAAACAATATACAACTAATATGGACTTTCATACAAATGGACTACAAAAAGTATTTTATCCATTTAAGATAATTTATTCATTCGAGGCAAAAAGAAAAATTAGAAAAGTAATTAAAAATTTTAAGCCAGATGTGATTCATCTTAATAACATTAATTTCCAATTAACACCATCTATTGTTGATGAAGTTGCAAAACATCATATTCCAATTGTACAAACTGTTCATGACTATCAAATGATATGCCCAAATCATATGTTGTATAATCCAAAAATAAATTCAATATGTGAAAAATGTTTAGAAAATAATAAAATTGAATGTGTACATTATGATTGTATACATAATTCAAAAATTAAAAGTATAATAGGTTATATTGAATCAAAGATATATAAAATGTTAGGAACATATGAAAAGGTAAATCTTTATATATGTCCAAGCAAATTTATAGAAGAAAAATTATGTACAAATAAAATTTATCAAAACAAAACAAAGGTTATTCATAATTTTATAGATATAGAAGATGATGTTACCGAAAATGTAAAGAAACAAGACTATGTTTTATATTTTGGAAGATTATCAAAAGAAAAAGGAATAGACTTACTTATGGAAGCATGTAAAAAATTAGAAAATATACAATTTGTGATAGTTGGTTCAGGACCAATGGAAGAAAAATGTAAAAATATTAAGAATGTTAGATTTCTTGGATTTAGAAACGGAAAGGAATTAAAGGAGATTATTCAAAAAGCACTATTTACCGTTTATCCATCTGTATGGTACGAAAATTGTCCATTATCAGTATTGGAATCAGAGAGTTTAGGAACACCGGTATTATCTACAAAACTTGGGGGAACACAAGAACTTGTAGAACATGAAAAAACAGGAATACTAATGAATGAAATCTCACAAGAACAATTAACGGAAAATATAAGAAGTTTATATAATAATAAAGAACTTTTGAAAAGTATGGCTAATAAATGTATTGATAAAAGAAAAAGAATGATTACATTAAAAGACTATTGTGAAAAAATAGTGAAGATATATAGTAAGTTAATAGAAGAGGAAAAAAATGAAAAATGAAAGAAAGAACATTGTTTTAATTGATTTTAAAAATGATAAAAATTGGAAATTCATTAAAGAGTTATCTAATAGTACTAATGAAAACTGGACTATTATATCAAAAGAGAACCTAAGCAAAAAAAAGAATAAAATGAAATATTTACATTTTTTTACTTTTCCATTTAAGATATATTGGAATAGAAAAAATTTTCATAAAATTGTAGCATGGCAACAATTCTATGGATTAATATTTGCATTTTATTGTAAGTTGTTTAAGACAAGAAAATACAATTCTTTGTATATTATGACATTTATATATAAAGAAAGAAAAGGGATAAAGGGAAAAATATACTATAAATTTATTGACTATATTGTCAATAGTGTATATGTTGATAAAATTATTTGCTTTTCAAAGAAAGAAAGTGAATATTATGCAAATGTATTTAACACATGCAAGGATAAATTTACATATACAGAACTAGGAATTGAAAAAATACAGAGAAGATTAGAAATTAGCGAAAAAGATTACTTTTTATCGGTAGGACGAAGTAATAGAGATTATAATTTCTTAGTTGAAAGTCTAAAAGATACTACTTATAAATTGAAAATTTTATCAGATTATTACATACTGAATAAAGCAATAGACAATATTGAAGTTTATAATAACGTGTTCAATGAAAGATACTATAAAATGTTAAATGAATGTAAAGGTGTAATACTAGCATTAGATAATCAAAACATTTCATCAGGTCAATTAGTAATACTACAAGCAATGCAATTTAGAAAGCCTATTATTATAACCAAAAGCAATACAATTATTGATTATGTAAAAAATGATTATACAGCAATTATAATAAATAAGGAAAAAGAAGAATTAAGGAAAGCATTGGAAAAAGTATTAACAGATGATGAATATATAAAAAAAATAACTAAAAATGCGTATGACGACTACAATAAAAGACTAACTATAGAACATATGGCACAAAGAATTGGAAATATCATAATTGAAAATGGAGATAAAAATGAAAATTGCAATGATAGGACATAAAAGAATACCTTCGAGAGAAGGCGGAGTAGAAATTGTTGTTCAAGAACTTTCTACAAGACTTGCCAAAAAAGGAAATAATGTAGAAGCATACAACAGAAAAGGAAAAAATGTTCAAGATAAAAATGTAGATAAAACTAAGCACAAAATTAAGGTGTATCAAAATGTAAAAATAATAACAATACCTACAATAAATAAAAAAGGAGTGGATGCATTAATATATTCCTTTTTGGCAACTATAAGAGCATTATTTGCAAGATATGATATTATACACTATCATGCTGAAGGTTCATGTGCAATGTTATGGATTCCACATATGTTTAGAATAAAAACAGTAGTGACGATACATGGCTTAGATTGGAAGAGGTCAAAATGGGGAGGATTTGCTACTAAATATATAAAGTTTGGAGAAAAAGTAGCAGTTAAATATGCTGATAAAATAATAGTACTTTCAAGAGGGGTACAGCAATATTTTAAAGATACATATAATAGGGAAACTATTTTTTTACCAAATGGAGTTAATAAACCAACAATTAGACAGGCTAATATTATAAGCAAAAAGTATGGACTAGAAAAGGATAGCTATATATTGTTTTTAGCACGTATTGTACCAGAAAAAGGTTTACACTATTTAATACAAGCTTATAAACAAATTAATACAGATAAAAAGCTAGTAATAACAGGAGGTTCAAGTCACACAGATGAATATTTAAAAGAAATTATTTCAATGGTAAAAGATGATCACAGAATAGTAATGACAGGTTTTGTTCAAGGAGACGAGCTTGAAGAATTATATAGTAATAGTTTTCTATATTGCTTACCAAGCGATGTGGAAGGAATGCCAATAAGCTTATTGGAAGCTATGAGTTATGGAAATAATTGTCTAGTTAGTGATATTGAAGAAAATACCCAAGTAGCTGATGGTTTAGTTGATACTTTTAAACATGGAGACATAAGTGATTTAAAACATAAAATAGAACAATTATTAGAAGAAGACATAAAAGAAAAGTGTAAAAAAAATTCAAATTATGTATTAGAAAAATATAATTGGGATAACGTTGCTGAAAGAACGCAACAAATATATTATAGCGTGATTACGAAAGGAAAAAAATGAAAAAGGTTTTTAATATAAAAAATAGAACAGTATTAGAAAAAAATAAGTATATACTATTTACCGTTATATTTTATATGTACATATTTCAAGATTTTATAGCTAAGTATATATCAATTTTTAAATATTTTGACGAGTTATATGCAATTTTGTTTTTTCCGTTGATTCTTTTTAAAATATTAAAGAAAAGAATGAATTGGAAAGTGAAAAAGGAAGATAGTGTTATATTTTTATGTGTGATAGTTATCTTAGTAACAGGTTTAATGTCTAACATAGTGTACAATTATCAAGAAATTTCAGGAGTACTTATAGATATTTTATTAGTTATAAAGTTTATACTAACAATCTATACGACTATGATGCTATTCACAAATTTTGACATTGACAAATATAAGTTTAAGATAGTAAAGCATTGTAAAATTATTGTCATTATTCTATTTGTGATAATGATTTTAAGCTATATGTTCAATTGGTATGATATAGGGGAGAGATATGGAATAAAAATAATAAAACTATTCTATAGCCATCCTACTGTTTTAGTTGCTATGTGTGGTTCTATATTTTCATTACTATTTTGGTGTAATGATGAGAAATATAAAGTGAGTAATATTGTTGCGATGATTATGTTAATATTATTAATGGCAAGTACTCTAAGAATAAAAGCAATTGCATTTATTGGGGTTATATTGGTACTTTATATTTTTATTGTAAAATTCAAGAAAAAAATAGATTTAAGAAAAATATTGTTAATAGCATTAATAGCTATTGTAATAGCATTTGATCAACTGTATTTTTACTTGATACAAGGCTCAGATTTTGCAAGAACTGTTTTAATGAAAACATCTTTTTATATAGCACTAGACTATTTTCCATTAGGAACAGGATTCGGAACATTTGCTTCCTATATTTCGGGAGTCAAGTATTCGCCTATATATCAAATATATAATATAAGTAATATATATGGATTGAAAGAGGACAATGCACCATATGTATCAGATACGTTTTGGCCTATGATATTAGGTCAATTTGGGATAATAGGTTTTATAGCGTATGCCATCATAATATTAATGCTATTTTTGAAAATACAAAAACTATATCAAAAACAAAAAAAATTAGAATACTTTTCGGCAATTATAGTACTTGCATATTTAATGATAGCAAGTACGGCTGAATCTGCATTTGTTAATCCAACAGCAATGCCAATGGCATTTTTATTAGCAATATTATTAAAACATGAGAAGGAAGAGAGTTAGAAGGAATGGAAAATGTAAAGATATCAATTATTGTACCTATTTATAAAGTGGAAAGATACTTGGATAGATGTGTTCAAAGCTTAATACACCAAACATTACAGGAAATAGAAATCATATTAATAGATGATGAATCACCTGATAATTGTGGAAAAATGTGCGACAAATACGTTAAACAGGACAAAAGAATAAAGGTTATACATAAAGAAAACGAAGGATTAGGATTATCTAGAAATGTTGGGATAAATGTTTCAAAAGGAGAATATCTTGCATTTATAGATTCAGATGACTATATAGATAAAAATGCTTATGAAGAAATGTACAAGAAAGCAAAACAAGAAAATGCAGATATTTGTTTTTGTGGAGTAAAATTTCTTGATATAAATCAAAAAGAGAGAAAAAGAATTGTTAATCCATTTGCAAAAGATACATTTAGAGGGGAAGAGATTATACAAGATGTTTTATACAATATGTTACAATCTAAGGCAAAAACAGAGAAAACAAAATCTTATTTAGAATTGGGGGGAGTATGGAAAGCAATCTATAAAAAGGAAATATTTGAACAAAATAGTATTTTGTTTTGTTCAGAACGTAAGTTTATTTCAGAAGATTATATATTTCACTTGGATTATATTCCTAAAAGTGATTGTATTACTTTTGTTAGAAATATTTTTTATTACCATTGTGATAACGATACCTCATTAACAAAAACATATAAAGTTGATCGATTAGAAAAAAACAAAATATTATATTATGAATTAGTAAGAAAAGCAGAGAAGATAGGAATATACCAAAATGTTAAAAAGGGAATCTCTTCAATATTTATTGGAAGTGTAAGGGCATGTATAAAACAAGAGATTATGAATGATTATAATATAGCTATTAGTAACATAAGAAAAATGTGTAATGACGAATGTGTTAGAAAAAATATAAAAGTTGCATATAAAAGGAGTTTGCAACAAATCGTTTTTGATTTATTAGTTTTTACTAATAGAGCAAGAATTTTATATAAAATATGTAAAAATTACCAATGAAGTAATGTCATTAATAATGTAAGATAATTGTATTATTATATAAGCGAAAGGATAAAGTAGATTAAAAAATAATGTGAAATAAGAAAAAAGCTATAAAGGAGCAATTGTTTTTAGAGAGATAGAAATATTATAATAGAAAGGAAGATTACATGAATGAATTAATTTCGATAATAATTCCTGTATACAATGTTGAAAGATATTTGGAGAAATGTTTAAATAGTGTTTTAGAGCAAACATATCAAAATATAGAAATTATATTGGTAAATGATGGTTCTACAGATAATTCTTTAAAAATATGTGAAGGCTACAGTGAAAAAGATAAAAGAGTGCATATTGTTCAACAAAGAAATGCTGGCTTATCTGCTGCAAGAAACGTAGGAATAAAAAACGCAAAAGGCAAATATTTTATGTTTATAGATAGCGACGACTGGATAGATAAAAATATGGTAAAATCATTATATAACTCTTTAAAAAAGTTTAATGTAAAATTAGCGTGTTGTGGAAAAGTGGTTTATGAAAGTGAAAATACATTTTATAAGAGAGGATTATTAGAAGATCAAATATTAGATATAAAAGACATAATAAGGTTGTCAGCATTCGACAAAGATGTTGGAATTGCTGCTTGGGGGAAAATGTATGATAGGGAAATTTTTAATAATTTAAAATTTCCAGAAGGAGAGATACATGAAGATGTTGCTATCATGTATAGAATTTTTGATAAGTGCCAAAGAGTTTTTGTCTTGGGTAACTCGTACTACTATTATTATAGATTTAATGGAACAGGAATAAGTAAATCAGAATATTCAAATAAATTTGATATTGTTTTAAAACATGATTTAGAAAATGAAAAATTTATTATAGATAAATATGCAGATTTAAAAGATATAATGATGGCAATTACTGCTAATTCGTGTATTAATACGCAATTAAAAATATTAAAGACTACAAATGGATATATTAAATTCAAAAACCAATATGATATTTATAAAAGTGTACTAAAAGAAAGGTTAAAATGTTATTTAAAGCAAAAAGATATATCATTAAAAAGAGGAATATGGCTTATTATTATATTATGTACTAATAGTATTACTTATAAATTGTATAAATTAATACGGTATTGCTAAATAAGAGAGGAAAAATATGAAGAATGATAAGAAAGAAAATGCAGTAGTATTAGTTGAATGTGAATCAACTTATAATTATATGATAGATACTATATTTTATGATTCTATTAAAATGGAATATTTTTATAAATATGTAGAAGTTAATAGAAAATCAAAAATCTTAAATTTTTTAAAAAAGGATAAAGTACAGAAATTAACTAAGGGAATTTTCAACATATTTTTAAATTGTGAGTATAAATTATATAATACAATCAAAGAGTTAAGTTTAGAGTATAAAAATGTTTTTGTGATTTTCTTAAATAGTAGTTTTTTAGAACCAGCCTATCCATATAATATTCTATCAAGATATAAGAAAAAAATAAGAAATGTTAAATATATTCTGTTTTATATAGATATTATAAGTCATCCAGTTAGTCATAATGCTAATGTTTTGAGAAATAAACGGTATATTTGATTTGATATATACTGTTGATCCAAGTGATGCAAAAACATATAAATTAATCTATTGGCCGACACCATATGCAAAAATTTATGAATTTACAGAAATAAAACCTAATAAAGATGTATACTTTTGTGGGGTAACGAAGAATAGAAATGAACAGTTGAAGAAAGTATTAAGTGAGGCTAAAAAAAGGAATATTAATATTAAAATGGATATTATATGCAACTGTAATGAAAAAGAAGATTTTGATTGTTTTAAAAATGATGTCAATCTACATATTGGTAACAATTATTTAAAGTATCAAGAGGTTTTAAATAATTCATTACAAGCTTCATGTATTTTAGAAATTGTACAAGAAGGACAAGCTGCATTAACATTAAGGCCATATGAAGCAGTTGCATACAATAGAAAATTGTTAACTAACAATAAAAGTATTCTAAATTATAAATATTATGATCCTAAATATATGTTCTACTTTGAAAAAGTAGAGCATATTGATTGGGATTGGGTAAAAGATAACAGTAAAGTTAATTATAACTATAAAGATGATTTCTCATCCAATAAATTAATTAATGATATAATAAAAAGGATAGAATTAGAAAAGGAGAAAGTATGAAAAAGAATAATATTTGTATTGCCACTTGGTATGGACCTGCAAATTATGGTACAGGACTACAAGCTATAGCATTGAAATATTTTTTAGAAAACAATGGATTTAATGTATATTTTGTGGAAGATGGTAGAAAGAAAGAAAAGGTGGAAAATAGAAGTAGATTAAAAAAAGCATTGGACAAATTAAAACAACTAGTGAATTTACAATTTTTTTATAGAGCAAAATATCGTAAAGATATTACAATAAAAAATGAAATGCAAGCAAAATTTGTGAATGATTATGACAAAGTATTTACCATTCATTCGGAAGAGGATATTTGTGAGTTAAATAATATAACAGATATATTCATTGCGGGAAGTGATCAAATATGGAATCCATCCGTTTTTAAGGATATTAACATGTTATCTATTGCAAACGAAGATAAAAGAAAGATATCATATGCTTCAAGCGTAGGAGTAAAAGATATACCAAGTGAATATATTGATGAGTATACTAGATTGTTAAATAGGTTTGATAAAATTAGTGTTAGGGAGCAACAATCAAGAGAGGCTTTATCTGTATTTTTAAATAAAGAAATAGTAGAAGTTGTAGACCCCACATTATTACTTGATTCCGATGATTGGAAATTCTTACTAAAAGAAGCAGATATAGAACTACAAGAAATTCCGTCTAAATATATTTTATGTTATTTTGTTGGAAAGAATAAAAAATATTGGAAATATGTTGAAAAAATAAGAAAAACTACAGATTATAAAGTTATAGTCTTGCCAATTCATAACGAAGCATTTGTAAATAAATATGATAAATATGTTAAAGCTACTCCAAAAGAATTTTTATGGTTAATAAAAAATGCTTCCATAATTTGTACAGATTCATTTCATGCAACTTTATTTTCAATACAATTTAAAAAAGAATTTTATGTATTAAAAAGGTTTAACGATAGTAGCAAAAAATCCCAAAATGGAAGATTAACTAATTTATTAAAGAAGATAAACCTAGAAAATAGATTGATTAATGATGAAAGCTATTTTTTAAAATCTAGTATTGAAAATTATGATTTTATTTTAGAAAAACTAAAAAGAGAAAGGGATATATCAAAACAATGGCTAATGAAAGCAATAGAAGATTAAAAAAGAATATATGTATAAAAGAAAAATGTACAGGGTGCGCGCTTTGTAAAAATATATGCCCTAAAAATTGTATTACAATGAAAAATAATGAGTACAATGAGATACATCCTGAAATAGACTATGATAAATGTATTGATTGTGGATTATGTAGAAAATCATGTCCTAATAATAGCAATATGTTTGCATATCCAATTAAATGTTATGTCAGTTGGAGAAAAGATTCAAATGAAAGAAGAGATAGTTCTTCTGGTGGATTCGCAATGTTGTTATCAGAGTATTATATAAAAAATTCAGGTGTCGTGTATGGAGTAAAATTTGAAAAAAGAAAAGGGGTTATTTTTTCTAGAGCGACTACTTTTAATGAAATTAAGCTATTTAAAGGATCAAAATATGCTCAAGCAGATATTCAAAATGTCTACGGAAAAATTCTAAATGATTTAGAAGATGGGAAAAAGGTTTTGTTTATTAGTTCGCCTTGTCAAGTGGCAGGAGTAAATGCTTTTTTTAATATAAATGAACAAAGAAAAAAGCTTAAAGAAAATCTATTAATAGTAGATTTTTTATGTCATGGTTCTGTACCTAATGCGTATCTTAAAGAAGAAGTAATTGATATAGAAAAAGATATAAATTGTGAGTGTGATTCGATTTCTTTTAGGAGTAATGATATATCTAAAAATTATTATTTGTGTTTAATGAACAAAAACAAGATAATTTATAAGAAAAAGGCTGAAAAGCAAAGATATTTTTATGCATTTTTAAATTCTATAATTACTAAAGAGTGTTGTTTAGATTGTAAATATAAAAGAATAGAAAGGATTGGAGACATTTCAATTGGAGATTTTATTGGAATTGGAAAAGATATCTATAATAACTTTAAAATAAGTAATCCTTCACTAATTATAATAAATACGGAAAAAGGACAAAATGTCCTTCAAGAATTAGATGGAAGTGATATTTATATTCAAGAAAGAGATATTCAAGAGGCAGTTAATGGAGGCCCAAGCTTAAGAGGAGGAACAAAACCATCGAAATGTAGAAAAAAATTTAGAAGACTGTATCCCAATAATGGGTATGTGACTTCAGTTAATAAATCAACTTTAAGAGTAATGTATTATGAATGGTATATAAAAAGATTAGTAAGAAAATTAAAAGGAAAAATAGAAAGATTATGTAAGTTTAAATATTAATTGTACTAGAGGTAGGAGGAAAAATGAAGAAGAAATCAATTGCAAAAAATGCAATATTATCAATGGCAAAAACAATTTTATCGTTGATAGTTCCTATAATAACATTTCCATATATTTCTAGAATTTTACAGGTTGACGAAATAGGAAGATATAATTTTTCAGCATCTATAATTAGCTACTTTATATTAATTGCCGGATTAGGCTTAAGTACATATGCTATTAGAGAAGGAGCGAAAATAAGAGAAAATACAAAAAAAATTAATCAATTTGGAAGCGAAATGTATGTGATAAATTGGATATCAACATTTTTAGCATATATATTATTGCTTGCATCAGTAATCTTTATTCCAAAATTAAAGAATTATGAAGTAATAATATTTATTTTAAGCTGTCAATTAGCACTTAACGTTTATGGAAGATCTTGGGTTTATAATATTTTTGAAGAGTTTGGCTTTATTACTATAGTTCAAGTATTATTTCAAATTGTATCAACAGTATTGCTTTTTATACTAGTGCATTCACCAAAAGATATATACATATATGCTATAATTAGCGTTATTTCGTCGACAGGTGCTAATTTAATATATGGACTTAAATCCAAAAAATATGTAAAGATTGAAAAGATAAAAATAAGTAATTTAAAAAGACACATAAAGCCTATTTTAATTATATTTAGTACATCAATTGCAACTACTATATATGTTAACTCTGACATGACAATATTAGGGTGGTTAATTGATGATAAAAGTGTTGGATTATATAGTACAGCTGTTAAAATATACAATATAGTGAAACAAGTTATGGTTGCTGTAATCACTGTGACTATACCAAGATTAACAATGTATGTTGGAAATGCTAAAGAGTTTAATAATTTATTTATTAAAGTTTTTAACATTTTAATAATATTATCACTTCCAGCAATGGTTGGATTGTTCTGTATGAGTAGTAATGCAATAGTAATGATTTCAGGAAATGCATATATTCAAGCAACTATATCATTGAAATGGTTAAGCTTAGCTTTAATATGTGCTTTAGTAGCTTGTTTATTTGGGACAAGTATTTTAATACCATACAACAGAGAAAAAAAATTTTTAAAAGCTACAATAATTAGTGCTAGTGTGAATATAGTTATGAACTTCATGCTTATTCCGACTTTTAAACAAAATGCCGTTGCTTTTACGACATTCATATCTCAATTAATTGCAATGATTATTTGCTATTATCATTCTAAAGATATTATTTCATTAAAAGAAACTAAGAAATGCATAAGAGATGTCATAGTAGGCTGCATTGCAATTGGAATTAGTTGTTTTAGTATAAAATTATTAAATTTAAGTTTATATATTGAAACATTTTTATGTGTAAGTATTTCTATTTTTATTTATTTTGTTATACAAGTTCTGTTAAAAAATACTGAAATTTTTATTTTATTAAGTTTAGTAAAAAAATATCTAAAAAAGAATAAAACAAGAGAGAGTATAACTGAATGATTACCAATAATTTTATTAACAAACTATTGAAATATAGTATAAAATGTAATAATATATAGTTGTTTTTAACCCTAAATTTTAAGATAGGAGATTGATAACCAATGAAAATTTTAATTACAGGAGCAAATGGAATGCTTGCAAAAGCGGTTCAAAATGAACTAAAAAACGAAGAATTAATTCTAACCGATGTGGCAGAATTAGATATTACCAATATAGACATGGTAAGAAAATTTGTAGAAGAAAACAAACCACAGTACATCATAAACTGTGCAGCCTACACCGCTGTTGACAAGGCAGAGGAGCAAGAAGAATTAGCAAGAAAAGTAAATGCACTTGGACCAAAGAACCTTGCAATTGTTGCAAATGAAGAAAATGCTACGTTAATTCACATTAGCACAGACTATGTATTTGGAGGAGCAAAGCCAGTAGAAGAGGATTATACGGAAATGGATGAAAAAGCGCCAGAGTCTGTATATGGTACAACAAAACTAGAGGGAGAAAATGCAATTGTGGATAGTTGTTTCCAATACTACATATTCCGTACTGCATGGCTATATGGTGACGGAAATAACTTCGTAAGAACCATGCTAAAACTAGGTAAGGAAAAGGAACAAATTAATGTTGTATCTGACCAACATGGAAGCCCAACATATGCGGTTGACCTTGCAAGTATCATTCATCAGGCAATCAGTAAACAAATTCCATATGGTATCTACCATGCTACAAATTTAGGCTATACGACATGGTACGAATTTACAAAGCAAATATTTGAAAAGGCAAATATTTCTTGTAAAGTAAATCCAGTTACATCAGAAGAGTTTGCAAGTGCTGCAAAACGTCCTAAAAATTCAAAATTATCGAAAGACAAGCTATTAAAGGAAGGAATTGAAATACCAACTTATGAAGATGCATTGAACCGATATTTAAAAATAGAATTAAATAAGGAATAAATATGGAAAAGAAAAAAGAACGTAACTCAAATTTGGAATTATTAAGAATTGTAAGTATGATTTTAATCATTATGCACCATTATGTTGTGCATGGGCAATTTGAATGGGAAATGACAACGGTTAATAAAATAATGTTAGATATACTATCATTGGGTGGCAAGTTAGGTGTTAATTGTTTTGTATTAATTACAGGATACTTTATGGTTCAGTCGAAAATGAACATAAAGAAATTGATAAAAATTATGCTAGAAATTGTATTTTATTCAACATCGATATACATTATTTTTACTTGCTTTAATATAATACCATTTACGTTCAGAGGAATAATAAATTCAATATTTGCAATTACACAAAACGCATATTGGTTTGGAACGACATATGTTATATTATATGTATTAATACCATTCATAAATCAATCGATAAGCAGTTTTAATGAAAAGCAACATCGATATTTATGTTTTACATTAGTGGCAATATTTTCAATTATACCAACAATTACAACTCGCAATTTTGAATTCTCACATGTAATTTGGTTTGTTACGTTGTACTATATAGCAGGCTACATACGAAAATATCCCAATAAATACACAGAAACAATGGTAAAGAATGTGAAATATAGTGGGATGATAATTCTTTTTATGATAATTACAACAATAGGGTTTAATTTGCTAACAGCAGTTAATCCAGATGCAAAATATTATATAACATACTTTGGAATTGTAAATAGTTTGCCATTATTAATATTATCCATAACATTATTTATTGTATTTAAAAACATGAAGTTAAAGCAAAGTAAAGTAAAGTGCTTAATTTAATAGCAAGTTCTACATTTGGAGTTTATTTAATACATGATAATGTCTATATGAGGGATTTTCTGTGGGGAAAAGTATTAAAGAATAATACATATGCTACATCGCCATATTTGATGATTCATTTTGTGTTTAGCGTAATTGCTGTATTTGTTGTATGTACTATTATTGACCAAATTCGTATGCAAATAGTTGAAAAAAGAGTAGTTGATAAATTGATAGACAAACTATATAATATTTATAATAAACAGAAATTAAAAAAACAAAATAATACGATAGAAGTAGAAAAAGTATTAGAATTAAAATAGGAGAATGAAAATGAAAAATCGTAAAGGAATTATTTTAGCAGGTGGAAGTGCAACAAGGTTATATCCACTTACCCTTGCTATATCAAAACAAATCATGCCAGTGTATGATAAACCAATGATTTACTACCCATTATCTGTCTTAATGGAAGCAAATATTCGTGAAGTGCTTATTATTTCTACTCCAAGAGATATTGTAACGTTTCAAGAGCTTCTTGGTGATGGCTCCAAATGGGGCATGCAGTTTTCGTATAAGGTGCAAGAGAAGCCAAGAGGGCTTGCAGATGCGTTTATTTTGGCGGAAGAGTTTATTGGTGAGGATAATGTTGCCATGATTTTAGGGGATAATATGTTCTATGGACATAACCTATGTAAATTACTAAAACGTGCCAATGAACGAGAGGATGAGGCTACCATATTTGGTTATTATGTAAAAGACCCATCTGCCTATGGAGTAGTAGAAATTAACCAAGATGGACATGCGGTTTCGATTGAAGAAAAACCAGAAATTCCAAAATCGCATTATGCGGTTCCAGGCTTGTATTTCTATACCAATGATGTAGTTAATATTGCGAAAAATGTGAAACCTTCAGCAAGAGGAGAATTGGAGATTACTTCGATTAATGAAGAATATATGAAACAAGGACGATTAAAGGTAGAAAAGCTAGGTCGTGCTATGACTTGGTTTGATACTGGGACACACGATTCTTTGCTAGAAACCGCAAGTTTTGTACAAACCATTGAAAAAAGACAAGGTATGCAAATTTGTTGCCCAGAGGAAATTGCATTTCGTAAAGAATGGATTACTCCAGAGCAGTTATCTGTATTAGCAGATCAATTCATGAAAACAGAATATGGAAAATTTTTAAAAGATTTAGCAGAAAATAAAATAGGAGTAGAGTAAAATGGGAAAGTTTAAAAAAATAGAAACCAGTATAGATGGTGTATACATTATTGAACCAACAGTATTTGGCGATGATAGAGGATATTTCATGGAGACCTATTCCAAAGCAGAATTTGAAGAAATTGGTTTATATTATGATTTCGTACAAGATAATCAATCAAAGTCGAAAAAGGGTGTATTAAGAGGCTTGCATTTCCAAAAAGAAAACATACAAGCCAAATTAGTACGAGTACTAAAAGGCGAAGTATTTGATGTAGCAGTAGACCTAAGACCAAACAGCAAAACCTATGGCAAATGGGAAGGAGTCATCCTATCCGAAGAAAATAAAAAGATGTTTTTAATTCCAAAAGGGTTCGCCCATGGCTTCTTAGTCCTATCCGAAGAAGCAGAATTTACCTACAAATGTGACGACATCTACAACCACAACGCCGAAGGCGGTCTTGCATGGAATGACAAAGAAGTAGGAATCAACTGGCCACTAGGAAACATCAAAGAAGAAGACCTAATCACCTCCGAAAAAGACACAAAATGGCCAACCCTAAACGAATTAAGAAAAACCAATTTATTTCAAAATCTAACGTAAAAAACACAAAAGAAATTCCAACGCCATAAAAAATGGCAAACACTAGCGTGAGCCCCGTAATGGGATTAATTTTTGTAATGAAGACCCGACAGCCCTTTGAGGCGGGGGAATACCCGTGAGCTTGGAGGGCGAAATGAAAAAAATTAATCCCATTATGGGTCGGAAGCGGAAACCCAAACGAAAACAAAAAAGGAGAGAAAAAACATGAGTAATAACATATTAATTACCGGAGCAGCTGGATTTATTGGAGCAAATTTTGCTGAATTTTTTGTCACAAAACATCCAGAATATAACATCATCGTATTAGACAAACTAACCTATGCAGGAAACCTAAATAACCTAAAAAAAATACAAGACAAAATTACCTTCATACAAGGTGACATTTGCGACTACACCTTTGTAAAAGACTTATTTGAAAAATACCAAATTAATGGAGTAATCCATTTCGCAGCAGAATCTCATGTAGATAATAGCATCAAAAACCCATTTATTTTTACCCAAACTAATGTAATTGGAACACATACCTTGCTAGAAGTAGCAAAACAAATTTGGGGAGAAGGAAGCCAAAACAAATTCGTCCATATTTCCACAGACGAAGTATACGGCACCCTTGGCGAAGAAGGCTATTTCACAGAAACAACACCAATTAATCCAAACAGCCCATACTCTGCCTCAAAAGCAAGCTCTGACCTAATCGCAAGAGCATATTACGAAACCTTCAAAATGAATGTAACTATTACGAATTGCTCAAATAACTATGGACCATATCAACACCATGAAAAACTAATTCCTCATATGATAAAACTAGCCATGAATAACGAAAAGCTACCAGTATATGGAGATGGCAAAAACATTCGCGACTGGCTGTATGTAGAAGACCACTGTGAAGCAATTGATATGGTATTCCATAATGGAAGAGCAGGCGAAAGATACAACATTGGCGGACATAATGAAAAAAGAAATATTGAAATTGTAAAATTAATCTTAAACCATTTACATAAACCAGAAACTATGATAGAATTTGTAGAGGATCGAAAAGGACATGACTATCGTTATGCCATCGACCCAAGCAAAATAAAGAAAGAACTAGGCTGGGAGCCAAAAACACAATTCGAAGATGGCATTATCAAGACCATCGATTGGTACTTAGCAAATCCAGAATGGCTTAGGTAAGAGGTAAGGAAAATGATATATGACGATCAAAACAAACTAATACCAAAAAAGAAAAAAGGAATGAATAAGTGGGTAAAAGTAGTTATTGTTATGCTCCTTATTATCATTTTGCTAGCCGTTATTTTGGTAAGCAAGTTTGTAGGAGATCGTCTTTCAAAAATACATTTTAAAGATTTAGACGAAGGAAATTTAGGGATTAATACTGAGATGTATAGTGAAGTAGAGGGGCTAACCAAAAAGGAATATGACCAAGTAGTAAATATCCTACTTCTTGGTTCCGATTCCAAAGATATGTCAGACCAATACGATGGAAACAGTGATGCCATTATGATTATTTCCATTAATCCAAAATTCAAAAGTATCAAATTAATTAGTATTCCACGTGATACTGCGGCTCATATTGCAGGATTTGAAAATCGATACAAAATTAATGCAGCCTTTGCAACAGGAAAAGAACAACTAGCCGTAAAAACAATTAATGAAAACTTTGGACTAAATATAAAAGAATATGTTACAGTTAATATTTCTAGCATGTATGATATTATTAATGAAATTGGTGGAGTGGAATTAGAAATTACAAAGGAAGAAATGAATTCCATTAATCATTTTGTTGATATGTTTTACAAATTTTCTGGGAAACCAACCAAAAAAGTAACAAGCTATGGAAAAGTAACATTAACCGGAGAGCAAGCAGCTGCACATGTAAAAGAAAGAGAAGCAGGATACCGTAGCGGAACTACAGATTATGGCGATTTTGGAAGAACCAGAAGGCAAAGAGAAGTATTAGTTGCTATGTTAAATAAGATATTAACCAAAGATTTAGGCGAAATTTCTAGAATTATCGATTTAATTTTAGAACAAGTAACAACCAATATAAATGTAGGCAAATACATGGGCATGCTTCCAGAATTGCTTGCCAATAAAGATGCATATTTGAATAATCTTACCTCAGTAATGATACCAAAAAACGAGTATAGTGAAGAGATTTTAGAAAATGGAACTTTTTTATATGTGACAAATTTGGAAAAAGCAAAAAAGGATTTTATTCATTATATGTATGAGATGTAGTAAAAAAATCAGACAAACCATTTTTAATTAATATTTGAAAATTTTCCTAACAGAAAAAGTAGGATGTTAGATTTAAGCTAAAATGTAAGTAATTATATTTTAGCTTAAAATGATTACAAAACCTTTTCTTCTAAGACTTCAATACGGATTTCGTGATTATCAAGTTTTGAATTAATTTTATCGATACTTTCTTGCATAATGTCTATTTTATTCGTAAGCATAGAAATTTGTTCTAAACCAATTTGTATTTTTCGGTCGTGTTCATATTCTATTCGAGTTACGATATTTTCAATAGATTGTAAGCTAGCTTTGATTTCTTTTATATCATTATCATGTTCAGCGAATTTCTTATCATGTTTGTCAAATCTTTTGTCATATTCAGCAAATTTCTTGTCATATTCAGCGAATTTCTTGTCATATTCATCAAATCTTTTGTCATGTTCATCAAATCGTGCAAAAATCTTTTCAAAATTTTCTTGAAGTGTACTTAAAATTAATAGAGTATTCTTATCTTCCATACACATATCCTCCTTTCCATGGTTTGTCTAATTTCAGTAAAATTATAACATACCGCATTGTCAAAAAGCAACAAAAAACACAAAAAACTTTCCGACCAATTTCGACATGAAATTTTTCTAGAAACATCTTGCAAATGGGAGCAAATATCGATATAATAGACCTAATGTTATAATAAGTGGAGAAAATATGGAAGAAATTGATTTAAAGGAACTATTTGATATATTTTGGAAGAAAAAAGTATTTATTTTATTGGTAACAGTGTTATTTGCAGTTTTAGGATTTGGTTATACGAAATATGTAGTGGTACCAGAGTATGAATCTTTAACAACATTGATTTTAACCAAAAGTAATAACACAGAAAATAATACCATTACTGGAAATGATGTAACACTAAACCAACAATTAGTTGCAACTTATACAGAGCTCATTAAAACCAACAATATTATAAGAGAAGTACTAAAAAATCTTGATAATATAAATATAGAAGAAGAGACATTACGAAACAATATAACCGTAAGATTAGTGACTTCAACACAATTAATTGAGATTTCGGTAAAAAATAGCAATCCTAAGGTAGCAAAAGATTTGACCAATGAAATAGCGAAAGTGTTTATTGAAAAAGCAAAAGATATATACAAACTAGATAATCTTCAAATTGTAGATGAAGCCAAAGAGGAGGAACAACCATATAATATAAATTATAAAAAGAATATCATATTCTTTGGCATGATAGGATTTATCGTTTCAGCTGGTTTTGTGTTTATAAGAAGCTTATTAGATACTACCATTAAAAAAAGCGAAGAAGCAGAAAAAAGGCTAGGTTTAACGGTGTTAGCTTCTATTCCACAATATCATTATGAGTTAAAACAACAAGGAAATGAAAATAAAAAAGAATTAATGATAAGCCAAAACCCAAAATCACCAATCTCTGAAATATTTCGAACCTTAAGAACCAATCTTCAATTTATGACTTCCAACCAAGGAATGAAAACCTTACTAGTAACAAGCAGTGTACCAGGAGAAGGAAAAAGTTGGGTATCGGCCAATCTTGCTATTTCCTTTGCCAATGAAGGAAAAAAAGTTGCTCTTATCGATTCAGATATGCGAAAAGGAAGATTACATGAGATATTTGAAATAGAACGAAAACCGGGATTATCGAATTACTTATCTGGTATTAGTGAAATAGAAAACAAAGAGGATATGATGGCATATTTTCAAACGACCTCTATAAATGGGGTATATGTAATGTCCACAGGAGATATTCCACCAAATCCATCAGAATTATTGGGGTTAGAAAAAATGCAAGAATTCCTTACCAAACTAAGAAACACCTTTGATATGGTTATTTTTGACGGAACCCCAGCACTACTTGTTACCGATTCCATTATTTTAGCCAAAATGTTAGACGGTAGTTTGCTAGTTACCTCATACCAATCCACCAAAATGGGAGAAATAGAAAAAGTAAAGAAAATGATAGAACATGTTGGTGGAACCATTACAGGGCTTGTAATTAACAAAATACCAGTAAAAGCAAAAAACTACGAACACAGTTATTATTATGGGCAAAGAGAAGAAAAACAAGATGAAACGAATATGCAAACACAAGAAACACAAAATAATGTAAGCGAGGAGAAGAAAGAAAATAAAGATGATTGATATTCATACGCATATTATTCCAAACATTGATGATGGTGCCAAAACGATGGAAGAAACCCATGCCATGTTAGAAAAAGCAAAAAGTGCAGGATTTACCGATATTATTGCTACTTCCCACTATATGGAAAATCAATACGAAGTAGAGCATATAAAAAGACAAGCAGTGGTAGAGGCATTAAACCGAGTAATGCTAGAAAAACGGGCTAAGTCTCAAAATTCATGTTGGAAGTGAAATTTATATTACCCCCAATTTAGTAACACTCATTAAAGAAAAAAAGGCATCTACATTAGCCAATAGTCGCTATGTATTATTTGAACTTCCGATGAATAGCAAAGTAAATTACCTAGAACAATTAATTTTTGAAATGCAAGCAAATGGACTAGTCCCCATTATTGCTCATCCAGAGCGATACCAGTATGTACAAGACAACCCCAATTTTGTTGTAAACTTAATTGCAAAAGGCGTACTTTTTCAAGCAAATTTTGCAAGTATCGATGGCTATTATGGAAAAAGAGCCAAAAAAGTACTTATACAACTACTAAAAGCAAATTGTATTCATTTTTTTGCAGTAGATGCACACAATTTTCAAAAATATGATATAATACAAGAAAACAAAAAAGAATTAGAAAAAATTATTTCAAAAGAAAAACTAGAAGTATTAACCAGAACCAACCCAAGACATATACTAGAAAATACCAAAATCGAAATAGAACTACCAAAACCAATCAAAAAGAGGTTTGTGAAATAAAGAAAACTTTATTTCAATAGAAATTGTTTATCAATAAAAACTTTATCTTAAGTAAAAATTTGTTTTATCCAATTTAATAATCGAAAGGAATGTGAAGAAAATGAGAAAATATTTTGGAACCGATGGTATAAGAAGAATTGCCAATACCGAACTTACCCCCAATTTAGTCTACAAAGTAGCAAAAGCAGGAGCCTGTGTCTTATCCAAACACACAGACCATACTCCAACCATTCTAATTGGAAGGGATACTCGTATTTCTGGTTCATTAATTGAAAGTGCTATGACCGCTGGATTTTTAAGTTACGGTGCTAATGTAAAATTATTAGGAGTCATTCCAACGCCAGCAGTAGCCTATTTAACAAGGAAACTAAAAGCAGATGCCAGTGTGGTTATTTCAGCTTCGCACAATACATACGAATTTAATGGAGTTAAGTATTTTAGCAATAAAGGAATGAAAATTGATGACGCCATTGAAGAAGAAATCGAAGAAATTATGGATTCAGACCAAATTGACGGAATGAATGCACCACATGACAAAATTGGGGTTTCCGAGTTAAGAGAAGACTTAATTGATGAATATGCCAATCATCTAATCGAAAATTTTAAAACAAGCATTGGAGCCTCCAAAAAAGAGGACTTTATCGTAGGAATTGATACTGCAAATGGGGCGACCTACAAGGTAGCAGAAAAAATATTTTCTGAGTTAGGTATTCAATATGTCATTATTAACAACCATCCAAATGGAGTAAATATCAATGAAAACTGTGGTTCAACACATTTAGAACAAATTAAAAAATTTGTAGTAGAACATAGATTAAGTTTAGGAGTAGCCTATGATGGCGATGGAGACCGTTGTTTATTAATTGATGAACAAGGAAATGAAATAAATGGAGATAAAGTGCTAGCGATTTGTTCGAAATACATGAAAGAAAAAGGAACGTTAAAGAAAGATACCGTTGTGGCAACGGTTATGAGTAATTTAGGATTAAAGAAATATTGTAAAGAAAATGAACTACAAGAGTGCCAAACCAAAGTAGGAGACCGTTATGTATTAGAAGAAATGCTAAAAAATGGCTATAACTTAGGCGGAGAACAATCGGGACATATCATTTTCCTAGATTACAACCCAACAGGAGACGGTATTTTAACTTCTCTTATGGTCATTCAAATTTTATTAGAAAAAAATGTTTCAGCATCCAAACTTTGTAGTATAATTAGTATATATCCGCAAGTACTAATTAATGCAAAAGTAGCATCCAATAAAAAACACGATTATGAACACGATGAAACGATACAACAAAAAATTCATGAGTTAGAAAATGAATTTGCGGATAATGGTAGGGTTTTAATACGTCCTTCTGGAACCGAACCTTTAGTAAGGGTTATGATTGAAGGAGAGGATAAAGAATATATTAAAACAAAAGCAGAGGAGTTAGTAAACTTCATTGAAGAAAAATTAAAATAAGGAGGAACAAAAGATGTTTTTAATTAATGTAGCAGACCCATGGATTTTATTATTATCACTATTTCTTACGATTTGTTTAGTGTATATAGGAAAGGAAGCAAAAAATGCATATGTACCAATGCTAACGCTAATTGTATTTTTAATACTATTAGTAATGCATGGCATTCAATTTTTAATTTTACCAGCACAATATGAAGCAATGGTACCAGAAATTTCAAAATGTTTGGTAGTTGATTTTGTAATGATATTTATTTCCTATGCATCTTATCTTTGGGTAGATGATGTAGAAACAAAAGCCAAAAAGAAAAAAAGTATTGATAATAGTTTAGAATGGTTTTGGAAAAACGTATAATGAAGTAAGGACGTGAAAACATGGAAAAATACTATATTACCACACCAATTTATTATCCAAGTGGAAAATTTCATATAGGAACTGCTTATACCACTGTGGTAGCAGATACCGTCAAAAAATACAAGAACTTAAGAGGGTATGATACATACCTTCTTACTGGACTTGATGAACATGGACAAAAAATACAAACTGTAGCCGAAAAAAATCATATGACACCACAAGAGCATGTAGACCATATGGCAGATATGGCAAAAGAATTGTGGGCAAAAATGGAAATTGAATATGATGACTTTATTCGTACCACAGAGGATAGACATGGAAAAGTGGTACAAGAAATTTTTGAGAAATTTCTTGCTAATGGAGATATTTATAAAGGAAGTTATGAGGGAATGTATTGTGTTCCTTGTGAGACGTATTTTACGAAAACACAGTTGGTAGATGGTAAATGCCCAGATTGTGGTAGAGATGTGGTTTTAATGAAAGAAGAAGCATATTTCTTTAATATGAAAAAATATGCTGACCGATTAGTAAAACTTTACGAAGAAAGCGATTTCATTACACCAGAATTTCGTAAAACCGAAATGTTAAATAATTTTATTAAGCCAGGATTAGAAGACCTATGTGTAAGCCGTACCAATTTTGATTGGGGAATTAAAGTAAAAAGTGACCCATCTCATGTAGTATATGTATGGTTAGATGCTCTAACCAATTACATTACAGCACTTGGATATTTGTCAGAAGATGATACCAAATTTAAAAAATACTGGCCAGCCGATTTACAAATTGTAGGAAAAGATATTGCCAGATTTCATTTAATTTATTGGCCAATTTTCTTAATGGCACTTGATTTACCAGTACCAAAGAAAATTTTAGTGCATAACTGGATTATGATGAAAGATGGAAAAATGAGTAAATCAAAAGGAAATGTGGTATATCCAGAATTACTACTAGACCGTTATGGGTTAGATGCGGTTCGTTATTTTCTCCTTCGTGAAATGCCTGTGGTACAAGATGGTGTTTTCTCACCAGAAAGTTTTATTGAACGCTTTAATTTTGATTTATGTAATGATTTAGGAAATTTACTAAATCGAACAGTATCTATGGTGAATAAGTATTTTGAAGGAGAGGTACCAACTTATGTAGGACAAGTAAATGAGGTGGATAGCGATTTAGAAGAATACACGAAAAAACAAATCAAACTAGTAGAAGATCATTTTGAAAAATTTGAATTTGCCAATTCTTTACAAGAACTTTGGAACATTATTGCTAGAACCAATAAATACATTGATGAAACTGCTCCATGGGTATTACAAAAAGAAGAAGAAACCGAAAAACTAGCTTCTTGCATGAACCATCTAATTGAGAATTTAAGAAAAATAGGAATCATGCTATTACCATTCATGGAAAAAACAGCTAAAAACCTACTTACTCAAATTGGATTAGACAAACAAGAAAATACATGGGAAAGCATCTATGAATTAGACCAAATACCAAACGGAACCAAAGTAATTGAAAAAGGAGAACCCTTATTCATGAGGTTAAATGTAGAAGAAGAAATAGATTATATAAAGAAGGGAATGGGTGTGTAAGAACCCCTAAGGGAGCTAACGCTGACAGTCCCCTTAGGTAAAGGGGCCTTTTTTCTACAAATTAGAAAATGTGCCCGTAGGGATTGCATACCATGCAACCCTTTATACGTAGCAGGTCTTGTATCTGTCCGAATATATAAATAATAGAAAGAAGGGATGAATAATGGGAAAATTATTTGTAATAGAAGGAACCGATGGAAGTGGGAAAGAAACGCAATTTCGAAAATTGCAAGAACGATTAAAAGAAGAAAATTTAGAATTTCGTGTCGTCAATTTTCCAAACTATGACAATGCTTCCTCAAGTTTAGTGAAAATGTACTTATCTGGAGAATTTGGAGAAAATGCGAAAGATGTTAGCCCATATATTGCTTCTACTTTTTATGCAGCAGACCGTTATGCTACTTTCAAACGCTATTATGAAGACTATTATAAAGAAGGTGGAATTATATTAGCAGATCGTTACACAACTGCTAACATGGTTCATCAAGCAGGAAAAATAGAAAACAAAGAAGAAAGAAAAAAATTCTTAGATTGGTTATGGGATTTTGAATTCAATCTATACGGTCTACCAGTACCAACCAAAACCTTCTTCTTAAGCATGCCACCAGATTACGCCCTAAACTTAATTGAACATAGAGCCAATAAATTTACACATTCTGCAAGAAAAGACATTCACGAACGAGATAAAAGACATATTATCGATAGTTATAATACAGCCTGTGACCTAGTAAACGATTACGATTGGTATGAAGTAAAATGTGTAAAAGATGGAGAATTAAGAACCGTACAAGACATCCACGAAGAAATCTACCAAGAAGTAAAAAAATATTTATAGATGTAGGGGTCGATGCCTACATCGACCCGTAAAATGAAAACAAAGAAAGGGATCGACAATCACATCAACATGTAAAAATATAAAAACATAAAAGAGGTCAATGAATACATAGACCTATATAAAAATAAATGATAAAATATGTAGGGGTCGGCCTTGTGTCGACCCAAAAACATGAAAACCATAAAAAGGAGCAAAAAATGAAACCACGATATGGATTTTTTGGCGGATGTTTTAACCCAGTAACCAAAGCCCATATAAACCTAGCTAGACTAGTAGTAGAACAATACAATTTGGACAAGTTAATATTTGTACCCATGGGAGACCACTACCAAAAAAGCAACCTAGCAAACGAACAACACCGATACGAAATGTTAAAACTAGCAACCAAAAACCAAACCAAACTAGAAGTATCAGACATAGAACTTAATTTACCATATAATTTAACCATGTTACAAGCCTTTCAAAAAATTCAAGAAAACTATAAAGATGTAACACTATATTTCATAATAGGCGCAGATAACTTAATGAAACTAACGAAATTATTCGATTTTGAAATATTGGCAAAAAATTATGAATACATCATAATCGAACGAGATATTCCCATAAAACAATTCTTTACCATAGAGCCAATTTTACAACAGTATTATACCCATTTTCACATACTAGAAAATAATCTATATAAACAAATCAGTGCAAGCGAAGTGAGGACTTTATTAAAAAGTAAGAAAGGAAAAGAAAGTTGTACAATGATTCCAAAAGAAGTATATGAATATATTAAACAAAACGACTTATACATAGAATAAAACTTAGATTTTGACGTTGAAGTTTTTAACAAGTGGGAAAATAAAGTGTTGCAACAATAAAAAATATATGATATAGTATTACTACAAAATTGGTAGTAAACTAAAAAGAAAAATGGAATTTTGGGAGGAGACACATGTATTACACTATTACTAGTAAGAAAGAAATGCGGTGTATTAAAACAGAAAATTGGTATGTAGAATTAACGCCAACAGGTGATGGTACAAAGCCGATTTTTCAAGCACAGTATTATGAACAAGGACTAACAAAGCTACAATTCAAAGTTTTAGAGGATTATAGTCTTTCAGATGTGGAAGAGCCTGAATGCGAAGAAGGAAAACCAAAACTGAAGGAGAGTGAAAAAGAAATCATAATTTATAAAATGAAAGAATTTTTTAAGATGTTTTCACTATTAGATAGGCTAGAACAAATGGAGAAGGAACTTGATAAGATGAAATAAATATGTGTGAATGCAATTTTGCTAAAGGGGAAGAAATTTGTTTAATTTCTTCCTCTTTGCCGTAATTTTTCTATTAAAATTTTGTTGCAGTAAAAGGTTGATTGTGATAAAATAGGAGAAAATAAAGTCGAATAAAGGTGGATTAGAAATTGAAAAATGAGATAGATGTGCAGTATGAATATATGGAAAAAGTAGCCAACATAAATAAAGATAAAAATTTGTCTTATTCTATTTTTACTATGGGATGTCAATTAAATGAAAATGACTCGGAAAAGATATGTGGTATGCTAGAAAAGATGGGATATAGCAAAACAGAGGATATGAAACAAGCTGATTTTGTGGTATTTAATACTTGTTGTGTAAGAGAAAATGCAGAAGATAAGTTGTTTGGCAAGATTGGAGAAATGAAGAGAGTAAAAGAACAAAAAGGTACGATTATTGCAATTGGTGGGTGTATGATGCAAGAAAAGCATATTACCCAGAAGTTACATGAGAGTTACCCATTTGTAGATATTCTATTTGGGACTCATACCTTACACAAACTGCCAGAAGATGTATATCATATTTTAGAAAAAAGACATCAAGTAGAAGATATTATCGATATTGATGGAGAAATTTATGAAGGACTTCCTATAAAAAGAGAAGATAACATAAAAGCATCGGTTACCATTATGTATGGTTGTAATAATTTTTGTACTTACTGTATTGTGCCATATGTACGAGGAAGAGAAAGAAGCAGGAAACCAAGTGATATTTTACAAGAAATTGAAACTTTAGCAAAAGAAGGCTACAAGGAAATTACTTTACTTGGTCAAAATGTAAATTCCTATGATGGTGGAAAGGGGTACAAGTTTTCCAATTTATTACGTGACGTAAACAAAATAGCAGGAATTCAGAAGATACGCTTTGTTTCGCCACACCCAAAAGATTTTAAACAAGATGTGATAGAAGCCATTCGAGACTGCGAAAAAGTATCGAAAATTATTCACTTACCACTACAATCCGGTAGTAGCAAAATACTAAAAGAAATGAACCGAAAATACACAAAAGAACAATATTTAGCATTAGTACAAAGCATGAAAGAGCAAATTCCCAATGTCGTATTTTCTACCGATATTATTGTTGGTTTTCCAGGAGAAACCGAAGAAGACTTTGAAGATACCCTAGAGGTAGTAAGAAAAGTCAATTTCGAACAAGTCTTCATGTTCATCTATTCAAGAAGAGTAGGAACCGTAGCAGACAAAATGGAAAATCAAATTCCAGAAGAAATAAAACACGAAAGATTTAACAAGCTAAAAACACTCGTAGAAAGCCAAATAGAAGGGAACAATCAAAAATACATAGGAACCATTCAAAAAGTTCTAGTAGAAGGAAAAAGCAAAAATAACGAAAACATGCTAACAGGCAGAACCGACTCCAACAAGGTAGTTATTTTTGAAGGAAAAGACGAATGGATAAATAAGGTAATTGACCTAAAAATCGTATCACAACATATGTGGTATTTGAAAGGAGAAGAACCCTCCGTCAGTCCTTCGGACTGCCACTACGTATAAGATATCTGTAAGACTCACTAACGTTCGTTAACAGCTATCTTAACCTCCCTTAAGTAAAGGAGGCTTTGCTAAGGTTAGCTACGTAAGAAAGCACAGTTTAGAACAACAAAAAAGGCCCCTTTATTTAAGGGGGCTGTCTGCGTAGCAGACTGGGGGTTCTTAAGAGATAAAATATAAAAAAGGAGTAATAATCATGGCAGAATTTTCACCAATGATGCAACATTATTTGCAAACCAAAGAAGAATATAAAGATTGTATTTTATTTTACCGTTTAGGGGATTTTTATGAAATGTTCTTTGATGATGCTATTACTGCATCACGTGAACTAGAACTTACCTTAACAGGAAGAGAATGTGGGCAAGAAGAACGTGCTCCTATGTGTGGCGTTCCTTTTCATGCAGCAGAAATTTATACAGCAAGATTGATTGCAAAAGGTTATAAGGTAGCAATTTGTGAACAGCTAGAAGATCCAAAACAAGCAAAAGGAATTGTGAAACGAGATGTGATTCGTGTAATTACTCCGGGAACAGTAATTGAATCGAACTTACTAGAAGAAAAAAAGAACAATTATATTATGAGTGTTTATAAAAAAGGAATTTTCTTTGGAGTTTCGGTATGTGATATTTCAACTGGTGAATTCTATGCAACACGGCATTAAGGAAGATAACAATTTTGCACGAGTATTAGATGAAATTTCTCGTTTTGCACCAGCAGAACTAATTGCCAATGAGTTGTTTTACCAAAGTGAACAAGAAATGAAAGAATTAAAAGAACGTTTTAATATGTATATTTCAAAGGTAGAAGAGGATACTTTTACAGAAGAATATGAGGAACTTCAAACAAATTACGAGTTAGTAACCACTTCTGGTAAAAAAATAGAAACACTAGAAAACGATTTATTAATGGTGGCTAGTATCAATGGGCTATTAAATTATTTAACAGCAACCCAAAAAATGAAATTAGAACATATTCATAAAATTGAAGTGTATCAAACAACAAAATATATGTCCTTAGATATAAATGCAAGAAGAAATTTAGAAATTACCGAAAAAATGAGGGATAAATCCAAAAAAGGAACACTATTATGGGTATTGGATAAAACCAGTACTTCTATGGGAGGTCGCCTATTACGTCGTTACTTAAATGACCCATTAATCGAAGTAGAAGAAATTCATAAAAGATTAGATGCAGTAGAGGAGTTAAAAAATAGTCCAATGCTAAAAGGAGAAATCATAGCTTCTCTTAAAAAGGTATATGATATTGAACGTTTAATTGGAAAAATTTCGTATGGGAATGCAAATGGAAGAGATATGGTATCTCTTAAGAATTCCATTCGAGAATTACCAAACATCAAGAAACTGTTAGAAAAAGCAAAATCGCCATTACTTACAAGCTTGCAAAAGGGATTGGATGAATTAAAAGATGTTTATGAGTTAATTGAAAAAGCTATTGTAGACGAACCACCTATTTCGGTAAAAGAGGGAGGGCTTATTAAAAAAGGCTATCATGAAGAGGTAGATGAGTTAAAAACAGCAACCACAGAAGGAAAGAATTGGTTGATGAAGCTAGAATTACGAGAAAAAGAGGAAACTGGAATTAAAAATTTGAAAGTAGGATTTAATAAGGTATTTGGGTACTATATTGAGGTTACGAAATCGAATTTGAGTTTAGTACCTGACCGTTTTATTAGAAAACAGACATTAACGAATGGGGAGCGTTATATTACAGAGGAACTAAAAGAATTAGAAGAGAAAATTTTAGGGTCAGAAGAAAAGTTAATTGCTTTAGAATATGAATTGTTTTTGAAGGTTCGTGCAGATATTGCAAGACAAATACAACGAATTCAAAAAACGGCATTTGTGGTATCTACTTTAGATGTACTATGTTCATTTGCAACCGTAGCAGAAGATTTGAACTATGTGAAACCGGAAGTAGATGATTCAGGTGAAATTGATATAAAGGGTGGAAGACATCCCGTAATTGAAAAGATGTTGCCAAGTGGAAGTTTTGTTGAAAATGATACATACTTAAATAAGGAAGATGACCGTTTGTCGATTATTACAGGACCGAATATGGCGGGAAAATCTACCTATATGAGGCAAGTGGCGTTGATTACCTTGATGGCACAAGTGGGAAGTTTTGTACCAGCTACGAAAGCTAAAATTGGTGTAGTGGATAAGATTTTTACAAGAGTTGGTGCTTCGGATGATTTGAGTATGGGACAAAGTACGTTTATGGTGGAGATGATGGAGGTTGCAGATATTTTAAAAGAGGCTACGGCGAATAGTTTGGTGATTTTAGATGAGATTGGAAGAGGAACTTCTACCTATGATGGGTTGTCGATTGCATGGGCGGTTGCTGGCTATATTGCGGATAAGGAGAAATGTGGAGCGAAGACGTTGTTTGCAACACATTATCATGAGTTGACAGAGCTTGAAGATAAGGTAGAGGGAGTTAAGAATTATTCGATTGCGGTTAAGGAAAAGGGAGAAGATATTATTTTCTTAAGGAAGATTGTGCAAGGTGGTACAGATGAGAGTTATGGAATTCATGTGGCGAAATTGGCGGGAGTGCCTGCTCCTGTTGTGAAAAGGGCGAATGAGATTTTGAAAAGTTTAGAGAGGAAGAGTGCTTTTGGAAAGCAGGAGAAAAAAGAGGCGAAAGGTCAGACGGAGGGGCAGCTTAGTATGTATAATTATAAGCTTGCGGAGTTGGCGCATGAGATTGATAAGGTGAATCTAAATGAGCTCACTCCGATTGAGGCGCTAAATACTTTGGTTAAGTTGAAGGAGAGCATTTCTTAGTAGGTACTTTGGGTTTCCGCTCCCAGCTAATAATCGATTTATTTTCTTCATTTCGCCCTCCAAGCTCACGGGTATTCCCCCGCCTCAAAGGGCTGTCGGGTCTCCATTTCGAAAAGAAATCGATTATTAGCTTCGTGCTATTGTAGAGGAAGAAATTTATTATAAAGGAGGATTTGGTTATGAATAAGAAGGTAACAGATAGTATAATTTATATTGGGGTTGATGATAAGGGGATTGATTTGTTTGAGAGCCAGTATGTTGTGCCAAATGGGATTTCTTATAATTCTTATTTGATAAGGGATGATAAGAATGTTGTGATGGATACGGTGGATAGGCGTGCTACTGATGAATGGTATGAGAATTTGCAAGAGGCTTTGCAAGGAGAGAGTGTGGATTATTTGGTGGTTTCTCATATGGAGCCTGACCATGCTTATAACATTCAGAAACTTTGTGAGGCGTATCCAGAGATGAAAATTGTTTCAAACCAAAAGGTGTTTGCTTTTCTTCCACAATTTTTTGAGATTGAGGATTTAGAAGAGAGGAAAGTTGTTGTGGGAGAAGGGGATACATTTTGTAGTGGAAAGCATACTTTTCAGTTTGTTATGGCACCAATGGTGCATTGGCCAGAAGTAATGATGACATATGAAGTGACCAATCAAATTTTGTTTTCGGCAGATGCTTTTGGTAAATTTGGAGCATTGGATACCAAGGAAGATTGGGATTGTGAGGCGAGAAGGTATTATTTTAATATTGTTGGAAAATATGGGGTTCAGGTGCAAGCGGTTTTGAAGAAGGCTAAGAGTTTACCAATCAAAACAATTTGCCCATTACATGGACCAATTTTAACAAAAGATTTGGGGCATTATTTAGGAAAATACGATATATGGAGTCGTTATGAACCAGAAAACGAAGGAGTTACCATAGCATATGCTTCCATTCATGGCAATACCAAAGAAGCAGCCGAAGAATTTGCTACATTGCTAAAACAAGTAGGAGTACAAAAAGTATCCTTATTTGACCTTGCAAGAGACGATTTAGCAGAAGCAATTGAAGATGCCTTCCGCTACGACAAACTAGTTCTTGCAGCAGCCTCATACAATGCAGACGTTTTTCCACCAATGCACAATTTTTTACATCAACTACAAGGAAAAAACTATCAAAAAAGAAAAATCGCCATCATCGAAAATGGAACATGGGCGCCA
The DNA here is from genome assembly GCA_948471055.1 of uncultured Clostridium sp. Taxonomy (GTDB): domain Bacteria; phylum Bacillota; class Clostridia; order TANB77; family CAG-508; genus RGIG8482. The sequence goes on along the minus strand of CAOKQZ010000004.1, from coordinate 32,352 downwards.
TCTGCAGCAAAGAAAATGCTAGAGATTGTAGAAAATATGAAAGAAGTTACAGTGTGTGAAAAAATAGTAACCATTCGCTCTCGTATGAATGAGAAAAATAAGGAAGAAATGAAGGAACTTGTGGAGGAATTGTTGAAATAAATGGAACGATTTAAGTTAGTAGTAGCAGTGCATTTAATATTAATTGAAAATGGGAAAATATTGTTATTAAGAAGATACAATACAGGATATGAAGATGGAAACTATAGTGTTGTTGCAGGGCATGTTGATGGAAACGAAAGCGTCATTCATGCTATGAAAAGAGAAGCATTTGAAGAGGCAGGAATTGTAATACAAGAAGAGGATTTGGATATTGTACATGTTATGCATCGAAAAACACCAGAAAGGGAAAGTATTGATTACTTTTTAACTTGTAAAAGTTATGAGGGAGAAGTAAGAATTATGGAAAAAGACAAATGTGATGAATTGGCTTTTTATGAGTTAAACCATTTGCCAAGTAATGTGATACCATATGTAAAAAAAGGAATTGAGTACTATCAAAAAGAAATACCATTTTCAATATATGGGTGGTAAAATAATTTAACTAACAGATGTCGAATACAAATCTTTAAGGTGCAAAAATTTCACCTTAAATAAGAATAGAAGATAGAGAGTATGTCGAAAAAATGAGTAAATTTAGTTGAAATTGCAGTAAAATTGTGTTAATATAGTAGTATTAAAATTAGTAAAAATTCTCCTGTGCTACTTTAGGCAGGCTTATTTATAGATAATAATAAACAATAATTATTAACAGGAGGAAATAAGATGAATAAGTGGTATGAAATAATAGTAGAGGCAAGGAAAAGAAAACTATTAAGCGCAAAAAAATTTTGCTGAAATGGTAGGTGTAACACCTATATACTTGTGTAGGATTGAAAAAGGTAAACAAATACCGTCGCTGAAAGTACTAAACAAGATTTGTGAAATTTTAAATTTGAATTTTGCTAAAATGGCTGAAGAGGTGGGATATTCTGAACAAATCGAGGGAATGACAAAAGTTTCATGTAACGAAATTAATACTAAAGAAATAGTATTGAAACTGTGCAATATGTCATCTCAGGACTTTAGCTTAGTATTCGATTTAGCAAAACAAGTTTCTAAATTAACACAAAAAGAAAAAGATATCATAGGACTTATAATATCATCATATGTAGAAAATAGCCCAGTTTGACAGGGCTATTTTTTACAATAAGAGAATTTTTATAATAAAATTAATATTTACATTTCAATTTTCGGCTGATACTTCTCAAGCCACATGTTTACTTGGCATAGGTATGCCATTAGTTGTGGACCTGTCATTAGTTGACCAAACCATGGGCGTGTGAAGGCTTTGCCGTCGGTTTCTAGAATTTCTAGAATATATTCTCTATTTAATAGTTGATTGATTGGGGCGTCTTTTTTTTGCATGATATCCCATAACATTTCTTTTACGGCTTTTAGGTAAGTTGGATTGTGGGTTTTTGGGTATGGGCTCTTTTTTCGGTTTACAATTTCGTCTGGTAGTAAATCACGTACCACATAGCGTAATAGTCCTTTTTCTCTGCCATTTAAGGCTTTTATTTCCCAAGGTACATTCCACATATATTCTACTAAACGATAATCGCAGAAAGGTACCCTTAGTTCTAACCCATTGTACATACTCATACGGTCAGAGCGGTCAAGTAGGGTTTGCATAAACCAATTTAGTGTTAAATAGGAAATCTTTCGCTTTTCTTTTGTTTCTTCCGAATCGCAATCTAAAATTTCTACTTTTGCTAGACTTTCTTGGTAGCGAGAATCAATGTAGTCTTTCAAATGGACTTGTTTACCAATATCAGGGTGTAATAGATTTTGCCTTTCGTCTAAGGCGATGGACCAAGGAAAAGTGTTACTGTTTAGAGCATCTTTACGGAAAAACCAAGGGTATCCAGCAAAGATTTCATCCGAGCATTCACCGGGATACGGCAACCGTTGCCCCTTTTTTAATATGTTTACAAAATAGTAACATCGAAGAATCTACATCTGCCATACCTGGAAAATCTCTTGCAATCATGGCATCTTCTAAAGCACTTGCAAGCTCAGGGGTGTCGATGACAATTTTGTGATGATTGGTATCGAAATGTTGTAACATGAGTTCAATAAATTCATTATCCGAATTTGGTTGAAAATCACTTTTGGTAAAGTTTTTATCATTATCCACATAATCCACCGAATAGGTATTTAATTTTGGTAAATTGTTTTCCTTGTAATAATTGCAAATATAGGCAGTAATAATGCTAGAATCTAAGCCACCAGAAAGCATAGCACAAAGTGGCATATCGGAAACAAGTTGTCTTTTTATGGCATCATCTAGTAGAGTATGAACCGTTTGGCAAGTCGTTTCAAAATCGTCGGTATGAGGTTTAGATTCCAATTTCCAATATTCTTCTTCGTGCATTCCGTCTTTATGATATACCATAAAATGAGCTGGTTTTACTTCATAGATGTTTTTAAACACAGAAGTGCCAGGGGTATGGGCAGGACCAATACCAAATAATTCGCAAATTCCAGTTTGGTTGATTTTGGCTTCAATGGATGGATGTTCCAAAAGTGCTTTTACTTCTGAGGCAAAAACAAGATTGTTTTCGGCAAGGCTGTAATAAAGTGGTTTTATTCCAAAATGGTCTCTTGCCAAGAATAATTCCTGTTTTTGTTCATTCCAAATAGCAAAACTAAAAATACCATTAAAGTCTTTTATAATATCACTTCCGCCATTCTATGTAAGCTTTTAAAACAACCTCTGTATCACAATATCCTTTAAAAGTATGCCCCTTTTTTTGTAGTTCTTCACGAAGTTCTTTGGCATTGTATAATTGTCCGTTATATACAATGGTATAAGTAGTATCACCATGCTTTACACTCATAGGTTGACCGCCATTTTTGGGGTCAAGAATGATTAAACGCCTATGTCCGAAATTAACTCCGTGGAGCTAAATAGAAGTTTTCTTCATCTGGTCCACGTTTTGCTAATTTTTTTGTCATACGTGTTAAAATTTCTCGTCTATTTTGTAAATCGTGTTCTAGATTTACAAATCCAACAAAACCACACATAAATGTCCTCCTTGTTTTTCTTTTACGATAATATATGCGAAAAAAGGCAAAACGTGCAACAAATTCGTTTGGATTTCATATGATAAGTAAGGTGAGAAGTATGAGATTTTGGAAAGAATTATATGAAGATGCGAAAAATATACAAAAAAAAGACCCTGCGGCAAAGCATATTTTATATGTGATTTTGCTATACCAAGGGTTTCATGTGTTACTATTCTATCGTATGGGACATTTTTTCTATACACACAAACTATTCTTCCTAGCAAGGCTAATTTCACAAATAGCCCGATTTTTAACGGGAATCGAAATTCATCCTGGTGCCAAAATAGGAAGAAGATTGTTCATCGACCATGGAATGGGAATTGTTATAGGAGAAACAGCAACCATAGGAAATGATTGCACCATTTACCACGGAGTAACACTAGGCGGAACCGGAAAAGACAAAAACAAAAGACATCCAGACCTAGGAAATGATGTAATGGTAGGATGTGGTGCCAAAATCCTAGGCCCTATAAAAATAGGCAATCACGTAAAAATTGGTGCCAATGCAGTTGTAACAAAACCAGTAGAAGATAATGTAACCGTAATCGGAATTCCACGGAAAGGTATTGCAAAATGTTACGTAAAGTGGTAAAATAAAGATAACATTGAGTATTTACCTTATATTTACACCTAGGGCGAAACTTGATGAAATAAATACTTTGTTTAGGAGGTAACAAAAAATGGAACAGAAGGAATATTTAAAAGCGAAGGTAGAAGAAAGAAAGGCACAGTTGCAGCCGTCAAAACAGCATAAACAGCCGGCAGTAATAGGGGAGCCTGAAACCAAGAAACCGCTCTACCGCGAGCAGCTTTAAAGTTCCGCTTGGGAGACTTGGCATTTGCCTAAGTCTCCTTTTCAAATTGTAAAAAACATTGAAAGTGTTGCAAAAAAGACAAATATATGATAAAGTCATTTCTAGGTGATGAAAATATGTTATTGAAAAAAGCAAAAGGAATGTTTATGATGTTTAAAGAAAATGTACAAACGAAACGACTTAAGAAAAAGATAGAAGATGAAATATATATGCGATACATTAAAGAGGCTATACGTGAAGCAGAAGAGGACATTGCTAATGGGGGAAAAACATACACGTTAGAAGAATATCGAGAATTAATGAGAGAACGTTATGGAGCAGATATTTAAATAAAATGTAACAACTCAGAGATGAATAATTAGTAATAAGAACCCCCAGTCACGCTTCCGCGTGCCAGCCCCCTTGTTAAAGGGGCTTTTTTGCAACGCTTCGTAAGGTTAAGCAAAATCAGACTATTGGTAAATTATTATATTTAATATTATTTTTATCATTTCATATTTGTTTATTGCATACAAACTTCAAAGACTTTACAGGAAAGCCCCTTTAACAAGGGGGCTGGCGCGGAGCGACTGGGGGTTCTTAAAATGAATTGATATAAAAATGATTACTTTTGAACAGTAACAGAAAATTGAAAAAAATCACACAAACACTTGTTTAAAACAAATTAATATAGTATAATATACCTTGCATGTAATCATAATAAGAAATAAAACAAGCATGCTGGGGGGAAATATGAACGATAAAATAGTAATAAAGGGAGCAAAGGAACACAATTTAAAAAATATTAATTTAGAAATACCAAGAGATAAACTAGTGGTTATTACAGGACTTTCTGGTTCACGGAAAATCATCTTTAGCATTTGATACGTTATATGCAGAAGGGCAAAGACGATATGTAGAAAGCCTATCAAGTTATGCAAGACAATTTTTAGGGCTAATGGAAAAGCCAGATGTAGAATTAATTGAAGGATTATCACCTGCCATTTCCATTGACCAAAAAACCACCTCAAAAAACCCACGTTCTACCGTGGGAACCGTAACCGAAATATACGACTATATTCGTCTATTATATGCAAGAATTGGTATTCCATATTGCCCAAACTGTGGAAAAAAAATCGAAAAACAATCCATCGACCAAATTGTAGACACCATTATGGCACTAGAAGAAGGCACCAAAATTCAAGTCCTATCACCAGTAATTCATGGAAGAAAAGGAGAATTTACCAAATTATTAGAAGACTTTGTAAAAGAAGGTTTTGTACGTGCTAGAATTGATGGCGAAACCGTCGAATTAACCGATGACCTAGAATTAGATCGAAAGAAAAAACACAATGTACACCTAATTGTAGACCGTTTGGTTATTAAGCCAGACATCCGAAACCGTTTAGCCGAATCGGTTGAAATTGCCATGAAACATGCCAATGAATTAGTTTTAATCGATATCGTTGGAAAAGAAGAAAAACTATTTAGTGGAAATTATGCCTGCCCAGATTGTGGTATTAGTTTTCCAGAATTATCACCACGAATGTTCTCGTTTAATAATCCAGTAGGAGCATGTCCATCGTGTACAGGAATTGGCTACCTAATGAAAATGGATGAAGAATTAATTATTCCAGACAAAAACAAAACCCTATATGATGGTGTAAAAGCCTTTGGTGCAAGCACCATGAAAAAAGGCGATACCATGGCAAAAATGTATTTTGAAAGCATTGCTCGTCATTATGGAGTAAACATCAAAGTGCCAATCAAAAAACTACCACGTGACTTTTTAAATAAAATTTTATATGGTACAGGAAGCGAAGAAATCGATTTTGAATATACCTCTGCAGCAGGAACCAGAAAATTCAAAGCACCATTTGAGGGAGTCATTCCTACCTTAGATAGACGCTATAATGAAACAAAATCGCAAGGAATGCGAGATTTTTATGAGATGTACATGAGCTATAGTGCATGTCCTACTTGTCATGGAGCAAGGCTAAAAAAAGAGGTACTTGCTGTAAAAATAGGAGATAAGAATATTAATGAATTAACCGATATGTCGATCGATAAAATTAAAGCTTACTTAAATGCACTAAAACTAACCAAAAAAGAAGCCATGATTGCCGACCAAATTATGAAAGAATTAAACCAAAGATTGCAATTTTTAATGGATGTAGGCTTAGAATATTTAACCTTATCTAGATCAGCAGGAAGCTTATCTGGAGGAGAAGCCCAACGTATTCGTTTAGCCACTCAAATTGGGTCTGGTTTAACAGGAGTACTATACATTTTAGATGAACCAAGTATTGGTTTACATCAACGTGATAATGACAAATTACTAGCAACCTTGAAAAAATTAAGAGACTTGGGAAATACCTTAATTGTGGTAGAACACGATGAAGATACCATGTATGCAGCAGACCAAATAATCGATATTGGTCCAGGTCCTGGAGTGCATGGGGGAAATGTAATTGCACAAGGAACTGCCGAAGAAATAAAACAAATACCAGAGTCCATTACTGGACAATATTTAAGTGGGAAAAAGAAGATTTTAGTACCAAAAAAGAGAAGAAAATCCAATGGAAAAGCAATTGAAGTAATTGGAGCTGAGCAAAACAACCTAAAAAATATTAATGTAAAATTTCCACTAGGAGTATTTACCTGTGTAACAGGCGTTTCAGGCTCTGGAAAAAGTACCTTGGTAAATGAAATTTTGTATAAAACGGTTGCCAAAGAAATTTATGGCTCTAATGAAAAACCGGGAAAATGCAAAGAGATTAAAGGATTAGAGCATATTGATAAAATTATTAACATTGACCAATCTCCAATTGGAAGAACGCCACGATCTAATCCTGCTACCTATACAGGCGTGTTTGATATCATACGTGATATTTTTGCTACTACCAATGAAGCAAAGATGCGTGGTTATGCAAAGGGAAGATTTAGCTTTAATGTTTCCGGCGGAAGATGTGAGGCATGTAATGGAGACGGAATTTTAAAAATCGAAATGCACTTTTTACCAGATATCTATGTACCATGTGAAGTTTGCCATGGAAAAAGATACAACCACGAAACGTTAGAGGTAAAATATAAAGGGAAAAGTATAGCAGATGTACTAGATATGACAGTAGAAGAAGCACTCACCTTCTTCGAAAACATCCCAAGAATCAAAACAAAAATTCAAACCCTATATGATGTAGGGCTTGGCTACATCAAACTAGGACAACCCTCGACAACCCTATCCGGAGGAGAAGCCCAAAGAGTAAAACTAGCCACCGAACTATCCAAAAAACCAACCGGAAAAACCCTATACATCCTAGACGAACCAACCACAGGCTTACACATAGCCGATGTCCACAAACTAGTAAACATCTTACAAAGACTAGTAGACACTGGAAACAGCATCATCGTAATCGAACACAACCTAGACCTAATCAAAACTGCAGACCACCTAATAGACCTAGGCCCAGAAGGCGGAGACAAAGGCGGACAAATCGTAGCAGTAGGAACTCCAGAACAAGTCGTAAGAAATGAACAAAGTCATACAGGCAGGTTCTTGAAGAAGTATTTGGAGTAAGAATTATGTAATGTTGAAAAATTAACCATAATATGATATAATACGAACAAAATGTTTCAAAGAAAACAAAAATGGTAAGGAGGAATTTCTAAATGAAAGAATTTTCTAAGAAAGAAAAACGGAGCATTATTTTAACAGCGGTAAAGAAAAGGCTTGCAGTGTGGGGAATAAGGATTTTAGGATCTTTGATGGGATCTTTGATTGGACTTGGTATAGTCCTCGGATTAGGAACAATCAGTTATGCATTGGAAGAAACGAGAATAGATAAGTTTGGCGAAAGAATAAGACATATTTATATGCTTGGTGTAGGTGCTTTATTTGTACTCATATTGTTTGGTGTGATTGGAGGTGCTATTGTATGGCTTATATTAAAAGAAAAAGAAAAAATTAATGAAGCCATGCAAGAGGAAAAAAGTAAAATAATAAAAGAACAATCCAGCGAAGAACCCAAAGAATAAGAAAATGCCCCGCACAGTGTGCGGGGTTACTCCGTCATTTCATTTTAAGGGATTATTCTATTTCATAGCTACTCTCATACAAAGAATCTGGGCACATATCAATATTACCCCAAGAAATGGTTCCGAATTCAATGGTTACAGAATTGAAAATAGCTTTGTCTTGGAGAACTTTAAAAACACCTTTATCAAGATATGGTTTCATATCTTTAATTTTTTTCATATGATTATCAAATGTTAAAAGTAATTTACAGTCTTCCAATGGTTTTACATCAATAATTGTTCTCAAAATCATAACCTCCATTTATAGTATAAGATTATAGTATTACAAAAATGACAAAAAGTCAATAAAGCATAAAAACAAATTACTTGAATATTAACATAAATTGTGCTATAATGGAATAGAAATATTTGCTAGTACAGCAAAAGAAATATGGTACATGCAACTATAAACAGCCAAAAAAAATGGAGGGTGTAGAAATGGCAGAAACAAAATTAACAATTACAAAGGAGCAAGCCGAAGCATTTGCAAATTGGAAAAAGGAATATCGGGAAGATATTAGATTTGCAAAAATGATTTTGAAGCAGGAGCTAGGAGACGAATGTGGCAAGAGCAAGTTGTATGCTATGTTAAATTGTATAGGAACTGCGATAAGAACAATGGACATTCAGGAAGGGTTAGCGACTGTTTACCAAAATGGAATTGTTTCAGATATACAATTTGGAAGAGAGTTTGAAAGATACCTAAACAGAATATCCGATAATCTGAAAGAATTCAGTCCAGAAATAGAAGACAGATTATGTGACAAACATCTCAGCAACGCATTAAAAATTTTTAATTTGTAATGCTAAGCAAGTGTTTCTGTTAAGAGAGAACCCCGCACAGTGTGCGGGGTTCTCCATATCGTAACTATCTACAGTTTTCGTTATTGTTGTTCTTGTTTTGATTGTTGTTTTCATTCTTATTTTGATTTTCCTTATTTTTGTTTTGGTTTTTATTATTATTTTTTGCCATAATGAAAGCACCTCCATTTCTTTTCTCTAAGAATATTTTTCACCAAATTACAAAAAATATGCAAGGAATAAGAAAAATTGTAGCAAAAAATTAACACATGGATGGAATTTGTGGTATAATGGGAAGCGAAATAAATAAAAACATAGGAGAAAAAGTATGGAACATGTTGTAATTGGAATTGAAGGATTGGTAGGAGCTGGTAAAACATCGATTTGCCGAGAATTAATTAAAATTTTACCAAATACCATTTTATTAAACGGTGGGAATTTATATAGAGCCATTGTGTATGTAATGATGAAAAGTGGGGCAAATTTAGATAAGTTAAAAGCACAGGCAAAAGAAATTGACATTAAAACCGTAATGGATTTATTTCATATTGAATTAAAAATAGAAAATAATGAAACCAAAATTTATATGGACGGGCACATAATAGAAGAAGAAGAATTACAATCAAGACAAGCCTCTCTTGCTGTATCGGAAGTGGGAGGAAAAGCAAATAATGAAGCTTTATTTGTTTTTGCTAGAAATTTGATTGAACATTTGAAAATAGAGCATAATATTATTGTTTCTGGAAGATCACTTATGCAGATTTATCCAAAAACCGATTACCACTTCTTTATTACTGCAAGCCTAGAGGAACGTGCTAGAAGAAAAAGCATACAATATAAGGGTGAAGTTGATATAGAGGAACTCGTAAATCACATTGCAAAACGAGATGAACTACAAAAACAAGCAGGTTTTTACGAATTAAGCGACAATACCATATGTATTGATGTAACCGATTGCAAAACCGTAGAAGAATCAACCCAAAAGGTACTAAACCATATTAAACTACCACAATGTCAACCTAAAGGTTAATAATTGAAAATAAAGGATTATTAATGGAACCTACACCGTGTAGTAGTTAAAATAAAGGAGAGGATGTTCATGAACGAAAAGCTAAAAGAATTTAATACATATTTGAACAAACGAAAAGTAGCCGTTATTGGGCTTGGTGTTAGTAATGAACCATTACTGGATTATTTGTACAAGTTATCTGCAAACGTTACCGTATTTGACGACCGAAACATCGAGCAAATTCCAAAAGAAATCATGGATAAAATTACAAGATATACTTTTGAATTTTCCTTTGGAGAAAACAACTTATCCAAATTAGTAGGGTTTGACTTAATTTTCCGTTCCCCAAGTTGTATGCCAACCAAAAAAGAACTAGTATTAGAAGAACAAAGAGGAGCCATTGTTACCACAGAAATCGAAATGCTAATGGAAATGGCACCTTGTAAAGTAATTGGAGTTACGGGAAGTGATGGAAAAACCACCACCACAAGCCTTATTTATGAAATTGTAAAAACTGCTGGACATCATGCCTATCTTGGCGGAAACATTGGGTATCCACTCTTTACCAAACTAGGTGAAATGAAACCAGAAGATGTAATTGTGTTAGAACTAAGCAGTTTTCAATTAATGAACATGACGGTAAGCCCAGATATATCTGTTATTACCAACATATCGCCAAACCATTTAAATATTCATGCAAGCTATGACGAATACATCGAAGCCAAAAAGAATATCTTCAAAAATCAAAATGAAAATGGTATTTTAGTCTTAAACTATGACAACGAAATAACCAGAAAATGTAAACCAGAAGCCAATGGGAAAGTTGTATACTTTAGTAGCAAAGAAAAACTAGAAGACGGTATTATTGTTGATAACGATGTGATAAAAGAATGTGAAGACCGCCTAAGAAAACACATCATAAATACAAAAGACATTCACCTACGAGGCATGCATAACTACGAAAACGTATCAGCAGCCATTGCTGCTACGAAATCCTTTGTGGATATGGATACCATCGTAGAAGCCATTAAACACTTTAAAGGAGTTGCCCATAGGCTAGAATTTATACGAGAACTAGACAGTGTAAAATGGTACAATGACTCCATAGGAACCAGTCCAACCAGAACCATAGCAGGTCTAAACTCCTTTGAAGAAGACATTATCCTAATTGCAGGAGGATATGATAAACACCTAGATTACGAACCACTAGCAAAACCAATTGTAGACAAAGTAAAAGCACTTATCCTAATTGGTCAAACCTCAAAAAAAATAATGGAAGCTGTTCGGAAAAGAACTAGAAGAAAGCGAAAAAACACTAGACATCTACCAATGCACCGAATTCCCACAAATCGTAGAAGTAGCAAAAAAAATAGCAAAACCTCGGTCAAATTGTATTATTCTCCCCAGCCAGTGCTAGTTTCGATTTATTCAAGAACTTTGAGGAAAGAGGAGAAAGGTTTAAGGAATTGGTGAATAAGTTAAAATAAGAGAAGCAAAACGCTTCTCTTTTGTCACGCTTTTATAAAATCTCTCATATTCTAATAAAAGAATAGGAGGGATTTTTTATGTATGATGAAACAGCATATGAAGAATACATGCGAAATGTGTTAGGGTATATGCCAACCTATCCTAACCAAAATGTATATGAACCAAATGATTATTACATAATGCAACCACTTCATCAAATGAATGTGGATAATAGCAAATGTGAGCAGTTGTATCCAGAAATTTACCATAAGATATATCCATTGGTTTGCAATGAATGCAAAAATAGGAATACAGAAATGACAAATGAGACATTAGAACAAATGACAGAAAATGTGTATAAGGCAATTGAAATTGATTTAAAAATTGAAACCAAAAACGTAAGACGGAGACGATAGGCAAGTAGCAAACAGAAATAATTTTTTACGAGATTTAATCCGTATTTTAATTTTAAGAGAAATTATAGGAGGAAATAGACCACGCCCACCAATGCCACCACAACCACCAAGACCACCACGTCCGCCATTTCCAGGGGGGCCAGGCGGTGGACCAGGAGGAAGACCACCATTTCCACCACCACCACGTCCACGTGAGTTTTAAAATGAAAAAATTTCCAATTTGATTATTCCCGAAGATGGCTATCGTTTTGAAATTTAGCAAATTTAAACTTACATACTTTTTTGCAAAACGTACAAACTAAAATTGTATTAAAAATGAAAGGAAGTATGTAAAATGGATGTTAAAGATTGTATGACGAAAAATGTTTGTTGTTGTACACCAAATACTAATGTAGCAGAGGCTGCTAAGTTGATGTGCGATAACCATGTGGGATGTATCCCTGTTTGTGATGATAAAAACCAAGTGGTCGGGTTATTAACAGACCGTGATGTCATATTACGAAGTGTGTCTTGTAATAAAGATGCTAATACCACACCAGTTTCGGAAGTTATGACTTGTGGAGTATGTTGTTGTAAGCCAGATACTACAATTGATGAAGCAACCAAGCTTATGTCGGATTTTCAAATTCGTAGAATTCCAGTTTGTGACCAAAACAATAAAATTGTCGGAATGTTAACGTTAGGTGATTTAGCACATCATGATAAAACAGTAGGGACACAAGAAGTATGTAACACATTAGAAAATATTTGCGAATGTGGAAATAATAGCAAAAATGCCGAATAATTCATAAAACATTTCATATAATAGAAGTAGGAGAACCTACTTCTATTATTGTATTACGAAATAAAACAGTAGGGGCGATTTTAATCGCCTAAGGGTTCATGCATTTAGAAAGAGGGAAAATATGGTTATTGATATGGGATATTGGACAAAGGTATCAAAACGAATTGTTGTCCTTGTATTAAGTATTATTGGAATTTATTTAGCGTTTAAACTGGCAGTTTTTTACATGCCATTTTTAATCGCATTTATTATATCGTTATTTATGGAGCCACTTATTCGCTTTGTTCATAAAAGGACAAGCTTTACTAGAAAAACAAGTGCAATACTTGTCCTTATTTTCGTGTCGCTTATATTAGTAGCACTTCTTGCTTGGGGGATTACGGTACTTATTCAAGAATCTACCAACTTGTTACAAAGCCTAAACCAATACATTGAAACTGCATATCATCAAATACAAGGAATTATTGAAAACATCAATTTCGAAAAATTAAAAATTCCAGAAAATGTAACCAATGTTATTCAAAATTCCTTATGGGATTTTATTGGAACCGTATCCAATTGGATAAAAGAATTTCTTACTTCCATGATGAATTTTTTAACCGAAATTCCGAAAATAGCCATATATGTAGGAATTTGTTTTGTGGCGATTTATTTTATTTGTACAGACAAGCTATATATGATAGACCAATTAGAACATCATCTACCCAAAGAATGGGTAAAACGTATTGGAAAACATATACGAGAATTAATTTCTAGTTTAGGAGGATATTTAAAAGCCGAATTAACTTTGGTATTTATTTCTTTTATTGTATCATTAATTGGCTTATATATCTTCAAATTTGCAGGATTAAAAGTAGGGTATCCGTTGCTTGCAGCACTAGGAATTGGATTTGTAGACGCACTTCCTATTTTAGGTTCTGGTAGTGCCATGGTTCCATGGGCGATTATATCGGCAGTAAATGGAGATATTACCCTAGCTCTTTGCATACTAGGGCTATGGATTGTCATGTGCGTAATTAGGCAATTTGCAGAACCAAGAGTAGTAAGCCATCACATTGGAATTCACCCAATTTTTACCTTGATTGCCATGTACACAGGTTTTAAAGCAATCGGTGTATTGGGTATGTTTATTGGTCCTATTGTACTAATTATACTAAAAAACATATTTGCCACAACCATTGATAAGGGAGTAGGAAAAGCGATTTTTGATAGATAAAGCCACTAGCAAAGGTTATTTCATCTTTTTAAAGAAATCTTCGGTAGTAATGCCAGAGGGGCGATTGTTTCGTTTTAGGCAGTATAAACAATCTGGGTCTTTGGTAATGTAATTGATGCCAGAAGTGCAAGAAAGGCTTGCTTTAAACCCGAGTTGTTTAATAATAGAAAGAGAAACCTTACTAATAGAGCCAAAAGGGTAGGTAAAAGTATTTGGCATATAGCCTGTGTTTTGCCAAAATTTCTTTTGTAAGGTTAAAATATCATTGGATAAAATATTGGAATAGCTTTCATTAGATTCATAGCTTTTTTTAGAACATCCCATTCTTCCATTGGAAGTAGCGTGTAAGTTATTGGTATGATTTTGAAACTCAATGGTACCAGAAGAGATTAATTCCTTCACATCTTTCCAACGTAAATAGCTATAATTTAAATTGGCTTCATCGGTTTTAGAAAAGGTATCGGTATATTCTCCTACAATGGAAATAACTGCTTTCATGTGGTATTTTTCAAGAAGAGGGACTGCATAGCCTAGGTTATTATAATGCCCATCATCAAAGGTAAGAATAATTGGTTTTTCAGGTAAAGGTGTGTCTTCGTATACATAGGAAATTAAATCCGACATGGTAATGGTGGTATAACCATTGTTTGCGATATATTTTAAATCTTCTTCTAACGTAGCGGGAGTAATAATATATTTTCCGCTTCTTTTATAATCCTTTAAAATACTGTGGTACATCACAATGGGAACCATGACGCCTTCTTCGTAAGAGGCTTTTGCCACAAAAGAATACACAAAGATGCAAGGAAAAATAAGCAAAATAGCAAAGAAAAGGGCGATAATTTTGCAATTTAATTTTATAGTGTGAAAGTGAATGTTCAAAATAGCCTCCTAGTTCTTAATCTTGAATAACAGGGTCAAGAATATCGTATTTTCGTATATAATCTTTGGAATCCGAGTTTTCCTTTTGTACTTCCGATTTATTTTTTCTTAAAAATTCAATTATTTGATACACATCAATCCAAATTTGATTATTGCCATCTTTTTGACATTCATCAAAAATTAATTGCATTCCAAAATGAAGATGAGGAACATTAATGTTATTTACATTTTCTTTGGTACTATAACCGGTCATACCAAGGTATCCGTATTACATCACCAGCTTTTACGGTTTGACCAACTTGTAAATTTTTTACATAAGGGTGGTCTTTACGAAGATGAGCATAGTAATAATAACGTTTTTTATCAAAACTGCGAATTCCAATTCGCCATCCACCATATTGGTTCCAACCAAGGGCTTCAACGGTTCCCGATTCTACCGCAATAATAGGAGTGCCAATAGAGCCCATTAAGTCGTTTCCTAGATGTACACGTTTAAACCCATAAGAACGAGCATTGCCAAAATCATCGTAATGGCTAAAACTATAATTTTTGGCAATGGGAAGAAAGGCTTTTACGCCGTATTTTTTTACATAAGTTACGGTTTCGCTTCCAGCCTCAGGAGCTTCTACTTCATATTCGCCAATGAATTCATGTAAAATGGCGTCAAATGCTTCATAGTAATAGGAATAGTGTTTCATATTTTTGGTTAATTCATCCATCGTAGAACCGTTATCTAATTTTTGAATAAGGGAATTCAAATCCGTTTGTTTAAACTTTTTAAAATTTCCCCCATATTTACAACCAAGATAACTAAGTAGTTCAATCCAGTTATAAGTAACAATATTGCCATTATTGTGTGAATTAATATCTAATTTAGCGGTTTTATCCAATACATCAAAAGTTACATTAAAATCGACCCATTTAATATAGGATTTCTTAGAAGTATCAGTAGAATCTACCGTATTTTCCCAAATTAAATCCGAGGAATTGACTGGTAAAGAAATAGGATACAAAACCCAAACTACAATTAAAATAAGTAAAATACTGATTACAATACTCGAAAACAATAAATAGGATTTATTAATTTTAACCGAACGAATAAACAACGAAATCCACCTCGTATATATGTATATGAAGAATGTAATGGGATATGAATGGAAGGTTTATAAAAAAACTAGAAGAGTAAAATTAAATCAATTAAAATAAATCACTATGAGTACCAGTTCGAGTAAGATATAATATGTGTTCATTTTCAGAAAATTCATAGATTAATAACCAATCAGAAGTAATATGACATTCTCTACAATTAGCATAATTACCAGATAAAGGATGGTCTTTATTTTTTGCAGGAAGTTTTCTTCCATTTGCTAAAGTATCTACAATATGTTCGAGTAGAGAAATGTCATAATTTCTTTTTAAAGCTAATTTTAAATCTTTTTTAAACTTTGTTGAAGGTACAATTTCATACATCTTTTTCCACATCCTTTACGAGTTCGGAAAAAGAAGAGTAGGTTTTTTTATTAGGATTTTTTTTCAGTTCTTGCACTTCTTCAATTGCTAATTTTGTTTCTGCATTTGGTACGTTTCTGGATAGAATAAAAGGTATTCTTTGTTCACGAACAGATTGTTTAATGAAAGAAATAAAAGCAGTCGTCATATTTAAACCTAAGTCAGAAAATAAATCTTCTGCTTGTTTTTTTAATTCTTCGTCCATACGAATTGTTACATTTGTGGTAGCCATAATATCATCTCCTTCCTTACTATTGTATTACATTATATGTGCAATGTCAATACTTAGTACATGTATTTTGCACAAAAATCTTAAAATTATACCGTAATTTTGCAAGAATAAACATAAATAAGGTATACAATGAAGTGTATTTATGTTAAAATAAGTGGACAAAGGAGAGTGAAAATAAGTGAAAGACTTGAAAAAGACTTTTTCGATTATATTTATTGGTCAAACAATGTCGCTATTGACAAGTGCTATTGTACAGTATGCCATTATTTGGTATATTACTTTTAAAACAGGGTCTGCTATTGATTTGGCAATGGCAACCATTGCAGGGATTTTACCACAGATTTTGTTAGGACCAGTGGCAGGAGTTATTGTAGACCGATTTGACCGAAAGAAAATTATGATGTATTCAGATGGAATGATTGCGATTGCAACACTTATTTTAGGTATCTTGTTCTTATATGGAGAACCTTCCACTTTAGGAATGTATATTGTTTTAGCAGTTCGTTCCTTAGGAAGTACATTTCATTCTCCAAGTTTTACGGCATCTATTCCAATGCTTGCTCCAAAAGAGAAACTTGTGAAAATATCTGGAATTAACCAAGTAATCAACTCAGTTACCTTAATTATTGCCCCAATTCTTGCGGGAATTTTATTTGGCGCCATTCCATTACCATATATTATCTTTTTAGATATTATTGGAGCCATATTTGGTATTGGTAGTATTGCGATCGTACGTATTCCAAACCCAGAAAAAAAGGAAGAAACGAGCAATATTTTACTAGAAATGAAACAAGGATTTTTTGAAATACAACAATCAAAATTTTTACGAATATTAACCATTTATGTGATTGTAATTTGTCTTATCTTTATGCCAATTGCTTCTATGTATCCATTAATTACCAAAAACTATTTTGGATTAGAAGCTATTCATGTAAGTATTGTAGAAGTGCTATTTTCAATTGGTATGCTAATTGGTGGAATTGCCATGGCAAAAGAAGTTGGTTTCCGAAAAAAGCAATATACGATTTTAGTGGCAATGCTAATTTTTGCAGTAGCTTTAATTGCATCTGGGCTAATACCAAGTTCTATGTTTTGGATGTTTGTGGTTTTAACATCTATTATGGGAATGATGGGGCCATTTTTTGAAGGACTTTATACGGTTATTCTACAAACCAAAATAGAACCACAAAAACAAGGAAGAGTATTCTCGATTGTAATGAGTTTCATGCAACTTGCTACTCCAATTGGGTTATTTCTAGTAGCACCAATTGCAGAAGAAATTGGTGTAGAGAAGATGTTTGTGATTTCTGGAATATTGATGATTGTTGCCTCGGTGGTTACACTTAGTTTGAAGACAATAAGGAATGAGGAATAAAAAGTTACACTCCAGATTATTCAATAGAAAACAACAATAAAAATTACATAAATATATTGCATTAATTAACATAATAGTATATAATATTCCCATAAACTGATTTGAAAATTCTCTCCCAAGACAAATCGGTTTAAATAAGCGAAAGCGAGGAAAATATAATGCAAAGAGAAGAAGTTGTAGCTTTTATTCAACAGGAGGTAAAGCGGTTAAGAGAAGAAGAACATCTGGATGACTTGGTCAAAGCAAATCGTTTTGAGGAGTTGTCACAAATACCCTGCCAAGTGATTATGGAAGTAAAGCAATTTTTGGAAGAGGACTACTTGTATTTACAAGATGAGGAGATTGCTGAGGGAAGTTGTGTGGCAACAGCAATATGGGCTGCTATCTGTACTTCTGAGATAAACGCCAATCTTTTTTACGATAAGAACAAATTTGCATATAGAATGGCGAAGGAATCAGATTGTCTTGGTAAGAATATTGCGGTTCAAATGCTTGATGGCGCAGATTTATATGAAATTGACGAGGAGGATTTTTTCTCAGACCGCTATGTAAAGGAATTCGATGAAAAGTACAGGCTTGAGGGAGCATTTGATTAGGACGAAAAACTGAATATGATGGGAGAGAATGTGGTTAGAAATTTTAACCAAAGTAAGAAAAAGAGGCAAGGTATGTTTTTGATACCTTGCTTCTTTTTCTTACTTTGTAAACATGTTGTAAAACATTATACAAAGTGATATAATCGTATCAAGTCAATTTTGAAAAAAACTCTCTCGTAAAAAAATACAGAAAGGATAGGGATTCCATGAAAAGTCAATTTCTTCGGATAATAGAAAACAAATTGTCTATGTTAGAAGAGTCTAATATAACAGACTTAATGCTAAAGGGTGATGTTAGAGAGGCTAGAGCTATATTAGAGCATATAGAATACAACTCATTGACTAGCTATCTAAAAGACAGGCAATTTGAAAAAATAAAATCGTGGGAGATAACAAAGTCATATAGAATTACTTTTATATGGTACTTGTGGAATTCTGAGCATAAGGCAGGAGAAATTATAGCAGATGTCGAAGAATGGGAGAAAGATTTGTTAGAATGTGCTAAAATTTATAAAAAGGAACAAAGAGATGTTATTCGAAAAATATTAAATGAAGTAATATAAACTAAATATTGAGACGAGAGAGTGGTTAGATTTGACCAAAATAAAAGCGGATGGCGAGGATTTTTTTTACTTTGCCATCTTCTTTTATTTTGGTTGAAGGAATTATTTTTTTGTGGTATACTTACCAAAGAAAATGAAAAGATGGAGGAAATTATGTCTAAAAGTACAAATGAAAATAGGATAATAGCAAATTTAGAATATATTGGTTTAGATTTGAACAAAATGCCGACCTTTTTAACAAAACAAAAAAAATTGGAATATCAGCCGAGAAAAAGTATGGAAGATAATAATTATAAAGTATATCGATATATACCAATTTCAAAAATACAGATTCTATTAACACCATGTAACCGTTTAAATACCATACAAGAAAAATTTTCAAAAGCAAGTAGCATTTCCGATTATTTGGATTCTAAAACAGAAGGTAATATTTTAAGACATACCACGTTTTTGAAAATGTTAAGCCAAATGGAAATTACCAAAATAGAAGAAATTGAAAAAGAACAAAAAAAATTACAAACCAAAGAGCCATTTTTAGTTAAATATCAAAGAAATTATTTATGGCAGATTTACTACTCTGATATAGCAGACACCTATTTTATGCTAGTTCCAACAGAAGATTTGGATTATAGTGCATTTTTCTATTTATTAAAAAAGCAACTTGAAATAAAGAAAACCAAAAAAGAAGAATATATATTTGTTCCCATTTCTTATGAAGAATATTCGAGAGAATACTTGAAAAAATCACAAATAGAAGATTTAGAAAAATACATGTGGCAACTTACTAAAAATTGGATAACTACTTATGAAGTATATGATAAAGAGGAAAATATGAGTTTGCACATGATAGGGAAAATGACAGTATATGAGAAAATTGAAAGCGAATACAAAGTAATTTTTAAAACAAAAGAAGATGCTGAAAAATTTTACAAATTCATAAAAGCATTATTTATTTTAGAGACAGAATTACCACATCATTATACTTTTAAAACGAAAATAAATGCAAAAGGAATATTGGAATTTGAATATCAGGAAAGAAAAATTACTTATGATAAACTAACGGAGTTACTAACAAAAGAATATGAACATGCTAAAAAGGAAATAGAAGAATTACAAAAAAAGCAAGCAACATTAGAAACAAGTTTTGTAGATAGTAAAAAGGAAGCTTATCAAAAAGAGCAAGAATATTTTGAAAAAGAGCGTATGATTGCAACATATTTGGAATGTAGGAAGACATTTTTTGGAAAAGTAAGATATTTTTGGAAGGCGAAAAAAGCAAAGAAATGGCAAAATAAAATAAAGAACGAAACAGAAGAAAAACAAGAAGAAAAAAAGAAAGAACCAATTGAAACAATAAAATTTGACCAAAAGGAATATTATACGATTGAAGATATTTTGCAAATTTATAAGGCATTTGATGAAAAATTACAAAAGATTAAAAGTTTAGAGATAGATATAAAAGCACAAAATCAAAAAATAAAATCTCTTGGTAAAAAAATAGAAAATGCAAACTTATATTTATCAGAAATTGATAAACATGAAAAAAGTATTTTTGAATTTTGGAGATTTGCCAATAAAGATGAACAAGCACTCTTACAGGCCCCAGAAGAGGAAGATAAGAATATTAGTAAATTTGAAAAAATATTTGATTATGAAGAAGACTTTGAGGAAATGGCAGTATTAATTGATAAAACGCAACGAAAACAATTGACGAAGGGACAAACAGATACAATTTTCATTGCTCAAACAGAGTTATTATCTTTACTAAAAGGAGAGAAAAAAAAGGAAGATTTTGAGGAAAGTTTGCAAAAACTAAAAGAAGAGGCAAAAAAGGAAAGAATTTTATTTAACCAAGAAAACTTTGATTTATTTGGGAATGTATCGGAAGACCGTACAAAAGTGCAAATGTTAGCTGGAAAAAAACATCGAGAAGTCAAAAAGGATAAATTCAAAATTTTAGATATTACCAAAAATGTAACATTAGAAGAATACAAAGAAAAGATATTAACAATTTTAAAACAAATACAAGAAATGATGAAAGAAGCTTCTTCACCGGTAAGTATTCCGCTTTATTGTGTACAAGAAGAATTAAACCAAGAGAATATGCAAATTTTTTATATAAAACCAGAAGAAGCAATAAAACAAGAAGGAGAAACAAAGGAGATTAACTTGTACCGAATTAATGTAAAAAGGCAAATGCCAGTGATTTATTTTACCAATAGCATGTATTATGATAACGATAATAAAACATTGCCATTTGGAATGAATATTACTTCAAAATGTCTCGTAAATTTAAAAGATTATGAAATTATGTTAAAACAAAAAGAGAAATTTCGAATACTAAAAGTAGAAGAAGAAACGAAAGTGGCGACAACAAAGGTAAATATGTACGAATATGAAATAAAAGAAAATAAAGACAAGACAGAGTGATAAAATGATAGTATAAAATGTTTGTAGCATGATAAATTAGGAAGGAGAACGAAAATGATAAAAAGAGCAATTGTTATTGTGTTAGATAGCTTTGGTGTTGGAGAATTACCAGATGCAAAGGAATATGGCGATGAAGGAGCAAATACATTAAGGGGGATTTATAATAATACAAAATTAGATTTACCCAATATGAAGAAATTGGGGTTATATAATATTAAAGAAATTGATGTAAAAGAAGAAAAAGAACATAGTCCAATAGGGGCTTTTGGAAAAGCAATGGAGCAATCGGTTCGGAAAAAACAGTCCAGTAGGACATTGGGAGATGTCTGGATTTATTTTACGAAATGGATTTAAAACATATCCCAATGCTTTCCCAGAAGAGCTAATAAAAGAATTTATACAAAAAACAGGGGTAGGCGGAATTCTTTGTAATGAAGTAGGCTCTGGAACCGAAATTCTAAAACGCTTTGGAGAGGAACATGTAAAAACAGGTTATCCGATTATTTATACCTCAGCAGATAGCGTATTCCAAATTGCTGCACATGAAGAGGTAATTCCAGTTTCAAAATTATATGAAATCTGTAAAATAGCAAGAGAAATATTAGATAAGCCAGAATATAATGTGGGAACGGTAATTGCAAGACCATTTGTAGGAGATAAAAACGAGAATTTTACAAGAACCTATCACAGGAAAGATTTCGAATCCGAACGTTTTGGAAGAACCATGCTAGATGTTATAAAAGAAAATGGAAAAGATGTAATCGCCATTGGAAAAATACAAGACTTATTTTCCGAAAGAGGTATAACAAAAATAATTCATACAAATGGTAATGAAGATGGAATTAAAAAAACAATAGAAGAAATAGGAAAAGACACACAAGGGCTAATTTATACAAATTTAGTGGATTTTGATATGTTATATGGGCATCGAAATAACATAGAAGGCTATGGGGAAGCACTAGAATATTTTGATAGCAAATTACCAAAAATCATAGAACAATTAAAACCAACCGATATACTAATCATTACCGCAGACCATGGAAACGACCCATCCACTCCATCTACCGACCATGACCGTGAATATGTACCAATTTTAGTATATGGAGAACAAATAAAACAAGGTATCAATTTAGGAATTCGTTCCACATTTGCAGACATTTCAGCAACGATTTTAGATATACTAAATTTAGAGAAGCTAGAAGGAACATCCTTTAAAAGTGAAATTTTAAAGGAAAATTAAAAAATGCAAGAGCTAGGTTGACTAGCTCTTTAAAATATGGTAAGATACTAAAGTAAACATGCCCGAGTGGCGGAATTTTCTGAGGCTGTTCGAACGAAAGTGAGTTACAGCGTCAGTATATGGAGCAGTACAAAATAGAAAAATTTAATATGCCCGAGTGGCGGAATTGGTAGACGCACACGACTCAAAATCTAAATGGATTTTTTAATATGTAAATCCTACATATATTGAAAATAGTAATGTTTAGATATTAGCTAGTGCCGAAATTAGTTCCAACATCTAACAAATATCTAACATAATTGTAAAATCATCTAAATAATATAAAATATGTCAATGTGGCGAAATTGGTATACGCACATCACTCAAAATGATGCGGGAAACCATGTGGGTTCGAGTCCCACCATTGACACCAAATATGTTATTACATTTATAACAACGCACAAAAGGACCCCTCAGTTAACCTAAGGGGTTCCTTTTGTAGCATTTACTTCTGTGAAACAAATACATCCATACCGTGAAAACGATATTTCATTGAAGTAACTGTGTATTGCTGTCCGTTTAAAATGTCATTTACTACCTTCGACGCAACAATCTTAAGATGTTTTTTTGAAAGGTGTATTGTAGCCTCTCTGCCAATTTTTACATCCCGAAGAAAAGCTTCGTCATTGAGTATAGCATTTCTGGCATCTACTAAAGTAGAATTTGCCATACTATACCAGAAGAATTTTTTGAACGTTTGTAACACAGTGTCTGTCATATTACTATACCTCCTAAAAATATATTTTTTTAACTATAAAGATTCCATTATAGGAAAAAGGAGCAAGCAATAAATATTTACAGAAACAATATTTGCTTGTCTATATTATATTTTACACTATTTTACATAAAAAAGCAAATTTTATAAAATACATCTTATAAGATATTATTCAAAGATGAACAATTGCTTTCTTCATTTTCTTTCTTTTTATCTGTAAGTTTAAAAGTATCTTCTAAAACATTAGCAGAAATTTTTTTAGAGTTACTATCTAAATGAGCATATAAGTTTGCAGTAGTAGAAAAATTAGAATGACCAAGCCACTCTTGAATCGATTTCATAGGAATATTTTTAGCAAGTAATAAACTTGCACAAGAATGTCTTAAATCGTGAAAACGAATATGTCTCATATTATTTTTATCAAGCAATATACTAAAATGTTGTGTAACATAGTCAGGTCTTACAATATTTCCATCAGGTTTAACAAAAATATAATTCAAATACTTTTTGTTATAACTATTACCAAAAGCCTTTTGGAAAGCTTGTTGTTTTTCTTTTGCATCTAAAAGCATATTTGCAATATCATCAAATAAAGGCAAAGTTCTATAACTAGACTTGTTTTTTGTTCTATCTTTTCCTTCAATTTTTCTATTATTACCATCTGTATTTGTAATTGTAATAGTGTGTTTAATAGTAATTGTTTTATTTTCAAAATCAAAAGAATCCCATTGTAAACCTAAAACTTCACTTCGTCTTAATCCATAAAAAGCAGTAATCAAAATAATAAGTTCTAGTGGGTCATTTTTAGATATTTCAAATAGTTTATTTAATTCACCTTCATTATAGAAACTATTGATAAATTGAACTTTTTTAGGTCTTTGAACTTTATCAGCAGGATTACTCACAATAACATTCATTTTAAAGGCATAATCTAGGCATTTTCTTATAAGAGCGTGATGGTGAATGACTGTATTTGCACATAAATTATATTCTTCCATTAGTACATTATAAAAGTTTTGAATATGAATAGGTTCTAAATCTTTTAGTTTTATAGGATTTTCTGTAAAATATCGTTTTATATGATTATTAGCAATTTGCCTATAAGAAGTAAAAGTTGAACTTTCTATTGTGTGTTGTACAATTTTTAGCCAATAAAAAAGATACTCTATAAATAGAATATCAGTTGTATTATTTGTATTTGAGTTTGTTTCTGCTTTATCTAATGTCTTTAGTTGTAATTCTTTTTCTAATTTTTCTCTTAATTGTTCTGCGACTACTAAAGCTTGTTTCTTATTACCTCGTTCTTTTAGTCCTGTGGAACGCCAAGGCAGATGTCTTTTTCCATTTTCATCATAATACTCTAAAACAGCTTGATAAATACCATTTCTAACTTGCAGACAACTTACAGATACTTTGTTTACTTGTAAATTTTCTGTTACCAAATTTAACTCCTTTCCGATGTAACAGACTAAATTAATTTACTATTGATTTCTTTGTAGTAAATATAATAGCCTAAACACTCTTTTTTTCTAAATAATTTATAACGCAATGTTTAGGAATTTTATATTCTCTACCAACTTTTATAGATTGAATAGTCTTTTGCTTCACTAACCTATAAGCAAGAGTTATTCCTATGCCTAGCATTTCTGCTAATTGTTTTACAGTTACTACATCTTTATATGCAGTAAACATTACTTTGTTTAAATCAGTACTTTCCATAAACTTAACCTCCTTAAAAAATTCACAATAGCAAATAAAAATTTTACTATATGTATGCGTATTGCGTTTTTGAGAGAGGTCAATATTCTCATATTTGTTTTTCTTCAAAAATTAATAAGCTTTTGCACTAATTCTTCGTGGTAAATCAATAGATGCTTTAATACCTCTTTGCATAATATATTGATTTTTCTTACTATCATAATGATAAATACTAGAATTAGCTTTTTTACAGGCATAGTCAGAAAGTGGATGTGCATTATAAGAAAGTTCTATTGCATCCTGCTTTTGAAGTTCTAATAATTGTTCATAAATTATGTCTTTTTTAGAACTTCTAACATAATTCTTTTGATATTCTGCTTGTGCAATTTTTCTTTTTTCTGCATTAATAGATTTTCTAGAACTTTTTTCTTGCTCATATCTTCCATCTTCCTTAATAGTTTTAGAAATGTATTGTTGAGAAACATTTATAATATCAGCGATTTCATTTTGTTTCAAATGTTTATTAAAATATAAATCTAAAATTTGCTCTTTTTTATCCAAAAGATTTCCTCCTTTCATTTAGTTGTATTTTTGTTTGTTGATTTTTAGATACAAAAATCCTAAGGACTTTTAGGTAAAATTTCCAAACAAAACTTGACTATTATCTATAAAGACTATATAATAGTAATAACTTGATAAAAATTATCAATTATAAAATGTAATATGACAACCTTATCAACAATTACTATACATATATAGTACAGTAATAATTCGTACTTGTCAAGTATTACATATAAATTTTTAAAAAAATTTTAGGAGAGTGAAGATGAGAAAGAATAATACAGGGAATTTCAAGACTTTTTGGTTTAAATATAGTGATTATGAACTAAGAGAAATAGATAAATTTACATATATAACACCAAAGGAAGACTCTAAAGCCCAAATATATGACCCATTTAATGTTTCTGACAGTATATTAGTAGATATACTACTGATAGGAAGAGATGTAGAAAATGATGAATTAAAATTAGCAGAAGAGAAGATTATAGACTTTGTAAAGAAATATGGGTTATTAGGAGAATTAACATATTTACCATTAAATACAGATATTGTAAAACAAAGTAAAGTATATTTACCTGCTGGAAATGTAGTTTGTAACAAAGAAACATTAACTACAGGAGAATACATAAGGCTATTTCTAAAATGTGAGAAGAAACAAAAAGTTACAATAAAAGAAAATTCAAAAGGAGAAATTTTAGAATTATCGATAGAAAATGAAGCAAATCCACTTGCTTTTATAGATAGACCAGGAGAATATGCAGTAGTATTTTCAAAAGCCTATTCAGAAGGTGTAGTTTGGATTATGGATTATGCAAGAAGATTATATTTAACATTTGAAGCAATAGAAAATTATAGTAAAGTAGAAAATGCTTATACAAGGCAAAAATATGATAATTACATAGAAAACTTTAATGCTTCAAAAATTGCTTGTAGAATATTAATGCATAGCAATAAAGAATACCCTCCTGTTTTAGAATGGAACTTTAATTCTTTAAAACTTGCAATAGATACAATATTTGCATTAAATGAAACAAGCGAAAGAAAAACAGTAAAAATGTGTAAGCACTGTGGTAAACCTTTTGCTTCAGATAACCTAAAAGCAGAATATTGTAGTCCACAATGTAGAAATCAAGCTAATGTTTATAAAAGTAGAGCGAAGAATAAATAGAAATTACTTGAGATTAGGAGAAAGTTATGTTAGGAGAAAAAATAGAATTTTATGGAGAAAAGCTATCAACAAATGCGATTGCTAAAAAAATAGGAACAACAACTACAACACTAACTAAATATTATGAACAAACAGGAAGTATATATGAAGCAGAAAAAATATGCAGAAAAATTTTAGAAGAGAAAGAAGCTTCTTTAGTAGAATATGATGGGGAAAAGTTAGCTATACAAACAATAGCTAAAAGAGTCGGAATAAAGGACCCTAAAACGTTAAAGAAGTATTATGAACAGACAGGAGATATATATCAAGCAATACAAAAATGTAATGAATCTAAAATTGATTATTATGGAGAAAAAATAACATTAGATGCCATTGCTAAAAGAGAAGATATAAAAAGAGATACTTTAGAAACTCATTACAACAGAACACAAAATATTTATGAAGCAGTAAAGCATTGTTTAGAAATTAAGGAAAAAGCTGAAAATGAAAAAATAGATTATAAAGGAGAGAAAAGAACAAAAACATCTGTAGCAAGAGAATTAGGAATAGGTAAGAAAACATTTGTAAAGTATTATGAACAGGCAAAGACAGTTGAAGGTGCAGTAGAATTATATAATGCTTCTTTACAAGCAATAGAAAATGAAAAAGTATTATACAAAGGAGAATTAAAATCAGTAAAAGCTATTGCAAGAGATGAAGACGTTGCAGAAACTACTCTTACAAGATATTTAAAAAGATATAGCAGTACAGAAAAGGCTGTATTTATGGCAAAGATACAAAGACAAAAAACTCAGAAAATAAAAGTTAGAAAAAGAGATATTAATTTGTATGATTTGTCTTTGATTTTAGGAATAAAGTATACAGAGTTAATTAATATGATGAATAGAGGAATGTCTGTAGAACAAATAAAAATTCAAAATCAAAATCATACAAAAAGAACAAAACTGAAACAAGAATATACAAAATTAGCTAATGGACAAACTCTGTTAGAATATTGTGTTGAAAATGGACTAAATTATTCATTTGTTTATAGAGCAATAAACACTTATGGAAAAACATTAGAGGATGCAGAACAAGAGTATCAAACCAATGGCTCTAATATGCCTAATAAATGGATATTTGAAAAATATGGTTTATTATTGAGACATTTAATGACAGAAAATAGTATTGATATTCAAAGAATTGTTGATTATATGAGAAAAGAACAAATCTCAATGAGTGAAGCTATTGAAAAATACATAATTAGAAGAAATTCAAAACAAGATAAATTAGATGCAGATTGGATGCAAGAAGTGTATGCTGTATTAACAGATGAAAATATGTCTGATGAATATGATGATTTTAAGAAAGCATTTTACATAGATGATAAAGAAGAAGAATGTGTTATCCAAAGTTATGATGAAGTTCAAAGGTTAGAAAGAAAACTATTATTATTTGAAATTGCAGAGGCTATTAGAGAAAATACTTTTTCAGAAGCTGAAATGCAAGAACTACTACAGATATATGAAGTAAAACCAGAAGAAATAGAAACAATATTTTTAGATTTATATGGAAAATATGAAAATGGAATAATGCTTGGAGAAAATCAACTACAAACCAAAAGAAAAAGTACTATAAATGAAATAGCTAGAAAGTGGTACTACTTAATTGGGGAAGAAAGAGATAAAACGTTGATAGACAATGGAATAAGCAATGAAGAAATAACTATAATAACAGAATTGTCTAGTGATGTAGTAAAATATAAAAATATGCTAAGAGTAATAAAAAAAGATAAAGCCTTAGGAGGAGATTAGAAAAATGAATAATGAAGAATTGCAAAATGAGATAATAAAAATTAAGGAGAGAAATAAAAAAGTTGAATTAGATAAAAAATGGGAAACTAGCTGGACTAGAAAAATATGCATATGTATTTTAACTTACATAGTAGTTATTATATATTCGTTTATAGTAAGAAATTATGATAATATACTTTTAAGTTCATTAGTTCCAGTAATTGGTTTTACATTGTCGACATTATCTTTAAAATTAGTAAGAAATATTTGGGAGAAAAATATTAACAAATAATAAAAAAACTTGTAGATTGGAGGAATTAAATGATTGAAGTTAAAAACTTTGATAACTGGATAGAAGATAAAGTTTCTGGAAAGTTTGGTAGTGGTGCTAGTGAAAAAGTATGGTTAATTAACCCAGAAACTAACGAAAAAGGACTTTTTAAATTTCCAAAAGTTAAAAGTGATGGAACAATAACTGGAGAGTATTGGGCAGAAAAACTTGCAACAGAAATTGGAAAATTAATAGGTGTAGAATGTGCAAGAGTTGATATAGGTACATATAAAAGAAGAATTGGTTCAATGAGTTATAACATACTAGAAAATAAATATGACAATTTATTTGAAGGTATTTACTTTATACAAAAACATTATCCATATTATAATAAAAGTAAATTAGAAGATACTTATAGTAATATAAAATACTCTATACAAATGATAGAAAAAAGCATATTAGAAGATTATTATTTTGATATCAGAAAAATATATAAAATGATTATCTTTGATATACTTATAGGAAATAGTGATAGACATCATAGTAATTGGGCTATTAAACATAAAAAAGAAAGAGAAAACAATAGGATACATGTAACATTAGACTTATGTCCACTATATGATAATGGTTCATCATTATGTGCATATGAAGATAATAATGACTTAGATATTTTTTTCAAAGACAAAATGAAATTTGAAGCATTAGTAAACACGAAATCGAAATCTACAATAGGATGGGAAAATGAAAGACCAATAAGACATTTTGAATTGCTTAGCAAACTAAAAGAAAATTCATATTTAATAACATTGCCATACATAGAGAATATAAAAAATAATATTACTGAGAAGAATATTGATAAAATTTTAAGAGAATTTGATAATACCATAATAAGTGAAGATATGAAAAAATTATTGAAAAAGTTCCTTTTAGAGAGAAGAAAAAGAATGTTAGAGATATATAATTTGAAAGATGAGGTGTAAAAGAAAATGGAAAAAGATTTAGTATATTTAGTTTGGACAGATGTTAATACTGGAAATCAATATAAAGTTGCAGAATTATATAAAGAAAATGAGACATATTATTTTAAATACATTTTAGAAAATGTAAAGGATGCTCAAAAAAATGGATTTGAGCTATTAATTGCATTTCCTCAAATTAATGCAACATATGAAAATCCACAATTATTTGCAGTGTTTAGTGCAAGATTACCAGATGAAAGGCGACCAGAAATTAAAGAAATTTTAGAAACTTATGAAATGACAGAATATGATGAATTTGAATTATTAAAAAGAAGTGGTGCAAAATTACCAACTGATAATTATGAATTTGTAAAGTAAATCAAAATAAAGATGAAAAGGAGCATTTTTATATGCTCCTTAATAACATTTATTTACTTTCTATAATTCCCAATTTACAAAAATAATAATAAGCATCGAGAGTATCGAAAAAGTTGTGTAAATAAATCCTTCCGTGATAAAATAAAAAATATCAAGGAGGGATTTTTCTATGGGGAAAAAAGTAGAAAAAGAAAAAAATGAACTAGTAGAAGAGTTTTTTAGAAGAAATGATCCAAAAGACATTAAGTCAATGAGTGACATGTATGCAGCATGGAAAGACTTCTTTGCCCCTGCTTTTCAACAATTACTCGATGCGGAAATGGATGCGAAAATGGGATATTCTAAAAATGAAAGAACGGACAGTGAAAATTATCGAAATGGATACTATCCACAAAGGACTGTTTCAACGGAAATGGGAGAAATACCTGTAAAAGTACCAAGAGATAGGAAAGGAGAAATAGAATCAGAACTAGTACCAAAATATTCAAGGACGGTAAATGGGTTTGATGAAAAAGTAATTGCGATGTATGCTCTAGGATTATCAGACAAAGATATTCAAGAGCAAATAAAAGAGATATTTGGGTGTAATTTATCGCCAGATATGATAAGTGATATAACAGATAAAATCATACCAGAAATACAGGAATGGCAAAAAAGGAAATTAGAAAGGGTATATCCAATCGTATTTATCGATGCAACCCATT
This sequence comes from uncultured Clostridium sp., assembly GCA_948471055.1. Taxonomy (GTDB): domain Bacteria; phylum Bacillota; class Clostridia; order TANB77; family CAG-508; genus RGIG8482. The sequence continues at coordinate 1,549 of CAOKQZ010000004.1, read as the reverse complement.
TTCATGTGAGAGATAATGGACAAATCGTAAAGAAAGCAGCATATGTAGTACTAGGAATAGATGAAGATGGAATGAAAAAAGTATTAACCATAACAATAGGAGAAAACGAAAGTGCAAAATATTGGATGACAGTATTAAATGAATTAAAAAATCGAGGAGTACAAGATATTTTAGTATTGTGTGCAGATGGATTAACAGGACTAAAAGAAGCAATATCAGCAATTTACCCCAAAACAGATTACCAAAGATGTATCGTACATCAAATAAGAAATTCATTAAAGTATGTACCATATACAGACAAAAAAGAATTAGCAAGTGATTTAAAAACAGTGTATCAAGCGTCAACGGAAGAAATAGCATATACAAACTTGTTGGAACTAGATGAAAAGTGGAAAAGCAAATATCCAGGAGCAATACAGAGTTGGATAGACAATTGGGAAGTTCTTAGTGTCTTCTTCAATTTTTCAGCAGAAATACGAAAAATCATGTATACAACCAATGCGATAGAAAGCTTAAATAGTACATATAAAAGAATCAATCGAAATAGGAATGTATTTCCAACAGATATGTCATTATTAAAAGTATTGTATCTTTCGACTAAGAAGGCAGAAAAGAAATGGTCATTTCGAGCAAAGAATTGGGATTTATGCCTATCCCAATTAAGAATAGCATATCCTGAGAGAATATAGGAGGTGCTAAGAATGAATAAAATAGAAGCAATATCGTATGTACAAGTGGCATTGAAAGGATTAAAGAAATTTGAAGTACCAATTACGCCAGCGACAATGTATATAGAAATGGAAGCTTTAATGTATGAATATACTGGCAGACAAATATTGCAAGAAGTAATGAATATGAAAGATTTTGTGTTTTTGCAATTTTACATAAAATATGATACAATATATTTATCTAATAGCAATCAGCTATGGAACTATATTATTAAGCCTTTATGGCAGGAGGGAAATACTATGTACAATAAAGTTAAACTTTTGGTGGAAATTGGTAAACTGGAAGTTCGGTTTGAAGAAGATAGCCAAGTTATAACAGAATTATCCAATTTTCGCGACAAAATTTGTAGCGATGATATTCTGCAGGGTGCAATTGCTTTTGGGCGTCTCCAAGCAAGAATTGGAGAAACAACTGAAGAGATTCAGACAATCAATTGCATTTTAACAAATACTAAACCAGTTCCAGATATGTCAATTGGGGAACTTGAGTCTACGGTTAGAACATACAATGTTTTAGATCGTAATCAATTAAGAACCGTTAAGCAAATTACAGAGATGTCTTCTGAAGGCTGGACTAAAATAAAAAATCTTGGTAGAAAGTCTTATGAAGAAATAGCTGAAAAAATGCGTGAACTTGGTTTAGAAATCGCACCATATGGTCAAAGTACAGAAGTATGCTAATCACAGTCATTTTGTCATATACAAAAGGCTTAGAAGCACCTTCCATTAGGGTGCTTCTTTTCAATATTATATAAATTTTAAAAATTTTATTGCAATTTATAAAAAATATGATATACTTTAATAAATTGATTGATATTTGT
>CAOKQZ010000003.1 GCA_948471055.1 uncultured Clostridium sp. | reverse complement strand
AATTCTTTGGCAAAATATTATCTACTAAATTTGACATATAATTCTGTGATAAAATGAGCCTATAAGACTCTATCCTATTTTTAATACCTCTTAAACACAAGCTCTTCACTGCCAAAAATCTGATAATTGGTCGTTCCTTCTTTGGGTAGATTACCTTTTGGCATTTCTAGGGTTACTCTTGCTTTATATTTTTTTTCGGATTTTAATTCAATGGATAGGTCGAAGCTAAGCTTAAAGAAAATTTCTTCATTTGTAATTCCTATTTTTTCAAGTAATGTTCCATCATGTCTTATTTCTTCTGTTTCATTTACGGAATAATTTCCTAAATTTTCATTTACAATTCTTAGGAAAACAAGTCCACCTTGATTGGAAATTTGCAAATTTTTGATATCTGATTTTTCTTCATCTCCTTTGTATTCTAGTGTTTCTGTTATTTTGTATTGTTCTTTATTATAGTAAACACCGTTTTCTAGGCTTTGCGGACTATATTTCATAATTTCTCCCTTTTTAGGAGCATTTTCTATTTTAAAATCGCTTAGTATAATTTTATCAATAATTTCTTGTTCATTACTATTTTTGTTTTTAACAATATCAATATAGACGTCATTGTTTTGTACAATGTCTAAATCCCAACTATTATTGGTCTCTTCTTTTTGTACGCCATAAGCATTACTAATTACCATAATTTTAGATACTTGAAATGGTAGATTTTCTTCTCCTTCTACTTGGTATTTTAGAATGATACTAATTACCATAATAGCAAGGATCGCTATTACTAAAATGATGATGTTTTTTCTTAAAAATTTCAATCGTTCCATTCGTTTCTCCTTTATTCTTTTCGTTTGTTTTGTATAAAAGACTAAGCCCATAAAGCCTAGTCCCTTTTAGTTTTGGCGGAGAGGGTGGGATTTGAACCCACGGTAGGGTATCACCCTACATATGTTTTCGAGACATACACCTTAAACCACTCAGACACCTCTCCATATTTTTATTTTTTCTTGCTCTTTCTTAGTTCTTGAAAGAAACTTTTAAGCATACCTTCACAATCTTCTTGTAGAATTCCCGTTTCTACTTCTACTTTATGATTAAAGGTATAGTCTTTTAGTAAGTTAAAAACAGAACCACATGCTCCTGTTTTTTTGTCCATTGTACCAATGTATACTTTTTTAATTCTAGCATTGATTAATGCTCCTGCACACATCGAACATGGCTCTAAAGTAACATACATGTCACAATCGATTAATCGCCAACTTTCTAGCTTTTTACTAGCTTTACTAATGGCTAATATTTCTGCATGCTTTGTTGTATCCTTCTTTTCTTCTTTTACATTGTGTGCTCTTGCAATTACTTTGCCATCTTTCACAATAACCGCACCTACTGGTACTTCTAGTTTGTCATATGCTTTTTTTGCTTCTTTTAGTGCTTCCTTCATAAACTTTTCTTGTGCTTTATTTTGTTCCATCTACTTTAACTCCTATTAAAACACAAGTTTTTTTGCAAGTTTTGTATGGTGTGCCTAGACGGACTCGAACCGCCATCGGTTGCTTAGGAGGCAACTGCTCTATCCTGCTAAGCTATAGGCACGTTTTCCACCTGTGTTCTTATATTAACACTAACTATTTTATAATATTTACCCATATTAATCAAGTCCCTTTACAAATATTTCTCTTTTCTTATCTTAGCTTCCATTTTCTTCCTTTTCAACAATTTTCGACACATTTTATGGTATCATATGTTACGCACGTGCATTCATAAAATACATAAGAAGAAAGGGGTGTTTTTTTATGCCTATTAAAGGTAAAATTGTCGGAAATATTCATATTAATGTATGCAAAACTTCGGAAGGTTCTACTTTCTTTTATCTTCAAGCCGATAATAAAAAAGTAGTTAATATTCTAGATTTTATTGAAGATAGTTTAAATATTTTTAAAGATTAATGATAATTTGACTTTTTATTACTGTTGTAATTGATTATATATGCAAACTCATTCTTTTTTAAGTTATGAGTTTGCTTTTTTTGTTTAGCTTTTGTTTTAGACAATTTGTGTGTAACTTCTTGCTTTTTTCTCATCTTTATTGTATTATTATCAAAATGAAAGACCAATCGTTTGAAAATATTTTTTTGTAACTATATGTACATTTGAAAGGAATGGATTTTATGCGAGAACCAAAAGTATATGAAAATAATCTTTATCATTGTGATGTTCGAGGTGCAAATAATTTAGACCAAATTTATAGTGCTAGGCGTGATTGGGCAAATGGCATTTATCACTATGATACCGTATTAAATAAAAGTGAAATTTCGGAATTATTAAACGATAATCTTGTGGCTGTTGAGGGGCTTGATGAAATTAATGAGGAAGATTTAAATATGCTAAAATCAAATTGATTTTACTAATAAGGAGAGGAAATCATGCAAAAAATATTAAGTTATTTACGAAAAGCGGTGGAAGATTTTCATATGATTGAAGAGGGAGATAAAATTGCAGTTGGCTTATCTGGTGGCAAAGATTCGATTACTTTACTTTCTTCCCTAAAGGCATTAAAACGTTTTTATCCTAAAAATTTTGATTTGATTGCTATTAGTGTAAACCCTGGCTTTGAATTTTTTGACTCTTCTATTTTGGAAAAAATTTGTGAAGAGTTAGAAGTCCCCCTTTTTATCGAAGAAAGCCATATTAAAGAAATTGTTTTTGATATACGAAAAGAAAAAAATCCTTGTTCCCTATGTGCCAACCTTCGTCGTGGCATTTTAAACACAACTGCCCTTCGAGAAGGTTGTAACAAGATTGCTCTTGGTCATAATGAAGACGATGTTTTAGAAACTTTTTTACTAAATTTGTTTTATACAGGAAGTATTTCTACTTTTGCTCCTGTAAGCTATATGGACCGTTCTAAAATGACACTCATTCGTCCTCTTATTTATACACCAGAAAAAGAAATTCGTCGATTTGTTAAAAAGCAAAATATTGTAATTATGCCTAAAAACTGCCCAATGGATGGAGTTTCCAAAAGAGAAGACATGAAAAAGATGATAAAAGATTTACAAGTTGACATTCCTCATGTTCGTGCCAATTTATATGGTGCTATTATGAGAAGCCATATAAAAGGTTGGGATTCTAATTTATAGTTCTTTTAATATTTAATGTATAAATAAGCAATTGTAATATAACTCTAAACATGACATCGCATCATTGAAAGTTTTCCGTAAGATTATGTAATTTTGTAGTGAAATTATGTAGTTTGCACTTGAAAATAGCTTAAAATTTCTGTATAATAGAATTACTTTTTTTGCACAAGTAATATATTTAAGGAGGAAATGTATATAATGAAAAAGTTGTTACCTTCTACCGAATGGATATGTCAAGTAATACCAATTAACCTATCCATCTTGAGAAAGAAAGTATTACATATCATTGGGCGGATGTGCCGAATGATAAAAAGTGAAAAATGGTCTCTTATTTTCATGATGCTTTTTTCATTTTTGGGTTTTTCTTGTTTTTTATCAAAATTTCAAGACTGGGAAACTGCAATAAGTCTTTTGGTAATAGCTGGAATTTTGCTTATTTCTTATGGTGCTTCTTTAGCAGTTTGGCTTGGTTTAAAAGCATTGGGAGCCTATTTGGAAAAGTATTAAAGAAAATAAGAAATCGCCGTTATTCGTAACGGCGGTTTTCTTATTTTCTTGGTTCTTATTTTTTATTTACTACTTCTAACACAGCTTGTTTTAATTCTTCTAATTGATGATTTGCTTGTTCTATGGAGTCCTCTTTTATTCCCATATAGAATTTGATTTTTGGCTCGGTTCCAGATGGTCTTGCACAACACCAACTATTATTTTCAAGTTCATAATATAATACATTTGAAGTTGGTAGCGTTATTTCAGAGATTTCACCAGTTTGTACATTTTTTGCCTTTCTTAATTGATAATCTCTTATTTCTAATACACGATAATTTCCAAAGGCTTGTGGTGGGTTTTGTCTTAAATGTTCCATCATTTCTTGTATCTTGGTTGCTCCTTTTGCTCCTTCCATGGTAATGGTACTAATTCCTTCTTTATAGTAACCATATTTTTCATATAGGCGAAGCATTTGGTCCCATAATGTTAACCCTTGCTTTTTATAAAAAGCGGTCGCTTCACAAAGTATCATTACGGCTGCAATTCCGTCTTTGTCTCTTGCATGTGTTCCTACTAAACAACCATAGCTTTCTTCAAAACCAAATTGATAGGTATATTCGTTTGTGTGTTCAAATTCTCTTATTTTTTCTCCAATGAATTTGAAACCGGTTAATACTTCCATTAATTTCATGTCATATTCTTTAGCAATGGCGTCTGCCATGTTAGTCGATACGATTGTTTTAATAAATGCTCCGTTTTTTGGAAGAATGCCTTTTTGCTTTCTTCCACTTAGTAGATATTCGGCAATTAACATACCAGACATATTTCCAGTAAATGGCATGTATTCTTTCGTTACAGAATCTTTTGCATATACCCCAAGCCTGTCCGCATCTGGGTCGGTGGCTAGCACCACATCGGCGTCTACTTTTTTGGCTAGTGCTAAGGCTAAGGTAAATGCTTTTGCATCTTCTGGGTTTGGATAATCTACGGTTGGAAAGTTTCCATCTGGTTTTTCTTGTTCAGGCACTACATACACATTAGTAAATCCTAATTCTTTTAATATTCTAGTAACGGGGATATTTCCGGTTCCATGTAATGGGGTGTAAACAATCTTAATGTCTTTTTCTACTTCTTTAATGATATCTGGATATAAGCATTGTTTTTTTAATTCTTCCATATAAGCGTCATCGATTTCTTTTCCCATTTCATGATATAACCCTTGTTTTACTGCCTCTTCCATTTTCATGGATTTTACCATTCCAAAATCCGTAATTTCGTTTACTTTTCCAATGATTTCTTTATCTACTGGGGCTACTATTTGTGCACCATCGTCCCAATATACTTTATAACCATTGTATTTTGGTGGATTGTGGCTTGCTGTAATCATAATTCCTGCTGTACATCCTAATTTGCGAACCGCAAATGATAATTCTGGTACTGGTCTTAAGCTCTTAAATACATATGTTTTAATTCCATTTGCATTTAGGGTTAGTGCTGTTTTCTCACTAAATTCTTTAGACATGTTTCTAGAATCGTAACTAATGGCAACTCCCTTTTGCTGTTTTCCTTGTTCAATAATGTAATTAGCAAGTCCTTGTGTTGCCTTGCTTACAGTATATTGGTTCATACGGTTTGTTCCATTCCCAATAACACCACGTAATCCTCCTGTTCCAAATTCTAAATTTTTGTAAAAACGGTCTTTAATTTCTTCTTCGTTATCTTTGATACTTGCTAATTCCCTCTTGGTTTCTTCATCAAATAATGGGTTATGACACCAATCTTCGTAAATTTGCTTGTAATCCATGTTTTATACCTCCTTTATTTTCTAAAAAACACAAAACGGGTCGATGTGGGCATCGACCCCTACGTTTATTTGTGATGTTTCATAAAATCCATATATAATTTTGATGCGGTTTCTGGACTATCTACACCTTCTGCATTTTTTACTGGTGCAAATTCTTCTTCTCGTTTTACTCTCATAATGGCCATATTGTCTAGTTTTTCAAATGCATCAAAAAGAAATGATTCAAATTTATAGGCATTTGGTACTTCTGGTACAACAATAACACCATTTTTATCAATATATTTTGCTTTTTTGAAGGCACTATGATATGGTAATTTACTTTTGGCAATTTCATTAATTGCTTTTATATGGAATAAATTACATAGAATATGAGATTCTCCATATAATAATTCTCCATTTTCATCGGTTGCTTGTGCCATTTCATCGGTTATTTCGGTATATTCAATAACACTTGGTCTGTTATCCTTTTTACAAAATACACCTACACGTTCTTTTGGGTTGCTTTTTACAACAGACTTGCCTGCTGCTAAGCATTTGTTTTTCATGGCAATTCCTGTCAAAACAGGGTCTACCATTTTTGCAAGCACATTATCAACACCTGCAATAAATACCCACTCAATTCCTCTTTTTTTCATATCTAAAATGACCCCATCGTTTCGCATGGCTTCAAAAATTCCACCATGTCCATCGGCTGCTAATTTTACAAGTCCTTTTTCATCAACTAGAATTTTTCCTTTTACATCAACCATTGGTAGTTCATTTTGAATAAAGAACGTGACATTTTCCTTTCCCATACCAAAATAGTCGTGTCTTTCAAAAAAGTTTGTGGTTTTATAGTTGTTTTCTTTGCTAGTCATAATGTACCAAGGAATGATAGCATCATATTTTTTTCTTGCTTTTAATATGGTTTGTGCTAAAAGGGTAAATAGTGGAATTGGTGCTTTCTCCCCTACTTCTAGTTCAAAGGTTCCTTTTGGTCCATTATGTCCGAAGTCTTGTACCTTGCCCTCCTGCCATGGTTACCACTGCATATTTTCCTTCTTTGATGGCTCTAATTCCGTCTTCTTCATAGTCCGTTTTTTCTTCTTTGGATAGTTTTTCTTTCTCCATATACGAGATTGGTTCAATGGTACAATCTTTAAAATCCTGTTTTCTTTGGGTTTGTTTATACAACTCTTCTATTTGTTCAAAATCAATTTTTAGAATTTGATTTAATAACTCTTCTCTTTTTTGTTCGATTAATTTGTCATACCAAATGAGTAAGTGTTCTTGCTTATATTGTTTCAATTTTTCTTTTGCTTTATCATATTTTTTATCCATATCGACTTACTTCCTTTTTATAGATTATTCAATTGTCTTTATCTTATACCATATTATAGGTTTCGTCAAGACATATGATAAAGGATTTTTAAGTCGTGTGTTAAAGTTTTTATGCTTCTTTTTCCTGTTTTGTTTCTTTCTCAATTTTTTGCATTCCAGCAGTGTTAATTACGTATTCGTGTTGTTTAGTAATTTGGCTTATTTCGTTATTTTTTGAAAGGTCGTAAAAATTAATGATTGTTATTTTTGTTCTTCCCTCTAATTCTTTTATTGTCGTTTCTATTTTTTCATTCATTGTTTCAATAAATTCATTCTCTCCTTTTACTAGTATATCAATCGTTTGTATGTTTCTTTCTTTAATTAATTTATTTTCTTTTTTTAATATATTCGTCATTTGCATATTCTCTTTTTCGATATCTAGATTTTCCACTATATCAATTGTTTGCATATTTTCTTTTGCTAACTCTAATGTTTGTTCAATTTGTTCTTGTTCGATTTGGTTCCAATTAATTTCTAAAATCCTTTCTTCAAACGTTTTGTTTAGATTCATTTTTGATAAAATTTCTTCTATATTAGATTTGATGCTATTTTGAAAAAGTGTAATTACTTTTTTATTACTTTCGATTTCTTTTCTTATATATGGTAGTATCATTGTAGTAAAGTGCCAATCATTTACGTAGAATCCGCATACTTTTTGAATTTGAGTTTCTTTGTTTTTCATTCGTTTTCCCTACCTTTTTCTCTTTTTTGATTACTGGTAAATTTTACCATTATTACAAAAATATGTCAATTATATTTCAGAATAAATACAAAAAAATTTCTTCCATTTTCCGACATTGGGTTTAATTTTTTTCATGTTTATGTATATTTTTTTTATTTTGGTTAATACTTTTTTTTAAGAGAATTTTTTACAAATTACGTTATGTTTGTATAAAGGAGGACATATGATGAAATGGATGAAAAAAATGGGGGTATCCCCAAAAATCAAATCGACAATTTTATTATTGTTTTTACTATTTTTATATATTGTCGTAAATGCTTTTTCCTATGTAAATGCGGTATCGAAAGATATTTCGGAAAGTGTACTACGTTTACATGTAATTGCCAATAGTGATGAAAAGGAAGACCAAGAGTTAAAATTAAAGGTACGCGACCGAGTGCTTTCGTATATGAATGAAATTGGAGCAAATGCCAAAAATAAGGAAGAAGCGATACAGATTGCCACTTCCCATTTAGAAGATTTTAAAAGCCTTGCAAGAACGGTTATTTTAGAAAATGGATATGATTATCCTGTAGAAGTGCAAATTGGAAATTTTTCTTTTCCAACAAAAACGTATGGCGATATTTCCTTACCGAGTGGTTACTACGATGCTCTTCGTATTAAAATTGGTAAGTCTGAGGGGCAAAATTGGTGGTGTGTCATGTTTCCTCCCTTATGCTTTGTGGATGTAAGCTCTGGAATTGTTCCAGAAGAATCGAAGGAAACGATGAAACAAGATTTATCCGAAGAAGAATTTGCACTCATTTCAAACCAAGAAGATTCGTGGATTCATTTTAAATTTAAACTCATTGAATGGTTACAAAATGTGAAGATTACAACTGCTAAGAATTAATGTACTAAGTTGCTAGTCATACCGTATATAAACAATGACTCATTAGAACTAAAAAAGAAACAGAAATTATTTCTGTTTCCTTTTTAGTTTCTTTTACTATACCATAGTTGCAAAAATTCCTAGTATAAAACCACATATGTTACCAATACTATTCATTCTTCCTGTATATAATTTACTGGATTCTGGAATTAATTCTCCAGATACAATATATAACATGGCTCCTGCTGCAAAAGATAGACAAATGGCAATCACCTCTTCGGAAATGGTTCCAATTAGTGCTCCAAAAAAGGCCCCCACTCCTGTCGTAATGCCTGATAGTATTACGTAAAAAATTACTTTGGATATTTTCATTCCACCATTTTTCATGGGAACTGCCATAGAAACTCCTTCTGGAATATCGTGTAACAAAATAGCAAGTGCTAAAGAATACCCAAGTTTTATAGAGGCTCCAAAACCAGAACCAATGGCTAGCCCTTCTGGGAAATTATGTAGTGCTAGACCAATGCTTACAATAATTCCTGTTTTTAATAGACTGTTTTGTGATTTTGCCTGTTTTATATTTGTGTTAAACTTTTTTTGAACAAGCATGTCACAGGCAATCATACTAGCCACACCAAATAGAATGCCTAAAATAATAAGAGGAATTCCCGATATTTCCAATGCTTCTGGTATCAAATCAAAACACACAATGGAAATCATAAGTCCAGATGCTAAAGATAAAATGAAACTTAAAAATTTATTAGAGGTATTTTTAAAGGCAACCCCAATTAATCCTCCTAATGTGGTTCCAAAGGTTCCGAAAAATAATCCAATTAACGTTGTCTTTAATATATATGGCATAAAAATAACCTCCTATTCCACCGTAGGGGCTTTGCATTGGTCGTCCGTCTTCATAGAACATTTCCATCCTTTCTCTAAAGAACGGACGTGCCATGCACGCCCCTACAAGTATATGCAATTATTTGTTTTTTATTCTTCCTCACCTTTTAATCGTTCTGCTCGGTCTGCTGCAATTAATGAATCAATCATTTCATCTAAATTACCATTTAAGAAATCTTCCATTTGGTAAATGCTAAGACCAATTCGGTGGTCAGTAATACGTCCTTGTGGATAGTTGTAAGTTCTGATTTTTTCGGAACGGTCTCCACTTCCTACTTGGCTTTTTCTTTCATTGGCAAGTTCTGAATCTCGTTTTTGTTTTTCAATTTCGTATAGCCTAGAGCGTAGTAATCTCATGGCATACTCACGGTTTTGTAATTGGGAACGTTCGGTTTGACATTCTGCTACAATTCCTGTTGGAATATGGGTTAAACGAACCGCTGAGGAGGTTTTGTTGACATGTTGTCCTCCGGCTCCTGATGCACGGTATACATCCATTTTAATATCGCTTGGGTTAATTTCTATTTCAACGTCTTCCACTACTGGAAGAACCGCTACCGTGGAGGTAGAAGTATGAATTCTTCCACTAGATTCTGTATCTGGTACTCTTTGTACACGGTGAACACCACTTTCAAATTTTAATCGACTATAAACACCTTTTCCCGTTACCATAAAAGATATTTCTTTATAGCCTCCAAGTCCTGTTTCATTTTCGTTTAAAATTTCTAGTTTCCAATGTTTACTTTCTGCATACATGGTATACATACGAAATAGCGTTCCTGCAAATAGAGCTGCTTCTTCTCCCCCAGCTCCTCCACGAATTTCACAAATAACGTTTTTGTCATCATCTGGGTCTTTTGGAATTAACAAAAATTTCAATTCTTCTTCTAATATTGGCAATTTTTCTTTTGCCTCTAACATTTCCATTTCTGCTAAGTCTTTCATTTCCTTGTCTTTTTCGGTTTCCATGATTTCTAATGCTTCTTTATAATTTGTTTGTGTTTTTTTGTATTCTCTATATTTTTCTACAATTGGGGTCATATCCGAATGTTCTTTCATTAGCTTTTGCCATTCGTTCGTTCTAGCAATTACTTCTGGATCACTAATTTGTACAGTTAATTCATCATAGCGTTTTTCCACATCATCTAATTTTTGAAACATGCTTTTCTCGTCTCCTTCTTTTTTATTCCTATGTATTATACACGATTTTTTGCAAGATAGCAACTATTGATTTCATGATTTTCCTGTTAAACATTTATGTTAGTATATGGTTGTCATTATTAACATAATGTGTTATAATAGAGTTATGAAAAAACTTTATGGAGGTATCAAAAATGGTAGAAAACAGAATTTGTAGTGTATGGGAATATCTGGCTTTACGGCGGAATTTGAAGAAAAGCGGTTATATCTTAGGAGCTGGTGAACTCCACGTGGGATTCACACAAAAACACAGTGCAAGATATAAGACTGGAAAGATCGGCATCAAAAAATGTTTCCAGCTTTCAAAACTGTATTTCTACATTCGGTTTGAAGCAATTTACAAACCGAATTTGGCAGGTAATGGGGTTGCTACCCCATCTGCTTTTTTTGTATGTCCTTGTAGCCTGCGGGCGATGGAAATCGCCCGTTCTTGTTATCTTTCTATTTCTATTGTATGGTATGGTATATTTTTCTTTTCACATATTTCTTTTTCTCGGTTGGTGCAAGTAAAAATGATGATTTGCCTATTTTTGTATTCTGTATGTAGAAAATTTAGTATATTTTCTAGTCTTTCGTCATCATAGTAGGCAAAGGTTTCGTCTAACATGATTGGTAATTCTTCTTTGGTTATTTGGTTTTCTGCTCCTAGTCTTAAGGATAAATATAGTTGGTCTATGGTTCCTATGCTTAAGTAATCTACTGGTATGTAGTTTCCATTTTTGGTTTCTACGATAATTCCATCTTTTTCATCTAATTGAATGTTGGTATAGGTTCCATTTGATATGTTTTCCATGATACTAGATAAATGTTGTGTAAAATTTGGGGTTACTTGTTTCTTCATTTCTCTATATGCATTTTCTATTTCTTGTTTGGCAAGTTGGGTGGCTTCGTTTTGTAATAAAAGTGCTTGGTATTGTTCTTCTAAACTTACATATTCTTCTTCTAAGTTTGCTAAATTTTCTAATTTTGGTAAAATGTTGTTTTGGTCTAATGCAATGCTTTGGATTTTTAGCCTATCTCCAGCTATTTTGTTTTCTAGTACCTGGATGTTCTCATTCATTTGTGGAGTTGTTAAAAGATTGTGTATCTCGGTTAATGGTAGTTTTCCCATAAATTCGTTTTTGATTTCTTCTAGGCTATTGTCATAGTCTCGTTTCGCGCTTGTTTTTAAGGTTTCTTGCTCTTTTTGTAAGTTCTCTAGGTTTTCTTGTAGGAGATTTATTTGTGTGTTTACCTTCTCGTTATCCACATTTTCCTCGAAGTTGGTGGTATGATTTCCTGATTTTTTTCGATATTGTTGATAAATTAACAGTATGAGACTAAAGAAAGTAAGTATTACTCCCACTCCTGTAAAAAGACTAATTTTTCTCATAATACCAAAAACAGTTAAGCTTACAAATAGTATGCTTGCGATGATTGGTATGATTCCTATTTTCTTATTTGTTTCTTCTTTCATTCTCCTTGGGGTATTTCCGTTTTTTTTATTGTTTTGTTCCTTTTTATCTTCCTTTTGGTTGGCATTTTCTATTTTATCTGTTGTTTTGTTTTGTTCTACTTTTTCTATTTTGCTTTGATTCTTTGTTATGGTGCTTTGATCTACTTTTTTTAACTGCTCTATCTTACTTTGATACTCTTTTATTGTGTTTTCACCAATTCTTATTTTTTCTTGTTGTAAGTAATTATTGTCTTCTATGGTTTTTCTTTTTTTTAGTAGGTCTAGTTTGATTTGTTCCTGTTTTATTTCTTCTTCTAAGATTTTTTTGTTTTCTTCAAAGTCATACTTTTTTTCTACAAACCTACTTAAGTTTTCTTTTTCAGTTTCGATTTGTGTTAGCCTTTTGGAAATGATGTTGATTGGTCTGTCTTGACTCCTAGCGGTTCCAATTTCTTCTAATTGCTTTTTGTTTAGTTTTGCTATAATTTTTTGATATGATAGGGTGTCTTCTCCTGTGCTAACTAGATTGGATAGGTTTTGTACGAGACTTGTTTGTTCTTTTTCCTCAAGCCTTGTTTCGTTTTGCAGGGATACAATGGTTTTTGTAAATAGGTCTTCTTCAATTCCTGTTTGTTCTGTAAAGAAACGACTTCCTGTGGTTTTGTCGATGGTGTAATTTTGTGAAACTTCTTCAAATTGGTCGTTGTAAATGTGTGGAGATTTTTTTCGAAATTCTCGAAATACTTCGTAGGTTTGCCCATTTTCTAGGGTGTATTTGATTTTCCCAGAAAAGTCGTTTTCTTGCCATGGGGTGTATTTTTCGAAATCGGTGTAGGTTTTGCCGTTTTTGTTTTTGGATAAGCCATAGAACATACTTAAAATGAATTTTAAAAGGGTCGATTTTCCACTTTCGTTTTTTCCTATAATTAGGTTTATATGGTTATCTAATTCTATTTCTTTGTTTTGTAATTTCCCGAATTGGTTGATTTTTAAGGTTTGTATTTTCATGTGTTTCTCCTTTTTTCCTAATTTCCGTTCCGATTGCATAACCTGTTTTTCCAAAATTAGATCTTCCAAGCTCACGGGTATTCCCCCGCCTCAAAGGGCTGTCAGACCGTAATTTTTCCAAAACAGGTTATGCAATCTCCACTTGTTGGGTGTTTTATTTTCACATTGCTTCTAGTCCGATTTCGATTGCTTTTTGGATTTTTTCTTTGTTTTCTTCGTTTTGTTTGGCAAGTAAGTTTTTTACGAAAATTCCTCTTAAACTGTTTTCGTTTGCTAATTTTTCTAGGTCTAGTTTTAGTGCTGTGTGGTCTTTTATTTTAATGATATTTGAGGAACTTATGTATTTAATGATTTGTAGTGGTTCGATTTCGAAGTTTCGTTTTCCGGTTAAGATAATTTTATAATAGTAGTTTTCGTTCCAATCTTTTTGGTTAATGGTTTCAATTAGTTCTTCTTTGGATAGGATATCGTCTACTATGATTTCTTCTTCTTTAAATTCTTTTTTATCGACTGGTATAAAGGTAAGTTCTAGTCTTTTTGTTTGGTCAATTTCTCCTACTAACATGCCATGGCTTCCTAGTTCATCAAAACCTAGTGCTATAGTAGAACCCGGATAAGTAATGGATTGGTTGGGAAGGTCCTTATAATATGGTTTATGAATGTGTCCAAGAGCAATATAATCAAACCCCAAACCGTTTTAGTTCTTGTTTATTCATTGGGTTATATTCCCTTTGTTCATCGTTTCCACCGTCTAAAGAACCATGGGTTAATAGTATGTTTATGTTGTTTGGGTTTTCAATTGAAAGGTCTTTTATTTTTGGATTTTTCATGTAGAAATTATCAAAACCATAGCCGTAAATATCCACGTCTTTTTCTGAAATTTTTTGAATTTCAGAACCAAATATGGTAACATTTTGGCTCCATCGATATTTTTCATAATATGAATTTTTTATTTTTGGGTCATGGTTCCCTGGCACCATATATATTTTTGTATTTGGTATTTGCTCAAATTGACCATTTATGTATTCAATGGTGCTTTGTTTTACGTATTCGTGCTCATACAAATCGCCACAAATGAAAAGATACTCAATCTGATTTTGTTTAATATATTCAATTATTTCTCTAAATGCCTCACGCTGTTCTAGTCGTCTAGTATTTCCTAAATTGTTTTGATTTAGTACGGTAAATGGTGCATCAAAATGCATATCAGCAATATGGACAAATTTCATATGTTTTTCTCCTACTTTTTTTCGTATTATATATAATCTAATAAAAAAAGTCAATAGATCTTAAAACATTTGTTTTGAAATGCTTTTTAAAAAATCGCTCTTTGGGAGCGATTTTTTGTTTTTAGTTATCGTCTAATGGACCAAATAACTCGTCAAATTTTGCTTCTAGTTCTTTTTGTAAGTCCGCATCTAATTCGTCTTCCTCTGCTTCTTGTGGAAGGATTGGTGCCTCTTCTTTTGGTGGTTCTTGTTCTAGTTTTAGTTCTGTGAATTCTGGCTTATTTTGTTGTATTGGTTGTTCTACTTTTGGCTCTTCTTTTGGTTTTGGTGTTTCTTTTTTGTCTTCTGGTAGGTCGTCGAATAGGTCGTCTAGGGATTCTACTTTTAGGTTTTCTACTTTCTTTTCTTTGTCGTCTTCTACGTATGGATTGTATGGGTTATATTTTCTCCATACTCCTCTATCTAACTCTGGTATGTCGTTATGTGAAATTTGATGCATGGCTAGTTTTTTGGCCATAGAGGTTTGGAAGTAGTAGAATTTTTTGGCTTGTATTGGTTTTACTCCTTTTTCAAAAATAATACAAAGGTCATTGTCCATTCTTCTTAATTCGTCTGGGGTCATAAGGGCTCTTGCCATAACTTGGTCGGATACACTTTGTCCTTGTCTCCAGTTGTGTTTATCTTTGTTTACGGATATGCTTTCTCTTTCAATGGTTTTTTCTCCTAGTGCTTTTGAGAAGTATTCTACAGTTTTTTGTGAGTTACTTCCTAAGAATACGTGGGTGTCACAGTTACCAATGATAGTTTCATAGGATTTCTCATAAACGGCTTCTAATTGGTCTAGGTTTTGTAAAATAACACTAAAGGATATTTTTCTACTTCTACTTGTTGATATTTTTTTATCAAAGTCTGGTATTTTTCCAATGTTTGCAAACTCGTCTAGGATAAAGTAGGTTGGTACTGGTAAGGCTCCTCCACTTTTGTCTGCAAAATCGTAAAGTTGTTGTATCATTTGTGAGAAGAAAATGGTTAATAAGAAGTCATAGGCAGTATGGGTATCAGATGAAATAACATATACCGCGGTTTTCTTTTTTGCAATTTCTTCAAAATCGATGGTATCGGTTGAGGTTAGTTCTGCAATTTCCTTGGAGTCGAATTTACCTAGCTTGGATTGTAACGATGATAGGATGGAACCATAGGTTTTTTCTGGTGCAATTTCAATGGATTTGTAGTTGGTTCTTGCTGGGTGATCGTATGGAAGTTGGTTCATAAGTTCGGTAAGTAAGTTGCTTCCTCCATTAGCATTGGCTGCTCTTACTAGTTCTGCACAGCTTGCTAGGTTTTGTTCGGCTTCTGGTCTGGTAGCGATTAAGTAATAGATAAGTGCTTTTAATAACATTTCTGCCATATCGTCCCAGTATGGTTCAGAGCCTGCTCCACCTTCTGATTTTTGTCCTTTTACAATGGTATTGGCAATAACGTCAACATCTAGTTCACTTGATATGTGCATAAGTGGGTTATAGCCATCGCTTAAGCTTGGTCGTACTAAGTTTAAGACTTTTATTTCATATCCTTGTTTTTTTAGGTATCCTGCGGTTTTATCATATAGTTCTCCTTTTGGGTCGGTAAATATGTAGGAACCTAGTGTTTGGTAAGCGTTTGGAATGGAGTAGGAAGCACTCTTACCAGAACCTGATCCGTCCTACTACTAGTACGTTTACGTTTCCACGCTTATCGGTTGGTAGGTAGTTGTTTTGTGCTAATATAATTCCTTTTCTATCGCTTAATACTCGGTATTGTTCTCCATTTTTTGACCAATCACTAGAGCCATGTTCAATATCGGCAAATTCATGCTTTGGTGCTGTTTTGATTAATCCTACTAAAACAAAGATGGCATATAAAATGCTAAATTTGAATAGGGTAGAAAAATAGGTACCAAGATGTCCTTCGGTAAAGGTTTTTCCTATGGTATTTCCTAAATTGGTAAAGGAATCGGCAATTCCACCAAAAAACTTGTCCATCATAAATTGTCCATTAACGGTCGCTTTGGCAATCGCATAACTAATGGGCATAACAAATACTATGGCTAGAATAATCCATAGTATTATAAATATAATAAAATTCTTTTTATTTCTTCGTAATGCACCTTCTACTTTATAGTTCATAAGGTTTCACCTCTTCTTTGGTTTTGGAAACTATATTTCCATTCCGCTTGCCATTTTTTCTCTTTGTCTTCTTTCTTCTCTTCTTTTTTCGAAGTCTTTATTAGAAATTAGTTTTCCAGATCTTTTTGCTTGTGCTTCTGTAAAGCTAATGATGTTGTTGTCATCAATTTCAAATGTTGCATCTCCTACACTAATCACCATTTCTTCTTCTTTTTTTGCTTTCATGTCTTTTATATAAGCTTTCGCTTGTGGTGGTACTACTGCACCTTCCCTAATTTTTTCTTTTAATGCAAAAGGTATTGCTGTAACCTTTTTGATTTTTGGACTTTTGTTTAAACCTTCCATTTTCTCCTCCTCATTATTCTCCTCTTACTTCAAATGCGAAGTATGATTTGTATGGTTTTAGTTTGCACTTTCCTTTTATTTCATTTGTTTTTTCATCCAAATATACAATTGGTTTTACTTCTTCTGTTGTTTCTGGGTCTATAATCGAAATTGGTCTCTTCAAGTTTGGTGTATAATCAAATTCTTTATACACACTTTCTTTTTCAGAATATATTGTGTCAAATTTTACTGGCATAGGTTTTTTTGAAATTGTTAACTTATTTTCTGCCATTATTCCAGTATTTACTACCACTTTATCTTTTCCAAATGATAAAATGACTAGTTCTTCTCCTCTTGGTGATGGGTCATCTACAAAAAAGGTCTTTTTCTTTAATTCTCCCGTTAATTCCTCCATATACGCAAGTCTTTCTATTGTGTATTTAGGAGAATCCTTTAGGTATTCTTTTTCAGTTTGGTTAATACGATAGATGACTGTGTTTACACCTTTTGGATCGGTTATACTGAAATGCTTTCCTTGGAAAGTTTCCATATACTACACCCCTCTTTTTTATTTTATCCTATGTATAGTAGTCCGTTTTTTACCACTAAACATAATTATACCGTGTTTTTCGCATGTTGTCAATCATTTTTCACTATTTTCTTTATGTTTACTATGTAAATCTTTTATTTTTCATTTTCCTGGGTCGGTACAAGACCGACCCCTAACATTTATTTATTATTTTTCTTTTCTCTTTTCTTGGCTCTTGGTTTGAATTTTGATACTTCTTTTAACCCTTCAAATAATTCTCTTTCTTTTTTGGTTAATTTTTTTGGTACCATAATTTGAATGGTAGCGGTTAAATCTCCTCTTCCACCTTTTCCGTCTTTATAACCTTTCCCCGGAATACGTAATTTTTCACCACTTTCGATGCCTGCTGGTATGTATACCGAAATGGTATCATCAATTCCTTCTAAATTCACTTTTGTGCCTAGTGCTGCTTCCCATGGAGTTAAAGCAAGTGAGGTGTATAGGTCATATCCGTTTAACTCAAATTTACTATCTGGTTCAATTTGGATTTTAATGAATAAGTCTCCATTCTTTCCGCCAAATTGACCGCTTTTTCCTTGTCCGATTAGACGTATTTTTTCATTGTTTCGAATTCCTGCTGGTACTTTAATGTCAAAGGTTTTCATGTTTCCGTCTACTGTACGTAAAGATATTTTTTTGTTTAACCCATAAAATGCCTCTTCTACCGAAATCGAAATCGCAGTTTCCACATTTTCTCCTTTTACTGGAGGATTTTTTCTACTCTTTTTGGTAGTTTCTTTTCTTTCTTCCTCACTACCAAAAAACATATGAAAAAAGTCGCTAAATACATCGTTTTTCTCACGTTTACTTTCTTCATATGCTTGTTTTTTTCTTTTGTTTCCAATACGGCTTGTCCACATACGGTCATATTTCCTTCTTGAGGTATGATTCGATAATACACGATAAGCTTCGTTAATATCTTTAAATCTCTCTTCTGAAATACGGTCTCCTACATTGACATCTGGATGATATTTTTTAGCCTGTTCACGATAGGCCTGCTTAATTTCATCCACATTTACCTTATTATTTTCTATTCCTAATATCTTATAATAATCTTTAAAAATCATTTCAACATCCTCCCACGCAAATGGTAGGTTTATTATATCAGTATTGTAGTAATATTTCAATAGGATTTGACTAAAAAAATCGCACTTGTTATTTTACGTAAATCATGCTATAATTATGTTATGTAACCAATAAGGGACGGCATTAAAAAAAGGAGAACGTTATGGAGAAGACTCTTACTAGTAATATACAGGATACCAGCAATGTTGAAGAAGAATTGTGGTTTGACCATTTAGGAGAAAACATCATTGCAAATTGTGACAATGATATTAGATATTGCATCACATTTCCCCTTGAAACAATAGAAGAAGTTGAACCAATTCCTGAACCAACCGTTGTTAACCCTGTATTTCACACTCAGGCTTTTGATCTACACTGGCAAAGAGCGTTAAAAAAGGCCGGATTAAAAGAACCTTTATGGGTATGAAAAGGACTATCGTTTGTTTGATAGTCCTTTTTTCCTATTTCTTTCTTATCTGTTCAATTTCTTCCTTTGTTATTCCAATTAAGTCTTCTATTTCTTCTACTTCCATTCCCTTTTGTAGCATATTTATAATAATTCTTTTGCTTTCTTCTTTCATTCCTTGTTTTAATCCCTCTTTTAATCCTTCTTCTCTTGCACAACGCTTCATCGAGTTTCTTTCCCATATGGCAGTTTGTTTGTATTCGTTTATTTCTTTGATGACTGCTTCAGATAAGATTTCTTCTACTTCTTCTTTTGCTTCTTTTATAATTTCATGTTTTTCTTCTGCCATCTTACTTAACCTCCCATCTTTATCATCAATTAAGGCTAGCCACCCTTCTAATGCATTTGCTAGTCTTGGTTTGCTTTTTCGAAACTTTGGCAATTCAATAAACCAATACGTTATATCGTCTGTAATAATATAATCTCTATGCTTATCGGCTACGGTTACACTTTTGGTTGCATAATCTGGTAGTTTTAATAGGTTATAGTTTAAGATATTAATCAGTATGACTGGTTTTAGTTCTTTGTATTCATCTCCTCGTCCTACTTGCTCACTTAATAGTCTTGAACCATATAATTCCGTTCTTTGTTTTGTATCCTTGTTATCACATAATTGAATTTCTATGTTTACAATTTTGGTTTTGTTTATGGTTGCTTTAATGTCCAATCTTCCCATTTTATCGGTAATAGCTAACTGCTTTAGGCTTGCTTCTCCAACGACTTCGATTTCATCAATGCTTTCTTCTAATAGTGATTCTAAAAAGCTTTTTAAGTATTTCTCATTTCCTTTTTTCGTAAAAAATGCTTTAAATACGATATCATTTTTTAAATTTAGGTTCATATGTATTTTCCTTTCTTATTGTATCATGTTAAGAAAAAAAACTCAACAAAAATGACAATATTTTTTATTTCTTGCCTAAATTAAAACATAATAAAGACATAGAAATACCTACCCTCCTTTGTTTTTGGATTTCTATTTTTATTTTTGTTTTGGAAAATATTTTGCTTTTCGAACAAAAGCTTTTCGAATATTTTTGAAATCAATTTGATATTGATAATTTTAATAATATAGATGATTATGTTTAAATTTAACAAGATGGCTTTATTATATCATGAATTTTGAGTTTGTAAAGACTCCTTGGTTAACTTTTTCATTTTATGAAAGAATCGAGCAAACCATGGAACAGATTTTATTCTTGTTCCATGGTTTGTTTTATTTTATTTGCTTTTTTTCGAATTCTTTGAATGGCGGTGTCTACTGATTTTACTTTTGTTCCTAGCTTTTCTGCGATGGCTGCATAGGATTTTCCTTGCTTATAATAGTGTAATACTTGTCTTTCGAAATCACTTAAGCTTTCGTTTATTTTATTTTCAATTGAATTATAGTATTCTTTTTTTGTTATCATTTCTGCTGGGTCTTCTACGGTTTTTGTTTCTAATATATCCATAACAGATACATCATCATTTTCTTCATATGCTGCAGTATTTAGCGAAAAAGCTGAATTTAATGGGATATTTTTTTGTCTGTTCGACGTCTTTAGAGCCGTAATTAATTGCCTTTCAATGCACAAATTAGCAAATGTTTTAAATGAGTTTTGTTTTTCTGCATTGAAAGATCTTGTCGCTTTATATAATCCAATTAATCCTTCTTGGACCATATCATCTCGTTCAGCTCCCACCATGAAGAATTTACTTGCTTTCATATTAACAAGGTCATGATATTTATTCATTAAATAGTTTAATGCCATATTGTCACCAGATTGAATTTCTCTTATTACTTGTTCATCTGGCATATTTCCATATTGTATTCCATAATTGGTTTGTACCATATGTGTATGTACCTCCTAAAGCTGATTTTACTAGCATTATATTGATAAAAGCTTCCTGTGTCAATACTTTTTCGCGATTTTCTTTAATTTTCGTAGATTATTTTTGTTTTTATGATTTCTAATGCTTTTTTTCGACTGCTTATGACATTTTTTTCTTCTGGCTTCAGTTCCGCAAGTGTTCTTCCGTCTTCTATTTCAAAAATTTCATCAAATCCAAATCCATTTTCACCTTTTGCTTCTTTTGCTATATATCCAGAAAGAATACCTTCTGCTACTTGAAATTCTCCACCATCATAATAAGCAATTGCTGTTATATTATCTACTTTTCTTCTTTCCTTTTCTAGCCCCTTCATTTTATCTAAAATATATTGATTTCTTTGTTTTGCATATTGATTTCCTACTTTTCCTTCTCCTAAAAATCTTGCTGTCCTTACTCCCGGCCAGCCTTCATATTCTTTTATACAAATACCACTGTCATCTGCTATACATGGAATACTTGTATATTCATATAGTTGTTTTGCTTTCTTTTTTGCATTCTCTTCGAAAGTTTTTCCATCCTCAATTACTTTTACCGCATTTTTTATGTCGTTTAACGTGATAATTTCCCATTTTTCTAAAATATCTTTTATCTCTTTTATTTTTCCTTTATTGGTACTTGCCACTAATATCCTCATTTTTCCCTCCTTTTTTTATTATATCATAACTTTTTACAAAAAATACTATTTTTTTTGGTTATACTCTCCTTTATTGACTTTTTTTTACATTTATATCATAATATTCATATACAAATCTTTGAAGAAGGTGTGAATATTGCCCAAGATATATTTAGAGAAAAATGTTTTAGATGCTGCTTTTGAACGATTAGAATTTGTATTTGACCATTTTGATAATGTTTATTTTAGTGTAAGTGGTGGCAAAGATAGTAGTGTTATGGTACAGCTTGCCAATATTGTAGCGAAAAAAAAGAATTGTAAATTTGATGTTTTGTATATTGATTTTGAAGCTCAATACCGTTTAACCATCGAACATATTTACGAGTTAAAGCAATTATCTCAAATTCGACATTTCTATCATATTGCTCTGCCTATGGCATTACGAAATGCTGTTTCCATTTTGCAACCAAAATGGATTTGTTGGGAGGAAGAAAGTAGAGATTTATGGGTAAGAGAATTGCCAGAAGATAGTATTAATATGACAAATCATGCCTTTCCATGGTTTTATAAAGGTGAAGAATTTGAAGAGTTTATTTTGTATTTTGCAAATTGGTACCAAAAAAAATATGGCGGTTTGGTTGCTTGTGGTGTTGGCATTCGTTCTGATGAAAGTTTAAATCGTTTTCGAACTATTACTTTTGAGGGAAAAATTATGTATGACCATAAGCATTGGACTACTAAAATTAAATTTAGTGATAAATATATTGATGTTTATAATTTTTATCCTATTTATGATTGGAAAACAGAAGATATTTGGGGGGCTGTTAGTAAACTCAATCTATCCTATAATCAAGTTTATGAATTAATGTATAAAAATGGACTTAGTATTCATGAACAGCGTTTATGCCAGCCTTATGGAGATGATCAAAAAAATGGACTTGATCAATTTAAAGCCCTTGAGTATGATACTTGGTCCAAAGTTGTAAATCGTGTAAATCGGTGTTAATTTTGGTAATATTTATTGTAGAACAACAGCTCTTGGAAATTTGCGAACTTCAAAACCAGACTTTATGACATGGGAAGAATATACTGTCTTTTTGCTCGAAAGTATTGGTATTTATAATAGTGATTTAATGCTTCATTATTATCGAAAAATTAAAAAATTTGCTTATTGGTATAAAAAGCGTGATAATATTGATATGTCTGATATTCCCAATGAGGCAGATTCAAAACTAGAAACACAAAAAAAGGTTATTTCTTGGAGACGAATTGCAAGATCGATTGAAAAGAATGATTTTTATATGAAACGTCTTTGTTTTACGCAAACAAAAACAGATGATGAGGAGCTGCGAAGACTTATTCATAAATGGGATAATTTATTAACAGAAACTACTGTTTCTGATGATAAAGATTTATTAAATTTTATAGAGGAAGAGGTGAAAAAAAATGATATTGAAACTAACCAATAAAGATACTAATTTCTACAACTATATGGGAAAATTTTTTGGTTCCCGTATTGTGCAAACAGAAACTAAAGATCGTATTTATGATGATAATAATAAGCTTTGGTATATTTACATTGATTCTGATAATAAACCTTATGGCTTTATTTCTGTTTGTGATGGCATCATGAAAAACATTTATGCAAATAATCCTGATTATTTAAAAGAGTTATTAAGTCAAGTTCAAAAAGATGTTAAAATCGAGCCAAGCATTGTTTCTAAATTATATGAAAATTTATATCAAGAATGTGGCTTAATTGTAACTCATTTAGATAATTACAAACATTTTGTTATGATTCGAGGTGATAAATAATTGAAAAAAAGAGAAATTGATTTTCCGGTATTAAATGTAAAAATGGTGGATATTAACAAAGTAGTCGCTAATGATTATAATCCAAATAAAGTAGCTCCTCCTGAAATGAAATTATTAAGGCATTCTATTGAGGAGGATGGTTATACTCAACCAATTGTTACTTACTACGATAAAGAAAATGACCGTTACATTGTTGTAGATGGCTTTCATCGTTATCGTTGTGCCAAGGAGTATTTTCATTTGAAGGAAATCCCAGTTGTTACAATTGATAAAGATTTGAGTAATCGCATGGCAAGTACAATTCGCCATAATCGTGCAAGAGGTACTCATCAAATTATTGATATGTCCAAAATTGTTATTGACCTAAGTGAAAGCGGCTGGGATGATGATCAAATTTCAAAACATTTAGGCATGGAACTTGATGAAATTATTCGTCTAAAACAAATCAGTGGATTAAAAGAAGCTTTTTCAAATCATATTTTTAGTAAGTCTTGGGAAGAATTCGAAGACAATCTAAAAAAAACCACTTAGGGTCCTTTTTGTACAAACTCTATCCCTAGTATATGTGGATATAAACCACATTTTCTAGGGATATTTTTTATGGTTTGGTATCTTTTTTGTATTTTTGCATATACTATTATTAGTGTTTTATCAGATTTTTTTAGAAATTTCCTAAGAAAGCTTGACATTATGCCCAAAAGCGATTATACTATACAAGTACATCGCGAGGTGGAGCAGTTGGCAGCTCGTTGGGCTCATAACCCAAAGGTCGCAGGTTCGAGTCCTGCCTTCGCAACCAGAAACAGCAAGCCATTTGTGGCTTGCTGTTTTTTTGTTTGTCGTGAAAAAGTAACGAAAATAAATCCCTTATATTTTCAAATTCACTAAAATAGCATTTGGGACCGATACAATGATCGGTCCCAAATAGTTTTACCCTTGTAATGCATTTTTTACGGTGTCAATTTCGGTTACGGTTGCTTTTGCTGCTGGTTTATAGTATCCTTTTGTTTCTGCAATTTTGAATAATTCGTATTGGAAACTTTCATCATTGTTTCTTATTTGTTGTAAGGTCTGTCTTAAGGTCATGTTTTCACATTCTGAAATTGCGTTTTGATAAGTGGTTAAGTCTGATTTTACACCACCTAAAATATCGTTTACCATTGTTTTTTCGTCCATAATCATTCCATCCTTGTCATATATTTAGGTTTTTAAAGGTTACCCATAAACCTTTTTGATGATTAATATCATTCTAAAAAATTTTTCATTTTGTACTGGTTTTTATTGCTTTTAATTGTTTAAAAATGACATTAGTTTTTGTTTTGTGTTTAGCGCATCTTGTGCGGATTTTGTAAAGATTTGCTTAATTTGTGGGTCTACTGCTTGTGATGAATATGTGTTTAGTTTTTGATAAATGGTTTCGTGTGCTCCAATTAAATGTCTTAAATTTTGTAGTTCAACTTGATTTAAATCTGCCATGAAAATCCTTCCTTTCTAATTTGATTCTAACGCATAGCCATTCTTTGTAAGTGGCAAAGCCACTAACTTAGGTCATTTATTCTCCTATTAGTTTGTACGGATTTTCAAAAAATTATTCAAAAAAATGTAGGGGCCATTTTTGTTATATGATTTCTAATCCGGCAAATTTTGCCATGAGACGTTTGTGTCCTGCTTTGTCGAAGGTGATGTCTACTTTTAGGTCGTCTCCTTCCTTTTCAACATAATTGATGGTGCCTTCTCCAAATTTTTTGTGGTATACTCGGACTCCTGCTTTGTATTTTGATAAGTCTAGTGTTTCTTCTTTTGGTTTTGTTAGTGAATTTAGGAAGCTTTCGGCGCTTCTAAAATTGTAGGTATTGTTTTTTGTTTTACTGATTTCACTGTTTATTTTTCCTGCTTTTTCGGAGTTCATTTGGTAGGAGGTAACATTTTTATTGTTTTTTCCATATCCCCATGAATATGAAGAGTCTTCGAAGCTGTCTTCCTTTTTTACAGTTATTTCTTGTAGTCCTTCTACTTTGTCTTCTGGAATTTCTTCTAAAAACCTTGAAATGGAATTGTAACTGGTGGAACCAAATATGGTTCTGTGTTTGGCACAAGTGAAAAATAGGTTTTCTTTGGCTCTTGTAATTCCTACATAGCAAAGTCTTCTTTCTTCTTCTAGTTCTTTTGGTTCTCCTATGGCTTGTCTTCCTGGGAATATTCCTTCTTCCATGCCTACTAAAAATACGGCTGGAAATTCTAGTCCTTTGGCACTATGTAAGGTCATTAGGGTAACACTATCTTGCTCTTCTTCTAGGTTGTCAATATCGCTTGATAGAGTAATGCTTTCTAGGAATTCTGCTAGCGTATTTTCGGCTGCTTGTTCTTCAAATTCAATGGCAACGGTTAGAAATTCTTCTAGGTTGGCAATACGGTTTTCGGCTTCGATGGTGTTTTCTTGTTCTAAGGCTTTGGTATAGCCTGTTTTGTTTAAGGTCTCTTTTATGAAATCCGAAATGGATAATTCTTCCCTTATTTGCCTTAATTCTTCGATCATGGCAATAAAATCTCGTGAGTTTGCATATACTCGGTTTAGCCCATAAGTGTCTGCTTGTTTGATAATTTCATACATCGATACGCCTTGGGTTTCGGCTAATTTTTGTACTTGCTCTAAACTGGTTTTTCCAATACCACGTTTTGGTTCGTTAATAATACGAGTTAGGCTTAAGTTATCATTGGTGTTATATAAAAATCTTAAATAGGCGATAGTATCTTTAATTTCCTTTCGTTCATAGAATTTTAAGCCACCAATAATTTTGTAAGGAATGTCTTCTCTTACTAAAATTTCCTCAATGGCACGGGATTGTGTGTTCATTCGGTAAAGAACGGCAATATCGGAGTAGTGGTAATATTCTTCCCTTTTTAAATGATTTATTTGTTCTACAAGATAGCGTGCTTCGTCGTATTCGTCTTCTGCTTGGTAGGCTTTTGGAAGATTCCCCTCTTCATTTTCGGTCCATAATTTTTTATCGTATTTTACTTCATTGTTTTTGATGACAGAGTTGGCTGCATTTAGAATGTTTTTGGTACAACGGTAGTTTTGTTCTAGTTTGATGATTTTCGTACCCGGAAAATCTCTTTCAAAGTTTAATATGTTTGAAATATCCGCTCCGGCGGAAACTGTAAATTCCTTGGTCATTATCCCCTACTACGGTGATGTTTCCATATCTTGAAGCAAATAAGGATACTAGCATAAATTGGGCTTTATTGGTGTCTTGGTATTCGTCTACTAAGACGAATTTGAATTTTTCGGAATAGTATTCTAAAACATCTGGATTTTCGGTTAGGATTTTTATGGTAAAATTGATGATGTCATCAAAATCGATGGCATTGTTTTCTTTTAATCTTTTTTGGTATAGAGTGTACACTGCCCCTATTTTTTCTTTTCGGAAGTCTCCATTAGCTCTTGCTAAATAAGTGTCTGGTTCTAACATTTCATTTTTGGCATTGCTAATTTCATAGGCAATGATACGGTCGGTAAACATTTTGTCATCGATTGCTAGTTCTTTTAAGCAGTTTTTTATCATTGTTTTTTGGTCACTGGTATCGAATATAACAAAAGAGGAATCAAAACCAATACGGTCAATGTATCTTCTTAAGATTCGTACACAAATAGAATGGAAGGTGCCCATCCATATGTCTTTTGCCTCTTCTCCTACTAATTTTTCTACTCTTTCTTTCATTTCGTTTGCTGCTTTATTGGTAAAGGTAATGGCTAAAATATTCCATGGTTTTACCTTTTTTTCTTGTACCAAATAGGCAATTTTGTGAGTTAATACTTTTGTTTTTCCACTTCCTGCTCCTGCAATTACTAAGCTTGGCCCTTCAAAATTAGTAACGGCTTCATATTGCTTGTCATTTAATCCTTCTAATATTTCCATGTTTTTCTCCTTTTGTTTTTCCAAATTTTTGTTTGTGCTTATTTATTATAACCAATAAGTTAGAAAAAATCAATCTTTTTTTGATTTTTTCTAACTTATCGGTTGATGTTCGAAAATAAATATTTAGTTTTAAGAACCCTCCGTCAGTCCTTCGGACTGCCATTTCATATAAGATATCTGTAACACTCACTAACGTTCGTTAACAGCTATCTTAACCTCCCTTAAATAAAGGAGGCTTATATAGGGTTTGCCTTCGAAGAAATAGCAGTATACAAAGGCCCCTTTACTTAAGGGGGCTGGCGCGGAGCGACTGGGGGTTCTTATTCATAAAAATAGGATATAATGCCTGTGTAGATACCCCATGCTAATTTGTCTTGGTATTCTTCGTTCATTAGTTGTTTTTCTTCTTCTTCGTTGGATAAAAATCCACATTCTACAATACTGGTTGGTATTTCTACGTTTTTTATGATATAGACATTGTCTATTTTTAAAGGGACTCGTTTGTTTTCTTTTTCGATGGCTTGGTTTAAAGAATTTTGGATGCTGGTAGCAAGTTTTTTGCCTTGTTCATTTCCATTTTTATAAAAGGTTTGCCACCCGTAATACTGGTTTTGTGGTATTTTATTTAAGTGAATGCTAACAAAAATATCGGCACTTGATTCGTTTCCAATTTTGACTCGGTTTTTGATGTCTGAGGATTTTTTTTGCCTTAGGGTTTTGGCATCTATATCATATATTGCTTTGTCGTCTGAACGCGTAAGAATAACATTACATCCGCTTTGTTCTAGTAATTTTTGCACTTTTAAAGTGATGGCTAAATTGGTTTTTGCTTCGGTAGTACCATTTTTCGACTCTGCTCCTTGGTCTTCTCCGCCATGCCCTGCATCTAGTATGATTGTCTTACCACTTACTGGCAGACTTACTGTTTCTACCGTTTTGTACATGTAATTTGAACCAAATAAAAAACTAAAAATGGAAAGGAATACCGCTCCTAAAATAAGTAACATACGTTTTCTTTGTAATAAAATCATGTGTTTCTCCTATTTTTCTTTTTTGTATATTGTATGCGGTATTTTTATTTTATATGAATTTTATTTAAGGGCCTGCAGATATGCAACCCCTACACTTATTTCCTAATTTCGTTTCTTCGATCAATTACATAACTACTGCCTACTGTGGTTTTGGCTAGGTGTTTTACTTGTGCTCCTACTTCTCCGATTTCTAATGTACTGTGGAAGCGGTTTTCTTCTACTTCTACTACACCAATGGAAATGGAAGTTAGAGGGAATTGTTCGATAATTCCTCTTCGGTTTGCTACTTCTACATAGCCTTTTTCGGCATCTTCTTTTGAGAAATAGGTTAGTACATTTTCATCAAATTCATGGATGATGTCTTTACAAATTTTTTCATAATCGGTGTTAGATACAAGGGCGATGAAGTCGTCCCCACCAATATGTCCTACAAAACTATTTTCACAATCGCTATTGTGAATGTTTCTACTAATGGTTCTTGCTGTAAATTTGATGATTTCGTCTCCTTTGCTAAAACCATATAAATCGTTATACGATTTAAAATTGTCTAAATCTACATAGATGACTGCAAATTTTTCTTTTTTTAATAAACGTTTTTTAATTTCTGTTTGTATTTGTACATTTCCTGGAAGTCCTGTTAATGGGCTTACACGCCTGTTCATATACATTAATCTTACTAAATTTTTAATGGTATAGTAGATATAATCTTGGTCGATTGGTTTTACGATATAATAGGCTACATTTAGTTTTAAAATAGAAATACGATGTTCTTTTTCCCACGTATTTCCTAACACAATAATGGGAGTAATACTATTGTCTTCATCTTCCCTAATTTGTGTGCATAACTCGAAAATATCCTTCTTAATTCCTTCTTCCTGAATGATAATAAGTGAAGGAATACTTTTGAGTGCAATATCAATATCTTGTGTTTTCACATTTTTAAATTTATATTCTTTTTCTTTTTCAAAGATTTGGTTCATGTTTTTTGTTAGTTCTTCACTATCATCAATAATATAAATTTCTTGTACCATAATTTTCTCCTTTAATCTTTCCCTTTACGAATACTTTCCTTTTTTTCTTTTAAAAATTCATTTATTTTTTCAATGGCGTCTGATTTAATGGTTGGAAAGGCCTTTTTTAAATGATTGGTTTGGCGTATTAGTTTTCGTTTTAATGTAGTTTGTTTGTATTTTAATTCTTCAATAACCGTTTGTAAGCTTTCTTTATTAACTTGTTTCTTTTCTAATTCTTCAATCTTTTCTTTTATCATTTCTGTGATTTCTTTTAATTTTTCTAGTTTTCCTTTTATATTACTTACTTTTACAGCACTAACAATGGTGTCTACCACAATAGCAAGGCTTACCATAATAACATTAAACATTAATATGTTGTTTGAAATGAAATCAATTTTTCCTGCCAAGAATGGATGTATGTAACAAATAAAGATAACTCCCAAAAATCCCCAAAATAGAGAGTTTAGTAAACAAACTCTTCCTTTTATATTAAATTTGTTTTCTGTGTAATCCCAGTATTTTGTGTGAAATATTTTTTCTAGTAACCAGCCTACCATATATTCCCATAGGGACATGGTAAAAAATGCAATGATGAATAATAAGATGGGATTTTTTTTGTAGCCTTGTAAAAATAGTAGCATAAATATGGCTCCAAATCCATAAATTGGACAAAAGGGTCCATATAAAAACCCGCTATTAACTGGCTTTTTTTGTAAGTATGTTTTTAATATAGATTCCATTACCCATCCAAAGAACGAATAGATAATGAAATAGGCAATCATTTTTATGATTAGGATATTGTCCATATTGTTTCATTCCTTTTTTAAAGCATAATAGAGAAGGCTTTTGTGATTACCTTCTCTTTTATGATTTTATTCTTCTACAATGCATTTACCGTTTACTTCTGTAATGCCACCTTCCATATTTTCTGCTACAAGTTCAATTCGGTTTTCTCCTGGAATTAAATCGATGGCATGGTCAATTACTTTTACGACTCCCATATTCATTTGGTATTTTTGACCATTTAATACGAAGTTGACTACTTTTATTTGTTGTTCATCTTCTACATGGATAATTAATCTTTTTCCCTCTTGTCTTAATGAAACGGTTGGTCTTTTTACTCCTTTTACTTCAATTTCCTTTGTGGTAATCATGTTATCAATGTTAACGGCTTCTACTCGTAAAGTGTTTTGACCTAATGGAATTTCTGCTAGTTCATCAATTAGTTTTAAGTCTTCTATATTGGCTTCTATTGTTACATAATTTCCACTATTCCATGTATAACGAATATATTTAAGTCCTTTTGCATCTTGTGCTTTAATTCGTATTTTATTTTCCTTGGTTAATAGTAATTCGATGACTGGTCTACCATCACCATCGGAAACATATTCTTTTTCGTAAGTGGTTTCTTTTCCTTCTTGGTCGGTGACGGTTATATATAGTTTATTATTGCCAAATGGGAGACTAATTATATCTGAAACCGTTAAACTATTACGTGTTTCTATTGTTTGGGCTGCTTCTTCATTCCAATGATAAGTAACACTGGTAATTGGTTTGGTATGGTTTATTTTAATGGCAAGATTTTCTTGTTCTTTTGTTATGGTTACATCTGGAACGGATGCTTGTACTCCTTTTTTGGTTTCTTCTTTTGTTCCGGTAAACATAGCATATGAACCTCCTACAATTAGGATAGCACCAAATAAAATCATAACAACTGCAAAAAATTTCACAATCTTCTTTATCTCAATTGGACCTTTTGGCTTGTTTTCAGTTTGTAATATTTGATTCATATGGTTTTACACCTCTTCTTTCTAGGAAGATTATACCATAAGGTTTTTTGGTTGTAAACATTTTGTGAAATGATTTTTTTGTTTTGTAGTAACTATTCAGAAATAATTGCTTTTTATATAAATTCATTTTTAAGAACCCCCAGTCACGCTCCCGCGTGCCAGCCCCCTTGTTAAAGGGGCTTTCTTGCAAGGCTTCGTGGGACTTTTTCAATAAAATTAGTTTAACACTTATTTCTTAAATTGTAAATATTACATTTTTGTAATATTTCGTGAAATCACCTTGGTTGTTTTTTACTTTTCTTGACGTCAAAAGTAATCTGTGATACAGTAAGTTACGAAAAAAGATTTTTTAATTGATGGGAGGTAATTTATGGAAAAACTTACAAAATTATTTTTGTTTGTGTGCTTGTTTGTAGTTGGGGTCATGATTAGTATTGTTACATTAGAAAACGGCTTGCTATTGTCTGTTTTATCCTTTTTATTGGTGTTTCTATTTACGAAAAAGGTTAAAATTAAGAATTTTCCGCTTTTCTTGTTTTTATTTTCGTTAATGACTCGAATTGTTGCTGTTTTGTTGGTAGAAATTCCCATTCAATCGGATTATTATATTATGTATGATGCTGCGATTAGTGCTATTCATGGGGATTTTTCGTTTGGAACATCGTTTTATTTTTCAAATTGGGGCTATCAGTTAGGTCATGTGTTTTACCAAGCTCTTATGCTAAAAATTTTTAATAATGTGATGTTTTTGAAGATTTTAAATTGTGTATATTCTTCTATAATTGTGCTTTTTGTGTATCTTTTATTAAAAAAGATGGTAAGCGAAAATTCTTCTCGTATGATGAGTTTAATTTATAGTATTTCATTGTATCCGATTTATTTAAATATGACACTTAGTAACCAACAATTATCGCTTATGCTTACTCTCATTGGAATATATTTCTTGTTCCATAAGAAATATCATTGGATACATCTACTAATTGCTGGACTTTTCATTGGTCTTGGAAATATTGAACGTCCTGAAGGAATCGTGTATTTGCTTACAATTTTTATTTATTATGTGTTTACCTTAAAAGATATTAAATTGATTTTAAAAAATACTGCTATTGTTGTAGTTTCTGCACTGCTAATTACCAATCTAGCTTCTTTTGTATTAATAAAATCAGGAGTTAGTGAGATTGGATTGAAGAATACAAATTCGTACTGGAAGTTTTTGCTTGGCTTTAATTACGAGTATAATGGAAAAAATAATCCAGCAGATGATCAATATGGAGATTCTCTCGAAAAGGAAAAAGAGGTTTTGTTTGAAAGGATTACGGATGTTAAACGAATTCCTGGGTTATTCTATAATAAAATTCAAATTCAATGGCTATATAGTGATTTGGAATTTAGTTTTAATGCAAATCATGCCTCTAAAATTTCGAATAAGGTGATGCATGTCGCCATAAATTACATCAAGGTCATCAATGTTTTTATCCTTGCTTTGGCATTTATTGGTATTCTAGTACATGCAAGGCGAAAAAATGTAGAAAAATCTTTGCTTACTAATCATTCTACCGACAATCTACAACATTCGATTGGTTTGTTTTTTATGATTAATTTGCTCGTTTATTTTGGTGTTTATTTGTTAATTGAGGTAAATGCAAGGTATTATTATAACCCACAAATTGCTGTTATTTTGTTAGGTGGTATGGGGTTAGAATATGTTGTAAATTGGTATGAGAAACATTGTAAACAATTATATACAAAATCACGTTAAAATCTATATTTCTTGTTTTTGTTTACCTTGTAGGGGCGATTTTTTGCATATATAAATAGAGAATAGCAAACGCTATTCTCTATTTATTTGTTCTTATAGTACAAATTTCTTAATTAAGATAATTCCTCCGGCTAGTGTTACTAGAATAATTCCAGCTAGTGTAAAGTAAATTCTTAACTCTCCTGTTTTGATGGCTAGTATTACTGGGGCTTGGTCGATGTCGTCTTCTCCTGGTTTTTTGTTGTTTGGTGTTGAGTCAATATCTGGGGTATCTTCGTATTCGTTGTAGTCTTTGCTAATTTCTGCCCAGTTTACTTTTAAGCCTAAGTTATCTCCGCTGTTTTCCCATGTTAGGACGATTTCGACTGTGGTGCTTTCTCCTGGTTTTAGTAATATGTCTTTACATTGGTCGGTTACGACTTCTTTTTCGCTAAGCTGTGTCCATTTTGGGTTGTCTGCCGCATTAAATCTTAGTCCATCCGGAATGTAGTCTTTGATTTCTTTTACGTATCCTTCAATTTCCCCTTCATTGGTTACTTTTATTTTGTAACGGAATTTGACGGTTACTTTGTTTATGTCTTTTGCTTTTAGGTCTACTTTTACGACTGGTTCTGGGTTTTCGTCTCCAGTGTGTCCCGTTTCTGTAATGACTTCATCTTTTCCTTGTTCTTTTACAATGGCTTGGCTTACCCATTTTTTAAGGGCTAAGTCGAAGTATTTTACTCTTACTTTTTCAATATCGATGTCGTCTTCGTCTGGGTCTTCGTTTCCTGGGGTTGAGTCTACATCATCAACTGGGTCTCCTTCTTCATCGGTGTCTTCTGAGATTTCAGCAGTGTTTATTAGAATTCGGTCGGATGTGTTTGGCTCAGTTACTTTGAAGGCGATTTTAACATCTCTATGGTCTGGATTGGTGTCACTAAGTCCTGCTTTTTTGTTAAATCCTTTTAGTAAGTTTGCTCCTTCTTCTTTTTCTTGGTCTTTGGATAGATAATCGGTGGTAATTTTTTTAGCTTCTTCTACTTTGTCGGTTTCGTTTCCATCTTCATCTATCATTTTCCAACGGTATTCTTTATTGGTTTCGTTTTCTGGTAAGAATACTAATCCTTCTGGTAAGTCATCGGTTACTTCACTTGCGTATCCTGCCATGGTTCCTTCGTTGTAGATTCTTATGGTATAGGTGACAATGTTTCCATTTGCTACTAGTACTGGTTCTTTGGTGTGGTCGTATTTGATGTTTCCGTCTTCTCCCATACTTAAACTTGGGTAACGGTTGTTATAGTCTAGTGTGTTTACTTTGGTGATGAATTTTCTTAGTGCTAAATCGAAGTATTCAATAACAACACTATCGAAATCGTCATCATCTTCCTGTCCTGGGATGTATTTGTCTCCTCTGTCGATTTCATCTTGTTTGTAGTTTGGTAGTTTGTCGTCTTCTGGTAGTTTTACATTGTCTTCGCTTGAATCTACGTCTTTTACTTCGTGTCCGTCTTTATCGGTAAATTTGGTGATTTCTGCGATGTTGACAATTCGGTCACTGTATTTTGGGTCGCTAGTTACGACTTTACAATTTACACTAATTTCTTTATACGATAAGGTATTTCCGTCAAAAGCTTTTATTAGGTTCTTTTCGCTTTTTTCTTTGGATAGGTAATCGGTTTTGATGGTTCTATGAGTTTTATCGGTTTCGTCATATACCCATCCTTTCGCCTTATTTTCTTCGTCCTCTGGTAAGAATTCTAAATGTGCTGGTAAGTGGTCTGTAATTTCGGATGCATACCCGTCTTTTGGTCCTTCGTTATATACTCTTATGGTATAGGTAACAATGTCTCCTACTCTTACGGTAAGTGGTGCTTTTGGATGATTGTAGGTAGCTGTTGTTGTGGTTTTGTTTTGTAATCCGGTAATGTCTACTACTGGCTCTCTACTTACCTCTGGCACTTTTCCATTGACTGCGGTGATGAATTTTCTTAAACTTAGGTCAAAGTAGATAATTCTTACACTATCAAAGTCATCATCATCTTGTTGTCCTGGGATGTATTTGTCCCCTCTGTTAATTTCATCTAGTTTGTAGTTTGGTAGGGTTTCATCTGGTGGTAATTGCACATTGGCTCCCTGTGAGTCACGGTCGGTAACTGGGTTTCCGTATTTATCACTAAATTTCGTAATATCGGCAATGTTTACAATTCTTTTTTCAAAGGTTGGTGGTGCAATGACTTTGCATTTTACTTTTACTTCTTTATAGTCTAATTGGGTTCCGTTAAAGGCTTTTATGATGTTATCGCTATCTACTGTTTTTGATAAATGTGCGGTTTTTATGGTTCTTAAAGTGGTATCGCTTTCATCATAGTACCAGCCATTCGCAATATTTTCTTCATCCTCTGGTAAGAATTCTAACTGTGCTGGTAGGTGGTCTGTTATTTCGTTTACATATCCGTCTTTTTGTCCTTCATTGTATACTCGTATGGTGTAGGTAACAATGTCTCCAATTTCTACCGATAGTGGTGCTTTTGGATGGTTATAAATAGCGGTTGTTGAGGTTCCAGCTTTTAGTCCTGTTATATCTACTATTGGTTCACGGCTTGTTTTTGGTGCTTCTCCATTGACTGCACTTATGAATTTTCTTAATGATAAGTCAAATGGTTTTACTTTAATGTAGACACTATCGAAGTCATCATCGTCTTGTTGTCCTGGAATATATGGGTCTTTTCTATTAATTTCGGTTTGTTTGTATCCTGGTAATGCATTATCGTTTGGTAGGTTTACATTTTTTGCTTGTGAGTCACGGTCCGTTATCGTATTTCCGTCCCTATCGGTAAATGCAGTAATATCAGCTATGTTGACTATTCGTTTTCCTTCTTGGGTCGTTACTTTTAATTTGCATCTTACCTTTAAGTCTTTATATTGTAGGGTATCTCCTCCATCATAAGCAGTAATTAGATTCTTTTCTCCATTTGCCTTCGATAGGTAACTCGTTTTTATGGTTCGATTCGTTTTATCGCTTGGGTCGTA
The DNA here is from genome assembly GCA_948471055.1 of uncultured Clostridium sp. Lineage (GTDB taxonomy): Bacteria > Bacillota > Clostridia > TANB77 > CAG-508 > RGIG8482. Next base: position 93,756 of record CAOKQZ010000003.1, on the reverse strand, counting down.
ACTCCAACCATAGGATTTATTAACACTATCGTTTGGTAAGAATTCTAGTTCTGGTGGTAAATGGTCGGTAATTTCTGTTGCATATCCGTCCTTTTTTCCTTCATTATATACTCGTATGGTGTAGGTAATAATAGAACCTTCATTTACTTCTAATGGTGCTTTTGTGTGGTTATAAGTTGCTGTTGTTTTTCTTCCTGCTTTTAGGTCGGTTACATCTACTTGTGGTTCACGACTTATGGTTGGTACTTTTCCATCTACTTCACTAATAAATTTTCTTAAACTTAAGTCAAATGGTAATGGTGTTGGTATTTTGATGCTATCCGATGCCGTATAGGTTTGTGGTCCTTTTTCTACTAATACGACTGGTTGGTCATCGGTATGTAATGTATTTGGGGTACCTTTTGTGTAATAATATGCTGAGGTTCTTTGGTAGCTTATATTCATATCAAATTTAAGTGTTTTTCCTGCTTCGCTTTCTGGTACTCTTACATAAAAATCTTGGTTTAACGAAATTTGATTATTGGCTACTGGATTTTTGTTTGCATCTAATAAGGTATAACTTGCACCAGAAAATCCTAAGGTGGTTGTTGTATAAGCAAGGTCAGAATTTCGATTAATTCGATAAGGTCCTACAATATAGTTTCCGTTATTGTCTGGTGTGGTTTGTACTCTTGCTTTATCAAAGGTTAATGGTGTTACCGCATCTTTTGATACATAGTTTCCTTGTTTTTTGGCTTCTGTTAAGAAGTAATGATATAATAGTTCACATTCTTCTTGGCGAAATCTTCCAGACTCTCTATCCTCTGTATCATATAAATCTGAGAAGGTATTATATCCACTATCATTATTGGTCCAATTGTTAAATAATAATTCTGGTAAGGTTTCTGCATTGTAGTTACTGTTATTATTGTTTGTAAAATACCAAATTACCATTTGTTGAATTACTTCAATATCATCATCGGTAATGCTTGCATATTGTAACTCATTTGCATTGTCTATAATATCTGCATTGATGAATAATGCTATTTTGTCAGCTTGTGTACTTTTCTTTGGCAAATACATGTTATCTAATAGCCACATTACTTTATTATAGGCTGACGGGTCAGTCTTGAATACATCGATTGCTTGTAAGCGTGCTAATACCGTATCTTTTTGTGATTTCATATCATATTTTAAATTATATGTTTTTTGCACTCTCGTTACATCTGCATTATCTGCTTGTAGCATGAAACCATATTCTGCTTTTAAACAGTAAAATGCATTCGCATAGGAAATGGTGTAATTTCCTTCACTTGGATAAGATACAATTTTCCATATTTTTTTGGTTGGCATTCCGTTTGATTTTAATCCTCCAAAACCATATGCTGCTCCGCCTTTTCCATTTTGTGGCTCTCTTACATTGGTTAAGCCTAATACATAGCTATCAGCTGCTGCATATGATTCGCTCACATTTATGGTTAAGGTTGCCATTACAATAAACATCATTGCCATAAATAATCCGATTAATTTTTTAAGTTTCATAATCCTTACCTTCCTTTAAACATAATTACTCTATAATATATTTTACTTTGCTATTTTTCTTTCGTCAATAGTAGGTTTTTCCATTTTTTTTCGTTTTCACTTTCTCATAAAAAAATCCCTTTACGGAAGCTACTTTTTCGAAAACTCATTTTAAAACCTAATTTAGTGTTACAATTATATAACATTTTTGTAATATTTGCAACGAATTATGTAGAATTTCTTCAATTTTTCTTACCCGCGTAAGTCTTTTAAAATTTTGTCATACTTTTTTACTTTCTTGCATATTATTTCATAGTGACAATTCAGAAGCTTTCCCTTAAAAAATTCATCCATTAATTTAATGTTTTAACGTAAAAATCTTGACTTCTACATGAATTTTTGCTATGATAATATTTAGTTTCTATATAGCAAATCATTGAAACAATAGAACATCGCCCTAGCAAAGCGAAGTTCCTAAGTGTATTATTTATTTTTATGCAGGTATAGTTTAGTGGTAAAACGAGACCTTGCCAAGGTTTAGTCACGAGTCCGATTCTCGTTACCTGCTCCAGGCGCCTTAGCCAAGCGGTAAGGCACGAGTCTGCAAAACTCTGATGATCGGTCCGACTCCGATAGGCGCCTCCAAAAAATTAGCATTTTAAGCCACTTGCACAGAATATCACAAAGTATCTTGTAAAGGCACAAAATGCAGAAATACTCTCTTTGTAAGGGAGTATTTTTTGTTTTATAACATACTTTATAAATTAAATTTATTACTTTTTTTGAATATTAAAATATGCAAAATTTTGTTTTGTTTGCTTGTATTTTTCTAATAAATGTTATATAGTTATTTATGAAAATGAGAATAAGCGGAGTGTGTTGCCACCTTTGACTACTTGTTTATACATAATCCTCTACGACTTTTAGTTGTAAGACTGTTATACGGAGGTGGTGCTATATGATAGAATCAGCATTATTAGCAATAAGTCGGGCTACTTTTCTATGGATTAGTAGGTGTAACTATCATAAATATTGTTTTGTTAGGCATCATTTGCTGGCTACTACATAAACAATAAAAAATAACCATTCTGCTTTTGACGGAGAGAATGGTTAAACATTTCTTTTTGGCAACACATTTCTGTGTTTCTCATTTTCTATCTATATTATACACAGATTTTTAGGAAAAGTCAAATAAAAATTTATTATTGTATGAATTTGTATGAATATAATTAAAGAACAAAGCTATAATCTCTATGTATTTATCTAAATAACTCTCAATATGAAATTGAAAATCAAACCTTTAAATGCTACCAATGCAAGAATGATCGGCAATCTTATGACATCCGCTACTGGCGTGCATGGATCAGTGCAGCAGTACAGATGAGGACACTGCGGGGTAAACTTACAGGCATGATGTAGTCCAGCCTTGACGCTCATGGTGTAAGAGAGGTTTTGTAGCACCTCTAAATCCTAATAAAAAAGCTACGAGGAGACCTGTTTAGAGTAGGTCTCCTCATTTTTTTATTTTTTATCCTTTTGCAATTCCGCAAAACGTTTTATTTTCATGGTTGTTGTTTTTTCAAATTCGTCTTTTTTGATTTCTAGATTTTTAATTGCTTTATAGGAAGTTAATTTTTTGTTTACTTTTTTTATTTCTTCCCATATAATTTTGTGGATTTCTTCTTCTTTTAAATCTTTTCCATGTTTTTCTTCTATTTTTTCGTAGTTTGGTATTACTTTTACCGATAGTAACAATTCCTTAGAGCCTTCTTCTTCCTTACCATATACCATACATTCTTTAATTTCTTCTATTTTTCCAAGTAATAGCTCAATTTCTTCTGGATAAATGTTTTTTCCGTTTTGGGTTACAATGACATTTTTACTTCTTCCGGTAATAAATAGGTAGCCATCTTCATCTAAATACCCAACATCTCCGGAATTAAACCATCTTTCCCCATCAATTTCGTGAACGACTTCCTTGGTTGCTTGTTCGTCTTCATAATAACCAAGCATTAAGGTTTCGCTTTTAATGAATACCTCTCCTTCTCCTGCTTCGTTTGGATGATTGATTTTTAACTTCGCACATGTTACGGCTTTTCCGGCAGAACCTACTCTTGGGTCGAATTCTGGTGTTAGGGCTGCAATTGGTGCAGTTTCGGTTAACCCATAGCCTTGTAAGAAACTAATTCCTATGTCTTGTACCCATTTTCCTACTTTGGGATCGATTGGGGCTGCTGCTGATACAATAATTCGAAGGTTTCCCCCTAAGTTTTCATAGATTTCTTTAAATACTTTTCGTTTTACATCGATATTGACTCCTTTTAGGGCATTGGTTAGATGTATCATGGATTTTACTAGTTTGTCTTTTTTGCTTTTTACAATGTTGGCATTTATTTTTTTATATAAGTTTTCCACTAATAAGGGAACCGTTAGCATAATGCTTGGTTTGGTTTCTTGTAAGTTTGGTACAATGTATTTTAGTCCTTCACAAATCGCAACTGAAGCACCTACGGACATTGGTAGTAAAAACCCGATACTGGATTCATAGGTATGGTGTAATGGTAATACCGAAAAGAAGCGGTCTTGTTCCCCTATGTACACATAGGCCCCTACTACATTTACATTTTGGCTTAAGTTTTTGTTGTTAATCATAACTCCTTTTGCTTTTGAGGTTGTCCCTGAGGTAAAGATTAATACTTTAAATTCCTCTGGGTCAATTTCAATATCCATAAGAGTATGGTCACCAGATTCTACCATTCGGTTTCCTTGTTCAATTAGGTAGCTTGCTCCTACGTCTCGCCCTTGAATATCACTCTTTTCATTCATTTCAATAAAATATTCTACTTCAGGTAAATTGTCTTTTATTTTTTTGATGACTTCTTTTTTCTTGGTAGAATAAATAACCGCACTTGCTTTGGCACGTTTTACGACATTTTCAATTTCATTGGCTGGCAACTCCTTGTCCACTGGAACGGCAATTCCTACACCACATAGCATGGCAATGTAAGATACATACCAGTGGTAAGTGTTTTCTCCTATAATGACGACTCGCTTTTCTTTTAGGTTTAAAAGCTTAATCAGCCCTGTTCCTAGTCCAATCACATCCTTTCGAAATTGTCCATAAGAAATTTCAGTAAATGGTTCTTTATGGTCGAATTTTTCTAGGATAAATGGTCTATCCTTAAATTCTACAGTTACTTTATCAAAAACCTCTTTAATGGTCTTATAGTTTTTGGTTTCGTATTTTATTTTTTTCTTAATTACTGGTTGTTCTACCGTTTTTTCATCAATCTCTGAGATTCCCTCCATTTTTAATTTTGGAAATTTAAAATTGGGTACTTTGAAATCTTTTAATATTCTCAAATTTTATCACTCCCCTAAAATCGTATGCTCTTATTATGGCACATTATTTTCGTTTTGTAAATGGTTTTGGACTTTTCTGGTCTTCTATCTTTTACTAATTATTTAAACGACATATTTGTTATACTACAAATAGGGTAGCATGATATGCTACCCTACGGTTTGAACTATACCTTTACTTCTACCTCTATTCCTTTTATTAACTCTTGGTATTTTGTAAGAATTGGGTCTACGTGGTTTTTAATGAAGTCTTCTACTTGTTTTGGTGCTCTTCCGCATAGGTTGTCTGGGTTTAGGATGTGTAGGATTTCTTCTTTGGTTAGTCCGAAGGTTTGGTCGTTTGCAATTCGGTCTACTAGGTCGTTTGGTCTTCCGAATTCTTTTACTTCTTTTCCTGCTTCCATGGAGTAAACTCGAATTTTTTCGTGTAGTTCTTGACGGTCTCCTCCTTTTAATACAGCATTCATTAGGATTTCTTCGGTTCCCATGAATGGTAGTTCTTGCATCATATTGGTTTTGATGACATTTTGGTATACCACGATATTGGCTGAGATGTTGGCATATAGGATTAGGATGGCATCTACTGCTAAAAAGCTTTCTGGTACACAAATTCGTTTATTTGCAGAATCGTCTAGAGTTCTTTCTAGCCACTGAGTGGCAGCGGTGAAGCTTGGGTCACTAGTAAGTACTAAAACATGTCTTGCAAGGGAGTTGATTCTTTCGCTTCTCATTGGGTTTCTTTTATATGCCATGGCTGAGGAACCAATTTGGCTTTTTTCAAATGGTTCTTCTAGTTCTTTTTCATGTTGTAATAGTCTCATATCGTTTGCAAATTTGGAGGCACTTGTTGCAATACTAGAAAGTATGTTTAATACTCTTGCATCTAGTTTTCTTGTGTAGGTTTGTCCGTGATACGGCATATACTTTATCAAATCCCATTTTTTCGGCGATTTTGTGGTCAATTTGGTTTACTTTTTCTTCGTCTTTAAATAGTTTCATAAAGCTTTCCTGAGTTCCTGTTGTTCCTTTACAACCAAGTAGTTTCATATGGCTTTGTACAAATTCTAATTCTTCCAAATCTTCTAATAGGTCTTGTAACCATAGGGTTGCTCTTTTTCCTACGGTGGTTAGTTGTGCTGGTTGAAAGTGAGTATACCCAAGGCAGGTTATGTTTCGGTTTTGGAAGGCGAAATTTCTTAGGTTTTTGATAACTAGGATTAGTTTTTGTTTGATTAGTTCTAATGCTTCACTCATTAAAATTACATCGGTATTATCGGTTACATAGCAAGAGGTTGCTCCTAGGTGTATGATTGGTTTTGCATTTGGGCATTTGGTACCAAATTCATACACGTGTGCCATTACATCATGGCGACATTCTGCCTCACGTTTGGCTACTACGTCATAATCAATGTTTTGGATGTTTTCTTCCATTTCCTTAATTTGTTCATCGGTTATATCAATTCCTAATTCTTGTTCCGTTTTGGCAAGTGCTACCCATAGTTTTCGCCAGGTAGAGTATTTTTTATTGCTTGACCAAATGTAATTCATCTCACTGCTTGCGTATCTTCCTGATAACGGGGTTTTATATATATTATTTTCCATACATTTTCTCCTTTATTTATAGTATTCCACACCGGATTCGAATAGTTTTTGATTTTTGTTTCCTGGTATATTGGTTAGGATATCGCTTCGGTAGCTTCTTTCGGAGTGTCCCATTTTTCCTAAGATTCTTCCGTCTGGGCTGGTAATTCCTTCTACGGCATAGGTGGAACCGTTTGGGTTATAACGTATGTCGTAGGTTGGGTTTCCTTCTAAATCTACGTATTGGGTTGCGATTTGTCCGTTTTTGATTAGTTCTTTCATGACGTCTTCGGAGGCTACAAATTTTCCTTCTCCATGGGAGATTGGTATAATAAATTCGTCTCCTATGTTTACTTTGTTAAACCATGGTGATAATTTGGATACAACTTTTGTGTTTACCATTTTGGATTGATGTCTTGCAATATCGTTAAAGGTTAGGGTTGGCATGGTGTCGTCCATGTCGATGATTTTTCCATATGGTAGTAGTCCTAGTTTAATAAGTGCTTGGAAACCATTGCAAATTCCTAGGATTAGTCCATCGTGTTCGTTTAGGTGAGCATGGATAGCATCGGTTAATTTTGGGTTTCTTAGTACCGCAGAAATGAATTTTCCAGAACCGTCTGGTTCGTCTCCGGCACTAAATCCTCCTGGTAACATGATGATTTGTGCATTTTTGATTTCTTTTTCGAATACGCCAATGGATTCTAGTAAGGTTTCTGGTTTTAGGTTTCGAAATACTGCTGTATTTACTACGGCTCCTGCGTCTTCAAAGGCTTTGGTTAGGTCGTATTCACAGTTGGTGCCTGGGAAGATAGGAATGAATACACGTGGTTTTGCAATTTTAGTGGTTGCTTTTGCTTTTATGGTCTTTTCATTTTGGGTTAGTGGTTCCATTGGGGTGTGGGTACAAATGGATTTCTCCCCTATGGTTTTTGTAGGAAATACTTTTTCTAGTGGTTTTTCCCATAGGGTAATTAGTTCGTCTAAGGTTAATACTTCTCCTTTGGAAATTCGTATTTCTTGTTCTTTTATGGTATTTCCTAAGTATTCTAGTTTATCGTTATTTGGTTCTTCTTTTACTTCTATAATAAAGGTTCCATAGCGTGGTTTAAATAGGCATTTATCTACTCCAAACTCGAACCCTATTTTATTTCCAAAGCACATTTTACTAATGGTATCGGCTATTCCATATTGTCTTACTGTGGCAACGGATAATGCTTTTCCTTCCACAATTAACCTGTGAATGATTTCATAGTTTTGTTTTAGGTCTTCAAAGTCTGGCAAGAAGTCTTCTGTGTATTTTGTGTTTAGGCTATATACCTTTGAGCCTGTTTGTTTGAATTCGTTTGATATTACTTTAGTGGTATCCACCACTCCTACACAAAATGAGGTTAGGGTTGGTGGTACATCTAAGTCGTTATAGGAACCAGACATGGAGTCTTTTCCTCCGATTGCTGCAATTCCTAGCTTTTCTTGTACCAGATAAGCACCTAAAAGGGCGGATAATGGTTTTCCCCATCTTGATGGTTCATTTCTTAATTTTTCAAAGTATTCTTGGAAGGTTAGCCATGCTTTTTTGTAATCTCCACCACAAGCTACGTATTTGGTAACGGAATCAACTACAGCAAATATTGCTCCATGGAAAGGGCTTATTTCGGATAGATATGGGTCATATCCGTAGGACATAATCGTGCCAGAATTGGTATATCCTTTTTGGGTTGGGATTTTCGCACACATGGCTTCGATTGGTGTTAATTGGTATTTTCCACCAAATGGCATTAGTACCGTACCTGCACCAATGGTACTGTCAAATCGTTCTACTAATCCTTTTTGTGAGCAACAGTTTAAGTTTGAAATGACTTCTTTCCATTTTGTGGTTTTATCACAGTTTATTTGGGTCGTTTTAAAACAGTTTTCTGCATTTTTACTTTCTACGAAATAGTCTTCTACTCCTTTTGGTTTTTCTATTTTTACATCGACTTTTTTAACATCTCCATTGGTGTCTAGGAATTCACGGCTAATGTCGACAATGCATTTTCCTCTCCAGTACATTTTAACTCTTTTTTCTTCTACTACATCGGCAACTAGACTTGTTTCGATGTTTTCTAAAGAAGCTAATCTCTCAAATTCGGCTACATCGTTTGCACGTACTACGACTGCCATTCTTTCTTGTGATTCGGAAATGGCAAGTTCGGTACCGTCAAGTCCTTCGTATTTTTTTGGTACTTTATCTAAATTGATAACAAGTCCGTCGGCTAATTCTCCTACGGCAACAGATACTCCTCCTGCCCCGAAGTCGTTACAACGTTTAATTAATTTGGTGGCTTCTGGATTACGGAATAGTCTTTGGATTTTTCTTTCTTCTGGTGCATTTCCTTTTTGTACTTCTGCTCCGCAAGTTGTTAGTGACTTACTGGTATGTGCTTTTGAGGAACCGGTTGCTCCTCCACATCCGTCTCTTCCGGTTCTTCCGCCAAGTAAAATTACTTTATCTCCTAGCTCTGGACGTAATCTTATTACATTTTCTTTAGGTGCTGCTCCTACTAATGCTCCAATTTCCATACGTTTTGCAACATAACCTGGATGATAAATTTCGGCTACTTGTCCAGTTGCTAATCCAATTTGGTTTCCGTAGGAGCTGTATCCTCTTGCTGCTTCATTGGTTAGTTTTCGTTGTGGTAGTTTATTTGGTAAGGTTTCTTCGATACTTGCTCTTGGGTCTCCACAACCAGTTACACGCATTGCTTGGTATACGTAAACACGTCCGGATAATGGGTCACGAATGGCTCCTCCAAGACAGGTAGCTGCTCCTCCAAATGGTTCGATTTCAGTTGGATGGTTATGGGTTTCGTTTTTGAACATGATTAAGTATTCTTCTGGTTTGCCATCTACTTCAATCGTAGCTTTAATGCTACATGCGTTAATTTCTTCAGATTCGTCTAAGTCTTTTAGTAATCCTTTTTTCTTTAATTCTTTGGCAGCAATGGTGGCAACATCCATTAAGCAAATGTCTTTTTTACGGTCTTCATAAACATATTTTCTTGAATGAATATAATCATTATAAATGTTTTGTAATAAATCCCATTTGATGTCAATGGTTTCTAGTTTGGTAAGGAAGGTGGTATGACGGCAATGGTCTGACCAATAGGTGTCAATCATTTTCATTTCGGTCATGGTAGGGTCTCTTTTTTCAACGTCTCGGAAATAGTTTTGGCAGAATGTTAAATCTGCTAAATCCATGGCAAATCCGTATTTTGGTAAAATCTCTTTTAACTCTTCGCTTGTCATAGAAGTAAATCCTTCGATAGTGGCAACATCTTCTGGCGTAGTCATGTTGTTTTCTAAAGAAGCTGGTTTTTCAAGGCTTGCTTCTCTGGAATCAACACTGTTAATTAAATAGTGTTTGATTTTTTGTAGTTCTTCCTCGGTAATGTTTCCTTTTAAAATATAGACTTTTGCTGATTTTGCAATTGGTCTTTTTTCTGCACTAATAATTTGCAAACATTCCTCTAGGGATGCCGCTCTTTGGTCAAATTGCCCTGGCAAAAATTCGACAGCAAATACCTTGTCTTTTTCCATAAATGGATATTCTTCCTCAAAACAAACATCCACTTGTGGTTCTGAAAACACTGTTTTCTTTGCCTTTTCATAAGTCACCTCATCAATACCAGATACATCGTAACGATTAACAAGAATAACCTCTTCTAATCCACGTATTTGCAAATTTTCCTGTAAATCTTGCAAAATGTTTTTTGCCTCAACATCAAATCCCTCTTTCTTTTGTACATAAATTCTTCTAACCATCTCCCAAAACCTCCTACATTTTTTTATTTTGCTATTGCTATTATATTATAAAACGACAACTTTATCAATATTTTTCTTAGGGAACTGGCAAAAAAAGTAGATAAATTTGACATAGTGTCTTATTCATCTACTTTTTTCGTTTCTTAACCAAGCACTGTTGCTGACATTATTTCTTTGAACGTTGCAAACCGCCAATATGCATTCGGATATACGACAAGCCACCGTTTTCTTCTATCTTGTATTCTTTTTTGTCGAATTTTAGCGAAATGTTTTTGTTGACAACGCCTTGTTACGTATGTTTTAATGTTTTTATGCACGGTTTTAAGTGTGTATTGATTTCATTAAATTCTTATCTATTTTATTCAAGAAATTAGTTCTTGCTATTTTCCGAAAATAAAAATTTGTTATTTTGATTACTGATTTTTGTGTAAAAGGATTGGAAGCATTAGAATATCATACTGCTTGGAAGATTATTGAGGAGAAATATCGTAAAATCATATTGACAAATAAGTTAGAGTTTCATATAATAGAATTACCAAAGATTGTTGGAATTTCTAACGATAGTGATGCCTTATTGGATTGGTTATCCTTTTTAGATAATCCAAAATCAGAAAGGGTGATGAAGAAAATGGAAGAGAATAAAGAATTGAAAAAGGCAAATGAGAAATTACAAACTATCAGTGAAGATGAAAAATTGCAAAGGCTTGCGGAATGGCGTAAAAGAGCTATCTATGAATATAATACCGCTACAAATAATGGGTTTAAAAATGGTATGAGAAGAGGCTTAGAAAAAGGACGAGAGCTAGGTATCAAACAAGGTTTAGAAGAAGGTCTTAAGCAAGGGTTAGAGCAAGGGTTAGAGCAAGGATTAGAGCAAGGCATTTTAAAAGATAAGCAAGAAATTGCTACTGAATTACTTAAAAATAATCTTGATATCGAGTTTATACATAAAATTACGAAATTATCTATAAAGAAAATTGAAGAATTAAAACAACATTTGGAACATTAATTTTTTAAAACTCGTGTAAAGTATTTCATTTCACACGAGTTTTTTCGTTTCTTAACTGAGCACGTTTGCTGACATTATTTCTTTAAATGTTGCAAATCGCCAATATGCATTTGGATATACGATAATCCACAGTTTTCCCACGAAAAACTGCATCCTGAGGTTCTTATAAATTAATTTCCTTGTTTCCTTCTACTACTTCCCCTATTACATAAGCGGTCTCTCCTTCTTGTTTTAGAATTTGTAGTGCTTTTTCTTGTTCATTTTTTGGAACGATGATTGCCATTCCAATTCCCATGTTGAAGGTGTTGTACATGTCTCTTAGTGGGATGTTTCCTTGTTTTTGGATTAGTTTAAATATGGCTGGTACTTCGTAGGCATCTTTGTTTATGGATAGGGCTACTTTTTCGTTTAGCATTCTTGGCATGTTTTCGAAAAATCCACCTCCTGTGATGTGGGAAATTCCTTTTATGTGTACTTGTTCTAGTAGAGATAGTACTGGTTTTACATAGATTTTGGTTGGGGTTAGGAGTGCTTCTCCTAGTGTGGTTCCTAATTCTTCTTTGTATTCTTTTAAGTTTTGTTCGTTTACATTAAATACTTTTCTTACCAGTGAGAAACCATTAGAGTGAACTCCTGATGAGGCAAGCCCGATTACGACATCTCCTATTTCGATGTTTTCTGGGTTTATCATTTTTTTCTTATCAACAATTCCAACACTAAACCCTGCTAAGTCGTATTCGTTTTCGGCATATAAGCCCGGCATTTCTGCGGTTTCTCCTCCTACTAAAGCACATCCTGCCATTTTACAACCACCTGCTACACCACTTACAATCGTAGCTACCATTTCTGGTATGTTTTTCCATAAGGACATATAGTCTAGGAAAAATAATGGTTTTGCACCACAACATACAATGTCATTCACACACATGGCAACACAGTCTTGCCCTATGGTATCGTGCTTGTTCATTAAAAAGGCTAATTTTAATTTGGTTCCTACTCCATCAGTACCAGATACTAAAATAGGTTCTTCCATTTGTTTTGTATCAATGGAAAATAATCCGCCAAAACCTCCTAGGTCAGAAATTACGCCTTTGGTGTAGGTTTCTCTAACGCATTTTTTCATTAATTCCACGGATTTGTAACCTGCTGTTACATCAACTCCTGCTTGTTTATAACTTTCACTAAAACTTTTTTCCATACTTAATATTCTTCTCCTTTCTTTCTCTAACATTTTGTCTTTTAAAGACTTAACTAGTTAAATCTTTTCTTATTTGTCTTTCCTTTGAAATCCAATTTTTTCTATTTTACAATTGTCTTACTTTCATCTGCTCCAATTCCAATGTATTTTACTTTTACTTTGGTATAGTCTTCTATAAATTCAATATATTTTCTTGCCTGTTTAGGTAAGTCTTCGTAGGTTTTGGTTCCTTCTTCGATTTCCCATCCTTCAAATTCCTGATAAATTGGTTTGCAGTTTTCTCTATCAATTGGAATATAGTCTATAGTTTGACCTTTGTATTCATATGCTGTGCATACTTTGATGTTTTTTAGTTTTCCGATGGTATCCATGTGATTGACACATAAACTGGTTAAACCGCAAATGAAACATGCATTTTTTATCATGACTAAATCTAGCCATCCACATCTTCTTGGTCTTCCTGTGGTGGTACCAAATTCATGCCCTAGGTTTCTTATGGTATCTCCAATTTCATTGTTTTGCTCTGTGGTGAAGGGGCCTTCTCCTACTCTGGAACAATAGGCTTTCATAACACCAATGACTTCATCTATTTTGGTTGGTCCAATTCCTGCTCCTGAGGCTGTTCCGGAGGCATTGGAATTTGAGGAGGTTACATATGGGTAATCCCCGTGGTCTAGGTCTAAGTAGAGTGCTTGTGCACCTTCTACAATGATGTTCTCACCAGCGTCGCTTGCTTTCATTAAAATGGAGCCAGTATCGCAGATGTAAGGTACTAAACGTTTGGCACTCTCAAGACATAGGTTATATTCTTCTTCGATATCGATTTCTGGATAGCCAAAGGCTTTTAATTGTGCATTGGCGGATTTTAAGGATTCCATAATTTTCTTTTTTAGGGTTTCTGGTTTGGTAAAGTCGAACATGCGAAGATTACTTCGGTTACATTTTTCTGCATAACATGGTCCAATTCCTCTTTTGGTGGTGCCTACTTTGTTATCTTTTAATTCTTCGTATAAATGGTCTAATTGTTTATGATGTGGTAGGATTAAATGAGCTCGTTCGCTAATTTTTAATCTTTCTTTGGTAATCGATATTCCAACTTTTTCCATTTTGTCTATTTCGGAAATGAGTACACTTGGGTCGATAACCACTCCTGGTGCAATGATACAAGTAACACCTTCTCGAATGATAGCCGATGGTAGTAAGTGCATGGCATATTTTTTACCACCTGCGACTACGGTATGTCCTGCATTATTTCCTCCCGTAGAGCGTACTACCACTTTTGCTGTTTTAGATTCAAAATGGGATGCTCTTCCTTTTCCTTCGTCCCCCCACTGGGTTCCAACAATTAGTTTTATCATACTTTTTTCCCTCTCTTTGGCAAATTTCATTTGCCGTATTTCGACATTATCGTATCATACTATGTCTTATAATTCAATTGTTTTTCTTGATTTTTTCCAAATACTTTTGCCTTATTTTGTCGAATTTTAGCGAAATGTTTTTGTTGACAATGCCTTGTTATGTATGTTTTAATATTCTTATGCACGGTTTTTAGGTGTGTATTTATTGTTTTCATTAAATTCCAGCCCATTTTATTCAAGAAATTAGTTCTTGCTATTTTCCGAAATAAATTGAAATATTTTATTATATAGGCAACAAGGCTTTTATAAGTTGTTGTTTTGTATTATTTTATATGCTTAAACTCGGTGTAAATTTTTATTCAAATTTTGCTATTCTGCAAAATTTAGAAAGGATTTTTTATGTCACATGTTTTACAAGAAGAAACATCACTTCTTTCTCCAAAATTGGATGTCGTTTTTCAAGCTTTGTTTGGAGAAGTAGGAAGTGAAACGATTACTACTAATTTTTTAGAAGCTATTTTGGAACAAAAGATTAATCGTATTGATTTAAGTAAAAATGTTATTTTACGAAGGGATTATCCAGAAGATAAGTTAGGTGTACTGGATATTATTGCTACTATTAACGATGGCGAGTATTGCAATATTGAAATGCAAGTTGCAGGTCAGGAAGAAGTAAAAGAAAGAATTTTGTATTATTGGGGGCGAGTGTATACCAAACAGATTAAAGCTGGACAGTCCTATGATAATCTCAAAAAAACCATTGTTATTTTGATTACCGACTTTTGTGTAAAGGGATTGGAAACATTGGATTATCATACCTCCTGGAAAATTATTGAAGAAAAATATCGCAAAATCATATTGACAAAAAAGTTGGAGTTTCATATAATAGAATTACCAAAGATTGTTGGGATTTCTAATGATGGGGACGCTTTGCTAGATTGGTTATCCTTTTTAGATAATCCCAAATCGGAAAGGGTGATGAAAAAAATGGAAGAGAACAAAGAATTGAAAAAAGCAAATGAGAAATTACAAACTTTAAGTGAAGATGAAAAATTGCAAAGGCTTGCAGAATGGCGTGAAAAAGCCATTTATGAATATAATACAGCCACAAATAATGGGTTTAAAAATGGTATGAGGCGAGGTCTAGAAAAAGGCCAAGAACTTGGTATAAAACAAGGCTTGAAAGAAGGTTTAGAACAGGGAATTAAACAAGGGATTGAGCAAGGGATTGAGCAAGGGATTGAGCAAGGGATTGAGCAAGGGATTTTAAAAGATAAGCAAGAGATTGCTATTGAACTTCTAAAAAATAATCTCGATACTGAGTTTATACATAAGATTACTAAATTGTCCATAAAGGAAATTGAGGAATTAAAGCAACGTTTATTTAAAACTCGTGTGAAGTATTGATTTCACACGAGTTTTTTTCTAATTCATTTCTACTTTCCCTACAATTTCGTTTATGTCTTGTATGTTGTATTTTTTCATATAATCTTCTATCCCATCAACTACTTTAACCGCAATATCTGGTGCTATGAAGTTTCCGGTTCCTATGGAAATAGCACTTGCTCCTGCTAGCATGTATTCTATAGCATCACTTGCTGTTACAATTCCTCCTAGTCCTAGGATTGGTATATCGACTGCTTTTGATACTTGGTATACCATTCGAACTCCTACTGGTTTGACACATGGTCCGGATAGTCCTCCTGTGTTGTTGGCTAGATGTGGTCTTCTTGTATGGATGTCAATGCTCATTCCAAGTAGGGTGTTAATTAGGGATACGCCGTCGGCTCCTGCATCTTTAGCTCCTTTTGCTGGCATGGTAATATCGGTTACATTTGGGGTTAGTTTTACGATTAATGGTTTGTCTAGTACTTTTCTTACTTGGGAAGTAACTTCTTTTACTCCTTCATAAGTGGTTCCAAAGGCTAGACATCCTGCCTTTACGTTTGGGCAAGATAAATTTAGTTCAACTCCATCAATATCTAATGTGTTTAATACTTTGGCAAGTTCTACGTAATCTTCTATGGTACTTCCACAGGCATTCACAATTATGGCAGTATCAAATTTTTTAAGATATGGTAAGTCATTTTCCATAAAATAGGTAACTCCCGGATTTTGAAGCCCAATGGCATTTAACATGCCAGCTGGTGTTTCATAAACACGTGGTGGTTTGTTTCCCGCTCTTGGTTTTAATGAAGTTCCTTTGGTACAAATTCCTCCGAAGTTTGTTTAAGTCAATAAATTCTTCAAATTCTCTTCCATAGCCAAATGTTCCGTGATGCAACAGTTACTGGATTTTTCATCTTAATTCCGGCTAGATTAACACTTGTATTCATGATTGCTTTCTCCTTTTTTCTATATTTTATATTCTTCAAAATAATTCAGTCCATAATGTTCAAAGATTTGTTCTGTTCCCATTCTTACTACTTCATTATTTTCTAATCCTAATTTTTTTAATAGTTCTTGATAATTCGGTACATGTTCTATATCAATTTCTAAAAAAGGAGGGATTTTATAAAAATTATCAATATCAAAGTCAATATCTCCTAGTTCATAAGAAATTCTAAATGCTTTGGCTTTAGCAATTGGTTTTAGTCCAATGGCTAGAAAGAAATCTAATTGTTCTTTTACTCTACTTGCCTTGTATTTTATGGCTTCTTTTATTTCCGGCTTACTATTATGAATATGAATTGAAACTTTTACACTTCCCTCTTCTGTGATACGAATTAGTTTATCTTGTTTCAAATAGTCACCGTTTTCGTTGTCTAATATAGTAAATTTTCTTTCATCTTCATAAACTTTTTGGGCTCCTAATTCTTCTAATTTTGCTTTCACTTGGTCTATATCAACATTTAAGACCTTGATTTCATGTTCCATATATTCTGTTTGCATATTCTCCTCCTATTTTCTATTTTACATATTTTCTTTAAATTTCTACATCTGTGGCATTGAACACTGGGCCTGCTTTACATACGTGCCAATATTCTGGTGCATCGTTTGGGCTTTTAGCTGTTTTTACGGCACATCCTAAACATGCACCAAGCCCACATGCCATTTTTTGTTCTAATGATATTTCACATGGGATATTGTGTTCCTTAGCAAAGGCTTGTACTGCTTTTAGCATTGGTAATGGTCCACAGGCGAATATTTTGTCTGGTATTTCTTGTTGGCAGTCTTTTTTTAGTTCATTTATGGCAAATCCGGAAATTCCATAACTTCCATCGTCTGTCGTAATAATAAGTTCGTCCGATACTTCTTTAAATTCTTTTTCTAGTGTTATTAGGTCTTTATTTCGAAATCCCAAATATACTTGTACATTGGTTGTGGTTTGTTGTTTTAGTTCTTTTGCTAATTCATATAATGGGAAGATTCCAATTCCTCCTCCAATAATGGATACCTTATTATAATCTTTTACTTTAAAGGTGCCATACCCAAGTGGTCCAAGAATGTCTAATTTTTCTCCTACCTTACGATTAGCAAGAAGACTAGTTCCTTTTCCTTTTACTTGAAAAATAAATTCTAATATTCCTTTTTCTTTTTCTAAATTGTAGATACTAATTGGTCTTCTTAATAATGGCTCAATATCATCTACTACTCGAATTTCAATAAAATGTCCGAGGTTTTGCTTGTTTTACCATTTCGTCTGCTTTTACACTAAATTTATAAATATCTTCTTTTAACTGTTCAATTTTTACAATTTCAGCTTTGCAATTTACTTTCATCTTTTTCTCCTTTTTTATTTTTTATATTTTTTGTAACATTCTAATGCGTTTTTTGTAGTAATGGTTAAATTTTGTGGCAATTGTTCTAATGAAAACCATTTCATATCTGTATGTTTTTTTGGTTCCATGATGGTAGGTTCTCCTTTTGTAATCTTACATAAATATGCTGGTGATACCCAATGTACCTTTTCATTTGGTACAATATGGTCGCAAATGCCAAGGAGTTCTATTACCTCTATATCAACACCAGTTTCTTCTTTTACTTCTCTTTTGACTGCTTGATCGAATGTTTCAAACATTTCTACTTTTCCACCTGGTATTGACCAATATTCCTTTTCTGGTGATTTATTTCTTTGTTGTAATAATAATTCGTTTTGGTCATTTATAATAAATGCACCACAACCTACTCCAATATAATCTTTTCCAATTTGCATTTCTGTTTTCTCCTTTTTCTTTATGTAAAAACAGTGCTAAAAGTCCCCTTTTCTTAAGGGGGCTGTCGCGATTTAGCGACTGGGGGGGCTTACACACATTATTTATGTTTGATTGCTTCGTTTAATTCGTCTCTCATTTTTATGGCTTCGGCTCTTGTGGCTTTTTCAAACTCTTCTTCGGAGAATTGTTCTTTCCATTCTTCTTTTTTGTATGCACACATTAAGCTTCTTGAGGCATTGACAATGCCTCCTATTCCATTTTGGTCAAACCCTAGTGCAATGTCTTTTGCTTTTCCCCCGCTGTGCTCCATAGCCTGGAATTAAGAAGAAAGTATGTGGAGCTAGTTTTCTTAGGGTTTGTAGCTGTTCTGGATACGTTGCTCCTACAACAGAGGATATACTACTATAACCGTACTCTCCTCTTAGGTCTTCTCCCCATTTTTCAATTAATAGGGCTACTTGCTCATAGATGGTATTTCCATTTTCTAGTTTTAGGTCTTGTAGTTCTCCTGAGGATGGGTTTGAGGTTTTGTCGATGATGAAAATACCTTTTCCATATTGTTTGCAATCTTCGATGAATGGTTTAATCCCGTCGATTCCTAAGTATGGGTTGATGGTGGCAAAGTCGACATCAAAGATAGGTTCTTCTTTTTCTAATAATGGGGTTCTTCCAAGGTAGGCATTGGAGTATCCACTTGCGGTAGAGCCAATGTCTCCCCTTTTGATATCGGCAATGACAATCATACCTTTTTTTCTTGCATAATCACAGGTTTGTTTGAATACGTTTATTCCATTTGTTCCAAACATTTCGTAAAAAGCAATTTGTGGTTTTATGGCTGGAATGATGTCATATGTAGCATCAATTAGTGCTTGGTTGAATTCTAGGATTGCTTCACATGCTCCTTTGATCGTGTTTTCATATTTTTTCGTAATACAAGTTGGCAACATGTCGTATCTTGGGTCTAGTCCCATTACGGTTGGATTGTCCATTTGTTTTATTTTATCAATTAATTGATCCATTGCATTTTTCATGGTTTCTCTCCTTTTGGATTATTTTTTTATTTTCGGTTCGATGTGGGCATCGACCCCTACGGTGTTATTTCTCGTATACAATTCTTCCACCTACGATGGTGTACATGACTTTTCCTTTTAATTTTTTACCGATGAATGGTGTGTTTTTGGATTTTGATACAATACTTTCTTTTTCATATACATATTCTAGGTTTGGGTCAAATATGGTAATATCAGCATCATATCCTTCTTTTAGTTGTCCTTTGGTTTCTAGTTTTAGTAGTTTTGCAGGTACGTATGAGGTTAAACGAACTAAGTCTAAATAGCTTAGGTGTTTTGGTTCAATTAAGTTGGTAATGCTTGCGGATAGTGCTGTTTCAAATCCTATAATTCCATTTGGCGCTTGACTTAATGGTTTTTGTTTTTCTTCTTCACTGTGTGGTGCATGATCCGTAATGATGACATCAATGGTACCATCTTGTAAGCCTTTTATGATTGCTTTTCGGTCTTCTTCTTCTCTTAGTGGTGGGTTCATTTTTGCATTGGTTCCCGATTCTAATACTTCTTTTACGGTAAAACTATAATAGTGTGGGCATGTTTCGCAAGTAATTGGCACTCCTCTTTTTTTGGCGTCTCGTATCATAGCTACCGATGTTTTGGTACTAATGTGGCAAATATGTCCTCTTACTTTATTGGTTTCGGATATAACGATTTCACGGGCTGCCATAATTTCTTCGGCTTCTGGTAATACACCTTCTACTTCTAGCTTTTTAGCAACTTCCCCAGCATTAATTGCACCAGCGGCTACCGATTTTTCTTCACAGTGAGAAGCAACAAATGTCCCTTCTTTATCTGCCTTTATCATAGCCTCTCTCATCATTTTTGCATTTACCACTGGCATTCCATCATCGGAAAAAGCAATGGCACCTGCTTGTTTCATTTCTTCAAAATTGACTAATTCTTCTCCTTTTTCTCCTTTAGAAACACTAGCATATGGAAGAACATTACATAGGTTTACTCGTTTTGCTTCTTCGATAATTTCTTTCAAAATAATAGCGCTATCTGGGGTTGGTTTGGTATTTGGCATAGGACAAATTGTTGTAAAACCACCCTTAACAGCACTTTTCGATCCAGTTTCAATTGTTTCTTTATACTCAAATCCTGGTTGTCTTAGATGACAATGCATGTCAATCATTCCAGGCATTACCATTAATCCTGTACAGTCAATGGTATTGTCTGCTACTTCATTAATTTGATTGGCTATTTTTACGATTTTTCTGTCTTTTACTAAAATATCCATTTTTTGGTTACATCTTGATGCATAATCAATTACAGTTCCGTTTTTTAATAAGATTGTCATATCCTCACTCCTTTATTTATTTCTTGTCCCATTCTATCATGTTCCGTAGGCTTTTGCAATATTTTTTAGAAATTTCTTGCTGTCTTTTACTTGCTTTTTGTTTCATTTTGTATTATATTGTAGTTATTGTTTCTAAATAATTTATTTCTGAATTATTTTTCCCAAAAAACAATATCGCTTGACACGTATCATTACACGTGCTATAATTTAATAGGTAAGGAGAATGCTGTTTGAAAAGTTATTCATCAAAAGAGATTATAAAACTTCTTATTGCGGATGGTTGGTACGAATATCAATCTGCTACAGGTAGCCATCATTCTTTTAAACATCCTGTAAAAAAAGGTAGAGTTGTTGTACCTCATCCAAGAAAAGATTTTCCTATTGGAACTTTAAAAAGTATTGAAAAACAATCTGGTATTCGATTGGATTAAAGGAGTGTCTTATGAAAAAAGATTATTATATGTATCCTGCTATTTTTTGTTATGATAAGGATGGGATTTCCATTTCATTTCCGGATTTGGCTGGATGTATTTCTTGTGCTTCTACAGATGAAGAAGCTTTGTATATGGCAAAAGATGCATTAGGATTGTATCTTGTTTGTGCAGAAGAAGATGGTGATGTTTTGCCTGTTGCTAGCAAGTTGAATGAAATTACTTTGAAATCAAATGAAAGGGCTGTTTTGGTAGAAGTTAATATGCCTTTGTTTCGATTAACTGTAGAAAATAGTGCTGTTAAGAAAACTTTGACAATTCCTAAATGGCTTAATGATTTTGCTGAAAAAAATAAAGTTAATTTTTCTCAAGTGTTACAACATGCTTTAAAAGAATATTTGCAATTAAATAAGTAATCTTACTTCTATTTTTCCTCCCTATCGCATATGGTTTAATAATCATTTTTATGGAGGTTTTAGGATGTTTGTAAATAGAATTACTGGCAAAGTGATTGTGCTTTTTATGATTTTGTGTTTGATGTTTCCTATTGTTTCTTTTGGGGCTTCGGAGGAGTTTGTTTGGTCTTCGGATGAAGTTACTTCTTCGGTTAATGCAAATGCTTCTTCGGATGGTTCGCCTTTACTGAATTTAGAGTGTGGTGGGGCTGTTTTGATAGAGCAGAATTCTGGTAAGGTATTGTATGACCATCATATGCATGAAAAGTTAAAACCGGCTAGTGTGACAAAGGTTATGACGATTTTGCTGATTATGGAGGCTTTGGATAGTGGTAAAATTACGTTAGATACGAAAATTCCTTGTAGTGAGAATGCTCGTAGTATGGGTGGATCTCAAATTTGGTTAGATACTCGTGAAATGTTAACGGTAAATGAGATGTTAAAGGCAATTTGTGTGGTTTCTGCTAATGATTGTACTGTTGCTATGGCAGAATATTTGGCAGGTTCTGAGGAAGGATTTGTGCTTCAAATGAACCAAAAAGCACAGGCTCTTGGTATGAAGGATACTACTTTTAAAAATTGCCATGGGATTGATGAAGATGGGCATGAGACTTCGGCTTATGATATTTCGCTTATGTCTCGTGAATTGCTTATGAATCATCCTAGTATTACGAATTATACCACCATTTGGATGGATAGCTTACGTGATGGGAAATCTCAGTTGGTGAATACCAATAAGTTAATTCGTAATTATAAAGGAGCTACTGGTTTAAAGACTGGTTCTACTTCGGTGGCTTTATATAACTTATCGGCTAGTGCGACTCGTGATGATTTATCTTTAATTGCGGTAGTAATGAAGGCTCCTACGACAAAGATTCGTTTTGCAGAAGCTCAGAAATTGCTAGATTATGGTTTTAGTATGTATTCGTATCGTGAGTTTGGGAAAAAAGCAGATGTGGTAAAATCCGTAAGTGTGACCAAGGGTACTTTGAAAACGGTGAATGCGATTTTGGAGAATTCGACTGGTGCTTTGGTGAAAAAGGGTGAAGAAAAGAATTTGGTGCAAAATGTGAATTTAGGGGATGCTGTGCAAGCACCCATTACAAGAGGTCAAACTTTGGGGGAAGTTACGTATTCTCTAAATGGAGAGGTAGTTGGTCGTTCCAATATTGTTTCCGAAAAAGATATTCCACAAATTTCTTTGTGGAGTATGATGGGATTTTTGTTTGAGACTTGGTACCAGTTAATTCGATAGGTCTTATTCACACACAATCCACAAAAGTTTTCCACATATGTGGAAAACTTTGTGGATTTCTTTTTTTGCCTTACTTTTTCCTTTACGGAAAAGCGATTTGTGTAGTTTCTGCCAATGAGTGTACGGTTGCTATGGCAGAATATTTAGCTTGTTCAAAATTATTTATCGTAATATATTTTTTACTTTTGGTAATAAATAATGGCTTCCTCTTCTATCTTTTACATCTTCTACCATGCTAATCATTAATAGTGGATTATTTTCATCGTCTAAGAAACAATCGAACCAGCCTAACTCGGTTCCGGTGTCGTCATCTTTGGAGTCTTTAATTTCTGCGGTTCCGGTTTTTCCTCCTAGCATTTTGCCTTTCATTTGTGCTTCATGTCCTGTTCCACTTGGGTCTTCAACTACTTGAATCAGGTCTTCTTTTATGGTATCAGCTGCTTCTTTGGAGAATACTCCCTTTTTTAAATATTCTGGCTCTTTTCCTTCTTGTTTTATTAAGTATGGTTTTATCATGTTTCCTTCGTTTAGAAAAGCGGAATAGATGGAGGCCATATGGATTGGGTTTACTAATACTTTAGCTTGTCCATAACCGGTGTTAGCAAGTTGTCCTTCTGAGGTAATTTTGTCGTCTTCTCCATAGGTAGATTTCGTAAGGGCTTGTTCAAAATCCAGTGTTTCTCCAAATCCAATTTTCTTTAATTGTTCTTCCATTTTTTTGGTACCGATTCTTAGGGCAACTTTGGCAAAATAGATGTTGTCGGAATTGATGAGTGCGTTTCGCAAGTTGACTTCGTCGCCGTATTCTTTTAATGTGGTAATGTAAAAGTCTCCCCAGCCTTCGTCTTTTTGCCACTTGGTACCACTTCTTCCAAAATTTTCATTTGGGTCTAGGTCTTTTGTGGTCATAGCAATGGCTCCAATGACTGGTTTCATAGAAGAACCGGGTGCCCAAGTTTGTTTGTAACGGTTAAATAATGGTTGTGTTTTATCGTTTACTAAACGGTTCCATTTGTCTGTAGTCATTTTTAGGGTAAAATCGTTGGAATTATAGGTTGGTGTACTAACTAAGGCCAATATTTCTCCTGTTTTGTAGTTCATCATTACCGAACAGCTTTTGTCGGTTTTAAATTGTTCGTATATTTTTTGTTGTAACTCAGCATCGATGGTTAAGGTAATATCTTCTCCATTTTTTACTTCAGATTTAGCAAGATTTTGTTTGGTTTTTCCGTCGGCATCGGTAATAATAATTTGGCAACCATTCTTTGGACGTAGTCTATCTTCTAAGTCTTTTTCTAGTCCCGTTTTTCCGTATGACACTGTTTGCGGTATAGCCTTTTGCAGATAACTGTTGTAGTTCTTCTTCTCCAATGGTTTGAATGTAGCCTAATAAGTGCGAGGTTGCTTCTCCGTAAGGATAATTTCTGGATTTACTGTCTGCAATTTTAATTCCTTTTATTTGTAATAAACGGTCTTTCGTGTTTTGACTGGTTCTTTCGATGGTTTTGATGGGTACAAATACATCGTCTCTTACCCAACTGGCACTTAGGGCTTGATTAATATAGTTTTCGGTGGTTTCTAGTATTTCTGCAATTTTTTTAATGTCTTGTTCTTTGGTATCTGGGTTCATTTTGCCTGGTACTAGTCCGACAGAAGATGAGGTTCCTTCTCCTGCTAGTAGATTTCCATTTCTATCGTAAATATTTCCTCTTACACCGCTCGGTCATGGTTACTTTTACTTTGTCGTTGGTAGCAAGTTTGGGTAAAATTTCTTTGGTGGTCCATACGATTTTATAGGCATTGTCTTCTTCTACTAATGTCATGGTATTATCGAATTCAATTTTGCCTGCTAAACTATCTAGGACCACATGATAATCGATAATTGCTCTTCCCTTTTCTTGTTTGACTTCTTTTTTTTCTAAGGTAATATTGCTTAAGCCCATTCCTTCATAGATATTTTGATTTTTCAATACAAAATCTTCTTTTGAAATACTGCTTTGTTTATTTTTAGTAATTTTATCATACATGGCTTCATAGTTCTTTTCTTGTAATTTAGCAAAATATTCGTCAAATACGATTTCTCCCGGTGAGTCTTTTTTTCTAGTAAATAAGAATATTCCGCCAATGAGAATTACGGCTAAAATAAGGATATTTCGTATTAAAATGGCTTTATTTATTTTTCTTTTCTTTTTGGTTGTTTTTTTCTTTCTATTGTTATTCATATTGGTCCTCCTTTTTTCTTATTCTACTATTTTCTTTTTCGTTTTACAAGATTTGTGAATGGATTTTTTGATTTTTTCTTATAAAAATAAAACTTTACTTTTTTAGTAATTAAAATTTCGTAACGATTATAAAAATATATAAAAATAAAATTGCTCCTTGTAACCTAAAATCTTCTATCATTAAAAAAGACCTTGTTTTGAGTTTACTTAAGTTACCTCAATAACAGGTCTTTTCTGTCTATTTTTAACGTAATTTTTTCTTTCTATTTTTCCTATATAACAGTAACCTCGCCTACTGCACAGTCTTCAAACATATCTGTTGTATCTGCATTTTCTGTTGTCCATCCTGCTCCTACTTGTATAATAGTTAACTTTCTTCCACCTTTGAACATTTTCTTCATATTAGTTACTTTGTTTGTATTAAAATTTCGTATATCTAAACTTGTTAATCCATAACATGCACTAAACATTTCTTCCATGTTTGTTACATTACTGGTATTAAAACCTGATAAATTTAAGTTGTTTATATTCCAACATCCTGCAAACATACCAGACATATTTGTTATTTTTTCTGTGTTAAAGTTACTCAAATCTACACTTGCTAATCTTAAGCAATTTCCAAACATCCAGTTCATCTCTGTTACATTATTTGTTACAAATTTACTTACATCAATACTTGTTAATTCGCCACAGCCATAAAACATTTGTGCCATATTTGTAACATTTGATGTATTCCAATTACTCACATTAAGCTCGCCTAACTTCGTACATGCAAAAAACATAGCTCCCATATTAGTCACTTTAGATGTATCCCAATTACTTACATCCAAATTTGCTATACTACAATGCATAAACATACTTCCCATATTGGTCACTTTACTCGTATCCCAGTTACTTACATTTAGATTTGTTAAACTACCACAATAAGCAAACATACTTCCCATATTGGTTACATTACTCGTATCCCAGTTACTTATGTCTAGATTCGTTAAACTACCACAACCACTAAATGTACTCGCCATATTGGTTACTTTGCTTGTATTAAATTTACTTACATCTAATTTGATTAAGCTGTTACAATTATAAAACATAGCTTCCATATTAGTTATATTGGATGTGTCAATTTTTGCTATATTCTCTATTTCTTTTAGTTTCACTAAATTATAGAACCACTTTATTCTATTGGTTGGTATAATTTTATTTACAATTTTTACTCGTTCTATTATCTCTTTTTCACTTTCCCACGGTGCATCTGTAAATCCTTTTACATTTCCATAATAATGTGCTTCACTGTCTGCATTTGTTTTTGCGGTTTCTTCGTTATTGTAGAAACTTAATGTATTTCCATTTAATGAAACATATATGTCTTCTGATGCTGGTTCATTATCTTCTGGATCATCTTCATATGTTCCATCCATTCCATTCATTAATTTTTCTAATTCTTTTTCTTCTTCCTTTGCTGCTATTTGGTAATTTTTCCCTGCTTCCTCAGCTCTCCTTATTAGTCCATTTGGTCCTATTATAGCCCCTAAAGTTATACTTGCTAGAATAATTAATATGATGATTGTAATCACCAATGCAATCAACGTAATTCCTTTGTTTCTGGCTTTAAAACTCAATTTCCTTTTTACTGTTTTTTCTTTTCCCATTTTTTCTTTTGCTCCTTCTTGCTTTCATTTTTCGTTTTTTCTTATTGTTTACATTATTTTTCATAAATATGCACATTGTTTGTTATTCTTATTTAAATAGCAATAGTATTGTAAATACTTCCAATCATTTAATTATTAACACACGCTTTCTTTTATACCCTTATCTTACATTTTATTATAAATATTGTC
The DNA here is from genome assembly GCA_948471055.1 of uncultured Clostridium sp. GTDB lineage: Bacteria > Bacillota > Clostridia > TANB77 > CAG-508 > RGIG8482. Next base: position 67,218 of record CAOKQZ010000003.1, on the reverse strand, counting down.
AAGAGGGTATTGTCACTATTTCTTCCTTTTAACGAATTTTATCTTTTTACAGTTTTACAGTTAGTATAAAATTTTAGTAGGCAAATTTTTGATATTAATTTTTCGTTTTATTGACATTATTCGTTTTTTATTTTATCATTATGTAAGATTTGTTAAGGAGGTCAAAATTATGAGTAATTTAAAATCTCATTTATTTGAAACAAATGCCGTTAAGGTATGCCATGGCGATAAGCCTTTTTGGTTAACTTCTCGGAAAGATTAGTGCTTATTTTATTAATACCCATTTTGTATATGGTAGTGAAAAGGATGCTGTGGATTTATTAAGTTTTATTGATAACAATATGACTGATGTGGCTCATTTTCCAAAACAATTATTAGAGAAAGTGAAAGCTCAATATGATACCAATTCGATTTATCATAATGTGATTGATGAAATGATTGCTTTTATTAATAATACCATTTCAGTAGAGGACATTGATTATATTTCTGGTGGGGAAAGAAGAGATTGGTTCTTTTCTGTTTTACTTGCTCATTTACTAAAAAAACCACATATTACGATTTATAAGAATTTATCTACTTATGTAAGCGATTCTGATTTTGAAGAAACAAAGGAAATTACTTCGATTGCTGGTAAAAAAGTACTTCATGTAACTGACTTAATTACCGTAGCTTCTAGCTTTATTCGTGCTTGGATTCCTGCAATTCAAAATTTAGGTGGAGAGTTAATTTGGTCGTTATCCGTAGTAGACCGTATGCAAGGAGGAAAAGAACGTTTAGAGGATTTGGGTATTAAATCCTATAGTTTGGTTTCGATTGATGAAGCATTATTCCAATCTGCTTATGAAAAAGGAATTTTGGATGATACTCAAATGGCATTGGTTCGTGAATTTATAAAAGACCCTGATGGTAGTATGGAGAAATTTGTAAAAGAACATCCTGATTTTATTGAAAGTGCTCTTCATGCTGATGCTAAAACAGCTAGTCGTGCTCAACTTTGTTTGGATAGCCATTTTTATGGATTGTAATTTTATTTAAATTTTTATGGGACGATGAACACATCGTCCCAATATTTTATTCGTTTATTTTTTATCACTTAAACTATTTTATTTTCTTCCTAATGCAATTTTGACTGGTGTGATAATGCCTCTTCTTAGTATTTGCAAGGTTACTTCTTGTTCTGGTTTTTTGGTATAAATATAACTTCGTAATTCTGTCATTTTGTTTAGAGGTTTACCATCAATTTTTAGAATAATATCATTTGGCATAATTCCTACATTACTTGCTGGTCCGTTTGGAATGACATCAATTACATAAATTCCTTCTTCTATGTTAATGGTGTTATCCAAATATGGTATGACTTCTTTATCATAGGCATAAATTCCTAAACTTGCCTCTTCAAATTCTCCTGTTTGTAAATAACTTTGTAAAATTGGTTTGATTAAATTGATAGGACTTGCAAACCCAATTCCTTCTGCTGAGGTGATTTTTATAGAATTTACTCCTATTACTTCTCCATCGGCATTAATTAATGGTCCGCCACTATTACCAGGATTAATGGTAGCATCGGTTTGAATTAAGTCTTCTAAATACGAACTTCTTTCCTCTTCTTCAATTTTGATGGTTCGATTCACCCCACTGATAATCCCACTAGTAACCGTTCTTTGAAATTCATAACCAATTGGGTTACCAATGGCATACACTCTTTCTCCCATTTTGACATTATCGGAATCGCCTAGTGTGATATATGGTAATCCATTTGCTCCAATTTTAAGAATGGCTAAATCTAAATCGGAATCGGACCATACAACATTGGCAACATAGTTTTTTCCATTTTCTAATGTGACATAACAGGTACTAAATTTCGCCCCAGATACGTGTTCATTGGTTAAAATATAGCCATTTTCAGATACAATCATTCCAGTTCCTAAACCTAATTTGGTACTTCCATCTTTTAGAAAAATAGAATTTCCGTTATCCTGTAATTTTGAAATTCCTACTACACAATTTGATACACTTTCTAACATTTCCGAAATGGTGCGATTTTCTTCTTTTACATCGGCTACAATTTGTGTGGTTCTTCCTACCGTATAGTCTGCTTCTACATTTGGTTTTGCAATATCGATATTTATGTACCAATTGAATAAGTAAAATCCTGTTATGGTTAAGAAAAATAAAATACTCATGGTAACCACAACGATTCTAGTATTATCTTTTACTTTAGACTTTCTTTGTTTTTTCATGTTTCGTTCGCCACCTTTTCTATCTATGACAGTATTTCCAATTTTGATGGTCTTAATCGATTTTTCAAAACATTTTTGCTTAAAAGATACTTTGGTTGTTTTTACGGCACTTTTCGACTTTATTCCGTATGTACCGACTAAATATTACATATATGTTACAATTACATATACTTTTGGTGACATTTGCCAAAAAGTGTTTCCTTTTTGAAAATTTAATTATATAATTACCATATTATAAAGGACTTTGTCTTTTATGGGATGTAGAATGTAAGGGTGATAATATGAAAGAAAAATTGTATGATTTAACAGCTCCTCAAAGGTCAATTTTAGTAACTGAACAATATTTTAAAGGTTCGTCAATTAACCATATTTGCGGAACTGCTTTTTTGTATGAAAAAATTGATTTTGATGTATTAGAGCAAGCTCTTAACTTGCTTGTAAAATATAACGATAGTCTTCGTATTCGAATGGTGTTAGAAGAAAATGAAATGAAACAAACCGTAAACGAGTACGTTCCTTTTAACATTGAAACAGTTGAGGTTTCCTCAAAAGATGAAGTTTCCACAATTGAAGCCAATTTGATGAAAGAACCTTTTGACATGTATTCCAATTTATTTACTTGCAAGATGTTTCGTATGCCAGATGGTTCTGGTGGATTTAGTGTTAATATTCATCATTTAGTATCCGATTCTTGGACACTTGGATTAGTGGCAAAAGAAGTGGTTCGTATTTATTCTTCTTTAATTCATAACAAGGAAGTAGATACGAGTAGTATTTCTTCTTATGTGGATTATATTGCTTCTGAACAAGAATATCGAAATAGTGATAAATTTAAAAAGGATAAGGCATACTGGGATTCTGTTTTTGAAGACATTCCTGAATCTGCTTCTATTCCTGGTAGCAAAGAAGATGCCGATAGCTTTTCTTGTAAAGCCAATCGACTTTCGTTTACCATTTCCAAAAAAGAAATGGACCAAATTAATGCTTATTGCAAAGATGCACACATATCGGCTTTTAATTTCTTTATGGGGTTATATGCCATTTACACAAGCCGTGTTTCTGGGTTGGAAGATTTTGTTATGGGAACTCCTATTTTAAACCGTACCAATTTTAAAGAAAAAAATACAATGGGTATGTTTATTAATGTTGTCCCATTACGCTTAAACCTTACGGAAAATCTATCTTTTGGAGAATTTGCCAGTCGAATTGCTAAGAGTTCCTTTGAGATGATGCGTCATCAAAAATACTCGTACCAATATATTTTAGAAGATTTACGTAAAAAAGATGCCAGTTTACCAAATTTGTATCATATTTTAATGTCTTATCAAATTACAAAAGCAAGTGAGGAAAGTGGTGTTCCTTATGATACGAGATGGGCTTTTAATGGGAATGTAAATGATGATTTGGAAATTCACTTGTATGATTTAAATGATACAGGTTGTATTGATATTGCTTATGATTATCGAACAGATAAGTACGAGGAAAGTGAAATTAGTGCGATTCATGAACGTATGTTACATATGCTTCATCAAGTGCTTGCAAGAAAAGATATTGGAATTCATGATATTGAGATTGTAACTTCTAAAGAGAAGTATGAGATTTTGTATGGGTTTAATGATACCGATGCCGATTATCCAAGAGATAAAACGATTGTGGATTTGTTTGAAGAACAAGTAGAAAAAACACCTGAGCATGTTGCAGTTGTATTTGGAGAACAACACTTAACTTATCGAGAATTAAATGAGAAGTCAAATCAATTGGCAAGGTTTTTAATCGATTCTCATGGTATTTCTAATCATTCAATCGTTGGTATTATGCTACATCGCTCTTTTGAAATGGTGATTTCTATTTTAGCCATTTTGAAAACCGGGGCTACTTATTTGCCTATTGATCCAGAATATCCTATTGAACGAATTCACTATATGCTTGCTGATAGTGGTGCTAATATTGTTTTGGTACACTCTAGTACCTCTTCTTATCCAATTCATTCTAATTGTAAAAAAATTGATGTTACATATGGACAGGAGTTATTTGACTCTATTTCTTGTAAAAAAATAAATTACTCACATCCAGAAGATTTAATTTACTTAATTTATACTTCTGGTTCTACTGGTAATCCAAAAGGTGTTATGGTAAGTCACCGTAATATCACCAATTTTATTTTAGGAGTAAAACAGAATATTGATTTTTCTCCTAATAAAGTAATGCTTTCAATAACTACAATTTGTTTTGATATTTTTGCCTTAGAATTATGGGGAGCTTTAACAAGTGGTATTTGCCTTGTTCTTGCAAATGATATAGAACAATTTTCTCCTTTTCAACTAAAAGATTTATGTATAAAACATCATGTCACCATGATGCAAACAACTCCTTCGCGATATTCTACATTACTTTCTGCTATAAATGTTAATGATACCTTTTGGGATTTATTTACTGATATTTTGGTTGGCGGAGAAGCCTTTCCAAAATCGTTATTAAAACGTTTTCACTCTATCACAAATGCCAATATTTTTAACTTGTATGGGCCTACCGAAACAACTGTATGGTCTACTGTTAAGAATTTATCAAATACAAATCATATTACAATCGGAAAACCAATTGCTAATACTACTTGCTACGTTTTAGATCGTTACAAACAACTTTTACCTTTAGGGACACCTGGTAAATTATATATTGGTGGTGTAGGTGTTTCTTCTGGTTATTGGAACAAAGAAATTTTAACAAAAGAGAAATTTGAAATTTCTTCATATCGTAATGGCGAAATAATTTATAATACGGGTGATCTAGCTTATATTAATAAGGATAAAGAACTTGTTCACTTGGGTAGAACGGATTTCCAAGTGAAAATTAGGGGTTACCGAATTGAATTAGGAGAAATTGAAAATAAAATTCTTACATACCCTGATATAATTTCTTGTGTCGTTAATCCAGTAGAAAATTCTAATAAATTATGTGCTTATTATATTAGCCATAATCCAATTGAAATATTGGAATTAAAGAGCTGTCTACAAAAAGAACTCCCAAATTATATGGTTCCCAATTATTTTATGAAGTTAGTGTCTTTTCCTTATACTCCAAATGGTAAAATTGATCGAAAGCAATTACCTCTTCCTAAAATAGAGACTTCAAAAAATATAACTATTGCAAGAAATGAACTGGATACTGGCTTAATTGCTATGTTTCAGTCTTTATTGAATTTAGACATGATTGATCTTGATGACTCATTGTATGATTTGGGGGGAGATTCATTAACTTCTATAAATCTTGTAACTGCTATTTATAATAAATTTCATATTACAATAACAGTAAAAGATGTTTTTACTCATCCAACAGTACGAACTTTATCGGATTATCTTGCTACTCTTTCTATTTCTAGTACAACTAGTACCATTAAAAGAGTAGAAAAACGAGACTATTATCCTGCCTCAAATGCCCAAAAAAGAATTTACTTTGCTTCTTGTATTGACCTTAATTCTATTCTATACAATATTGCTGGTGGTGTGATTATCGATAAAACTTTAGATTTTACGTTATTGCAAAAATGTTTTGAAACATTAATTGCTCGTCATGAGGTATTACGTACTCATTTTAGTATTATAAATGATGAACTTGTTCAAGTAGTTGAAAATCATATTGATTTTGTTTTACCTTTTGAAAATAATTCTTCAATGGATGTTGATACTATTTATGCAAATTTTGTAAAGCCCTTTGATTTGCATTCTGCTCCATTGTTTCGTGCAAAAGTTGTACGTCTTGCAAATCACAAAACACTCTTATTACTTGATTTACACCATGCTATTAGTGATGGTACTTCTCTTGCTATTTTATTACAAGAGCTTTGTGATTTATATAATGGTAAGGTCTTACCTGATAAACAACTTGATTACAAGGATTTTTCTCTATGGGAAAAAGAACAGTCTTTATCTTCTAATTATACACTTGCTAAAGATTTTTGGATGAGTCAATTTCAAGATGATATCCCTTTATTAAACATGCCTACTGTTTTTGCTAGACCTTCTTTACAAAGTTTTGATGGGGCTAATCTTCATTTGACTCTACCTCATGATGTGTTTCAAAAAATTCATCTTCTTGCAAAACGTCTTGAGGTTACTCCTTACATGCTTCTATTATCCGCTTTTTATGTCCTACTTGCTAAGTATTCTTCACAAGATGATCTTGTTGTTGGTACTCCTGTTGTAGGTAGAGATTTACCTGAACTTTCTAATATGCTTGGCATGTTTGTTAATACTTTACCTCTTCGACAACGCATTGATTCTTCTGTATCTTTCGCTAATTTAGTAAAAGAGGTAAAACAACATTGTTTAGATTGCTTTTATCATCAATCTTATCCTTTTGATGAATTGGTTAAGGATTTGAAAGTAAAACGTGACCCTAGTAGAAATCCTTTATTTGATGTGATGTTTGCTTATCAAAATAATGGTTACCCTTCTATTGATTTTAAGGGTTCTTCTACTGAATATTGCATTCCAGATAGTCCAATTTCTAAATTTGATTTAACTTTAGAAATAATCCCTACGGATAATGAGTTTTTATTACGTTTTGAATATTGTACAAAATTGTTTGATGAAGATTTTATAAAACGTTTTTCTTCTCACTATGTTCGTATTTTAGATACAATTTTAGAACATTCCGATATTATGATATCTAGTATTGATATGCTTTCAGAAGAAGAAAAACATCAACTTCTTTATGATTTTAATGATACTTATATGGATTATCCTCGTGATAAGACAATCGTTGATTTATTTGAAGAACAAGTAAAGAAAACTCCTAATAATATTGCGGTAGTGTTTGAGGATCAATCACTTACCTATCGTGAATTAAATGAAAAAGCAAATCAATTAGCTCACTTTTTAATTGAACATGGTGTGGTTTCTAATTCTATTGTAGGAATTTATTTAGACAAATCGTTAGAAGTTATTGTTTCTATGATAGCCATTCTAAAAACTGGATCCGCTTTTTTGCCCCTTGATATTGAGTATCCAGAAGAACGATTAAACTATGTAATTGGACATGCTTGTCCAAAGGTTATTTTATCTTCTAGGAAATTAGGAACTAATCTTTTATGTGAAACAATTTTTGTAGATTTAACAGAAAATTTATATCAAACTTACAAAACTACTAATTTGAATTTAAATTATTCTCCTGAGAATCTTATGTATGTCATGTACACTTCCGGATCGACAGGAAATCCAAAAGGAGTTATGGTAAAACACAAAAATATAGTTAGACTAGCTGGTTATCCAAATTTTATTAAATTTTCTGAAAATGAAGTAATGGTACAAACTGGTACTATTGTTTTTGATGCTTGTATTTTTGAAATATTTGGATGTCTTTTACACGGTTTTAAATTATATATCTTGAGGAAAGAACAAATTTTGGATATTAATTACTTTACTAATTTTTTAGAAAAAAACCACGTTACCATTCTATTTTTAACAACTGGTCTATTTAATCAACTTGGATTGCAAAATCCTAGTATGTTTGCTCACTTAAAATATTTATTAACTGGTGGAGATGTAATTTCTAAAACAAGTATTCAAAAGATTTTGAATTGCAGTCCCGATTTAAAGTTAATCAATTGCTATGGTCCTACTGAGAATGGGTCTTATTCAACATGTTACCTTATTGATGGACATGAAGATGTAATTCCAATCGGAAAACCAATTACAAATTCTACAGCCTATGTTGTAGCAAACAATTGCTTATGTCCTGTTGGCATTTTGGGTGAGCTTTGGGTTGGTGGTGATGGTGTTGCAAAAGGATATCTAAATAATCCTAATTTAACTAAGCAACAATTTATTCAAAATCCTTTTGGGGAAGGAACTATTTATAAAACTGGAGACTTAGTAAAATGGTTACCCGATGGAAATATTATATTTATTGGAAGAATTGATCATCAAGTTAAAATTAGAGGTTTTCGTGTCGAACTTTCTGAGATTGACCGACAAATTTTATTACAAGAAAAAAATATTAAACAATCTTTAACAGTTGTTCAAGTTATTCATAATGTAAAAACACTTTGTTCTTACATTTTATCCGATATAGAAATAGATTTTAGGATTTTAAAGGATAAACTTGCAAAATGTTTACCTGTTTATATGATACCTACTTTTATAATACAATTACCATGCTTTCCTTTAAATATAAATGGAAAAGTAGATACAAAATCTCTTCCAATGCCAAATGTCATTGATAAGGCAAAAGATATTGTTCCTGCAAGAAATGATTTAGATACTTCTATTTTGGTAGCTTTAAGTAATATTTTAGACTTGGAAAAAATTAGTATAGATGATTCGTTTTTTGATTTAGGAGGTGATTCATTATCTGCTATTGCATTTACGAATATATTAGCTCAAACACTCCATATTACAGTAAAGGTGAGTGATGTTTTTAAATATCCAATTATACAGGATTTATCGGATTATCTTGCTACTCTTTCTATTCCTAATACAATTAGTACCATTAAAAGAGCGGAAAAACGAGACTATTATCCTGTTTCGAATGCCCAAAAAAGAATTTACTTTGCTTCTTGTATTGACCTTAATTCTATTCTATACAATATTGCTGGTGGTGTGATTATCGATAAAACTTTAGATTTTACGTTATTGCAAAAATGTTTTGAAACATTAATTGCTCGTCATGAGGTATTACGTACTCATTTTAGTATTATAAATGATGAACTTGTTCAAGTAGTTGAAAATCATATTGATTTTGTTTTACCTTTTGAAAATAATTCTTCAATGGATGTTGATACTATTTATGCAAATTTTGTAAAGCCCTTTGATTTGCATTCTGCTCCATTGTTTCGTGCAAAAGTTGTACGTCTTGCAAATCACAAAACACTCTTATTACTTGATTTACACCATGCTATTAGTGATGGTACTTCTCTTGCTATTTTATTACAAGAGCTTTGTGATTTATATAATGGTAAGGTCTTACCTGATAAACAACTTGATTACAAGGATTTTTCTCTATGGGAAAAAGAACAGTCTTTATCTTCTAATTATACACTTGCTAAAGATTTTTGGATGAGTCAATTTCAAGATGATATCCCTTTATTAAACATGCCTACTGTTTTTGCTAGACCTTCTTTACAAAGTTTTGATGGGGCTAATCTTCATTTGACTCTACCTCATGATGTGTTTCAAAAAATTCATCTTCTTGCAAAACGTCTTGAGGTTACTCCTTACATGCTTCTATTATCCGCTTTTTATGTCCTACTTGCTAAGTATTCTTCACAAGATGATCTTGTTGTTGGTACTCCTGTTGTAGGTAGAGATTTACCTGAACTTTCTAATATGCTTGGCATGTTTGTTAATACTTTACCTCTTCGACAACGCATTGATTCTTCTGTATCTTTCGCTAATTTAGTAAAAGAGGTAAAACAACATTGTTTAGATTGCTTTTATCATCAATCTTATCCTTTTGATGAATTGGTTAAGGATTTGAAAGTAAAACGTGACCCTAGTAGAAATCCTTTATTTGATGTGATGTTTGCTTATCAAAATAATGGTTACCCTTCTATTGATTTTAAGGGTTCTTCTACTGAATATTGCATTCCAGATAGTCCAATTTCTAAATTTGATTTAACTTTAGAAATAATCCCTACGGATAATGAGTTTTTATTACGTTTTGAATATTGTACAAAATTGTTTGATGAAGATTTTATAAAACGTTTTTCTTCTCACTATGTTCGTATTTTAGATACAATTTTAGAACATTCCGATATTATGATATCTAGTATTGATATGCTTTCAGAAGAAGAAAAACATCAACTTCTTTATGATTTTAATGATACTTATATGGATTATCCTCGTGATAAGACAATCGTTGATTTATTTGAAGAACAAGTAAAGAAAACTCCTAATAATATTGCGGTAGTGTTTGAGGATCAATCACTTACCTATCGTGAATTAAATGAAAAAGCAAATCAATTAGCTCACTTTTTAATTGAACATGGTGTGGTTTCTAATTCTATTGTAGGAATTATGCTTCCTCGCTCTTTAGAAATTATGATAGGATTTCTGGGTGTCTTAAAAGCTGGAGCTTGTTATATTCCAATTGATCCAAGCTTTCCAAGTGAAAGAATTGAATATATGTTGGAACATTCAAATGCTACTTTATTATTAAAAATAAAAAAAATAAAAGATGTTAATTTTAAGCATATTTTTAATATTGATCTCTCACTTCCTACTACAAGTGAGTATCCTAATCATAATCTAAATCTTTCGATTGCTCCTGAAGATTCTTCTTATATTATTTATACTTCTGGTTCTACTGGTAAACCAAAAGGAGTCGTTTTAAAGCATCAATCTTTAATGAATTTGACTTGTCATTTAAATAATACAGTAGCATATTTAAATAAGCCATATATAAACCTGGCAATTGCATCTATTACGACAATTAGTTTTGATATTTTTCTTTTTGAGACTATAATATCTCTACAAAAAGGTTTAAAAGTAATTATTGCAAATGAACAAGAACAAACGAACCCAACTTTACTTGATGCTTTGATTGCTAAACATGATGTAAAAGCTATCCAAATGACCCCTTCTAGAATGGATGTTTTAATGAATAATAAAGAATATATGCCTCATTTATCAAATTTACAATATGTTACTCTTGCTGGAGAAGCTTTACCTATAGAATTAAAAAATAAAATACAAACTTTAGGAAATATTATTATTTATAATGGATATGGACCTAGCGAAACAACTGTTTTCTCTAGTTTCACCGATGTTTCTTCTTATAAAAAAATTACAATAGGAAAACCATTGTCAAATACTTATGTATATGTTTTGGATCAGGATAAAAATTTATGTCCTATTGGTATTCCTGGTGAATTATATATTTCTGGTGAAGGTGTTGGAAAAGGATATTTAAACCAACCTGCTCTTACAGATGAGGTTTTTATGTTAGATAGTTTTCGCCACAATTTTAGAATGTATAAAACTGGGGATTTGGTAAAATGGTTGCCAAATGGTGAATTGGATTATATTGGAAGAATTGATCATCAAGTTAAAATTAGAGGTTTGCGAATTGAACTTGGCGAAATTCAGAAGTGGATATTACAGTATTTAGATATTACTAATGTTATCCTCTCTTCTCATACCGATAGTAATGGTAGACTATTTTTGATTGCCTATTTGACGGTTTGTAATCGAATTTCCATAAATGATTTAAAAATATATTTAAGCAAGCATATTCCAAAATATATGATTCCTACTTATTTTGTTGTATTGGATAAATTTCCTTACTTACCAAACGGTAAAATTGATAAGAAATCTTTACCAATTCCAAACCAAGAAATGAATTCAAATAAAAAATATGTTGCTCCGACAAATAAGTTAGAAATGGAATTAATACAAATTTTTGAAAATTTATTGGCTATATCTCCTATTGGCATTCATGATAATTTCTTTGATATTGGTGGTGATTCATTAGTTGCTATGTCTCTACAGTTAGAATTATTAAAATTACATATTAATATCAGTTATTCTGATATTTTTATGTTTCCTACTGTTAATGAGTTAGCAAACCATATCTCCTCTAATTCAAAGAAATCAATTTCAAAAATTGACTCTAATGAACTGGCAAAATTCGATCCTATTTTGCAAAATACTGTTAATTTACCTAAAATGCTTACCTATACTTCTTTTGGTAATTTATTATTAACGGGAGTTACTGGCTTTTTAGGTGCTCATATTTTACATAGTTTTCTTACAAATGAAAATGGTATTGCGTATTGTTTAATCCGACCAGAACCAGGATTAACTATTGAACAAAAATTACTAAATAAGTTACATTATTATTTTGATGATCAATATGATTCCTTGGTTGGTAATCGAATCATTCCGATTTTATCTGATATTAGTACTACTAATCTTGGTTTGGATGAAGAAATTTTACAGGACTTAATTTGCAATGTAGATGTTGTAATTAATAGTGCCGCTAAAGTAAGTCACTATGGAAATTATGGTGATTACAAGAAAATTAATATTGATGGTCCTCAAAATTTAATTGAATTTTGTATAAAATACCATAAGCGTTTTTACCAGATTTCTACTTTAAGCGTTTCTGGAAATTCTTTTATTGATGATTCTTACATTCAACAGGATTTTGACCATGATGTTGAGTTTCATGAAAACAATTTTTATATGGGTCAATCCTTGGATAACGTTTATATTCGTAGCAAATTTGAGGCTGAAAAGCTTGTTTTAAACGGCATTTTAAATGGTCTGGATGGTTATATCATAAGAGTAGGAAATTTGATGAATCGTGTTTTAGATGGGATGTTTCAACCTAATGTAAAAGAAAATAATTATATTAATCGATTACTTTCTTTTTACCAAATAGGATATATTCCCGACTACTTATTAGATGGTTACTTAGAATTAACTCCTGTTGATAATTGTGCAGATGCTATTATTAAAATTGTACAATATCCTTGTGAAATAAATCGTATATTCCATTTATTAAATCACAAGAATATAGACATTGATTATTTTATTACAATTTTAAATAAGTATTATAATCCAATTCGTATTGTTTCTCAAGAAACTTTCTTGAAAGCAATTGATCATATCTTAGAAAAACCAAATAGTAGAAATATGTTATCTGGATTGATTAATGATTTTGACGAAAATCGATTTTTGATATATTCTTCACCCGTTAAAATTAGATCTGATTTTACAATAGACTATCTAAATAAAATCGGTTTTGATTGGCCTAAATTAGGCGAATCCTATATTACAAAATTTCTAAACTTTTTTAATTACTTAAATTTATTAAATAGAAAGGATGGTAAATAATATGACTTTTTGGGGATTAACAATTAGTAGTATTATCTCATTATTATTACTACTTTATATTTGTAATCAAAAAAATAAAAACCAATTGCAACGTATTTTTATGTTAGATGTTGTTTTAGTTTTCTTTTGGAATATTGGGATTCTATTACAAAATCAATTTAGTACTCACTATAGTATAGATCCTTATGTTTTCGAATATTTTGTGTATGTTTTTGCATGTTTCTTACCAGTTGCGATCTTTTTTACTGGATTAATTTTTGCTAATACAAAAATTAAATTTAAAAAGTCCTATTGGCTTTTATTTGTGATTCCTTTTATTTCTTTAATTATGGTATGGACTAATAATTATCATCACTTATTTTATATTAAATACTCTACTAATATGGGCGATACTATATCTGGTCCCTTTGCCAATGTTTATGTCGTATATAATATGATTTTATATGCTATTGGTCTAATTTATCTGGTAAGATATTCAATTAAAAATTCTGGCTTTTTTTCAAAGCAAGCAATTTTATTTACAATAGCTACTTTAGTTCCTTTGATCCCCAATCTTTTAGGATCCTTTGGAATTATTAGCATCCCTGTATCTTTAACACCAATTTTATTTACTGTAACAGTTCTTCTTTGTGCTCTTGCTGTTTTTAAGTTTGACTTTTTAAAAGTTACCCCTATTGCACTACAAAGAGTTGTGGACCGTATGTCAGATAGCTACTTAGTTATTAATGAAAACAACATTGTTACTGATTTTAACAAAACGTTTTTAGCCACCTTTAATTTTACTTCTGCAAATGTAAGGAACAAGGACTTTTGCAAGCTATTAGAGCCAACTAGTACTAATCTTGATGAATTAACTTTGACTTTGGAAAAGGCAAAAAATTCACCTGAAACGTTTATTTTTGAGCGCCATTTTAAGAGCTTAAATAAGCATTTTCATATTGAAATTAATAATATTTCTAATAATGGTAGCTTTTTGGGGATTTTGATTTTGTTTAAAGATATTACGCAACATATCGAAGATATGAAAACAATTAAAGAAAATCAAGATTTGTTAGTTGAAAAAGAACGTCTTTCTTCTCTTGGTCAGTTAGTTGGTGGTATTGCTCATAACTTAAAAACACCAATCATGTCAATTGCAGGTGCAGCAGAAGGACTTACGGATTTAACGAAAGAGTATGATTCTTCGATTGATGACCCTGAGGTTACTTCTTCCGATCACCATGAGATTGCTCGTGATATGACGGAATGGATTGAAAAGATAAAAACTCATACTTCGTATATGTCTGATATTATTACTGCTGTAAAAGGGCAAGCGGTTACTTTATCAGAGGATACCGAGGATGCTTTTACGATAGAGGAGTTATTAAAACGTATTAATATTTTGATGCGTCATGAGTTGAAAAATGCTTTAATTGAATTGCGTACTAATACTATGGTTGATGCTAGTTTTTCTTTGAAGGGAAATGTAAATAGTCTTGTACAAGTTATCAATAACTTGATTTCAAATGCGATTCAAGCTTATAATGGTAAAACCAATGAGGTTATGGATCTTTTGGTGGAAAAAACAGAGCATGAAATTGTTATTTCAGTAAGAGATTATGGCTGTGGTATGCCTGACGAGGTACAGGATAAGTTGTTTAAGGAAATGATTACCACAAAGGGGAAAAATGGAACTGGTTTGGGATTGTTTATGTCTTATTCTACTATTCGTGGGCATTTTAATGGAAATATTACGTTTGAATCGGAATTAGGAAAAGGTACAACCTTCCATGTAATTTTGCCAATTGATTAGATAATGTTGGGGCAGACCTTGTGTCTGCCCTTATTCAAATTTGTGGCTATTTTTAATGAGAGCATACATAAGACACTCCCCGACAAATTTTATATGTCTATTAATATTTACAACACTTTTTGTTAATTTTCGTTCTTTTTTGTGTTTTTGTCTTGCTTTTCTTACTTTTTGCGAATATAATAGATACATAAATAATTAAATGAGGTGGAACTATGAGGAAAGGAAATTTACAACATCCTTCAAATGGTTATAAGATTATTGTTGTGGATGATGAAGAAGGTATTATTGATTCTCTTTCTATTTTTTTGAAACGTTCTGGCTATGATTTTACTGGAGTAACTGACCCTATGGAAGCCATTGAAAAAGTGAAAAATGAACATTTTGATTTAATGCTTTTGGATTTTATTATGACTCCTATTCATGGTGATCAAGTGGTGGAAGAGATCCGAAAATTTAATAAAGAGTTATATATTTTATTACTAACTGGTCATAAGGATTTAGCTCCTCCTTTGGAGACCATTCGTAGGCTTGATATTCAAGGGTATTGTGAAAAAAGCGATAAGTTTGACCAATTACTATTGCTTGTGGAATCTGGTATTAAGGCAATTTCTCAAATGAATGTTATTAAAGATATGAATAATAAATTACAAGATACTTATGAGCAATTAGAACGTGCTTATATGGAGAGTATTCAGACTTTGCGTTATACGGTTGAGGCAAAAGATTCTTATACACGTGGTCATTCGGATCGTGTTTCGGAGTTTAGTGTATTAATTGGTAAGTATTTAGGCCTATCTGAAGAAGAGATAAAAACGCTTCGTATTGGTGGTTTATTCCACGATATTGGTAAGATTGGTGTACCGGATAGTATTTTATTAAAAGAGGGAAAACTTACGGATGATGAGTATTCTGAGATTAAAAATCACCCAACGATTGGTGCTCATATTTTATCAACTGCTACCATTTTCCAAGATATTATTCCAATTGTAAAACATCATCATGAAAAATACGATGGGTTTGGGTATCCTGGAAAGTTAAAGGGTGAGGAAATTCCTTATTTTGCTCGTATTGCTGCGGTTGCTGATACATTTGATGCGATGACTTCGAAGCGAACTTACCGTGATGCACTTCCTTTGGATGTGGTTATTTCTGAAATTACAAGATGCAAGGGAACGCAGTTTGACCCTAAGATTGCGGATGTGTTTTTAGATATTTTGGAACATCATTATGAGGAAGTAAAAGAAATTCAGGAAAGGTATAAATAATGTACATGATACATATAGATAGATAGAAAGTTTTTCGACTTTCTGTCTATTTTTTATGATTTTATCTTGACAGATTGTATAAATTCATATAGACTTAAGTCGAAATATAAATAATTATGTTGTCGTCTTTGACGATTACATATCATACTAATTGTTAGAAAATTAAAAGGAGGATGTTTTATGGTAGTATCATCAGAATTAAGAGCAAATGCTCGTGAAGCTTTAAAAGGAAAATGGGGAAAAGCTGCTTTACTTACTTTATTTTATAGTTTAATTACCTTCGCCATTACCTTTTTATTAAATTTGGTTCCGTTTATTGGACCAATTGTACAATTACTAATTAATTTACCAATTTCATTTGGTTTTTTAGTTATGTTTATAAAATTACGTCGAGATGAAGAAGTAAATTATACGGATTTCTTAAGTATTGGTTTTTCTTACTTTGGAAAAGTATGGGGCGTTTTTGGAAACATGTTATTAAAAATGATTGTTCCTGTTGTCCTTGTTATCATCTTTGTGGCTATATTCATGGTAGGTGTTGGTGGCTCTATTTATGGTATGGCTATGCTTTCTATGTACAATACACACGCTTCTAGTTCTGCTGGATTTGGTGGGCTTGCTATTGTTGGATTTATTGGTTATATCGCTTCTATCATTTATGCTATTGTAAAAGGATATTTATATTCTTTATCTTATTATGTATTATATGATAACCCAGATATGTCTGGAAAAGAGATTGTACAAACAAGTGAAGATATGATGAGAGGAAATCGTTGGAGTTTCTTCTGGTTAGGACTTACTTTTATTGGATGGGTAATTTTATCCATGTTTACTTTATATATTGGCTTACTATGGTTAATTCCTTATATTATGGTTAGCTTTGTTTGCTTCTATGAAGCTTTAGCAGGTGATAGACCTAGTACAAAACCAACCGAGAATAGTGATAATAATCCTGTTGTTGGGGAATAAAATAGACATATATTGCATAAAACTGATGGATTTGACATATCATAAAATAGATGTTATAATAACATCAAGACGTCGTTTAAACAAATCTTTAAGTAAAAAGTAAAAAAGACTAGGAAACCAACTCCTAGTCTTTTTCCTTTGTGCCTAATCCTCTAAATGTTTTATTATTAAATAAATCAAATAAAGTTTCAACACATCAAACAAATCCTTAAGCAAAAATAACCCTCCTTTCTACCTTTCGGCAAAAGGTACTTATTAATATATAACATTCTCTATTGTTTGTCAAATAATAAAATTATAATTTCATGGATAGTTTTACTTTTTGTCTTTCTTTGTCTATTCCAATGACTTTTACTTTTACAATATCTCCTACAGACACAATATCGGATGGATTTTTTACAAACGATTCACTCATTTCGGAAATATGAACTAATCCATCGTGTTTTACACCAATATCAACAAAGGCTCCGAAATCGATGACATTTCTTATGGTTCCTGTTAATACCATTCCTTCGGTTAGGTCTTCTAATTTTAGTACATCGTTTCTTAAAATTGGTTTTGGCATATCTTCTCTTGGGTCTCTTCCGTGGTTTGGTTAGTTCTTCTATGATATCGGATAAGGTCATTTCTCCTATCTCTAGTTCTTTTACTGTTTTGGTAATATCGATTGCTTTTAGTTTTTGCTTTATTTCGATTAGTTTTTCTTTGTTTAAAATATCTTGTGCTTCATACCCAATTTGTTTTAATAGTACTTCGGCTTTTTCATAACTTTCCGGATGAACGGCGGTAATTTCTAATGGGTTGTCTCCATCATAAATACGTAAAAATCCTGCACATTGGGTAAAGGCTACTTTTCCTAACTTTGGTACTTTTAGTAGGTCTTTTCTGCTTTTTAGTTTTCCGTTTTCGTCACGATATTTTACGATGTTTTTACTAATGCTACTGTTTAGTCCAGATACATAGGATAATAGGGATGGGGTTGCTGTGTTTACATCGACCCCTACTTTATTTACGGCATCTTCGACTACTCCTGTTAGACTTTCTTCTAATCGTTTTTGGTTCACATCGTGTTGATATTGCCCTACTCCGTATCGCTTTTGGGTCAATTTTGACTAGTTCTGCTAATGGGTCTTGTAATCGTCTTGCAATGGAAATGGCTCCTCTTAGGGATACATTGATATCTGGATACTCTTGTGTTGCTAATTTTGATGCTGAGTATACACTGGCTCCTGCTTCGGATACAATGGCATAGTGTACTGTGTGATCTGCTTTTTTGATGAGTTCTGCTACAAACATTTCCGATTCTCTTGAGGCTGTTCCATTTCCAATGGCAATCATGTCGATATTGTGTTTTTTAATAAGAACCAATAATGTTTTTTCGGCTCCTACTACGTCATTTTGTGGTTCGGTTGGGTATACGGTTACAGTATCTAATAATTTTCCTGTTTCATCAATGACTGCAATTTTGCATCCAGTTCGGTATGCTGGGTCAAATCCCATAACAGTTAGCCCTTTTAATGGTGCTCCAAGAAGTAGTTGTTTGGCATTTTTTCCAAATACTTTGATTGCTTGTTCTTCTGCTTTTTCGGTTAAGTCACTACGGATTTCTCGTTCAATAGAAGGTTCGATTAGTCTTTTCCAGCTATCTAAAATACATTCTTGTAAGTAACTTGTATATCCAGTTTGTCCTTTTATTACTTTTCTTTCTATGATATTTATGATTTTATCTTCTGGTTTTTGTATTTTTACTTTTAAGAATTCTTCTTTTTCTCCTCGGTTAATTGCTAAAATTCGATGGCTTGGAATTCGATTGACATTTTCATGGAATTCATAATACATTTCATAATTGGATTTTTCTTCTGGTTTGCTAGCTTTGGTTTCTAATACGGATTCACGATAGCCTATTCGTTTAATTTGTTTTCGGTAATTTGGGTCATCGGATATGGTTTCTGCAATAATGTCTAGGGCTCCTTTGATTGCTTCTTCTTGTGTATTTACTTGTTTTTCTTCACTTATATATTCTTTTGCAATTTCTTCTAAATCTCTTGGGTCAGTTTGTTCAAAGATAATATTTACCAATGGTTCTAGTCCTTTTTCCTTAGCAATAGTTGCTCTGGTTCTTTTCTTTTGTTTGTATGGTCTGTAAATATCTTCTACTTCTGCAAGTGTGATTGCATTTTCTAAATCTTTTACAATTCCTTCGGTTAATTTTCCTTGTGCCTCAATTGACTTTGTTACCTCTTCTTTTCTTTGTTCTAAGTTTCGTAAGTAGGTAAGCCTTTCTCCTAAATCCCTTAGGGTTTCATCGGAAAGCCCTCCAGTTGCTTCTTTACGATAACGTGCAATAAAGGGAATGGTGTTTCCTTCATCGATTAGTTTAATGGTTGCTTCTACTTGTGTTTGTTTTACCTTTAATTCATTTGCTATAATTTGTGTGATTTTATCCATGGTTTCTAACATTCCTTTCTTTTGAAATACAAAATTTAGTTTCGTATACGTATCCCATTGTTGTTTTTCAAATTTTATTCAATTCCCAAGTATTCATTATAACTAGTTTCCCTATCGATTACTTCATCAAATTTTATATCGATAATTCGGTTGGCTACTGTTTGGGTTAGTTGGTGATCGTGTGAAGTAAACAATAGGTTTCCTTTAAAGTTTTTCATTCCTTCATTCACGGAAGTAATGCTTTCCATGTCTAAATGGTTGGTTGGTTCATCGAAGATTAAAAAATTTGCTCCAGATAGCATCATTTTAGATAGAACACATCTTACTTTTTCTCCTCCTGATAACACATTTACTTTTTTTAGTGCTTCTTCTCCAGAAAATAGCATTCTTCCTAAAAAACCTCTTACAAAGGTCTCGTCTGGGTCTTTTGAGTAACCTCTTAGCCATTCTACTAAGTTTTGGTCTCCTTCAAATAAATAGTTGTTATCTTTTGGGAAATAGTTACTGGTAATGGTAGTTCCCCAAATAATTTCTCCTTCATCTGGTTCTAGTTCTCCTGCAATAATTTGGAATAAGACGGTTTTGGCATTTTCGTTGTCTGCTAAAAACGCAATTTTGTCTCCTGGCTTTACGGTAAAGGAGATGTTGTTTAAGATTTTTTCTCCATCTATGGTCTTTGATATGTTCTTTACTTGTAGAATTTCTTTTCCTGGTTCTCTATCTTGTTTGAAATCAACATACGGATACCTGCGGTTTGATGGTTTTATTTCTTCTAATTCGATTTTCTCTAAGGATTTTTTTCTTGAGGTAGCTTGTTTGGATTTCGAAGCATTGGCACTAAATCTGGCAATAAAGTCTTGTAGTTCTTTTATTTTTTCTTCTTTTTTCTTGTTGGCTTCTTTGGCTTGTTTTAAGGCAAGCTGGCTCGATTCATACCAGAAGTCGTAGTTGCCTGGGTACACGGTTATTTTGCCAAAGTCTACGTCTGCTGTGTGGGTACATACTTTGTTTAAAAAGTAACGGTCGTGAGATACCACGATAACGGTGTTTTCAAAGCCTATTAGGAATTCTTGTAACCAGTCAATGCTTTTTAGGTCTAAATCGTTGGTAGGCTCGTCTAATAATAAAATGTCTGGGTTTCCAAATAGGCTTTGTGCTAGTAATACTTTTACTTTTTCTCTTGCTTCTAGTTCTTTCATGTATTTTTCATGCTTTTCGGTATCGATTCCTAGGTCATTTAGTAATACGGCGGCATCTGCTTCGGCATTCCAACCATCTAATTCGGCAAAGCGTTCTTCTAATTTGGCCGCTTTCATGCCATCTTCTTCGTTAAAATCTGGTTTGGCATAAATGGCGTCTTTTTCTTTCATAATTTTATATAATTCACTATTTCCCATGATAACGGTGTCGATGACTCTTTCTTCTTCATAGGCAAAGTGGTCTTGTTTTAATACAGAAATTCTTTCTTCTTTTTCTTTGGTTACTTCTCCTTTGCTTGGTTCAATTTCTCCAGATAATACTTTTAAAAAGGTAGATTTTCCGGCCCCATTGGCGCCAATAATTCCATAGCAATTTCCTTTTCCAAAGCGAATATTGACATCTTCAAATAAGACTCTTTTTCCAAAACGAATAGTAACTCCATTTGCAACTAACATGTTTCTTCCTCCTTGTTTTGATTCTTTCCTATTATACACGCTTTTTTTGGTTTCCGCAAGGAGAAAGATTTATTTTGTGTATCAATTTATTTTAAGAACCCTTTAGGAGCCTTTGGCGACAGCCCCCTTAAGTAAAGGGGCCCTTTTGTGAGACTTTGGAGTTTTTACGTAGTAGCACTTAAAAAATATATAAAAAACACCTGCTAAGCAACGTTTTACTTAACAGGTATGTTTTCTTTTTTATAGAATATTTTTTAGTCATGATCAAATAGTAGTTTGATTGCCCATAATCCTGAAATTCCTACTAATGCGTAAATAATTCTTGCAATCATGGTCATATTACCGAATATGGTTTCTACTAGGTTGAAATTAAAAAATCCGATTAATCCCCAGTTGATGGCTCCTATGATGACTAGCACTAATGCGATTTTATCAATAATTTTCATGTTGTTTCTATCCTTTTACTTCTTTTTTTCGAAGGATTTCTCCTTTCTTTTAAAATTTTTTATTTTATTTATTTGTATTTCAAGTTGTTTACTATACTACTAACTTTATTTATTATTCTTCACTTTGTGTATTATATTATTAACTCCATTTATTATTTTTTCATTTTGCGTATTACTTTATTAACTATATGTTTTTATACTACTTTATTTGCTTGAATTATTATATTGTTTTGTATTAAATTATTTCTTTACATGATTTATTATCTATTTTTATACTTTTATCATTTTTATTATATGCCAAGTTTTAAATTTTATTCGGTTTGTTTTTGGTGGTGTTTTCCATTAAAAAACCTTTTACTTTCGTGATTTTTACAAAAGCAAAAGGTTTTTGTTATTGTGTGGCTGGCAAGGCTTTTCTATTTAATCTAGTAAATCTCTTCTTTTTAACATTAGTATCGCAATAACGGTTACAATAATGCAAATTCCTATTAGTAGGATAAATCCATATGGGTGGTTTTGTAGTGGCACTGGCACATTCATGCCCCATAGGCTTGCAATTAAGGTTGGTATGGCAAGAATGATGGTAATGGAAGTTAAGAATTTCATGACTCCGTTTAGGTTATTGGAAATGATGGAGGCGTAGGCATCCATGGTGCCGTTTAGGATGTCTCGGTAAATTCCACTCATTTCAATGGCTTGTTTGTTTTCGACAATGGCGTCTTCTAGTATGTCCTCGTCTTCTTCGTATAGTTTTAGAATTTTTCCTCGTAAGGTTTTTTCCATGACTAATTCATTGGATTTTAGTGAGGTGGTAAAGTAGACTAAGCTTTTTTCTAAGCTTAGTAGTTTTAATAGTTCTCTGTTTTTCATGGAGTTTTTTAATATGTTTTCTGCAATTTCGGTTTCTTTGTTAATTCGTTTTAAGTAGTTTAGGTATAAGGAAGCATTGTAAAACATGATTTGGAATAGGAATCTACTTTTTTTGTAAGTGGTAAATCCCTTTATTTTTTTCTTTTCAAAATTGTCGATGACAAGGTTTTTCTTTAAGGATACGGTAATAAAGTAATCATCTCTTACGACTATCATTCCTAATGGCATGGTTGTATAGCTTTCCGTATCTTTTTCTTTTTCAATAATGGGTACATCGACAATAAATAAAATAGTGCCATCATCTTCCTCTTCGTCAATTCTTGCCTTTTCTTCATAGTCTAAGGAATATTTAATAAAATCTTCGGCAATTTTTGTTTTTTTACATACTTCTTTAATTTCTTGGTCGCTTGGGTTTATCATACTAATCCAACAACCTTTTTCGATTTTTGATACGACTTTTAATTGATTGGTTTCCATATCGGAATGATATATTTTCACCATAATCCTCACCCCTTTTTTACTCTCTATCTTCTATTATATTCCCTTTTTCGATTTTTTTCTACCTTTTTTATGTTATTTTATTCACTTCTTTTTGTTCCTTTTCTAATTGTTTTACCCTTTTTGCGGGGTTGATAGTTCTTCCCATATTGTCTAAAATATTTTCTCTGTATCGTAGTCTTTTTCTTTTTGCAATATCGTGTACTGTTTCTCTCTAGTATCTCCATTTTGTGCGATGATATAACAGGCATAACGAGTTAAAAACACTACCTTACGCTTCACAAAGCTATGTAGTGTTTTATTTTTTCCTTTTTATTCTTCCTTTTCTTTTTTATTTATATATTCTTTTACCAATCGAATTAATTCTTTGGCTGTGTCTAGTTGGTATTCTGTTTGTTCTATTTCTGGAATAAATTTATAATCATAATCACTGTCTTCTCTAATTTGAAATGCTTGTCCTATTTTTCTTCCTATGGTTCTTGGAAAGACCTCTGTATTTACATAATTTTTATTAAAATACCCTATTACGTCTTTATGCCTTTTGAAATCAATTCTTTCTAATGCTAATACTGCTTGTATGGCATGAAATATTGCATAATAAGCTCGGTTATTTGCAGCAAGTAGACTATTATTTTTGTATAATAGTTCTGTGTCCTTTAAGTCTTGTTTTGCTCTTTCTAGTCTATATCTTGCTAGTTCAATTGCTTTTTTATCCATGTAATATCGTCCCCTCCTTTTTTACATTCATATAGAAAGGTAGTGTATCTAACCAATAATTGAAATCATCTGTGTTTTTTAGTAATGCTGATATAATAATATCATTTTCTAATCCTACATCATAGGCATAATCCCATATTTGTGTTCTAACTTTTACAATTTCTTTTTCAGATAGCTTGGTTAGTATCATAATATCTATATCGGAATTTTCTCTATAGTCCCCTCTTGCGTAAGAACCATATAGAATAATTTCTTTTATTTGGTTTGGTAATATTTTTTTTATTCCGATTAATGAATTCTTTTATTGCTTTTTCTACTTTTTTTGGAACCTTGGGCATTTTTCTCTCCTCTTTCCCTGCATATTGTTCCAAAAACAAAAATAGCAAAGCCATTTATGTTTGGCTTTGCTGTGGTGCGCCATAGAGGGGTCGAACCTCCGACCTTGTGATTAAGAGTCACCTGCTCTACCAACTGAGCTAATGGCGCATTTGGAACATTATTATTATAGCTCGGTTGGTCTTTGTTTGTCAAGAGTTTCGTTTCATTTCCTCTAAAAAAGCAATTGAAAATATAACTGTATTTTAAAATATGTTTTACTGGTCACCAATATTATATTTCATTACCCAATATCCTGTTAGGGCTTTTCCATCAAATGTAAATGCATCTGGTACTTGGTAATCACCTCTTGTTGCACTTCCAGTACCTTCTATGAATTTAACATCACTTCTTTGCGTTTGTTTATCTAGTTTGAATTGATAACGTGGTATCCATGTAAAGTAGGTTGCTGTTTCTTTTCCTTCTTTTGTTATACCTTTTACTACTATGTTGGCCCATCTTGATTTTCCATAATCATACCAATTTTTTGGCATATTACTTCCATCTTGTTTTATCTTTTCTCCTATTGTTTCGTTTCCTTCATTATCATAGGTTACATAGTATGTGCAATTTGTGTTAAAACCTTTTAATTCTGGCTTGTTTGGTTGTGATGTTTCTGCTTGTTTTACTATGGTTCCTACTAGTTTGTTACTTTGTTTTTCTCTTATTTCTATTAATAATGTGTAATTCGAGTTTGGATTTAAGTTTTTGTATTCATGTGCTTCATTTGGGTTTTCTGTTGTGTTTCCATCTTTTTTTCCGTTTATATAGTATGTATAAGTTTGCCCTTCTTTTATCTGTGTTCCTTTTACTCCTTGGGTTGTTATAGCAGTTCCTGAAGTTATTAATGATGTATCAAATTGTGTTGTGTCTACTTCTCCTATGTTGTATTTCATTGCCCAGAATCCTGTTAGGTTTTTTCCATCAAATGTAAATGCATCTGGTATTTGGCAACCACTTGAAGGGGTGTTTCTCGTTCCTTTTATGAATTTTACTACACTTTTTTGATTGGTTGTATCTAGTACAAATTCATATCTTGGTATCCATGTGTAGTAAATTTCTCCTCCATTGTTTCTTACTACTACATTGGCCCACTCTGCATCTCCGTAATTATACCAGTATTCCGGTTTTTCATTACTTAATGGTATGGTACTATGTTCATTTCCATTTTCGTCATATGTCACATAGAATGTTGTGTCTTTTATTGCTTCAAATCCACTTAAATCTGGTTCATTTACTTCTGTTATAGAGTATATTCTTGTTCTACTTCCTACCATTTGCTCATTTGCATCTAATGCTGTTATATTTATTACATTGTCTCCTTGCCTTATTCCTGATAATTTAAATTCTTTATGGTTTATTGCCTCTATGTCTGACCTATTTGTTAATGTGTATTTTTCTACTCCATTTAGATATATGATACATTTTGTAACTTGATTTGGAGGATTTGTTATTCTTGCGTTTTTTAAGGTTATGGTTCCAGCTTTTGTTATCATATCATAGTTTATTATTGACCCCTCTTGCGGTGTTTCTCCCATGTTGTATTTCATTGCCCAAAATCCTGGTAATGCTTTTCCTTCAAATGTAAAGGCCTCTGGTATTTGGTAACCTTGTGCCTCTAACTCTTCCCATGGTGTTACATTGTTTTCTTCGTCTTCTGCATATGGATCTTTCCAATAATTTTCTACTGATATTAATTTTACATCACTTCTTTGTGTGTTTGGGTCTAGTTTAAA
The DNA here is from genome assembly GCA_948471055.1 of uncultured Clostridium sp. Classification (GTDB taxonomy): domain Bacteria; phylum Bacillota; class Clostridia; order TANB77; family CAG-508; genus RGIG8482. Next base: position 41,372 of record CAOKQZ010000003.1, on the reverse strand, counting down.
ACAATAACGTGGTATCCATGTAAAATAGGTTTCTGCACCTTCGTTTTCCACTACTACATTTGCCCATTTTCTATTTTTATAGTCATACCAGTCTTTCTCTGGTTTGTCAACTATCCATTTTCCTGGTGTTAGTGTTCCTTTGTTTGTTTCATTTACATATCTTGTTACATTTTTATTAAATCCACTTACTGTTGGCGTATTCATATACACACCATTGATAAATTCATATTTTCCTTCTGTGTTATCCATTCCTGATGGACGTTTTAATTCTAATATTTTTATACCTACATCTAAACACCACTGTGCTTCTTTTTGTGCATTCTTGTTTTTATCACTTTTTACGTAATATGCCTCTCCATGATATACCACTATCGTTTTTTGGTCTCTTTTTTCTATATCTCCTATTATTTCTTTTATTGGTATATTTACGTCTTCTTCTGTTATATCAAATTCTTCCCCTTGTTTTGCATATTGTCTTATTACCTCTTTTAATGGCTCTCCTGAATTTATCATGTCTTTGTTATTTCCTTGTATCTCTATCATATTGGTTGATACATATATATCCACTTCTTCTTTATATTTTGCCATTCTAGTTTTATAGGCTGCTTCACTAGCTCTTCCCAAAACGCCATTCGCATTTAACATCCCAAGAGTTATTCCTGCTAAGATGAGAAGTATTATAATCGTGATGATTAGAGAAAGAAGAGTAATACCGCTTGATGGGCTACTATTTTTATTATCTTTCATTTTTTATTCCATTCCTTCCTTTTCGAAAGCAAAAACTCTCTTATATACCAGGTACAGATATTACACTTCCCCTAGACGTCTGTGCAGCCATATTTGCATTTGAATGCGCACCAGTCGACGTATTGGCCCAACAATTTGTCCAATGTCCACCCGTTTGGGTTCCATAGCAGTATAATGTAGAAAATAGTCCTTCTCCTCCGAAACCATAACAATATTCTCCCGTATCATTTAAAATTCCATACCCTCTACATAACCACCTGTGTGCCATTGCTCCTCCATCACTACTATTCCATGTTAATAAATCTTGCCAGCTAGGAGAGGTTTCTTGTGTATATTTCCCAGCTCCAACATCATTCGTTCCTGCTAAAACTTCCCATCTGTCTCCTGTAAAATATACTCCTGTTGCATTTCCTGTCGTTGTTCTTTTTTGTATATCGCTTTCATCTCGTAATTTTCCTGCATTTCCATATCCAGATATTGATAAGATCGCTACTGCACTATATTCATTTGGTAGCATCATATGCACATCAATATTATTGCTTTGACTTGTTGCATTTAGCCCATCTAGTGTTTCTTCTAATCCCATTGTTTGTCCAACAGTTTCCATTTGTCTTATTTCTGTTATCCATGAAGCACCTGCTTTACTTACTGGATTTACATGTGTTGTTGGATTTGCTTGTAATGCTGCTTGTACTTGGTTTGAGCTTATGGCTGCCCATGTAATTGCCATCATTCCTATTGCTATGATTCGTTTCTTTTTCATTTTATCACCTTTTCCTTTTTTCTTTTTTCTTCTGTCGTTTTCCTTGTTGTTTTGCTTGTAAGACTTTTGTTACCTTACTTTATTAGTAAGCATTTAAGTAAGAAAACATTTTACCACAAACAATTTTACTTTATGGTATAATCTTATATTAACATATGTTTTCTGTCAATGCTTTTTTTATATTTTAGGAGGAAATTTCATACATATATTTCGTCCTAAATGATTTTTTAACTTTCCTATATTTTTACCATAAACAAAAACACATCATATACCAATATATGATGTGTTTTTATTTATTTGGTTCCTACTTCGATTACTTCTTGTAGTGGATTGTAGGAGTCTTTGGATAATAGAGTTTTGGAGATTACTTTTCCGTTTAATTTTAGGATGCGGTAGGCTTCGCTTTTGTAGCCGTGTACTCCTGTTTGTATGACTTGACTTTCGCCTTTTGGTAGTTGATTTGTGGAGATGGTTTTTGTGGTGTATGGAATTACTTCGGTGATTTTGTCTTGTATTTCTACTTCGTATTCGGTTTCTTCTTGCATTCCATAAATAAAGACTTGGCAGGTTCCGTTTCTTGAGATACATTCGATTTTGACTGGGTAGTTTCTGGTGTTTTTGAATTGGAAATCGATACTGCCGTATGAAACGGTGGCGTCTCTGCTTGGTGATACATAGGAGGTAATAAAGTAGTGGTTTCTTCTGCTGGTGATGTCTAGGTTTGCTAGTAATACGGCATTGTATAGTGTTGTGGATACTTGGCAAATACCTCCTCCTATTCCGTTTACTACTTTTCCTCCCATGTAGACTCCTGCTTCTTTGTAACCTGCTTTGATGGTTCTTTCTCCTACTACTTTGTTGTAGGAGAAGGTTTCGTCTGGCATGAGGATGGTTCCGTTTATTTTTTCGGAGGATAGGCGTATGTTGTTTGCTCGGTTTTCTGCGTTTTCGTCATATCTTGTTGTGAATTTTGCAAGTAGGTTTGGGAAGAATTCTGTGTTTGCTAGGTCTTTTATGGTGGTTGTTGGTTTTATGATGTTTAGTGGTATGGTGTATTCCTCTTTTTCTTCTGCTAGTAAATTTTTGGCTTCTTCTAAGGAAATGGCAAATTCAATTCCATTTTCTTCTTTGTATAGTTTTTTGTTTGTTTCATCATAATGGGCATCTTGTGGCTTTGTATGGATTTCTTCATAAATGGATTCTATATCGATGGCGTCTGGTTTCTTAATTTCTACTGGTAGGGGAATGGTTCCTACTTCTTTTCCCATGATTTGGTTTTTGATTTCTCTAATTAGTGTGTCTTTTAGTTGTTCTTTTTGTAAAATGGCTCCTGTTTTTCCACTTGTTAGGATAAGTTGGTCGCCTTCGATATAGAAACTACTGTCTAATTGTGCGTTTGGCAATTTTACTTCGATATCACTAATAGCTTTTTCTAGTTCTTGTTCATTGATTTGGATGGTTTGTTCTAGCTTGTTTCCAAATAGTAGGTTTGAAATAATTTGAAAATTGCTAATTAATATGTTTCGGTTTCGCCCTAGCTTGTATGCTTGATTAATGGCTTCATCGGTTTTATAGGTTACTTCTAGTTGCTCTAAACTGATGGTGGTTTCGTATTCTTCATAGGCTAAGACGATATTTTTCTTTTTGTTGCTTTTTAGGGTTTCGTTTAGTTTTTGATATCCTTCGTCAATGGTTAGGTTGGATAAGTCGACACCATTTACTTGTACTCTTGCTAATACTTTTCCACTAACGGAAGTGGTGAGTGCGAATATCGTTGAAAAACATAATAGAACCATAAAAACACTTGCTATTTTTAACATTGTTTTTACGCTGTTTGGTATTTCAATTCGTATGTCTCGTAGCTTTCTTCTACGATTTCTCCTGCTTCTCACGTTTTTTCCTCCCCACTATTTTGATGTTGTTTTTTCTTTGTTTTATCTTATCATAAGTGGAAAACATTTACAAGATTTTCATTTCGATATTTGGAATTTCTATTTTTTTGTTTATTGTTTCTATTTTATTCGTCCTTTTCATTTTTTATTTCTTATCTTTATTCACTAAAAAAAATTTCTGCTATGTTTTTTCCTAAAGCATCTGCTATTTTTTCCATAATTTGAATGGATGGGTTTGCTCTTGAGCCAATTTCTAAATGACATAGATAGCCTACAGATATTCCCACCTTTTTTGCTAATTCATCTAAATTCATTCCTTGTTGTTTTCGATATTGTCTAATTTTATTTTGATACATGTTTTCTTCCTCCTCTTCTCAGTTTACAATTTGCCAATATTTTATCACTGCTAATTTGACAAGTCAATCATTTTATGATATTTTTTTATAAATATTGATATTTTTTTCATTTACTACTAGACAAATTGTGTGTTTTCTTGTATAATAAGGAAAAATATTAGAGAAAAAGAGGTTTTATGTATGATAGGTGATATGATTGCAAAAGCAAGAAAAGAAAAAAGAATGACAAAAACCGAACTTGCTAGATTAACTGATATTAACATTGGTCATTTAACACATATTGAGAAAGGAGAAAGAAATCCAAGTCATAAAGCATTAAAAAATATTTGCCGTGCTTTGGATATTCCTTATCAACAATTAATGTATACCTATGATAAAGATATTAATGAGGAACAAGAAACTTATAATGTGGTAAACCATATTTCTTATAGTAGATTATTGGCTGTTGATTCGGTTAGTGGTTTTATTGATTGTCCTTCTAATGTGCCAAGTTCTGCTATTGCTTTAAAAGTAAATGATGACGCTATGGAGCCAACTTTTAAGAAAGATTCCTATGTGTTTGTTGAGTTTAACACACCTTTAAATTCAAAAGATTATGGTGTGTTTAGTGTGAATGATGAAATTATGATTCGTAAGTTTATGGCGAAAAAAGAAAAAATTACGTTAAAGGCAGATAATAAAGATTATAAGGATATTACGATTAAAAATGAGGATGATTTCTATATTGTTGGAAAAATTTTATCAAAATAAGAAATTTCTTGTAAAAAATACTTGAATATTTATATTTTTAATAATATAATAGGATTGCAAAAGACAAATTTAAGGAGAGAGTATCATGGAATTAACCAAGAATATATTTTTTAATACTGATAAATTAGTGGAAAATGCTTCTGTTAAGATTTCTTACACAGGAAAATTGTTCCAAAACAATGCCGAAAAGGTATTTATTCATTATGGGTTTGGTTTACAATGGGATGGTGTAAATGAGGTTGAAATGGAAAAAACAGAGTTAGGTTTTCAAGCTGAAATCACTTTAACTGATGCAGAAACATTTAATTTCTGTTTTAATGATGGAAATGGTAATTGGGATAATAACGAACATCAAAATTATATTTTCCCAATCGAGAAGGATAATGTTTCTTTGATTGTAACAGAGGATACAGAGGCTGGTTTGTTACCAACAAAACGATTAAGAAAAACGTATCTATGGAGTAAAAAGATTCGTTTGGCAGTATATAAGATTCTTACGTATTTACCAAAGTTGATTTCTGGAAATTATAAAAGAAAAGTAACAGAATAAATGATTGTGTTAGTGGCTTTGCCACTTACAAATCATTATATGCGTTAGAATAAGCTATAAAAAACTCGCAGTTTCGCGAGTTTTTTGTTGTTCGAATGTATGCTTTTATTGATAGTTTCTTTATATGACCCATCCTCCATTTGGAGATACAACCTGTCCTGTTGTATAGTTATCTTCTACTAACCACATGACACATTTTGCGATATCTTCTGGTGTACCAAATCGTCCAAGTGGAATTTCATTTTCTACTTCTTTTCTTTCTTCTTTGTTTAAGTTTTGATTCATATCCGTGTCAATCGCTCCTGGTGCAATGGAATTTACTCGTATGTTAGATGGGGCGAGTTCTTTGGCAAGAGCTTTTGTTAGTCCATCCATTCCAGCTTTACTTACGGAGTACGCTACTTCGCAGGACGCTCCTGTGATACCCCAAATAGAGGAAATATTAATAATACATCCTTTCTTTTTTCGTATCATATCTGGTACTACTTCTTTGGTCATATAAAATGCTGAAGTTAGATTATTGGCAAGCATTTCGTTCCAATCTTCATCGGTCATATCCGTAAATAACTGCCATTTATCGATTCCTGCATTGTTTACTAAAATATCTACCTCTCCCCATTTTTCTTTGGTATAGGCTACTAATCTTTGTACCTCTTCTTTTTTTGCTACATCGGCTTGATAAATTTCTATTTCATACCCGTGCTCCAAAAGTTCTTGTTTTGTCTTAATTGCCTGCTTTTCCGAATGGCGATAATTTAATACAACTTGTATTCCTTTTTTGGCAAGCTCTACGACAATCGCTCTTCCAATTCCTTTGGCTCCCCCTGTTACAATCGCTACCATAATTTCCTCCTATGGCTTCCATGATAGCATTCCATGGCTTATTTGTCAAATTTTGACTTCTTATCTATTTGTTGTGTATATTACAATATTGACTGATAGCACTTTATGGTTGATACAATACTGTTTAAACTAATTTTATTATTCATGTATTGGTAATATCGATATTTTATCTTTTTCTTTATAGTTCGATAATTCGCATATCTTCCATTTTTCTTTCTGCCTAAAAAAATGAAGTTTTCTCTATTCGAAAACAGCCTTGTTTATTGTTGATTTTGGGAAACCACATGTATCATAATTGTTGTCTACTTTCTTCATTTGGTAATTAAATAAATATGCTACGATATAGGCATCTTTCCCATATGCATGGTAAAAACTTCCTACTTTTAGTAATACTAAATCTTCTGGATGTATTTGTTTAATAACTTTTATCATATTTACCAACTTCATTTTCTGCTACCCCCTATATACCCCTCCCGCAAGAAGACCTGAGGCCTTCTCGCGGTTCTTATGCATCTATTTCTCTACTCACTTATAATCCATGCTCCACTCGCATCTTTGGCACTTGTCTGGATATTCGATTTTAGATAAACTATCGGACGAACCCCAAGAGCGCCGTCGCCCCCATACAAGCTATCAGAACTGCCGCCACAAGCTGCCGTTGCCACGCACACCGCCCTCAATGACAACGAACACGCTAAAGCCCGCATTATCTGAATACGAGTTCACACCACGAGACGCTAGCCCGTATACTAGGTCGTTACTACTTCCAAATAACATTTGATATATTGGACTTGTTGCATCAGTTAGATATTGTGAACCTTCATAATCGTATGCCGTAAATTTGTCTGTTCTTTCTGTTGCACTTGTTGATGCTCCATTATCTGTTGTTTTTGTTGGATGGTATATCGTGTGTGTATATTCTTGCCCATATCCTTCTTCTTTCATTGCTTCATCGTTGCTTGGATTGTATTTGGTGATTGCATTAATGTCTTCCGCTGTTATGCTTCTTGCTCCGCTTCCTGTGATTGTGCCTTTTGTTAATCCTTCTACGGTGTCTCCTGTTTCATAGGTAAACGTTTTACTTGTATTTGCTCCTCTTCCATATCCATATATTTTACAGATTTCATTTAGTTCTTGTTCTGCATATAAATATCCTATTGCTCCTTTCATTCCAAATTCGTGTATTGGGTTTTCGCTGATTAGTACTACTTCTCCTGTTGTCTCATCTTTACTTAGCACTCTCCATTTCGTATTTGCTTCTACTGTGAATGTTTGTCCTTCTGGAATATCTGTATATCCATTTCCATGAGATGAGCCTGTTCCTACTTCTGATTTGTAGCTTAATTTATTTGTGTCCGTTACTCCTTCTTTTGGGTCGTATGCTACGTAATCTCCTATTTGTACTTTTTTTGCTAGTGCATTTTCTGGTAATGGTTTACTTTCTCCGTTTATTCCATCTATGATGTCATCTGCTTCTTTTAAGAAATTCGATAATTGTTCATCTTCTCTTTTGGCTGCTTCTTGGTAGTTTCTTCCCGCTTCTTCTGCTCTTCTTAAGATACCTCTTTGTCCTATGGTCAGGTTGATTGTTATACCTGCTAGGATTAGTAGCACAATGATTGTTATTACGAGTGCCACCAAGGTAATTCCTGCCTTGTTTTGGTTCAAATTGAGCACAGTGGTGTCTGTCTTACGGGTATTCCCGCAAGAAGGTGCCCCTACATTTGGTTTGCATAATTTTTCTGTTTTGTTCAATTTTCTTTCCTTTTTCATTCTTTCTCTTTTGCCTCCTTATATATTTTTTTGCTGGTAGGGGTTGCATATCATGCACCCCTTCAATTTGTTGATTTTTCACGTATTCTGGGTTGCACAATGTGCAACCCCTACCGGCATATTTTTGTTTTTAGTTCATTAAATATGATTTCTATCACTATTATGTATCTTTTCTTTTTGTTTTATTCCTTTTGCATGTTTTATTTTAGAAATACATAGATATTTTCGGTTTATTAGCATTTCTTTTTTGTTTTTATTCAATTGTCAATGTGCCTATTTGGTAGATTTACGTTTACGTGTCAATGAAGGCATTGACCCCTACACATTTTCCTACCTTATGGCACTATTTTATACTTACGTATCTTTACTGTCAAGTTATTTTATATTACATTTTCATGACAACGTCAAGTCTTTTTCCAGTTTTTAGCAATCATTTATTTGCGTAATTTGTTTATTTTTACAAATATGTATATAGAAAATGCTATTGGATTTTGCTTCCTATCGTATTTATTATTATTATTATGTATTTCGGATAGGCCTCTAGTTATGATATCTTTTATTTATAACATTCGTTTAAAACAGCAAAAAACTCGCAAGCTTGCGAGTTTTTTTGCCTGTTTTAATGGTTTGCTTTTTTCCATTTTTGGTACATAACAACGGCAATTAGGATGATGATGATTAGTACGATAAAGACGATTATCCCGTTAATAGTTCCTGTTTGTGGTAGCTTTTGTGTGGCTTTATCGATAGGCTTACTACTTGTTGTGATGGTTGTGTTTTGGTTTGGCATCGTGTTTTCTATTTCTTCTTGTGTTTCGTCTTGGTTGTCTTGCTCTGGGTTATTGCCATTTTCTCCTGATTGGTTTGCATTGTTCTCATTTCCTTGTCCTCCGTTTGTACCCTGGTTCCCCTCTCCATTTTGGTTGTTATCTTCTTGGTTTTCGTTTCCTTCCTCACTACCATTTCCGCCTTGGTTTTCTCCTTCTTCTGGTGTATTGGTTCCACCATTTCCTTCGTTGATTGCTTTTTCATTAATTCGTAGGGCAATTTCACTTGGCTTATTGGTTAGATTGGTTGGTTCATGGTTGATGGAGGCAAGTTTTAGTGTTTCTTGGTTTGCTTTTAGTGTAACATCAATGTTATCTTTTTCTTGTGTTTCAATTGTAAGGGTTCCTATTTCAATTCTTCTTTGGTGAGCATCTTGTTCTCCTAATTCGTTTTTGCTAACAACATATAGGTGGATGTTTCCATTGTTGTAAGTTAGTTCTTTTAATTCGGTTTGTTCTATGGCATCATCCCATTTAATTGTAATTCCAGTAATATCTTGTATGTTTTGCGTTTCTGCTTCTAATTCTAATTGGAAGGAAGCCATGCTTTTTGTGTTTGTCGTTTCTAAGGATAGATGTACTTGATTATCGGTTCCTTCTTGTTTTCTTAATATGATATTTGCCTGTGTATCATTTCCTATTTGTGCTTGTGCCCCTTGTGATGGTATGGTAAATATCATCACAAACATACTGATTAGGAGTCCTCCTATTATTTTTCTTATTTTATTTTTCATATTCATCTCCTCAAATCTTACGGATTTCCTTGATTAATGGTTATGTCTGGTAAGGTTTGTGGTACTTCTTGTTCTAAAGAATCACTTACCAATCTTTCTCCTTCTAGTGTTAGAGCATTATCTACTCGGTATAGTTCGGCTTTTACTTTGGTTGGAAGTTTGTTTATTTCTTCTGGTTCTATATAGTAAATCCATGTTCCACTGGTGATGTTTCCTAAGTCTGCATCTTCTGGGTCAGGAGCAAATATAACTTGCTTTCCTTCTATTAAGTTACCATTTTCATCGTATAGTTTTACCACATTGAAGGCTGGGTGACCACGATACTCCCCTGTTACAATGAAGGATCCGGCTGGTATTTTGTTTCCGATGTTATCTAGTATATAGTCTTCTTTTAAGGTTCCAATTCCATTTGCTTGTAAAATCTCAATGTTATCTCCTGGTTTTCCTAATAAATCGATTTCGGAAAGAGTGATATTCATTTCCTGTTTGGTGGTATTTTTAAAGATTAGTTTCACATAGGCGGTATCGTATACTTGTACTCTTGCATCTGCTCCACCTTTGTCTTTGTCAAAATATACCACTGCTTCTTTTTGATTAAATGTTAAACTTCCTTGTTTTACGGTTTCCCAGTTTTTCTTGTCTTGGCTTATTTGTAATTCGTAGTCTGGTAAGTTATCTTCTGTATTGGCTTTGGTTACTTTGAAACCAATGATGGATAATACTTCGTTTAGTTCTAGTACGATTTCGGCATTTTTTGCCACTTGTGTTGTTCCAGTGTAACTGTCTTCTATGTTATTATTGATTAGTTTGCTAACCGCTTGCACACTTGGCATATCTGCACAATTTTTGTCTTCCTCTTCTTTGGTATCCTCATTGGATGTCATATTGGTTGTAATTGTGAAGGCAGTTTTTTCTAAGCTTCCATCATGACATACTTTAATTGGTGCTAAGCTTACTTTTTCGGTTGATTGAAGCGTTTTGTCGATTGCTGCTATTTCATATTGATATACTCGGTTATTGACATTGATGGTATCAACAAATTCGGTATTTTCAGCCGTTACAAATCCAATGGATACTCCGTTTCGATAAATTTCGTATCCTAGTAAGTCGTTTTTATTTGCTCCCTCTAATCCTAGGGTAATACGTATTTTAGTATCTTTGACAACTGAGTTTGTCATGGTATTTTCAATATGTGCTGTTGGTTTTGCTCCTGTAGGGAAGCCTGTATTTCCTTGTAGTTGATATGCTCTTGCTTCATCATTTACAAATTGGATTCTTCTTGTTTCTTTTTCAAATTGTTGTGCATATTGTCTGGTGGTTTCATCTGGAACCATTCCCCATGCTTCAAAAAATTCTAATATGTTTTTGTTGGCTGCTGTAATGGCTAATCTCATGAAACGGTTATCGGTGTCTGCATTATTTAAGGTTAAGGCTATTTCTTTTGCAGGTGCTTTACTAATATCTCTTGCATAACTATCAATTCTTGCAAAGATTAGGTTATTAAATTGTTCTTGGTAGGTATCGTAAGTTTTATAGTTATATCCTCCTAAATCGTAGGCAAGGTGTAGTTGCCAATACATGGCTAATTGTGTAAACACGTTTGATGCTTTTCCTTTGGTTCCTGAAGTTACTTTATCGTATACATTTCGGTATTGGAAACGTACGGAATCGTTGGTGTCTTTTGCTTGTGCTAGTACGGAAAAATAGTTGTTGGTTACTTCTGCAATCGCATAAGTTCCTTCGTTTATAATGTGTCCAATTTCATGGGCAATTCCCCAGCCAAAGTATTGTCCACTTTGGTATTTTCCATTTTCATCACTTTGTACTGGTTGAGAGGTGGCTAATCCACCAATGGATCCCCATTCAATACCGATGTGTAATCCTCCAGCATACATAAAGGCTCCAGCAAACATTCTTTGGTAACGGATGTTAAGTCTGCTTGATGGGTATTGGTTTTTGGCTCCTGCTTCTATCTGTCTACTTAATCCTTTGTGTGCATAGAATAAGTCAATCATGTCTTCCATGGCTACTAGGGATTGATATAGTTTCTCTACTTTTTCTTCTTTCGTTCCACTTAGGGCATTCCAAATTTGTTCAGAAGATACGGAATACATCATGGTGCTTAGGACAATTTCGGTTGCTCCTAAAATACAATTTGTGTTTTGATAATCATAGTTTATACTGTTACTTTCGTTTCCTTTATGTAGTTTGTTATGATTTTCTGGTAATGTTGCTACTGTCGTTTCTAGTTTTTCGATATAGGTTAGAATTGCTTGTTTCTTTTCTGCTTCGGTTTTTGGTTTTGTAAAGTCTAGTACAGGGATTTCCTGACCACCACTAACACGTACTCCGTAGATGTCGTTTGCATTGTTTCCTGTATAATTAATATACAGTGAACCTCCTTTTTCATAGTCTAGTGTGCCAATTTGTGGAATTTGTATTTCGTTTCGCCCAACTTTTAAGTTTTTTATGGTTTGATGCCATTTTCCAGATTCGGCATGGTACTGTGTGGCAATAATTTGTAGTTTGGTGGTATCTCCTGTTTTCATCTTTGGATTTCCTACATATACAACAATATTTTCTCCACTATAACCTACTACTCCTAATGGTTGCCATGCGTTTAATCCACCTCTAAAGGTAATGTGTGAATCTTTGGCAGAAGTTACGGAGGTGTCAATTTGAAGGGCTGGTTTTAGGGTTTGGTTATTTAATATTTCTCTTGCTGTATCTAATTCTTTTTGTAAAATTTCTCGTTTTGGATGATATTCTCCACTAATTTCTTCTTTGGTATTTAGTCTTGTTTCTAATGCGTTAATGGTTTCTTCGGTTACGTCTTCTCTTAGGGTTACACATAGTTGGTCTTTGTATAAACCTGTAATTTGTTCTTTGATGTCGTCATATTCATAGAATTTCATTTCTGCAATGGATATGGATACATTCGAATATGCTTGGTATAATGCAAATCGTATTTGTATTTTCTTGGTTGTAATTGGCATATCGTATTCAAATTCATAATATTGTTTTCCGTTTGAACTTGTTTTTTTGGTACATTGTCCGTTTATCATATGTTCTGTTCCATTTTCGTCCCAATATCTTGTTTTTTGATAGAAATAATCATGTTCTTGTGCCTCTTCGGCTACTACGACAATTCTCTCTATTTGGTATGTTTGGTCAAATTCTACAATTGGAGCTACGCTTCCACTGTTAAAGCCTCCTGAGTCCCAGCTATTAATTTTCCAAGCAGTGGTATAATCATTGTCTACAATTGCAAATTGTCCACTTGGGGCACTTCCTCCTGGATAGCTAACATTAGCAATATGTGCTGTTTTTGCTTCATTTTCAATTGGACGGTTGATTAGTTTATAATTGCTCGTAATTGGTGGGTTAATGTCTGTGGTTTCTCCTACACTAACTAATGATGGACTTCCTTCCCCTATTGGGTTATTTCCTGTTACATAAACTTGATATCTGGTTTTATCTTTTAATTCCGTTAATTTATAGGTATTTTCTGTAATATTTTGTGCAATTTTAATATAGTTTCCTACTCCGTATTCACGGTAGTAAACATTGTATGAATCGGTATCCTCCATCTTTTTCCAACTTGCTTGTAACATACGGTATCCACCGCTTACACTTAAATTGTCTGGTGCTGGTGGCTTTTTATCGGCTTGTGGTGTTACTGATATGGTTTTAGAATAACCACTTTTCCAATCTCCATTTATGGATTGTACTTTTACGGTATAGGTAGTTCCGTTTTTTACTTTTCCACCATCAAAGTTAGAAATCATTATCTGGTTGACTGCTGTATAATAGGTTTGTGTTTTTCCATTACTACTTACTTCTATTTCATATCCTGTAATGTTCACCATTTTCTTCCATGTCACATTAAATGATGCACTCATTGGGGTTGCTACTACATTTTCTGGAATATCCATTTCTGGTTCTGGAATTTTATTTTCCATGTCATTTAAGAATTCTACTTTGGCAATATCGGCTAATTTGTTACTTGTTGTTTGTGTAATTTTTATTGTAACTCTTTTTATTGCAATTTGTCCTCCTAGGTCGATTAGAATGCTTCCATCTTTTTGTAGAGTTGCTACTGATTTTCTGGTTTTGGTTCTTGCTACAAAGGTTGGTGATATACTTGCTAATTTTTTAGAGGAAATGGCTTCGATTTGAGTTGCTATTTCGGTGTTTCCAATCTTAACTTTTATGGTATGTTCTGTTCCATTATCATCTTGATAAACAACTTCTACTTCCCCTTTTTGTACTGTATTGGTTTGTTCTTTTGGTGGAGCAATGACAATTGCTTCTGTTTTATTTTGGTTGTTTTTTAAGTCTACTTCTAGTGTTACTGGATTGTCGATGGAAATGGGATTTCCGTTTTTGGGTTGTAATTGTAGTATTTCATTGTTGTTTTCAAAAATAGAGGAAACGTCTCCTTTGGTTATGATGGTTCCTGTTTGTAGGGTAACATTTTCCTTGGTTAGTTTTAACATCTTTTGTTGCGTCCCTTTTATGTTGTTGTTACGGTTTAAGGCAATGTATGATAGGTCTATAATGTCAATTTTGTTGTCGTGATTTAAATCATATTTTGCCTCATAATCACCTTGTTCGATTTTCGCAATCATTAGGGTTTCATCTACTTTGTTAATTTGTGCATCTTCGTTTATATCCCCTAATCCCACAATACCATATGGTGTTTGATTGTTTTTGTATACATCATTTATTTCATGTCCATTGCTAAGAACAATTTTCGTCACATCTCCTTTTACTTCTACTTGTTGACTATAAGGAATATAATTTTGTCCTTGTATTGTTAAGGTATAGTTTCCTTCTTCTAGCCCATCAAAGTGATAGTAACATCTATCTTCGTCTTTTTCAAATTGTCCCATTATAGTATTGGTATCTTTTTGTAAGGTAACCTTAAAATTGGCTTGGGTGGGTAGTCTTAAAATAATCTCTAATTCAAGTTTCCCTAGTGTAATTGTCTGCTTTTCTAAAGGTTGGCCTACGAAATTGTTCATCTCTTCTTGTGGTATTTCTTCTTGTGGTTGTTCTTTATTTTCTTGTTGCGTTTCTTGTTGTGTTAATAGACCATTTTGTTCTTCTGGAGCTACATTTGTCTTTACCTCTTCCTTTTGCTGTTTTGTACTATTTTCTTCTAAAGTGGCTTCTTCGTTTGTTTTAACTGTTTCACTTGTATCTTGGATTTCATCTTGTTGTTTCATTTCTTCAGAATTACTTGTTGTTTCATTTAATTCTTCTGTTGGAGGAACCTCTTTATTTTCTGCTGAAGTTTCTTGGTTTGTTTGTTCACCTTCTTTCTTTTCCTCTTTATTGGATATATCATTTTTGGGTGCGTCTGTCTCCTTTACGGGTTCATCCACACAAATATCCTCTTCTTCTTTTGTAATTTTGCCATCTTCGTTTTCAATTTCTTGTTCTGTTTTCGAACTGATAGAATTGTCCACTTTTGTAGTCGCCTGTTCTACGGGCTTAGGCATTTGGTCTTGTTTTTTTGTAACAGGCTCACTGGCTACATCGGTATTTTCGGCATACTTGGCTACTTCTTGAATAACCTCCACACCAATGGATATGGGAGAGGCTAATAAGCTTAGTATTAACGTTAATACCATTGTTTTCGTAAATGCTTTTCTCATAACACCTTTCCTTTCTTATTTTTTTCTTAAGCCTATTCTATGTTACTTCTTATTTTTTTTCAAGCGTTTTTGCAAATTTTATTTTTTCTTTTTCCTGTTTCCGTAGGAACTCTGACTTACTTCTTCTGTTTTTCGTAAACCAAAAAAGAAAGTAACAATATGGTTTACTTTCTTTTTTGGTTGTTCTTCTGTTTGTTATATATATTCAATTGGAAGCATATAATTTTTTTCGTCAATTGCATGAATGTCTTTGGTTAAACAAATAACCACTCCATTTGGTGAATTCATTTCAAATTTATCGACAATATTAAAATGCTTGATGGCATCTTTTCCGGGATTGGCCCCCTTCTTTATTTCAACAGGATAAATATTATCTTCGTGAATAATTAATAAGTCAATCTCTTTTCCATTGTTATCTCTATAATAATATAGGTGCTTTCTTGGGTCACGTTGATGATTGGTATAGCTTTTTACAATTTCTGATATGATATACGTTTCAAAAATTGCTCCACTATATGCACTACGTTCTAATGTTTCACTACTTACATAACCTGTCAAATAACAAGCAAGTCCTGTATCCATAAAATAGATTTTTGGTCTTTTAATAATTCTACCAATATTGTTGTTCATATGTGGTTGTAAAAGGAAAATAATATAGGTGTTACTTAATATTCCTGTCCATTTCGTGATGGTTTCTGAGTCTATTCCTACATCGTTTGCAATGTCTGTCGCATTAAATTCTTGTCCTGTTCTTGCTGCCATACTTGTAATAAATTTTAGAAATTTGGGTTCTTCTTGTATGTTTACTATTTTTCTAACATCTCTTTCAATATAGGTTCTTAAATAAGAAGAAAAAAAGGCTTCTAAACTAACTTTATCATTTTTATATAATTCAGGATAGCTTCCTCTAAAAATTCTTTTAAACAAATTGTTCATATATTCATATTTTAATGGTGTTTTCTTTTTTATTTTATCAATATCAGGTATAAATATTTCTTCTTTGGAATGATAGATTTCTCTAGTTGATAAAGGATGTAAATCGATAATTCCTACTCTTCCCGCTAATGACTCTGTAACATTTTCCATTGTTTCAAATATTTGTGATCCTGTTAAATAATATAATGTGTCAACATCTTTTCCGTCTCCAAACATTTCGTTTTTTCTTGCTTCATCAATTTTTATTTTTATATAAGATAGTAAATTGGGTGCATACTGAAATTCATCAATAATAAGTGGAACACCATGTACTCTTAAAAAAGTTTCTGGGTCTTCTTGTGCCATTGTTCTTTCTCTTAAATCGTCTAAACTTACTTCATTTATGGTTTGTTGTTTATTTGTAGTAATGTATTGTAATACAGTACTTTTTCCAGATTGCCTAGAACCAGTAACTAATATGGCTGGAAAATTACCATACATTTCATCTAACTTTGTTTCAATTGTTCTATGGATATAACTACGGCTCATGTTATTTCCTCCTTTTTATACAAATTCCGAATTGTAATCGGATTTTGTATAAATTATAACACAAAAAAACCAAATAATCAATAGATGCTTCGATTTTACTATTAAAAGCATAAAAAAAAAGCCAACCATTAAGAGTTAACTCAAAACCATTGACCTTATAATGGAGCCACTTCCCAGATTCGAACTGGGGACCCCCGCATTACAAGTGCGGTGCTCTGGCCAGCTGAGCTAAAGTGGCTTATATTTGGTGACCCCGACGGGAATCGAACCCATGTCTCCGCCGTGAAAGGGCGATGTCTTAACCGCTTGACCACGGGGCCTTGTAAAGAATACTTGTAGAAAGTATTCTTTGGTGAGCCATCGCAGACTCGAACTGCGGACAACTTGATTAAAAGTCAAGTGCTCTACCACCTGAGCTAATGGCCCAAAATGTACCTGTAAAATAGGCACCTTAATATGTTACTACATTTTGCGTTTTCTGTCAATCCTTTTTTTACTTTTTTTTCATTTTTTTGTTACAAAATGTTCACCGATTATGCATTTAGCATGTTTACTAATTCGTCTACATCGATTCCATGCACCATACATGCTTCTTCTATGGTTTCTCCTTGTGATGCTGGACATCCTAAACAGTGCATTCCTGCATTTAGTAAAATTTCTGCTTTTTCTGGTGCTACTTCTAGTAATTCACCAATTTTCATTGTCTTTTCGATTTTCATTGTTTCGCCTCCTTTTTTTCTATTTTTTCATATTTTATCATATTTATTCAAAAAAGTATAGACAAATTTCTTTTTTTGTTGTATGATGTTTTCTAGCGTTAGGTGGTGATAACCATGGAACAGTTAGTTCACTTGTTTTTTATCACTTTCAGCCTAAATGTGTTCATTGTTTTTTATTATCTGTATCTTTTTTTCGATACAATCTTGTTTCACAATTTGCAAGGTTCCAAATTGAATTTAAAACAACAACATAATTTGAAGTAGGAGGCTTTTTTATGCGATTTCGAAAACTTTTTGGTAGATTAGGCTTTACCGGTGTGTATTTGGCTGTTTTCTTAGCACTCGGGTATTTTGTGTTTTCCCCTATTTATACGGCGGATTCGATTATCATTCCTTATTCTTTACATCCATATGATATTTGTATTCGTTATCCTGTTATTTGGATCAAACTAAAGGGCTATTTTATTTTGTTTTACCTTTTGTCTTCTATTTTGATACCGAATTTTCTTTACACAAGATTATGGGAAAAGTTACGGCCCCAAGATATTTCCAAATCGAAAAAAACAAAAAACAATGTTATCACAAGTTCCTTCCGAAAATCTTTCCTTATTGGTGGGAAAAAATGAAAGTGAAAATTTAGTATTTATTCCAGAAAAAAGTTTGTATCAAAACATTTTTATCTGCGGAACCATTGGAAGTGGTAAAACTTCTTCTTGTATGTATCCTTTTACAAGACAATTAATTCGTTCTTTTTCGAAAAATCCAGAGTATAAAATTGGTATGTTAATTTTGGATGTAAAAGGAAACTTTTATAAAGAAGTGCTTCGTTTTGCTAATTCAGCTGGTCGATTAGAGGATGTTCATATGATTGAACTTGGTGGCAATACCTTTTATAATCCTTTGGATAAACCGAATTTGAAACCGTCTGTTTTGGCCAATCGTTTAAAAACAATTTTAACTCTGTTTTCTCCCAATAATAGTGAATCGTATTGGCTTGATAAGGTAGAGCAGGTTTTAACGGAAAGTATCAAGTTTTGTAGGCTTTATAATGATGGGTATGTTACTTTTGTAGAGCTTCATAAGTTGGTTACTCTTCCTGAGTATTTCCTAGAAAAAGTTTCGGTGATTAAAGAACTGTTTACCAATGGGCATCTTTCTAAGCGTGATTGTTATGATGCTTATTCGAGTATTGATTTTTTCCAAAAGGAATTATTTTCCCTAGACAGTAGAACACTTTCGATTATTCAATCTGAAATTACTCGTATTACGAATTGCTTTGTTTCGGATTATGAAGTCTTACATACGTTTTGCCCAAAACGTGAAGAAATTAATTTTCATGGTTTTTATCATTTGGTTCAAAATGGCGATATTGTTGTTTTAAACATGAATATCTCACAATATCAAAACTTGTCTAAAATTATTGCAGCTTACTTAAAATTGGATTTTCAAACAGAGGTATTAAATCGTTTGTCTGACCCTTCGATTACTTCTGCCCGTAGTGTTTGTTTTATTTGTGATGAGTTTCATGAATATTGTACCACATCAGATGCTGACTTTTTTGCTCAGTCTAGAGAAGCAAAGTGTATTAATATTGTGGCAACACAGAGTTATTCTTCTTTGCTACATACTTTAAAAGATGAATATGCCGTTAAGGTTATTTTGCAAAATATGATTAATAAGTTTTGGTTTCGAACGGATGATAGTTATACGATTGAGGATATTCAAAAACAGATTGGGAAAGAGGATAAGGTTAAGATGGTAAAATCCATTTCGGAAAATGCGCCAAAAACGAGTTTTCATTATTTAACGAATTCTTTTGTTTCTCATGGTTCTGGTTTGTCCGAAAGTATTAATGAATCGATTTCTACGGATTTTATTTATGATTCTCACTTTTTTACTCAAGAGTTGGAAACCTTTTCGTGTTTATCTTTTTTATCGGATGGTTATAAGATTTTAAAACCAATGAAATTAAAACTAATTCCCTATTTTTTAATGAAATTTTAAGGAGGTATGTTTATGAAACACAAAAAATTATTTTATGTATTTAGTATTCTTTGCTTGGTTAGTATTTTTCTTCTTTGTTTTTCTAGTGTTAGTATGGCAGCTGACCAAAAATTAGTAAACACTTTAAAAAAGGCTTTTGAACAAATTGAGGATTGGTTGTTAAAGCTGGCTACTCCTGCGGCTGCTGTTGCAGTACGGAACTGGTGTGTTTATGAAGAAGTTTAGTTTTGGTGACGAGGAACGTATTCGTACTGGTCAAAAGTTAATAAAAGGTGCATTGTTTTCCTATGGTTTTATTTTGGCAATTGATTTAATTTTGTCTGCCATTCAATCCTTTTTTTAGATAGTAGGTGATATTTTTGGAAGAAGAAGTAAGTATTGCCTCAATTATTATTGATGCGATTAATACCATTTTTCAAACTCTGTTTTCGTCCATTGATACCAATGTGGCTTCCATTTTAGATGAGGTTACTTTTATTGATAGTAGTATTTTAAAGACTTCGTACTTTTCCTCTATTTTTGGAAACTCTACAACAAGTGGTATTTTATTGGTTGCCAATTCCCTTATTTTAGGTTTTTTATTGTATTATGCTGTTCGTTTGCTCCTTTCTCATTTATTAATTACACAAGTAGAACGTCCTACGAGCTTCGTGTTCAAGTTACTATTTTTTGGCATTTGTATGAATTCTTGCTTTTTTATATGCGAAAGGCTTCTGTTTTTTAATCATACCATTTGTTCCTTAATCCAAAGCATTGGGCATGATTTGTTTGGTGAATCTATTACGTTTTCCAATTTGTTTACTCGCATTAATTCTATGATTGTGATTGAACAAACGAATTTTAATATTTTTTCCATTGATGGGATTTTAAAGAGTTTTTTATCCATTAGTTCGATGAACTTAGTTTTTACTTATGCAATTCGTTTTATTTTGGTAAAAGTATTTGTGTTAATTGCTCCTTTTGCCTTTTTATCGCTTTGTAATAATGCTACCGCTTCGTTTTTTAAAGCTTGGATAAAATGTTTTCTTTCCTTGTTATTGGTTCAAATTTTTATTGCTTTGGTACTGGTTATTCTTTTTTCTATGGATTTTCACCCAGATAATATTGTTTCCAAATTTCTTATTTGTGGTTCCATTTTCGCTCTACTAAAAGCAAATGACCTAGTAAGACAATTTTTAGGTGGCATTAGTACAGATATTAGAACTGGTATGCAAGGTATGTCAAATATCTTAAAATCCTAAAAGATGATAACTTGAAAATAATTTTTTATTGTTATGTGTATTTTATCAAAACACGAAAGGACGGGTACTTTTATGAAATTCATTTTCCCTCAAAATTATTATTTTAAACACAAGTTACTTGGTATGTTTGATGCTTCTACTCTTATTGTTAATGGCATTTGGGGACTTTTCATCTTTTGTTTTCTTAACTTATTCTTTACAAACCTAAGTCTTAAGATTTTCCTATTCATCCTCTTCGTCTTTCCCTTTTTGCTTTTTAGCATTATCGGTTTTAACCACGAAAATATCTTATATGTTTTTTACTACATTTGCAAATACCTAAAACGCCCCAAAATCTATCTATACAAATAATATCGAAAAAAGTCGCCTGCTTCTAAGGTTTCCCATGAAACCAATCCTCTAACACCTTCGTTCCGCAAGACTAAAATAATTTTTTCTTCATCTTGTATTCGTTTTCTTAACATGATATAATTTGTAATATCATTACTGAAGATTAGAATTGATTAAGGAACGAATAAGGGGATACGGTTATGAAATTAGAGCAAAATGATTTGTCTATGATGTTTTCTTCTACAGAAATTTCAGATGTTTTCTTTACAGAATATTTGTCACAAGCAAGTGGCGATGCTGTTAAAGTGTATTTATATATTTTATTTTTATCAAAGTATGGTAAAGATGTTAAGGTGAATGATTTATCAAAAAAATTGTCTTTGCCTTTAAAAACCATACAAGATAGTTTGAAGTATTGGGAGGATTTACGGGGTTTTGACGAAAAAGACGACTGGTTTTATTGTGAATCATTTGCAGGAAGTAGAACTCCATAAGTTATATAAGCCTCGTGTTTCTGTACTTGCGGATACAAAGAAAAGCGAGGAAAATCAATATCGTGCTAAGGCAATTGAGGCAATTAATACTTCCTTTTTTCAAGGGGTTATGTCGCCTTCTTGGTATAATGATATTGATTTATGGTTTAAAAAGTATGGTTTTGATGAGCAGGTAATGATTGCGTTATTTCGTTATTGTTTTGAACATTCTGCCCTACATCGAAATTACATTCAAACCGTAGCGGATGCTTGGCATAAAAATCATATTACTACGTTTTCGGATTTGGATTTATATTATCAAAAAGAAGAAAAATTGAATGCCCTTAAGAAATCGATTGGAAAGAAACTAGGGCTTAATCGTATGCTTACTCAATATGAAGAAGCTTATATTGAAAAATGGGTGGTGGATTTTGGCTATTCCCTAGATGTTATTGAGCTTGCTTTAAAGAAAACAACTTCTAAGTCTTCTTTTAGTTTTGATTATATTGATAAAATTGTGTCCGATTGGAAGGAGCATCATTTAAAAACAGCTTCTGATGTTCAAAAGTTTTTAGAAGATATGAAAAATAAGCCAAAAGCAATTAAGGAATTGGAAAAGAAAAGTTATCAAAATTATGAACAGCGAAGTTATGATAATCTCGATTCTTTATACGCAAATGTGCAAAAGGCATAAACAAATAGATAGGAGTTTTTATGAATATGAGCCATTCTACTTTAAAACAGTTGTTAAAAGAATATGAACAAAAACGCTCTTTTGCTCTTTCGGATTTAGAAACTCGTAAGGAAGAGCTTTACCGTTCTTGCCCACGATTACAGGAAATTGATACGAATTTAAATCAATTTGCTTTTCATACGGTAAAATCCATTTTGTCTTCTACTAATAAGTCTTCTTCTTTGGAGGATTTGAAATCGGAAATTGCTTCTTTGAAATTAGAAAAAAATGCGATTTTGAAAGATTTAAAATTAGATGACTCTTTCTTTTTACCACATTTTGACTGTACGAAATGTGAAGATACTGGATATGTAAAAGAAAATGACCATTATGAGCTTTGTAGTTGTATTAAGCAAAAACTGTTTGATATGGATTATAATCAGTCTAATATTAGCAATTTAAGAAATCATACTTTTGACCAGTTTTTACTAAATGCTTATTCAACACAAATAAATGAAGATTTGTATCATTCTAACTTATCCCCTCGTGATAATATTCAAAATATTAAGGAAATTGCTTTTTCGTTTATTACTCATTTTGATGATTTCGAGGAAAAGAATTTATTGTTTACCGGAAATACTGGCTTACGGTAAGACTTTTTTGTCTGAGTGCATTGCTTATGAATTATTAAAACAAGGAAAAACGGTTTTATATCAAACTGCTCCTGTTATGTTAGATACCATTATCGATTATCGCTTCCGCAATAATAAAAAAGATGGTGTTAATGAAAACCTTCTTAGTGATATTTATCATAATATTTTAACGGTTGATTTATTAATTATTGATGATTTAGGTACAGAAAGCTTAAATAGTATGAAATTTACGGAATTATTTAATGTAATTAATACTCGTTTATTACACCAAAACAATCATATTACTAAAACAATTATTTCTACTAATTTAAATTTACAAGATTTACGTACCAAATACGATGAACGTATTTTTTCTCGATTTGTCGGTGCTTATAACATCTGTCGCTTTTTCGGAGAAGACATTCGTTTTAAAAAATAAGAACCTTGTTACTTTCGTAATAAAAAAGAGGCCTCGCCTCTTTTTTATTTTACTTTGTTTCTTCTTCCTCGTTTTCCGTTTCTTTTTCAACTAGCTCGATACTTACCACTTTTCCTCCGTCATTTGTTCTCATTAGTGTAACACCTTGTGTTGACCTTCCTAAAATGCTGACTTCTTTTACTAATAAACGAATAACGGTTCCTTTGTCTGTAATTAACATGACGTCTTCGTCTCCAGTCGCAATACGAATTCCTACTAGTTTTCCTGTTTTTGGTGTAATTTTATAGGTAATGACTCCCTTTCCTCCTCTTGCTTGTACACGATATTCGTCAAGCTCGGTTCTCTTTCCAAATCCATTTTCCGTAATGGCAAGTAGGGTTGCTCTTGAACCTGTTAGGATGGATTCCATTCCGATGACAACATCGTCTTTTTCTAATTTAATTCCGATAACACCTTGTGATACTCTACCAATTGGTCTTACATCTTTTTCGTCAAAGGTAATACACATTCCTTCTTTAGTAACTAGTACAACATTGTCTTCTCCGTCGGTTAAACGAACTGAAATTAATTCATCTTCATCTTTTAAGGTAATTCCTTGTAAGCCTGTTTTTCTGGTGGAATCGTATTCTTTTAATGCTGTTTTTTTAATCATTCCGTTTTTGGTTGCCATTAATAGGTATTTTCCTTCGGCAAAATTTTGAATTGGTATAACAGCAGACACTTTTTCTCCGTTGTCTAGGCTTAATAGGTTAACAATCGCGGTTCCTTTTGCGGTTCTTCCTGCTTCTGGAATTTCATATCCTTTTAATTTGTATACTTTTCCTTTATTACTAAAGAATAAAATCATATCATGTGTAGAGGCAGTAAAGATTTGTTTTACAAAATCTTCTTCCCTTGTTGCCATTCCCGTAATACCCTTTCCACCTCTTCTTTGGCTCTTATAGGTATCAATCGGCATTCTCTTGATATAACCAAAATGGGTTAGGGCTATAACAGTTTGTTCTTCTTTAATTAAGTCTTCCATTTCAATATCGTCTGCTGCTGCTACAATTTTGGTTTTTCTTTCATCTCCAAATTTGTCTCTTACTTCGATTAGTTCTTCTTTAACAATATCAAATACTAGTTTTTCGCTTGCTAAAATTTCTTTTAAGTGTTCAATTAATTTCATTAATTCTTCGTATTCTTCTTCAATCTTTTCTCTTTGCAAACCTGATAAGGTTTTTAATCTCATATCCAAAATCGCTTGTGCTTGAATATCCGTAAATCCAAAACGTGCCATTAATCTTTCTTTTGGGTCATCATAGGAAGAACGAATGATGTTAATAATTTCATCAATATTGTCTAAGGCAATTTTTAATCCTTCTAAAATATGGGCTCTTGCTTCCGCTTTTTCTAATTCAAACTGCGTTCTACGTACTACTACTTCTTTTCTATGGTCTAGGTAATGTTCGATACATTGTTTTAGGGTTAAGATTTTTGGTTCTCCATTTACTAGAGCAAGTAAAATGGCTCCAAACGTATCTTGCATTTGTGTGTTTTTGTATAATTGGTTTAATACCACTTGTGCATTGGCATCTCTTTTTAATTCAATGACAATACGAACACGCTCGTTTCGGTCAGACTCATCTCTCATATCCGAAATTCCTTCAATTCGTTTGTCTCTTACTAAATGAGATATATTTTCAATTAGTTTTGCTTTGTTTACTTGGTATGGTAAGGACGTTACAACAATACGTTGCCTGTTTCCTTGCATTTCTTCAATTTCTGCTTCTGCTCTTACAATAATTTTTCCTCTACCCGTAGTATAGGCTTCTTTAATACCATCTCTACCTAAAATCTGTCCTCCCGTAGGGAAATCTGGTCCTTTTATGACTTGCATTAAGTCTTCATTTGTTACGTTATCTTCTTCAATTACTTTAATAATACCGTTAATCACTTCGGTTAAATTATGTGGTGGTATATTGGTCGCCATTCCTACGGCAATACCGTTTGAACCATTAATTAGTAGTGCTGGAATTCTTGCTGGTAATACAGTGGGTTCTTGTAAACGTTCATCATAGTTTGGCATAAAATCAACGGTGTTTTTTTCAATATCATACATCATGTAGTTTGAAATTTTTGCCATTCTTGCTTCTGTGTACCTCATTGCGGCTGCTCCATCACCATCAATGGAACCAAAGTTTCCGTGTCCGTCCACTAACATATAACGAAGGGAAAAATCTTGTGCCATTCTTACCATTGCATCATATACGGATGCGTCACCATGTGGATGGTATCGTCCTAACACAGAACCTACGGTATTGGCACATTTCCTATATGGCTTGTCTGATGTAATACCGTCTTCATGCATGGCATATAGAATTCTTCTATGAACTGGTTTTAGTCCGGTCTCTTACATCTGGTAATGCACGTTGCACAATAACACTCATGGCATAGTCAATATAGGATGTTTTCATTTCTTTTTCAATGTCTCTTTCGATAATTTTTTCTCCTAGTCTATCCATTCTTTCACAACCTCTTTTTCTTAATTTTTTTCCTAGTGTCATTATACTGTAACCAGCAAAAAATTGCAAGAAAAAAATCAAAAAAACTACAAATTTTTCCTTATTTCCGTAAGCATTTTTTATGTTTTTTGGTTTATATAATTTGTTTTTACGTAAGCTTTTTAGCTAACATTTTTTCTTCTTCTGAAAGGTTAAAATCTTGTCCATTGTTTTTGATTAGTTTGTGTAAATTTTCCAATTCTCTTGCTTTTTGTAATGTTGTTTCTAAAGGAATTAATAGTTTTAATTGTTCTCTCACTTTTTCATATTCTCTTTGCATTCCTTCAAAGTCTTCTTGTTTTAGGTATCCATTCCAATTGGTGATGTATTTGTTTATTTTTTCAATTCCTCTTATTTGTTCGGTCATTGTTTTTCCTAAATTGATTTGAACATTTTCTAATAATGTATTTTTACCACTTCGAATTACTTTTGCCACAGTGCTTGGTATCATATCTTTTTTTACGGTATAGTTTAAAACAGAGTCTAATGAATCAGAAACCGTGTCAATAATTCCTCCTTTTTGTATGGCTGTTTGCAATTGAGAAATATTATCAAATTTTCCTGTTACAATTCCAAATGCACTTTTTCCAAAATCGGTTGCTTTTTCAATGGACTTTTGAATTCCTTCTTTTAATCCATTTTTTAATAGTGTGTCTTTTATTTCAATTACTTGGTCTTCAATTAAATCTGGTAATATCCATCGAAGTCCAATATCCAATGCTCCATTGATTGTTTTTCCTAAGGTTGTTTCAATAAATTGATTTTGATTTTCTTTTGTCACGGTCATTTCATTAATTGTATTTAATTCTTTTTCTTGCTCCATACTTTTATTAATAATTTGATTATAATTATTTTTATCGTTTTCTACCGCTAATTCCATATTTATTCCTTCTTTCTTTTTTAATTCTTGTTTTTTTAATTTTCTTACTTTTAATAAAAATTTTTTATTAGTCTCGTATATCATTTACCAATTTTATATATTACACTTAAAATATTTTTTATTTTATATAATTTATATGTTTTTTTATTCAATTTTATTTATATAATATTTTTTGGTATTCTTATTTTTTAAAATTTCATTTCCTATTTTTTGATATTGCCTTTGTATTTCTTTTTCTACAAAAATACCTTTCATATTATGATTGATTAATAAATTTGAATTTTTTACATCATTTATTTTTCCCAAAATATTATATTCTTTTAATACATTTTTTAAAATATTAAAAGAGAGAGTTTCTTCTTTTATTTTATTACATACAAAATTTATTTTTTCTTTTTCCATTTTATAATTCTTTATCATTTCTTCTAAATACATTTTAGATTTTTTTATTTGTAATACATTTGCTTCTGTTAAAAAAATAATTTTATCAATTTCCTCTAACAAGACAGAAAAATAATTTTGCATTTCATTTTCAATGTCAATTAAAATTACATCATAATTTTCTTTTTCATTTTTAATTTTTTTCACAACTTCAATTTCATTTTCTATTTTATTACTTTCCGAAATTAAATGAATTTGTTTATTAATCGAAATAATTTTTATTCTATTTTCACTTTGCATTTTTTCTCCTCTTATATTTTTTTCTATACCATTATTTTTATCTTGCATATAATAATTTTTTTCTAAACTATTTTCTCTATTATAAAAATTTTTCTTTTCTATATTTTCATTATTAAAAATTTTTTCTTCCATATTATTTTGTTCATTATAAAAATTATTTTTTCTTATATCGTTTTTTTTATTACTAAAATAATTCTCCTCTATGTTATTACATTTATTATTTATAAAATAATTTTCTTTCAAGATGTTTTGTTCATTATAAAAATTACTTTTTTCTATATTACTATTTTCATTACTAAAATATTTTTCTTTTTTATTGCTGTTTAAATTATAATATTGTTCATATTTATTAATTGTATTATTTATGTTTTTTATTTTCTCATTATTTATGCCGTTAATTTTTTTATCGGTTTTATTTTTGTTTTGCATTAAAAATAAAATGTCTTGGTTATTTGAATTTATTTCTACAATTAATATTTTTTTATTTTTAAATTGTCTTGCTAAATTAATTGTAAAAAAAGTTTTTCCGACTTCCTTTTAATCCCATTATTAAAATTGTTTTTTTACTTTTTATTTTTTCTTTTCTACCAAAAAAATGATTTACCCAATTTATTATTTTGTGAGTTCCAAAATTTTCTTCAACTTCATTTTCAATTTCTTCTTGTTCTTCTTTTTTTAGAAAATAATTTTTTTCTTCTTCTATTTTTTCTTCTTGCAGAAAATTATTTTCTTTGTTGATTATTTTTTTTATTTCTAATAATTCTTGTTCTATTTTTTCTTGATTTGATTTTTCCTCTATTATTTTTAATAATTGTTCAATCGTAATTTCATTATTATAAAAAATAAATATATTTCCTTTTGCTAATAAATAATTTTCTAATTCTTCTTTTTTATTTTCCAAAATAATAATCATTTTTATATTTCTATTTTTCTGTCTTATTTTTTCAATTAATGTTTCTATTTTTATTTCTCCTGGTAATAATTCACTAAAAATAATAAAATCAATATTACAATCTATTTCTAACGCTTCGATAATTCCTTCTTGGTATTGAATATCATTTGTCATTATTTTTATATTTTTATTTTCTGCTAATTTTTGATTTACTTTTTCATTTTGTAAAGCGGTAATTATTTTTTTCATATCCTTTTTGTTAGCTTATCAATCTAACATCCTCCCTTCTTTTATTTCTTGTTCTATTTCTACTTTTTCATTTATCATTTTCTTTTCAAATTCGCTTGCTTCAATTTTTGTTAAAATATGATTTTCTCCTACAAACATTAAACACTCTCCTCTTTTTAATGATTTTATTTCTACTTTTTCTTTTTCCGATAAGTTTGCATATTCGGATAATATTTTAATGTTTTCTTCTTCTAATGAAAAAAAGGTTTTTATACTAGAATTATTTAAAATGCTTTTTCCATAAATTCCATTTTCTAAACTAAATAAATCGGATATATCTTGTGTAATAGCAACTGCACTTCCTCCATACTTTCGAATGGTTTTAAATATTTTATAAATAAAACTTGCTACATTCATATTGGAAGTAACCCCAATTAATCTCCATATTTCATCTAGGTAAATTGCTTTTCTTTGTGAACGGTCAATTTTTATATCATTCCAAAAAAGTTCTACAAATACATACATAGCAAACTTTAGGTCATCTTCTCCGAAGTTCATAAATATCGGCTACAATTAAATTTTGATTTAGTTCTACATTTGTGTATTCATTAAAGAATTTTAGAGAACCTTTTACAAATGGAATTAATTTTGTTTTTAGGGTTTTGGTTTTTGGGTCTTGTTCTAATATGTGGTATAAATCCTCTAATAATGGCATATCTTTACTCGTCTTAAAAACTTTCTTGATTGTAATTTTGTTTTCTTCTTCTTTATATAGGCTTTCATCTTCAAAAGTAATTCCTTTTTTTGCGTAACATTCAATAATTTTTTCTTCTAAAATGGCTTTTTCTTCTTCATCCATTTGACCAAATACGAGATGAAAAAATCCGATGAGTTTTCCTATTTTGGCAGATAAATAGCCTTTTTCGTCTTCTTCGATGCTTTCTTTTCGAATGTCGAATATATTGATATAGGTATTAGCGGTTGGGCCAATTTTAATAAAATTTCCTCCTAAATTTTTGCATACATTTTCATATTCACGCTCTGGATCGATGATGTATTGCTTAATTCCAAGCATGGCGTTTCTTAATATTAATAATTTTGTGTAAAAAGATTTTCCTGCACCACTTGTCCCAAATATGCTAATATTAGCGTTTTTATACTTGTCTGTGTTATAACGGTCTACAAAAACTAAGGAATGATTATATATGTTGTTGCCAATAAAAATGCCTTCTTCGTCAAATAGAGAGGACGATAAAAATGGGTAGGTTGAAACAAGCCCACTGGTAAGAATATTTCTTTTGGTTACTTGTTTTACATCTTCATGGTTTATCATAAGTGGTAAGGACGATAAAAAGGCTTGTTCTTGCCTAAAGTAGGCTCTTCTTGCTTGCATTCCTTTGCTTTGGATGAGTCCTTCCACTTTATTTAGTAAGTACTCTAATTCTCTTGTGTCTTTTGCAAATACGGTGATGTATAAATTAAAAAAATATAATTCTTCATTATTTACTTGCATTTGTTTTCTGATGTATTTTGCATCATTATGGGTATAGGCAACTAAGTCGATATCTTGGCGATTTTGATTTTTGTTTTCTAAGTCAACTCCTGTATTTCCAATATAGTATGTTAATTCTCTTATCATTTTGTAGGAGTCCTTTTTTTCATAAAATAAAGAAATATTCATGTTGATATTGGTGTCGATTAAATTTTTTAATAATAAGTCGTTTTGTTCATGATAGTAATTGACGATTAATAAAGAAGAAAAATATTGGTCTTCCATTTCAAGATATTTCGGATTATTTAGGTTAATATAGGT
Source organism: uncultured Clostridium sp. (assembly GCA_948471055.1). Taxonomy (GTDB): domain Bacteria; phylum Bacillota; class Clostridia; order TANB77; family CAG-508; genus RGIG8482. The sequence goes on along the minus strand of CAOKQZ010000003.1, from coordinate 11,462 downwards.
TGGATATATTTCGTTTCTTTTTTGAAAAGTGCCTTGTAGAAATTCTACTATTTTTTGTTTTGGTTCATTTTGTGTTTTTTCCATATATTTAATTCTCCTTTTCTATTATGTTATTGGGGATATTTCCTAAAAAAGATTTTAAAATTGTTTTTATTGTTTCGAGTTCGTCAATGGAAATAGCGAGATTGCCACAACGGGAAAGACATTCTTTTATTTTTAAATAATTTTCATTTAATTCTTGAAAAATAATTTCTTGGAAATTTGTTTTTGAATTTTTATTGGATAGGTTTGATTTTTGAATTATGATAAAGAAGTTTTTGGAAGATGAATGTTGTTCTAAGTTTTTCCTTTGAATAAATTCAATATATTGTTCACACAATAACTTCATGTTTTTATTTTCTTGTTTTTCATTTTGTTTTCTTATTTTTTTGATATGTTCTGATAAATCTTCTTTATTACTTTGAATGATTATTTGCATATCGAACTGACAGGTTTTTAAAAATGTTTGATATGAATTTAATATCGCTTCCTTTTCTAAATCCGATTTTAAATTATAATTTACTGGAATTATTTTTATTATTTTAATATAATTATTTTCTTTTAATTTAATAATTCCATTTTCAAAAATTTCTTCAATCGGCAACCAATTTTGTATTGGTTCCATTATTTCTTTTTTCATTTTCTATCACCCTTTTTTTCTATTTTCATTTTAATTTTTTATTCTCATACTTTATCCAATCATTTTTTCTTTTTAAGATTTATATTATTATTTTATTCTATATTTATATAGTATTATATTTCTATTTTTACCTTCCATATATTTTATCATTTAATTCTAAGTCTTTGTTTTATTTTGTAATTACTTTTTATTTTACTATTGATATTTTAGTTTTATAAATTTTAGTTTTTTCTTATATCTATTGCTCAATTAAAAACTTACTTTTCTTTTATAATTATTTCTTTTCGATTAACTTCAAAATTATATTGTATTTATAAATTATCAATTATTAATTTTAAACTTTTAATTACTATTCATTTTTTTGTTTTTTACTATTCGATTTTAAATATTATATTTTTACCTTATATGTTTTACTATTTAATTAAATTATTATATTGTGTTTGTTTATATATTATTTATTTTCCTTTTTTATTTTTTCTATTACTTATTTGAATAATTGTTTTTTTAATTTGTATGTTTTATTATTTGTTTTTAAAATATATTTTTTTACATTACTCAACTTAAAATTACATCATCTATTTATTATTATTTTTAAATTTCTAATTATTGTTTTGTTTTAATATTTATTTTTTTATATGTTTATTTAATTGCTTTCATTTTTTATGCCCTCCACTTATTTCATATTTATTTTTTTCTTTAATACTTTTTATTATTTATTTAATTATTGTTTTTATTTTTTTAATAATGTTTATTATTTAATTATATATTCTTACCTTTTTATCTTTTAATTTTTTTATTATTATTTTAATACGTTTTGTTATTTAATTATTATATTTGTATTATTGCTTTTATGCTTTCTTTTCTACTTTTAATACATTATTGTTTTATTTTATATTATAGTTGTAATTTTTTAGATGTTTTTTAAGTTTCTTATCTTATATGAATTTTTATTATTAGTATCTTTGCTTTTTTATTTTTGTTTGTTTTAATAAACATATTGCTTATTTTCTTTTTTCTCTGGATTTGTTTTTCGAATTAATACTTTTCGAATTTAATTTGATTTGAATAAATCTTTTTTAAGGACTCTTTTATCATAAAACGTTTTTCTTCATTTGTCAACAAAAATCGTAATACAAATTTCGACAAAATATTCCAATATTATTTTTGGTATATATTTTTTTGTTTCGGTTATAATAATTTCATAAGGTTAATATTAGTTGTACGAAGAGTAATATGAGGTCAATTTTTTATTTGGTTTTATATTATTCGAGCAAAGATGTATGGTAGCTCTTATGGGTTATGATAGGTCGGCGATAAGAAATTATTATTTGTAGGTAAGCTATATTTTATTTGTTTTATTTATTTTATAAAATTAATATATTTTTTATGGTTGTAATATAAGTAATAATTTTGAGTTAAGATTATATTTATATTTTTGGTGTTTGTTATTAGTCCCATGTTGGATGAATATAGATATTCTAAAGTGTATTTATAGTCGAGCAACTGATTTGTATGTGTGGTAAATTGCTTATTTGTATCGCAAGGTACATTAGGTGAGTAATTATGTGTATGAGTTTTAGCAGAAGATTAATATTAGCTTTATCGATTAATCGCATAATACTGTTTTTTATACAGTATTATGCGATTAAATTATTGTGTAAATAATAATCTTTCATATATCCACTTATCGTTTTTTCCTATAATGATTGATATATTTTTTAATTTTATAAAAAATCACGCTTTAGTTTGTATTTCCGTAGTTATTGGCGATTTTGTTTATCGATAAACATCTTATTGTGTAAATAGCAAGGTTTCTTAAGTATCTCACCCATAGGCTTTGCCTGTGCGGTGGGTCAGGTTCTTATATATCTAAATTTTTAACGTATTTTGCATTTTGTTCAATGAATTCTTTACGTGGTGCAATTTCGTCTCCCATAAGAATGGTAAAAATCTCATCTGCTTTGATTGCATCTTCTAGTTTGACTTTTACTAATGTTCTTTTATCTGGGTCCATTGTTGTTTCCCATAGTTGCTCTGGATTCATTTCTCCTAGACCTTTATAACGTTGGATGCTAACCCCTTCGGTTCCGATTTTAGCTAAATGTTCGTCTTTTTCTTCATCAGTATAACAGTAAATATCTTCCATTCCTCTTTTTGACAATTTGTATAATGGTGGTTGTGCTAAATATACGTTTCCGTTTTCGATTAATGGTCTCATATAACGGAAGAAAAAGGTTAATAAAAGGGTTCTAATATGTGCTCCATCTACGTCGGCATCGGCCATAATAATTATTTTGGCATAACGAATTTTGGTGATGTCAAATTCTGCTCCGATTCCTGCTCCTACGGCTACAATGACTGGGTTTAATTTGTCGTTGTTATAAATTTTATCTGCTCTTGCTTTTTCTACGTTTAGCATTTTTCCCCATAATGGTAAAATTGCTTGAAATTTCCTATCTCTTCCTTGTTTTGCACTTCCTCCTGCAGAGTCTCCCTCTACAATATAGATTTCACATTCGTCTGGATTTTTACTGCTACAATCGGCTAGTTTTCCTGGTAATGTAGAACTTTCTAAGGCAGTTTTCCTTCTTACTAATTCTCTTGCTTTTCTGGCTGCTTCTCTTGCACGTGATGCACTAATACATTTTTCTAATATTGCCTTAGCAATGGAAGGATTTTCTTCTAAGAAATTAGCTAATGCTTCATTTACGGTACTTTGTACAATACCAGAAACCTCGCTGTTCCCTAGCTTTGTTTTGGTTTGTCCTTCAAATTGTGGTTCTTTTACTTTTACAGAAACAACTGCAGTAATTCCTTCTCTGATATCTTCCCCTTGTAAATTAGAGTCTTTTTCTTTGATAAGATTGTGACTTCTTGCGTAATCGTTGAACACTTTGGTAATTGCTCTTTTGAAACCTTCTAAATGGGTTCCTCCTTCTACAGTATTAATGTTATTCACAAAGGTGTATATATTTTCTGAGTAAGCAGTTGTATATTGAATGGCAATTTCAACTGGTACTTCCCCTTGTTTTTCAATATAAATTGGTGTTTTGTTAATGGTTTCTTTGTTTTTATTTAAGAATTCTGCAAATGAGATTAGTCCACCTTCATAGCAAAAATCTGCTTTTTTTGGTGTTTCTTCTCTTTGGTCTTCTATGGTAATTCGTAGTCCTTTGGTTAGAAATGCCATTTCACGTAAGCGATTTTCTAATACTTCATATTGGTATTCTAAGGTTTCAAATATAGTATTGTCTGCTAAAAACCTTACGGTTGTTCCTGTTTTGTCGGAATTTCCAACTCGTGTTAAGGATTGTTTTGTTTTTCCTTTTTCAAAGGACATTTGGAAAATTCCACCATCTCTTTGAATGGTTACTTCAGTCCAGTTTGATAAGGCATTTACTACGGATGAGCCAACTCCATGAAGTCCTCCAGATACTTTGTATCCACTATCTCCTCCAAATTTTCCTCCTGCATGTAAAACGGTATATACGGTTTCTGCTGCGGAAATCTTGGTTTTCGGATGAATATCAACTGGAATTCCTCTTCCATCGTCTTCTACTTTTATAATATTTCCCGGTTCTATGGTTACATGAATATTTTTACAATAACCAGCTAAGGCTTCATCGACTGCATTATCTACAATTTCATATACTAAATGATGTAGTCCTCTTACCGATACGCTACCAATATACATTCCCGGTCTTTTCCTTACGGCTTCAAGACCTTCTAATACTTGAATTTGTTCTGCTCCATATTCGTGTTCAAATTTTTCCATTCTTTTTCCTCCTTAAGAGTTTGCTTTTCTATTATAACCTTAATTTTAAAAAATGCAAGTCTATTTTTTTAATTCTAAAAATTTTCGATTGGCCAAAGTGTTGGATGATATGTTGGAAATATAGGCTTTTAATTTATTGTTTTCTTTTGTAATAATGGCTGTTTTAGGCTGATTTTGGCTAATATCGATTTTATCTTCTTTTGGGATATGATTAAAAAATTCTTGAAAGGTTTTATTTTCTTTTAAACCCTTATAATCTAATATCCACAATATATTTTCTTTTTTTATCATTTCATCTTTTCCAATGTGTAAATACATATTTTCTCCTATTCCTTTTTATTTTCCACATTTCCGTTTTTTACCTGAAATGTTTTGCACATTTTTTCACAAATTGTGAATTCATCGGTGCAAGTAATTAGAATTTGTGTATTATGAATGTTCTTTAAAAAGTTTTCTCTACGATTTTCATCTAATTCCGACATGAAATCATCTAATAGCAAAATAGGATATTCCTCTGTTTCGTCTTTTATAATTTCAAGCTCTGCTAATTTTAAAGATAAGATAACGGTTCGGTTCTGTCCTTGAGAGCCGTAGATGTTTACTTGTTTTTTGTTGATAAAAAAGTAAATATCATCTCTATGAATTCCTTTTTGTGTATACCCTCTTTCAATGTCTGATGTTCTTGATTTTCTTAATTCTTCTTTATACTTCTCTTTGTCTTCGCAGTCCGATAGGTATTTTAATTTTAATTCTTCTTTTTGATTTGTAATTTGACCGTGAATGTTAAAGATCTTTTCTTTTATTTTTTCTACAAATTCTCGTCTATATTCATATACTTCTTTGGCATAGTTTGCTAAACTTTCGTCCCAAATTTCCAGCATTTCTACTGGTTTATTATTATTTAGAATTTGTCTTAAATAGTTGTTCCTTTGTTCTAGTGTTTTTTGATACATGTTTAAAGAGTGTACATAGTGTGGTCGTAATTGGCTAATCATGATGTTTAGAAATCTTCTTCTTTTCGCTGGACTGCTTTTTAGTATTTCCATATCATCTGGACTAAACATTACCATATTAATTTTTCCAAGGATATCGCTTAGTTTATTTTGTTTTACATCATTTAGATAAATATTTTTTTTATCATCGAATATAATTTTTATTTTGCCACTTCTATCACTTTTTTCATATTCCATTTCAACAAATGCTTGCTTTTCCTCTAAATTGATTAACTCTTTTTCTTTTTTGGCTCGAAATGATTTTCCAATCGCACATAGAAAAACCGCTTCTAATATGTTGGTTTTCCCTTGTGCATTTTCTCCAAAAAACAAATTCATATTGGGACCTAATTCAATTTGTTGTTCTTTATAATTTCGAAAATTGACTAATTTTATTCTTTTTAAGTACATTCTTTTCTCCTAAAGTTATTCTTTTAAACGAATTGGTAAAATCATATAAGTATAATCGCCTTCTCCTACTGGTCTTATCACACAAGGCGATATATTCGAGCCGAAGTCAACAAATATTTCTTCATCTTCAATGACTTTTAAGGCATCTAAGAAATATTTTGGATTAAAGCCAGCCTCTAAATTCATCCCTTCTGTAGAAACATATAGTTCTTCTTTGGCATCTCCTGTTTGGTTGGTACAAGATATGGTTACTTTTCCGATATCTACCATAACTTTTACTGGATATTTCTTTTCTTTTTCGGTTGATGATGCTGATATTAAACTAATTCTTTCAAAACAATCTTGTAAATTATTTTTATTTGCTCTTACTCTTGTTTCCCATTTTTCTGGAATGACATTTTGATAATTTAAGAATTCTCCATCTAGCAATCGGGTTACTATTTTGCAGTTGTCCATTTCAAATAAGGCTTGATTTTTAGAAACACCAATTTGAATTGGATCAAACGAATCTAAGATAATTTTGTTTACTTCATTTAAGGTTTTTCCAGGAATAACTGCACTAAAGGAATTGGTTTTATTATTTAAATTGGTACTATTCCATGCAAGACGAAAACCATCTACGGCTACAACATTTAATTTGTTTTCAATGGTTTGGAATAAACATCCGGTAAAAATTGGTCTATTTTCTTCGATACTAGTTGCAAATATTGTTTTTCGTATCATATTTCTTAGTGTATTTTGTTCTATGGTAATGGAGTTTTCTACTTCTATTTTTGGTAATTCTGGAAATTCTTCTGGGTTCATGGTTGCTAGTTTATATAAAGAACCTTCACATTCAATGACAAGTAAATTGTTTTCATTTATGGTAATATTGATTTCGATATCTGGTAATTTACGAATAATTTCGCTAAACATGATGGCATTAACTACGGTACATCCTTGTTCTTTTACTTCTGCTTCCATAATGTATTCAATTCCAATTTCTAAATCATAGGTGGTTAATTTTATTTCATTATCATTGGTTCGAATTAAAATTCCTTCTAAAATAGGCATTGTTGTTTTAGTTGCTACAGCTTTTATTACGGAATTAAGAGCTTTTAAAATTTTATCCTTTTGGCATACAAGTTTCATTTTCCTCTCTCCTTTAAATAATATAAATATTTTTAGTAGTAATAGTATTAGGTGATGTGGATTTGGTGCAAAAGTAAAGTAATCGAAGTTATCCGTAAGAAAATCTAAGTGGATTATTTTGTGAATAACCAAAAGATATTTCCACATCTTTTCTTTTTCATTTGTGAATAAGTGGTTATTAACAAGGTGTTAACAGGATATTAACATAGAATTTGTGAATAACTAATCAAGCTCTTCCGTAAGAAGGAATTGCATATTGTAATAAAAACGAAAGTTTAACAAACAATATTTTTAAAAAATTGACTTTTCTTACGGAAATATAAACTAGTTTGCATTTAATAATAAGTTTTTCACACTTTCCACAATTAATTTTGTGTTTCCATTTTCTTTTATTTCTGCTTCAATTTTTCTACAAGCATGCATAACTGTGGTATGGTCTCTTTTTCCAAAGTATTCCCCTATTTTTGCCAGTTGCATTTGAGCAACATCCCTACATAAGTACATAGCAATTTGTCTCGGATAAGCTAAATCGTTAGAACGTTTTGAGCTTTTTAAATCTTTTGGATTGATGTTAAAATATTTGGAAACCACTTCTTGTATGGATTCACAAGAAACGACTTTTTCTTTTTGAGAGACAATATCATTAATTGCTTTTTCCGCCATTTCTAGGCTTAGTGGACTATGTGTTAAAGATGCTTTTGCAATCATTTTGTTTAGGACGCCTTCTAATTCTCGAATGTTGGTATCTATTTTTGTTGCAATATTCGAAAGAATCATATCATCAATTTGAATGTGGTCAGATTGGGCCTTTTTTCTTAAAATGGCAAGACGTGTTTCGTAATCTGGATTTGAAATATCAGCAATAAGTCCCCATTCAAAACGAGATTTTAAGCGGTCTTCTAGTAGTTTAATTTCTTTTGGTGGTCGGTCACTTGAAAGAATAATTTGTTTTCCACTTTCATGTAACGTATTAAAAGTATGGAAAAATTCTTCTTGAATTTTTTCTTTTCCAGCAATAAATTGAATATCATCAATTAATAAAACATCCACATTTCGGTAATAATTACGAAATGCTTCATTGGTATTATCTTTTATGGCATTAATTAATTCATTGGTAAATTTCTCAGAAGTAACATATAAAACTCTTGCGGAATGGTCACTTTTTAGAATTTCATTTCCAATGGCATGCATTAAGTGAGTTTTTCCTAATCCTACTCCCCCATATAAAAACAAAGGATTATAAGAGGTTGCAGGAGATTCAGCTACTGCTAGTGCCGCAGCGTGTGCAAAACGGTTACTATCACCAACAACAAAAGTATCGAAAGTATATTTTGGGTTTAAAAATGAACTAGAATATCCAGAAATTGTACTAACCGAATCTGGATTTCCATCTTTTTGTTCTGCTTGGTTTTGGACATATCCATTTTCCCTTACGGCAATTTTACAATCCGAATTTGTAATATATTTAAAGGTATTTAAAATTAAATCAAAATAACGCCCCATAATAGCATCTTTTTGAAATTCAGAAGTAACACCTAATACATAAGTGTCACCATTTTTTTCTAATAGTTCTAAGTCTTTAAACCAAGTATTAAAAGAAATTTCCGACATTTCTTTTCTTAATAAATCTTTTGCTTGCATAAAAAATTCGCTTAATTCATTTTGCATGATTTCTTCATTCCTTCCACAGGGATAATTCTTTTCATTTATATCGTTACAAAAAATAAAAAACTAACTTATCCACATACTTATCCACAAATGTTGATAACATTTGTTCTAAATAAAATCGATAAAAGTTTTCCTTTGTATAAAAATAATATATTTTATTCATTGCCCACTTATCATATCAAAAAAGAAAGAATTTCGTCAATACCATTGTGGAAAATTTTTAAAAAAATGTGGATAATTTTTCTGAAAGGCAAGTACGCGTAAGGAAAATGACGATAAAAAGTTGCAAAAAACGGATGGAATTTGTGAAAAATCGTAAAATATACGGAACATTGCTTGACAAAGAGGCCAGAGGTAGTATATAATAACACTACTTATTTTGAAAGTAAGAAAATTTTATAGATGACTTACGGAATAAAGAATTAGGAGGTGCAAAATGAAAAGAACATTTCAACCAAAAAAGAGACAAGAACAAAAGGAACATGGTTTCATGAAAAGAATGAAAACAAGAGCAGGAAGAAATATATTAAAGGCTAGACGTGCTAAGGGAAGAAAAAAATTAAGTGCTTAATTTTTGGGCCACATTTGTTGTGGCTCTTTTTTCCATGTAAAGAGTGGTAAGTATGAAGAAAACAGTGAAATTAAAGAAAAATTATGAATTCAAAAAAGTATTAACAAAGGGTAAGTATTATTCAGGAAGGTTTTTGGATGTGTTTGTAACAAAACATCAAAGTCCGATGAATCGCATTGGAATTGCGGTAGGGGTGAAAGTGGCGAAAGCCGTAAAGAGAAATCGTATTAAGCGATTGATTTTCGAAAATTATCGTTTGTTAGAAGATGAGTTGGAAACAGGGTATCGTCTTGTTTTTTTGTGGAAAAAGAAACAAGATATTAGACAAGCTACCTTTCAAAATATTAAGACGGATATGATTGGTGTTTTGAAAAGAATAGGAATGTTATCATGAAACGATGTGTTCTTTTTTGGATTCGTTTTTATCAAAAATATATCTCGAAGGTACTTCAATATTTTGGGATTCATTGCAAGTATTATCCAAGTTGTTCGGAATATACCAAACAAGCAATTGAGAAATATGGAGTCATAAAGGGAAGTATGCTAGGAATCAAAAGAATTTTAAAATGTAATCCCTTCTCAAAAGGTGGATATGACCCACTAGAATAAAAGGGAAAAGGAGAGAAATATGATATCTTTTTTTGCAAATTTATTTGGTTATGTGTTGAATTTTTTATATCAATTAATTCATAACTATGGTTTGGCGATTATCTTATTTTCAGTTGTATTAAAAATCGTCATGTTACCAATTTCAATCAAACAACAAAAAACAATGAAAAAATCCGCAAAAATACAAGCAAAAATGAGAGAGATACAAGATAAATATAAAAATAATCCAGAAAAATTAAACCAAGAAACCGTGGATTTATATAAAAGAGAAGGAATGAGCCCATTTAGCGGATGCTTAAGTGCAATTGTTCAAATTGTATTATTATTTTCAGTATTTTATTTAGTGAGGAGTCCACTAACGTATATGACAAAAGTAGAACCAAGCTTAATTGAACAATATACAAACGAAATAAAACAAGTAGAAGAAAATAAAAACAATCCATATCCAGAAATTTTAATTATTCGAGAAAAAGGAGAACAAGATGAAAAAGTGCGTCTTAATATGGAATTTTTAGGATTAGATTTAAGTAGTGTTCCATCACAAAACTTTTCAGACCCTCGAGTTTATATTATTCCAGCTTTATATGTTTTAACATCTTTCGTATCGATGCGAATGACTACTAATATGCAAACAGCGAAAAAGAAAGAGGGAGAAGAAGAGACAAACGAGATGGATGCTGTAGCGCAAGCCAATAAGAGTATGAGTTATATTATGCCAGTGATGAGTGTATCGATTGCAATTATTGCACCATTGGGTCTTGCACTATATTGGTTAGTAAATAATGTGTTAATGATATTAGAACGATTTATTTTAAATAAATTTATGAAAAATGAGGAGGAGGAATAATGGAAGATTCAAGCATATTTGAAGGAAAAACAACACGGCGAAGCAATTGAAAAGGGACTTAAAGCCTTAGGGATAACAAAAGAAGATGCTGAAATAAAAGTACTAGAAAATGAAGATAAAAGAAGTTTTTTTAGTATTTTAGCTCCTAGAGTGGTAAAAGTACAAATTACTAGCAAAAAAGAAGTAAAGATTGAAAAAGTAAAACGAAACAAAGAAGAAATGGCTCATACTGATTTTGGACAAGCAATAAAACAAGTAGAGGAATTTTTAACAAAATGGAGTAAAACTCTTCCAAGCAAGGATATTCATTATGAAGTAAAACAAGAGGAAGGATATTTAAAAATTGATATAAATGGAGATGACTTAAATTATTTAATTGGGCATAGAGGAGAAGTATTAAATCAATTACAAATTATTTTATCTTCCATAGCAAGTAAAAATTCAGAATATAAAGTAAGAGTTATTTTAAATATTTGTGGATATAAAGAAAGAAGAGAAAAATCGTTAGAAGAATTAGCAGATAAATTAGAAAAAACGGTAGCTAGAACGAAAAAATCGATTACACTAGAACCAATGACAGCATATGAAAGAAAAATTATACATACAAAACTACAAAATAGTAAACGAGTAGTAACATCAAGTGTTGGAGAGGAACCATACCGTAAAGTGGTTATTTCCGTAAGACAAAATTACAACAACAAATAAGAATAAAATAAAAAGAATTTTTATTATTTTTTATCATTAAATTAAAAAAATAATAAATAAATAATAAAAAAATA
>CAOKQZ010000002.1 GCA_948471055.1 uncultured Clostridium sp. | reverse complement strand
CTTGGTTTTCTTTTAATTCGGCAATGTCTTCTTGCATTTTGCCTTGGTTTTCTTTTAATTCACTAATATCTTGTTTCATTTCTTCTTGTGTATCAATTACTTTATCAAGCTTATTTAGTATTTCAATTGCTAGTGCTTCACTCATATTTCCACCTCCTTTTTCATTTCGTAAGCCTATCTTACCACATTCTATTATTCCATTACAAGTACTTTTTTCAATTTTGTAACACTTTTTTTAAAAAAGAATAATATATACCATACGAAAGAACAAAAAACTTAGTTCTTTATGGGGAGGTTACTTAATTATGAGAAATTGTTGTAATAGTGAGATTTTGTGGTTCATTATCTTATTTTTACTATTGTTTCGGTAACTGTGGAAACAACTGCCATATAGGTAGATGTAAATGCAACTAGCAAATCTTACCCTTAAACAGAAAAGTAAATTTCATATGCGAAAGGGGGGAAAGATTATGCCAGAAAACAGAGGTTGCGGATGCGGATGTGGCTGTGGTTTCGGTGGAGACGGTTGCATTTGGATTATCATCGTTATATTAATTCTTTGCTGTTGCTGTGGTGGAAACGGCTTCGGCGGTGGATGTGGTGGATGTTGCTAATTACGCCATTTACCAAAAATAGTTTAAGAAAAACAAGACACTTTACTATGTGTCTTGTTTTTCTTACTCTTACTTAACATCTATTGTATAAGCAGTTTCCGGACTCATTCCATCTCCACCAGTTATTTTTATATTATCCGTTTTTAGTAAAATACATGGACGCAGACCTGCTGTTCCATAACCACCATATGCTCCGCCATTGTGAATTTGCATCACACATACGGTAACTAAGGAATTCCCCATTAGCATTTACAAAACGTATAAAGAATCCCATTCCTGTTTTTCATTTTCACCTTCTCCTTTTCTCATTTGTATTAACTTTTGTGTCACATTATACATTTTAATATAATTATAGTCAAGATATTTTTTCTAATTTACTACTTCATCGTTCGGATTCCTTTTTGTAAAAATAGATACAACTTAGGCTGTATCTATTTTTAGTAATCATTTTTATAAATTCTTATGCATTTTTCGCCATATCAGCAATTTTAGCAAATGCAGTAGGATCTGTTACTGCAATTTCTGCAAGCATTTTACGGTTGATGGTTACATTCGCCTTTTTCAATCCTGCAATTAGTTTGCTGTAGGTTAATCCATTCATTCTTGCTGCTGCATTAATTCTAGTAATCCATAATTTTCGAAAATCACTTTTCTTATCTTTTCTTCCTACATAAGCATACATTCCAGATTTCATAACAGCTTGTTTTGCCATTCTAAAACGATAATGTTTTGCTCCATAATATCCTTTTGCTTGCTTCATTATTTTTTTATGCTTTTTACGTGTAATGATTGCACTCTTTACTCTTGCCATTTCTTTTTCACCTTCCTATTCTTGTTTTTCATTTTTAGTTACCATATGGTAATAATTTCTTAATTCCTGCCTCTACTGTTTTATCAGCATACGCACTTTCTCTTCTAGACATTTTTTGTCTTGATGTTTTGGTTGCTAATCTGTGTCTTGAATTTGCATGTGTTCTTTTTACTTTTCCTGTTGCAGTATGAGAATATCTTTTCTTCGCCGCTTTATTGGTTTTTAATTTTGGCATAATCTTCAAACTCCCTTCTTTTTTTGATTTCTATATTATTTCTCAGCTTTCTTAGCTAATATAATAAACATATTTTTACCTTCTAATACTGGTCTCTTTTCCGAAACCGCAATATCGGATAATTCTTCTATGAATTGATTTAAAATGGTTTCGCCTTGCTTTACATAGTTTAATTCTCTTCCACGAAAACGAACCGTAATTTTTACTTTGCATCCATCTTCTAAAAATTTTCTTGCATTTTTAGCTTTAAAATTAAAATCATGTTCTTCTGTATTTGGGGTAATACGAAGTTCCTTTAATTCATATACTTTTTGCTTTTTCTTTGCTTCTTTTTCTTTTTTGGCTTGCTCAAATTTATATTTCCCATAGTTCATAATTTTACAAACTGGTGGATTTCCATTTGGTGCTACTAGCACTAAGTCTAAATTTTTCTCATATGCAATATCCAAAGCCTCTTTTGTATCCATAACTCCTCGTTTTTGTCCTTCATCATCAATTAACTGTACTTGTTTTTGACGAATCTGTTCATTAATTGGTAATTCTTGTCTGATTGAAAACACCTCCAAAAAAATAAGATTGACTTTGTTAAAAGCCAATCCACATCAATTCTATTATTTTATCAATAATAAAATAAACACCTATTTTGTAACCTTTTTCTTTCATTCCGATAAGGTGAGAAGTGGATTTCTTCTTCTTTTAACGTTAATAAGTATACCGCCTTTTCCCACACTTGTCAACCCCTTTTTTACAATTTTTCACTTAAATGGCACAAAATAAGCTTGAAATACATAGGATGAACTTTTATATGTCAAGAGTTTTTATTTAATTAATTGCAAAATTTATCTTTTTTAATGACTCAATTGCTCTATCCGCCAATTTGCCATATTTTATTTTTTTATCTTTAATTCGTCCTTCCCATTCCGGTAATATTCCAAAGTTTGCATTCATTGGTTGGAATTTTTCGTTTGGGGTTGCAATATAATTCGCCAAAGCTCCTATCATAGTATCTTCGGGAAATATGATTTTTTCTTTTCCCTGTAACCTATTTGCCACATTTAATCCTACTACCATTCCAGAACTAATGGATTCTACATATCCCTCTACTCCTGTAATTTGCCCTGCAAAATAAATATTGGGATTTTTCTTTAAACAATAGTTGTTATCTAGTAGTTCACTTGCATGAAGATAGGTGTTTCGATGCATGACACCGTATTTTATAAATTCGGCATTTTCTAAGCCTGGTATCATGGAAAATACTTTCCTTTGTTCCCCAAATTTTAGATTGGTTTGAAAGCCTACTAAATTATACAGACTTGCACTTACATCGTCTTGCCTTAGTTGCACAACTGCATAAGGGCGTCTTCCCGTTCTTCCATCCGTAAAACCTACTGGTTTTAGTGGACCAAAACGAAGGGTATCAGCTCCTCGTTTTGCCATAATTTCGATTGGCATACATCCTTCAAAAATCTCTCGTTTTTCAAATTCATGTAGGGTTACTACTTCGGCCGAAATGAGCGCTTGGTAAAAGGTTTCGTATTCTTCTTTGTTCATTGGTAAGTTAATATAGCTTGCTTCTTGGTTTGCTACACGTTTTTTCCAAGCTTCGATTTCTTCGTCTTTTCCTCGTTCTTGGTCATAACGATTTCCGAAAAAACGCAATTTCCATATTGATACTGTCTTTTTTTACAATTGGTGCTGCTGCATCGTAAAAATATAGTCGTTCTTTTCCCGTTAGTTTTGAAATATTCTCTGCGAGTGCGTTTGAGGTTAAAGGTCCAGTTGCAATGACGGTAATATTGTCTAAGGATTCCTCTTTTATTAGTTCTTCTCCTGTAAATTCTTCATGAAGAATTTCAATATTCGGATTTTCTTGTATTTTTTTAGTAACTAATTTTGAAAATTCTTCTCTATCTACTGCTAAGGCTTGACCTGCTGGCACACTGGTTTTGTCTGCACACTTAATTAATAAGGAATCTAATAGGCGTAGTTCTTCTTTTAATAATCCGCAGGCATTGGTATGTAAGTTGGATTTAAAAGAATTACTGCACACAATTTCTGCTAGATTTTCACTCGAATGCGCTTCCGAAAACTTTGTTGGTTTCATTTCATATAATTTTACTTTAATTCCTCGTTTTGCGATTTGATACGCTGCCTCGCATCCTGCTAGGCCTCCACCAATAATCGTTACTTTTTTCTCCATATTTAATCCTCTCTTTTTTAGACCCCCCAGTCGCCTTTGGCGACAGCCCCCTTAAATAAAGGGGCCTTTTTATAGTCATTTCTACGAAGCATTACCTAATTATTACTTCTAAATTGTTATATTTTAATTAAAAACAGGCGGCTATATTTTACCGCCCATTTAAAACTACCACCAGCCGTTTTGTTACTTTGCCTTCTCGCACGACTGGTTTCCTACTGTGCAGGAGGTCTTGCAGGCCGACTGACACGAGGTCTGGCATTCGCCACATCCGCCTTTTTTCATGGATTTCTTTAAGTCTCTGGTTACAAGTGTCTTGATTCTCTTCATGGTTTTGCCCTCCATAGTTTTGTTATTATTTTCGAACCATTATGGTTCGATTGTTCCTATTATAGCACGTTTCTATCTTTCTTGCAAATTACGAAAACAACATCATAATGTCTTCTTTGGATAATTTATTGATAAATGATGTGTTGGTGTCTAGCACATTATCAATTAATTTCGCCTTTTTTTCTTGTAGTTCGTATATTTTTTCTTCAATGGAATTTTTGGTAATTAATTTATATACTTGCACATTGTTTTTTTGCCCAATACGATAGGCACGGTCTGTGGCTTGGTTTTCTGCTGATAAATTCCACCATGGGTCATAGTGAATTACCATGTCTGCACCAGTTAGGTTAAGTCCGGTTCCTCCTGCTTTTAGAGAAATTAAGAATACTTTTATTTCTGGGTTTTGGTTAAATTCTTCTACTAGACCAATACGTTCACTTACTTTGGTTTGTCCTGTTAGTTTAAAATAGGATATTTTCTCTTTTTTTAGTTCTTTTTCAATAATTTCAAACATCGTAGTATACGTAGAAAATAGCAAAATTTTATGTCCGGCTTTCGGTAGCATCTTTTACTAATTCAATACATTGTTGCAGTTTACTTGCTTCTCCTTTATAGTCGGCAAGAAATAAACTTGGATGGCAACAAATTTGCCTTAGTCTTGTTAAGAGTGCTAAGATTTGAATACTGCTTTTTTCAAACCCTTGTGCTGCAATCTGTTCTTGCAACTCTTCTTTGGCCCTTGCCAAATACGATACATATATTTTTTGTTGTTCTTCTCCCATTTCGTTATTAAGAACGGTAATCGTCTTATCTGGTAGTTCTGTTAATACCTCTTTTTTGGTTCTTCTCAAAATGAATGGCTCAATTAACATTCTTAAATTTGCCATTACTTCTTCATTTTCATCTCGTACAATTGGCATTTCATAATTTTCTTTAAATTTTTTGTAAGAAAATAAATATCCCGGCATAAGAAAATCGAAAATAGACCATAATTCGGATAGTGAATTTTCAATTGGTGTACCAGTTAGGGCAAATCTCGTTCTTGCGTTTAGTGCTTTTATGGCTTTTGCATTTTGTGTATTACTATTTTTCATGTATTGTGCTTCATCGGCAATAATATAGCGAAACTCATACTTACGTTCCTTGTAACTGTCAATATCTCGCTTTAGTAGGTCATAGGAGGTAATTACTACATCTACTTTTGGAATTTGTCCAATTTGTTCTTGCCTTGTTTTTGCATTTCCGCTAATGACCAAAGCCTCGATATTGCTTGCAAATTTCTGGATTTCTGCTTTCCAGTTTAAACTAAGCGAGCTTGGGCATACTACCATAATTGGCTGTTTTTTTTGTTTCTCGCTTTCTTTGTATGCCAAAATAAGAGATAATACTTGAAGGGTTTTTCCAAGCCCCATATCGTCTGCTAAAATTCCGCCAAACCCATATTCATCTAATGTTTTTAACCATTTAAATCCAATTTTTTGGTATTGCCTTAAGGTTTGGTTTAAACTTTTAGGGATTTGTAACTCCTCTACATCGGACTTATCTTCAATGTCTTCTATCATTTTTTTATAAGTCTCATCTTTTTTTATGGTCGTATTTTCAATTTTTTCTAAAATACGATTTAAGTATAGGGTTCGGTACATTGGAAGCCTGATACTTCCTTCTTCTAACTCTTTAAACCCAATGTCTCCTCCTGAAATTAGGTTATCCAAAAATTCCATATCTTCGTTTTGTTCTAAGGATAAAAAATCGCCATTTTTTAAACGATAATATTTTTGCTTTTCATGATACTTATTTAGAATGTCTTTCAATTCTTTTTTATCAAAATTCAAATTTTCTAAATCGATGTTTAATAAATTGTTTTCAATTTTAACCCCTAAGGCTACCATTTTGGGCTTTTTAATTTGTTTTTGCTTAAAATCTTCGGTGGCTAGTACCTCAAATTTTTGCATATACAAATTAATATCTTCGGATAAAAATTCGTAAATTTTTTCATCATCGGCTAATACAAAATTAGCATTTTTCTTATCTAGCATAAAACCCGTTTTACGAAATAGATTTAGGCTTTCTGCTTCTTCTAGTACACTTCTTGGTAAGTTTGGGTTTTCTAATAAAGGGTTAAATTCTTCTTCTCCATAACAAAAGCTTAAATGTGCAATAATGTAATTTTTCTCATTAAATTCTAGAAAAACTTTTACTCCTAGTTTTTGTGGCATATATTTTTCAAGCTCTTCTAGTTCTATCTCATCTAGTAGAATGCTCTTTTTTGCTTTGGGAAGTACCACTGAGAAAAATTTTGACATTTCTTCTTTGGAAAATTTAATCTCGGTAGTGTAATTTCTTCGAAATACCTCTAGTAATTTCAATGTACTTTCCTTATATTCATTTGTACAACGATATAGCTTTTCATCCTTTAAAAAATAGGTACATTTTCTTCCTTGTATGATTTCATAATCGTGATGGGAAGCAAATTCTAGTGTAAGACTATATTCTTTTTGATTTATTTTTTGTAGATGAAATTTAATATTAGGCTCTTCATCAAGCATTTTTACATGATGAACCATGTAAGAATACTCCATTTGAAGGGTTTGCCCCTTCACTAATTCAAAAAATTCATCTAATGTGGATTGGTTTAGGGTAATACCACTTGTGTTTGTCATTCTTCCTAAATATCGATATGAACGTATCATGTTTCTTGCATTGTTTTTCATGTCTTCCCCATGTTTTAGGACAAATTCTAGCATTGGTCTGGAGGCCTCTTCAAAAGAGGTTTCCTTGTGTTCGAATTCTAGCTTATTTCCATAACGATATACTTCTTTTGTTTGCATATTATCATAGAATTCTTCTAAGTCTTTTAGTTTATATAGCTGTTTTTTAGTTCCGATTTTAAATTCCACTCGTAGTTCTTTGTTGTAATCCGTATAAAATAGTTTTGGTACAATTTTTATATTGGTATCGAGTGGTTTTGTGCTTTTTTCTTCTGGCTGTTCTAGTAATTTCATTTCTTCTTCATAAAAAGTATTAATTAAATCCTTAAAATCGGTATATTTTTCTTTTTTGGTGTATTCTAATTCATGGTATTTCGGGTTTCCGTCTACTTCTAATAAAGTAGCAACAATATGTTTACATGCTGCATAATGGCTATAATAATCTTCACACTCGCATTTGGATTGTTGCAATTCTCCGTTTTTAACCACAATTTTTACTTGGTAATCATCATAATTTCCATTTACATTAGAAGAAATCGAAAAATTGTTACTATCTTCATAATAGATTTTCCCGAATGTCCACTCTTTTTTGTCTTACGTAGTCTCTCGCTCTTCCTAATCTAGCAGTCCCTGCTTCTCGATATATTTCATTTGCTACCTTTTGATTAATATACATGATAACTCCTTTTTCAAAAACATGATTGTTAATTATATCATAATTCCTTTGGGTTTGGAAGTTATATTTTGAAAAAATTTCTCACTATTTAACTTTTGAATAGTGAGAAATTCCTTTATTTTTTCTTTGTTTTCGTGCTTGCTTTTTTCTTAGTTGTTTTCTTTGTGGTCTTTTTCTTTTCCTGCTTTTTTTCTACTTCTGGTTTTTCTTCTGGTTCTTCCCAGATTTCTCCTGGTTTTGGTTTGTTCCATGAAATATAGTTACAGGATTTTGGGTTATTTTCACAAATATAGTAGTTTCTTTTTTTCTTGGTTTTTCGTATTTGTACTTTTGCTCCACATTTTGGGCATGGTACATCAATGGTTTCTACCAATGGTTTTGCATTTTTACATTCTGGATAGCCTGGACAAGCTAAAAATTTACCGTATTTTCCATATTTGATTACCATCATTTTACCACATTTTTCACATGGTACATCCGAAACTTCTTCTACTAGTTCTACATGTTCTAATTCTTTTTCTACTTTTTCGATTGTTTTTTCAAATGGAGTATAGAATTCACGAATGGTATGTTTCCACTTTTCTTTTCCTTCTGCAATTTGGTCGAATTCATTTTCCATTTTCGCGGTAAATTCTACATTAATAACATCACTAAAGTTTTCAATTAGTAATTTATTGACAATTCTGCCAAGGTCTGTTGGTGCTAATTGTTTTTGTATTTTTTCAATGTATCTTCTTTCTAAAATGGTTGTAATGGTTGGCGAATACGTACTTGGTCTTCCAATTCCTTTTTCTTCTAATGCTTTTACCAAACTTGCTTCCGTAAATCGTGGTGGTGGTTCGGTAAAACTCTGTTTTGGTTCTATTTTTTGTTCTTTCACCTCCGTGTTTTCTACTAATTCTGGTAAATTCGTATCCCCCTCTTCTTTGTTCTCGTCATTTCCTTCTACATATAATACCATAAATCCTTTAAATTTTAAGTTTTGTCCTGTTGCTTTAAAGGTATAATGGTTTGCATCGATAGTAGCTTGAATGGTATCATAAATTGCCGTTGCCATTTGGCTTGCAATAAAGCGATTATAAATTAAACGATATAGTTTATATTGGTCGTTGGTTAAAGACTCTTTTATTTCATCTGGTGTGATATCAATATAGGTTGGTCGTATTGCCTCATGAGCGTCTTGAGCATCTTTTCCTGTTTTATAGTAACGGTTATTATAATATTCTTCCCCATACATTTTTAAAATTTGCTCTTTGGCTGCCGTTCTTGCTACTTCTGAAATTCTAGTAGAGTCTGTTCTCATATAAGTAATTAAACCCACAGTTCCTTTTTGTGGTATTTTTACTCCTTCATATAGCCCTTGTGCTACACTCATGGTCTTTTTTAAAGTAAATCCTAATTTCCTGGATGCTTCTTGTTGCATGGTACTTGTCGTAAAAGGTGGTGCGGGGTTACGTTTTCTTTCCCCTTTTTTTACTTCTTGTACCACATATTTTGCATTTTTAATTTGTTTTAAAATTTCATCTACTTCTTCTTTTTTATGAAGTTCTTGTTTTTTATTGTCTTTTCCATAAAATTTTGCTTCAAATGTTTTTTTCGTTTTCTCTTCTAATAAGGTAGCATAAATATTCCAATATTCTTCTGGAATGAATTTTTCAATTTCTTCTTCACGGTCTACAATTAATTTTACGGCAACCGATTGCACCCTACCTGCCGATAACCCGCGTCGAACTTTTTTCCATAAAACTGGACTAATCTTATAACCCACAATTCGATCTAACACTCTTCTTGCTTGTTGTGCATCGGTTAAGTTCATATCAATTTTTCTTGGTGTTTTAATGGCTTCTTGTACAGCTCCTTTGGTAATTTCATTAAAGGTAACACGTACATCCGCAGTTTCATCAATTCCTAAAATATGAGCTAAATGCCATGCAATTGCTTCTCCTTCACGGTCCGGGTCAGTTGCAAGATACACTTTTTTACTAGAAGCTGCTTCTTTTTTTAATGACTTAATTAAATCTCCTTTTCCACGAATGTTAATATATTCTGGCTCAAAATCGTGTTCAATATCAATTCCCATTTTGGATTTTGGTAAATCACGAATATGTCCCATAGAAGCAACCACCTTCGTGCTTCCTCCTAAAAATTTCTTAATGGTATTTGCCTTTGCAGGCGATTCCACAATGATTAATTTGTCTGCCATTGTTTCCTCCTTTTTTCCTCCCTATTGTTATTTTACTATCATAGTCCATATTATTGCATTTTGCAAGTGATTTTATGAAAAAAATTTTTGTTATTTAAAAAAATAATGAAACCTTCATGATTTAAAGTTTCATTATTTTTTATCATAAACACTTTTCTTTATTTTAATTCTATTTCATGTATAATACCACTCTATAACCAACTCCTGTTGTTTCACCGCTTGTCACAAAATCTCTAGAATATCGGCTAGCGACTTTATTTCCATAACTAGCAGTAGAGTGATTTGCCCCTGCACCTCCTCGAATATTTGGGTGAATTATATTAGATGCATACATCGTTACTTCATCTGTTAATTCAAAAACATTTCCTACAATATCATAAATATTATATCGTTTACATTCTTCACTTGCTCCTGTTGTAAAAATAATTCCTGTTCCATTTGCATTAACGGTTGTTGTCCCTGTTTCTATGTCTTTATTAAATGGACCAAAATTAAAATTTTGTGACTGTTTTATTCGCCCTGTATAGGTTACAATAGTATCGGCACAATTTCCCCATTCTTCTGGACTTACTGTATTTACTTCTGTTAAGGCTCCCTGTTTTATCATCATTTTTAATGTCGTATCAAACCCACTTCCTGTCATAAGTCCACTGATAACACCACTATTATCTCGGTACATGTTTTGTGCATTCGCTCTTGCATTATCAAATGATATATTGTCCCATGGAATTTTTCCTGCTTTTGATTGTGGTGTTCCATTTGTATTATATTCTATATTTTTTTCTTCCATTCCTTCTGCAATTCCCGCTTCAAACCTTCCTACATAAAACCCTCCATATTTTGTAGCTTGTTTCTTTTCTACTATTGGTGTTTCCAAATCATATAAGGCATCGCAAAGTCCTTCTGTTTGCTTTTGTCCATTCCATTCATCATATTTATGATATTCGCTTTCATTACATGGTATAAATACAAACTGATTTCCCTTTAACTCATCAACAAATTTTCCATTCTCTACTTTTACTCCTGATGGTACATCTGCTTGCCCTGCATATTTATTTTGGTCATCTGGATGATCACTAATTACTACACCGCTTGATAAATTTCCACCTACATAATAAAATCCCTGTGGTACTGGTACAGTTTCTCCGTTTCCTACTGCAACTGCCTCTACACTAGCTGTTCTTTCTACTTCTTTTACAATTCTACCATCTTCTGTTAATACATATACTGGTGCTGTAGAATACCAATTTTCTGGTAGTTTTACCTTCGTTCCTGCTTCCGTATCCTTCGCATTTTCTAATAAATTTTCATATGCTAATAACTTTTCTAATTGATTGCTTTCCTCTTCTTGTGCTGTCATATAATTTTTTCCAGCTTGTTGTGCTCTTGTTATAATTCCTTCTTGTCCTATTGTTAAACCTACTACAATTCCTGCTAATATTAATAGAATAATTATTGTGATGACCAAAGCTACTAAAGTAATTCCTTTTCTTCTATCCATCTTCTTTTGTCCTCCCTTTTATGGTTCTATTATATGATTATGCATAATTTCTGTCAAGCATATTTCTTATTATTTATAAGGAATGTGTAATTTTATCCATCTAAATAACTTATACTTGGTTTACATAGAAATTTTCTTATGCACTTGAAAAAGAAAAGTTATGCTTTAATAACATAACTTTTCTTTTTCTTGGAATTGTTCTTCTACCATTTCTTCTAATACATCTGGCATGACCGTTCCTTGTTTAAATTTTTCTAACATGTCATCAATTTTCGTTTCTTCCATGGTAACATGTTCTACCTTATTTGTTTCTACTTCTGGTTCTTCGGTTTTGTATTCCGTTTTTACTACCTCGATGCCATAAAAAGTACCGATGTTTTCTTCGGTTTCGATTTTGTAGTATTCTAATCTCACTGGATGATAAATGTGGTTCCTTGCTAATATTTCTTTTCCAATGTAGGTTCCCCCATAAAAAGTTTTCATTTGTAATCTCCTCCCAAGGACAAACTATATCGCATTTTTATCTATTAGGCAAGCTTTTTTCATCGCAAGATTTTACATTTATTTACATTTTATTTCAAAAAAAGACACATTTTTATCAAATGTGTGCTGTTTTTTTGGTTTGTTATGAAAAAAACATATTTGTGCAATGTATTTGAAATAATTTATGTTTTTTGTAATAATTTCTCAATTTCTTTATAGATTTTATCTTCGACATTTTCTATGGCGATTTTTCCTGCGTTTTGCCCCATGTTTACTAATTTTTGTGGGTCTTTTATCATATCGTTTATTTCTTTACTTAACACCTCTGGTGTTAGGTCTTTGTTTAAAATAATTCTAGCTGCTTCTACGTTTTGTAATACTTTTGCATTGTATTCTTGGTGGTTGTTGCTTACATTTGGTAATGGTACAAATATAGCAGGTTTTCTTGTAATTGCCATTTCGGTTATGGTCATAGCACCACTTCTGGCAAGTACTAAATCCACACTGTTTAATACTTCTTCCATATTATAAATGTATGGAACCAATTTTAGGTCTTTTTGTTTGGATAAGTTTTTGATTCTTTGTTTTACTAGGTTAAATTGCAAAGGTCCCGGTGCCCACATAATTTGATAGTCTTTGTTTAAGTTTTGATTAATTAATCCTGTTACGGCATCATTAATGGCTTTTGCTCCTTGACTTCCTCCAAAAATTAGTAATACTGGTTTATCGGATTTTAGTCCTAATCTTGTTAAAACTTCTTGTTTTTGTGCCTTGTTTAAATGTAAGTTTTTTATTTTGGTTGGTGTTCCAGTTAATATAATATGATTTGCCTGTGTTAGTTCTTTTCTTGCTTCTTCAAAACTGATTAATATGGTATCTACTTTTTTGGCTAGCATTTTTACCGCTTTTCCGGGAAATGCATTGCTTTCATGTAACATGGTTGGAATACGGTATTTTTTGGCGGCTAAGATAGCCGCTCCACAAATATACCCACCTGTCCCAATAACAATATCTGGTTTAAATTCTTTTACAATTTTTTTGGCTTCTCCAATTCCTTTTAGGGTTTTTAGATTGTTTTTTAAACTCTGAAAACTGATTTTTTTGCTCAAACCGTAAGCTTCTATGGTTTCTAAACTAAAACCTGCTCTTAGTACTAAATCCTTTTCTAATCCCCTATCGGTTCCTAAAAACAGGATTTCCGAACTTGGGCTTTCTTTTTTTATTTTATTAGCAATGGCAAGCCCTGGATTAATATGTCCAGCCGTTCCCGCTGCTGCAATCATAACTCTCATTCTTTCTTCCTCCTTTAACCTATTGAAAAAGGCCCCTTTACTTAAGGGGGCTGTCGCCGACAGGCTCCTTAAGGGTTCTGGTTCTATACATTTTTACATTTTCTGGATATGTTTAATAAAATGCCGGACAGAGCATAGTAGAATAACTAGCGAGGTTCCTCCATAACTGAAAAACGGTAATGGTATTCCTGTGTTTGGCATAGAGGATGTTACAACCGCTATGTTCATAATAGCTTGTAATCCAATTAATGATGTAATTCCTACTGCTACTAAGCTTCCAAACATATCTGGTGCTTTCATTGCGATTAGTAGTCCTCTCCATATAAAAATAGCAAAAAGGATAATTACTACCGCACAACCAATAAAGCCTAATTCTTCTGCTAATACAGAAAAGATAAAATCATTATGTGGTTCTGGTATGTATAAGTATTTTTGTTTACTTTCTCCTAATCCTACTCCAAAAATACCGCCTGACCCAATGGCATATAAACTTTGAATAATTTGCCATCCTTCTCCTGTTTTGTCACTCCATGGATTTATGAATGTGGTAATTCTGGAAATACGGTATGCTCCTTTTTCGGTAAATTTAGCAAGTGCAAACAATCCTCCTGCTCCCACAATTCCTCCTAATGTTCCTATGGTTAGGAAATGTTTCATTTTACAGCCTGCCATTAACATCATGATGGCTACTACTGCTATAATAATAATGGTAACACTTAAGTGGTCTTGAAAAACAGCCAATATAATGGCAATTGGTACAATATAAACAAAAGATTTTATAAAACCTTGTTTTAAATCTTTCAAATGTTCTTTGTTTTTGGTAAGCCAAGAAGCATAAAAGATGATTAACGCAATTTTTGCTACCTCAGATGGCTGGAAACGAATTCCTCCTATTTCTAGCCACCTTGTTGCTCCTTTTGCGGAGGAACCCAGTAGCGGAACCAATGCTAATACAATAATTGAGCCAATGTAGGCAATGCGTGCAAATTTTTCATAGTCATGATAGTCTAAGTTTGAAATAAATATCATACAGCCAATTCCAAGCGCTGCAAATACTGCTTGCCTTGAAACATAGGCATAACTGTTTCCACTTTCTGCAAGTGCGGTAGGAGAGCTTGCCGATAATACCATAATAATTCCCATCGCAAGTAAAATAAGCACAGTAATAAATAGGATAAAATCAAATGGTTTTTTGTTTGTTTGAGGTCGTGCCATATTCTCTCCTTTCTCTTATTCTAGATACAAAATAATGCTACTACACATAGTATTAAGGTAATAATCGTAAATATGGATACTACCTTATTTTCTCCCCAACCCGATAGTTCAAAATGATGATGTAATGGTGCCATTTTGAAAAATCGGTTTCCTGTTTTCTTAAAGTAGAGTACCTGCATAATAACAGATAAGGTTTCTAATACTGGAATGAACGCAATAATGATGATAATGAGTGGCATTTTTAAGTATAATGCCATTGCTACAATAACGCCTCCGTAGTAATAATGAGCCAGTATCTCCCATAAAAATTTTTGCTGGATGCATGTTAAAAATTAAGAAACCTAAACAAATTCCAATGACAATAGTTCCAAATACAACTACTTCTTTTACATCAAAAATAATACCAATTACCGTTAAACAGGTAATCACTACTGCAGATATGGTTGGGCATAAGCCGTCTACTCCATCGGTTAAATTAATCGCATTTGTTGTTGCTAGAATTACAAAAATGGCAAATGGAATGTATAGCCAAATTGGTAATGTAATATATGTTTTAAAAATTGGTATATAGGTGTCACATCCTAAATCGATGATTTTAATTAAGTATATGACATAGGTTACTGCAATTGCTAGTAAGCCAATCATTTTATAGGCTGGTTTTAATCCTTTTGTATTTTTAAAAATTAATTTTTTCGCATCATCAATTAATCCAATGACACCAAATCCAATCGATATAATTGCAAGTGGAATTAATCTTTTGGCAAGGTCAATATCTTTTTTTGCATAATAACTCACAAAAACAAACACGATTAGTATGATAATGGCAAGAGCAATAATAATGCCACCCATGGTTGGTGTTCCTTGTTTAGTTAAGTGTGACTGTGGTCCGTCTTCTCTTTCAATCTGCCCCACTTTTAACTTTTTTAATATGGGAACAATTAAAATTCCCAATACTACTGTCACAAAAAATGACAGTAGTAATATTTTTATCCCAAAATCCAATTTTCTCACCCTTCATTTGAATGTTATTGTAAGTTTCGTTTATTTCTTCTTTTTCTTTTTTGCCGTTTCTTCTTCTAACTCATCGATTACTTCGTTTACAATGATTCTTTCATCAAATGGAAATGTTTCATGGTTTATTTCTTGGTATGGTTCATGCCCTTTTCCAGCAAGTACAATGATGTCGTTTCGACCTGCCATTTTGATTGCCGCTTTAATTGCTTCTCTTCTATCTACTATACATGTATATTGACCTGTTGTCTTTTTTATACCAACTTCAATCTCTTTTACGATTTCTTCTGGGTCTTCAGTTCTTGGGTTGTCACTGGTAATAAAGGTGTTTGTTGCAACTCTACCAGAAACTTCTCCCATTAATGGTCTTTTTATTTTATCACGGTCTCCTCCACAACCAAATACGCAAATTACTCTTCCTTTGGTATAAGATTTTACTGCACGTAATATGCTTTCTAAACTTTCTGGGGTATGTGCATAATCAATCATAATGGTAAAACCAAGTTTATTATCAACTAATTCACTTCTTCCTGGTACACGTACTTCTACTAATGCTTCTTTAATTTGTTCTGGCGTTACTCCCATTTTTTTTGCAACACAAATGGCTGCAAGTGAATTATATACACTAAATCGACCTGGTATACAGGTTTTTACTCTTTCATTTCGGTTTTCTAATTTTACTTTGAAATCGACATAGGAATTCGTAATGGTAATATCTTTTGCTAACACATGGCAAAAGTTGTCAATTCCGTAGGTAGTAACTTCAGGTGTTTTTACTATTCTTCCTGCTTTTGCTGCATAAATGTCGTCTGCGTTAAAAAATCCTACTTTACACATATCGAATAATTTTAATTTGGAATTAAAATAGTCCTCCATATCTGGGTGTTCTTTTTCGCTAATATGTTCATGGGAAAAGTTGGTAAAAATTCCCATGTCAAAATCACAACCGTAAACACGGTTTAATTTTAGACTTTGAGAAGATACCTCCATTACAACAACATCAACATTTTGTTCTACCATCTCGGCAAATATTTTTTGTAGTTCAATACTTTCTGGAGTTGTTCTAATACTATCTTTTAGCTTTTTATCTCCAATATAAATTGCAATTGTCCCAATTAATCCTACTTTATGACCTGCTTTTTCTAATATTTTCTTTATCATAAAAGTAGTCGTAGTTTTTCCTTTGGTTCCTGTTACACCAATTAATTTGAATTTTTTGGATGGATTATCATAAAAATTACATGCACATACACTAAGTGCGATTCTTGTATCTGGTACCATAAGGATGGTTACATTTTCTGGTATGTTTAATTCTTTTACCTTGGTGTTTTCATCCACCATAACGGCGATTGCACCATTATTAATGGCACTTTCAATATAATCGCATCCATCTACTTCAAACCCACGAATGGCAATAAATAACCCATTTTCTTTTATATTTCTCGAATCGGAATCTACATTTGTTATCTCTACATCAATATTTCCTTTTGCCTTAATCCCTTCTAGCCCAACTAAAATCTCTTTTAAGTTCATATAAAAAACCTCCAAACTCCATTTTCACGTACTTATTATATACCGAAATCTAAAATTTGTATAGGTTTTTGGCTTAAATTTCCACATTAATTTTTGAACCTTTATTTACTTTGATGCCGTGGTTTTGGGATTTGTTCTTTTATGATGATGTCTTCTTCTTTTTCCTCTTCTCCAATTTCGCGATTAACGGTAATTTCTAAGTCGGTTTCTTTTAGTTTTTTCTTTGCTTCTTGTAGGTTTAAACCTCGAATTTCTGGTACTTCTACTTCTTCTGTTTTTTCTTCTTCTTGTTCATTGTCTTTTTTTAGTTCTAAATAGGGTAGCACATCGGTTAGAATTTGCCCTCCTACTGGTGCTGCTACGGCACCTCCCTGATGTCCGTCCTTCTCCAGTTGGATTATATAGGGTAACTAGTAGCACAATTTGTGGGTCGGAAATAGGTGCTACTCCTATAAAAGAGGTTACGTATTTGTTTGTATTTACGCCATCTTCTGAAGTACCTGTTTTTCCTCCTACTCGAAACCCTTTTACACCGTGCATTTTTTCCAGTGCCTTCTGCTACTACGCTTTCCATCATGCTTAATACATCATTTGCTGTTTTTTCATCAATTACTCTTTCCGCTTCTACTGGTGGTAACTCTTCTACTTCACCAGTTTTAGAGTCAATGGTTTTCTTTACCACTCGTGGTTTCATTCTTACCCCTTTATTGGCAATGGCAGATACTGCTGTTACCATTTGTAAAGGTGTTACTTCAAACCTCTGTCCGAAACTAATCGTAGCAAGTTCGACTGGTCCTACTTTGGTTTCATTTAGAAAAATTCCTTTTGCTTCTCCGGGAAGGTCAATTTTAGTTTTATCTAAAAAACCGAATTTTTTTAAATAGCCATAGTATTTTTGTACTCCGATTTTTTGTCCAAGTCCAATAAATACAGGGTTACAAGAATTCATTAAAGCTTGCCTTAATGATTCGGAACCATGTGGACGATAGTATCGCCAACATTTAATTCTGGTGCCTGCAATTTCAATTCCTCCTGTACAACAAAATTCTCCTTCTTTGTCGGTAGTGGTAATTCCTTCTTGTAAGGCTGCAGACGAGGTAATGGTTTTAAAGGTTGATCCTGGTTCATACGTATCGGCAATGGCTTTGTTTCTCCACATGGCTTGTAATTCTTTGTTTCTTTCGGTGGCTGTTAAACTTTCCCAATTGGCTTTTATTTCTTCGTTGGTTATTTCATATGGTAAATTTAGGTTGTAATTTGGATAGGTTGCCATAGCTAGAATGTCTCCTGTTTTTGGGTTCATGGCAACCACATTTCCGCCATCGGTACAAACATTATCAATACAAGCTTCTTTTAAATATTTTTCGCAAATGGCTTGTATGGTCATATCTAGGGAAAGGACAATATCCTTTCCATCTTCTGCTGGTACGTAATCTTCTCCTTCTTTTCCAATTTCCCCTCCTCTTGCATCGGTCATTCTTATAATTCTTCCTTTGGTACCTTTTAGTATCTCTTCGTATTTTGCTTCAATTCCATCTAAGCCTTGGTTATCACTTCCGCAAAATCCAATAAAATGTGAGGCAAGTTCTCCTCTTGGATAATATCTTTTGGTGTCTTCATCAATATTAATACCAGAAGTAATTTCGTTTTCTTGCATCCAAATGCGAAGTTTGTCTGTTTTTTCTTTATCCATTTTTCTTACAATGGTTTCAATGGAACTCTTCTTCTTTACTTTTTTTAGGGTTTTTTCATAGTCTAATTCAAAAATATCCGAAAACGCTTTTGCTACTTTTTCTTTTTGTTCTTCTGGAATGTTAATGGGATTAATGGTAACCGTTTCTACAGTTGCACTTACGGCTAATACATTTTTTCCGAGTAGCATCGTAAATGGTTCCACGTTTTGGATTAATTTGCCTATCTAAGGATTGTTGGTTATAGGCCATTTCAGATAGCCAACTTCCTTGCACAAATTGTAAAAATGCAATTCGAATGAGTAATAGTACTAACAAAAAAAACACAAAAAATAGTAAATACATAATTCTCTTTTTCCTGCTTCTATTTTGATTTGTTATCATAAATAAAATCACCCTTTTCTATTATCATTATATAGAAAAAGGTGATTGTTTATGCTTTTATTTTACTTCTAATTCTCCAATTAAAATTAGTTTTAGTTTTGCTAAATCGGTGGCTGTGATTCTTCCGTTTTTGTCAATGTCTGCTGCTTTTTGTTGTTTTTCGTTTAATTTTTCTTCTCCGATTAAGTATAGTTTTAATTTGGCAAGGTCAGTTGGACCTATTTTTCCATTCCCATCAATGTCTCCAATTAACACTTCTTCTGGTTTTGTTGGTTCTTCTGGGTCTGGTTTGGTTGGTTCTTTTTCAATCCAATTTACCTTTGCTACTGCACTTCCTTTGTTTCCTGCTTCGTCTACAAATTCAAAAGTAAATTCTCCGTTTTGGCTAAAGGTATAATTTCTACTTCCTCCATTATTGGTAATGGTAATTTTTTCGCTTTCTCCGGTTAAGGTAGCGGTTACTGGCTTTGATGTTTTATTGGTAGTACTATAAGTAACCTTTGCGGTTGGTTTTATTTTGTCAATGCAGGTGACATTTGCTTTTACACTTGCTTTGTTTCCTACTTTATCTACAAATTCAAAGGTAAATTCTCCATTTTCAGTAAAGGTATAGGTATTTTTTCCTCCATTATTCGTAATGATAATTTCTTCACTTGGATTTACTAAAGTTGCTACCACCACTTTATTCGTAGGTGCTTGTGTGCTGTAAGTGATTTGGGCAGTTGGTGCTGTTTTATCAATCCACGTCACATTTGCCTCAATGGTTCCTTTATTTCCTGCTAAGTCTTCAAATTCAAAGGTGTATTTTCCGTTTTCTGTGAAACGATGTCCATTTCCCCCTTTGATTGCTACATTGTTTTCGTTAAAGGATAACATTGCTATAACATCTTGGTTGGTTGGTTCGGTTTTACTATAGGTAACAGTAGCTACTGGTGTTTCTTTATCAATCCAATTGACAGAAGCGGTAGCGGTTCCTCTATTTCCTTGTTCAGTTGTATATTCAAAGATGTGTTTTCCATTTGTACTAAAAGTATGTGTGTTTCCTCCTTCACTTGTCACCGTAACATTTTCTTTATCAAAGGTTACAGTTGCTACTACATCTTGGTTTGTTAAATCTGTTGTGCTATAGGTAATGGTTGCTTGTGGTAATGTTTCATCAATCCATGTAACACGAGCAGTTGCAGTTCCTGTATTTCCTGCTTTGTCAATAAATTGGAAAGTAAATTCGTCATTTTCCGTAAAAGTATAGGTATTTTTTCCGCCATTGTTCGTAATACTAATTTCTTCACTTGTATTGGTTAGTGTTGCGGTAACTGCTCCACTAGTAGCTTCTGTCGTACTATATGTGATTTCAGCACTTGGAGCCGTTTTATCAATCCAGTTAACAATTGCTTCATGTGATTTTACTTCAAAATTATCTTCGTCTGTTTCTTCTTTATATTGGAAGGTAAATCGTTGTTCACCTTCTTGGGTAAAGGTATGTGTGTTTCCTCCTTCACTTGTTATAATAACATTTCCATCTTTATTTCCATTTGTATCAATAATATATGGGTTAAGTGTAGCGGTAACATCGGTATTGGTTAGTTTTGTCTTATTATATGTAATATCACTTGCTAAAATTTTAGTATTATTATCAATGTAATCTACTTTTATGCTTTTATATAATAGGTTTTCTGCTTTATCCAAAAGTTTAAATTCATATTCTCCGCTTGTATCTAATGCATATTCCAATGGATTTGACCTTGTCGTTTGTTGTAATTCTCTTAGGGCTTCTTTTTGTTCTTCTTGCTCTATTGTGACAGGATTTCCTTCTTCATCAAAATATTCCTCGTTTGTGACAATTCCATTTTCCATTGTTGTTATATAGGTTGCTACATTTGTTACATTTCCTGTTGTATTTTTATAGGTGATTTTTGTGGTATTTCCTTGTTCATCTTTATCTAGCACTTTATAAGCATTTCCTTGATTATCTAAATATGTAATATGGGTCACTTTCTTATTTTCGTTTACTTCAATGTAGTTTATTTTATTATTATTTTCATCTAACAAATAAACATCTTCACTAATATTATCAAAGATAACACGTAGTTTTCTATCATCATCTAAGTCATACTCGATATCTGCTGTTGGACCATCTTTATCAATCCAAGTTACCTTTGCTTTTGCAGTTCCTTTGTTTTCTTTATTGTTTTTATCAACAAATTCAAAAGTAAATTCGCCATTTTGGGTAAATACATAGCTATCTTTTCCATCATTGTTGGTAATTTCGATTTCCGTGCTTGGGTTGATTAATCTTGCTACTACTACGCCATTGGTTGGCTCGGTTGTACTATAGGCAATACCCGCAGTTGGATGAGATTCTTTTGTTAAATCTTGATAAAAGTTAAAGGCTCTTGCTGCAAACCAATTTCCATTTGTTTGTGTTGCAACAATTTTAATATATTGTACTTTATTTTCTCTTTTTTCTTCTGGAATTTCAAAGCTTTTGGTTAGAGCCTTTGCGGATTCTGCTGTATTTGCCTGAGTTGGCCATGACCAAGGGGTATCATTGTTATTTGCTAGGCTTACCCATGTACCTTCTTCTCCAGTTTCACTACCCAAAATTTCTCCTCTTACAATTCTTCCATTTCCTCCACTAGCTGGAACAAATTCAACTGCTGATAAATAAACTGGCTTATCTAGTTTTACTATTAGGAAACGTTGTCTATCGCTTCCATTCCAAGCGGAATGATATCTTGTATTGTAGTTTGCATCAATTGCATTGACCGCTGCTCCACCTTGGCTTGTTGCTTGTGTTGAAACAGCATGTAAGCTTAAATGAGATACTGGTATATATTTTCTTGTGTTTGGTTGATTATCTTGTGTAAATGTATATTCTGAGGCTGGACTGGTTAATTTTGTTCCTGTTGCACTTTGTCTTACTTGAACCGTCTTGTCTCCTGTTAAATCAGGAGAGGCTACTTTATAAGAAGTCCATGGATCAGTTTCTTTATATCTCCATTCTGTGCTTAAATTAACTCCAATTATTCTATTTTCTAAATCATTAGGATATAATGTTTCTAAACGAGCTTGCTCTGTTATATCTATCTTATATAAATTTTTTTCTTCATAGTTTACACCAACAATATGAACATAAATATCATTTTCTGATGTAATACTATTTATTTGTCCTTGTGTTAATTGTAGTTTGTGTTCTTCCTCTGCACTAAATGAAACCTCATGCCAGGTTTGTTTTCCATCTAGGCTATAATCCCAACGAACTCCTACATTATTAAAACGACTTGCTAATACTATACGCCCTGCATCTTCTCCATCAAATGAGAATGTTGCAATTGTTTTATCTAATTTTCCTAATAAATAGTTTGCTTCTAGTCTTGTAAGTGATGGCTGATATACATAGTAATGGTCTTGAGTATTATTGGGTGTTTCAGTTCCTTCTGTTAATATTCTTGTTTGCAAAAGTGTAAATTTATATGAATTTTGTACATTTTGTTCTTCATTTCCCATAGTTGTTAATTTCGGTTTAATTAGATTTGTTAATTGTTGCATTGGTAGTGGGAAATATTTTAAAGCTTCTGCTAGTTCTTCTGCTAAAGCAAAATACTCATTTTGTGTTTTTGTTTCGCTTTGATTATATACATTAATTAATCCAAGCCACGCATCAACATTTATATTTTGTATTTCTAATGCTTTTCTATATATTTCTTCTTGTTTTGTTAAATCTCCTTTATAGACATTTGCAAGCATAACTAGTTCTTCAGCTTTTACTAAATTTTCATAATCATTTAGCGCTTCTTGTGCTAATACCATATATACTACTTGATATGAACCTCTAGCATAATTTGACTTAGCATTTCCCCAACCAAGTAATAATCTTTCCCCTTTTTCAGATAGTGTCCATCCAGATACATCATTGTCTAGATTCCAATATCCTTTACCATTTGCATCTTGCCAATAATAAATCATAGCAGCATGTCCTGGTTGTCCAATAACTACACAAGGTATTCCATGTGATGTACGAACACTTGAGCCTACTTTTGAGATACCACCACATACTGCTCCTGTTTGAACAATTGGATTTCTTAACAACATCCATATTTTCTTTAGTCCTGATCTATAAGTTACATTATATTTAGAAAATAATCCTTTAAAATGGGCATCCCATTCATCTTTTTTATCTGGATCATAAAATTCAGGTTGATTAAAATTTTCCCATCTGTAATCCATATAAGGATGAGGTGATAAATATCTTCCATATTGATTTGGATATTGATCTACAAATGATTGTGTATATTCATTTAACCATAAAGTTTCTTCATCATCTGAAAGGTTATTAAAAATATAACGCATTTCTTCTATACTATAGTTTTCAAACCATTGTGTAATATCTAATTTAGGGGTTCCATCTTCATTTAATTTAGGGGTTCCATCTTCATTTCTTAAAACTACAAAGTTTCCATTTTTGTGCATATCTTTATATATTTGATAACGTCTTACTGCATCTGATCTATTTTCTCCACCTGATTGTAACCATAATCCAAGGTTTTGAGAGTGCGTTAATGACATTGCTATTGCCATTCTTGTATATAAATCGCCTATTACTGTACCATATTTTGTTGTTTCTGTCATTTTAAAATCTTCTTTATATGTTTCATATAACCTTGCAAGCTGTGTTAATGTATTATAATATCCACCTTCTGGTTGTCCACCTAATATAAAGTATTCTAAAACTTTTACATCACCTGTAAGCCATTCATAAGTTTCTTTATTTATATCACTTCCAAGCCAAAATCTTCTTAATGCATATGTCCCTACTCTACTTGTAAGTTCTCTTTTTAAAAGTGTTAACTTATATTCTTTATTTGTTGATACATCTGCATTAGATGCTACAAATCCTTTAATTTTTTCATCTAATTCTTCTATAGGAGCAACTAGATCTACTCCTGGCTCTTTATAACCTTTTTTAATCAATTTTGCATCTGCATAAACACAATGGTCACTTGCGTTTCCATTTTTGTCATCTGCCTGTAACTTTAAATATCTAGCATTCTTAACATTTACTCTTACAAACGTAGAGTCTTGTCCACGTTGTTTATCAATTGGTGCTTCTAAACCTGTCACCCAGTTTTTTCCATCTTGTGAGGTAAAAATATTGAATAATGCACCGTCTCCTCCACTTGTTGATGTATTCATTCCAACATATGCAGTAAAATATTCGTATTCATGATTCTCACCTAAATCGAACACCACATTTGAAGTAGCATGTGCCCAAACTCCTTTTTCAAATGTATAATTTGCCCCTTCTACTCTTAAAGAAATAGTTCCATAATATGTTTCATCAAATCGGATCTGGTCCCATCCTACCGAAGATTTCCCTCGCACTAATAAATCTTCTGATAAGTATCGACATAAATCTTCTTCTTGTGCAAAAACCACGTTTGTACCATTTATCATTAATAAA
Source organism: uncultured Clostridium sp. (assembly GCA_948471055.1). Taxonomy (GTDB): domain Bacteria; phylum Bacillota; class Clostridia; order TANB77; family CAG-508; genus RGIG8482. The sequence goes on along the minus strand of CAOKQZ010000002.1, from coordinate 110,292 downwards.
AATCCTATTAGCAATAAAATAAAGCAAATACTTTTTTTCACTGAAAACTTTATTTTGCTTTCCTTATTTTTAATATTCTTTTCCATTAAAAAATCCTCCTTTTTTACAATCTCTTCCTATTATAACATATTTTCAGTGTTATGTAAATATCTCCCTAATAATTCTGTCTTCTCTTTAATAGAAGAGCGAATTGGTATCCGCTCTTCTATTTTGGTCTCTTTTTCAATTTAATGTTTCATTTGGTTGTCCATTAATTTTACTTTAATAAAAAGACCTACTACTACTAATGCAAGAGCTGCTCCTACTCCTACTAAAAGAATATCCATTTCTCCTGTTTGAGGTAATTTTTCATTTTTGACAGATGGGTCTCCTACTGTGTTTGTTTTAGTGGTAGTATCATTATTTCCAATAATAACTGGTGGTGTGTTAGGGGTTTGCGTAGTACCTTGGTTTCCTCCTTGGCTACCTCCTTGATTGCCACCTTGGCTACCACCCTGACTTCCCCCTGGATTTCCTCCTGGATTTGATGGTTCTACAATTTTTATGGTCGTTGAAGCAGTTTTTACATCAATATCTTCATTTCCATTTGAGAAAACAATATCCGTTAATGTAACTTTTGGATTGGTATTGACTGCTCCATTTGCTTGGAAAGTAACACGAAATACAACTTCATCACTTTTTGCATATCCTCCATCTCTTTCGGCAGCTATCAATTTTGTATTTTGACTAAAAGATGGTTTCCATCCATTTTGTCCTTCTATCTTTTTAAAGGTTAAACCACTATCATGTTCTAGTTTTGCTGTAAACGTAATCATTCCTTTTTCATCTTGAATATTGGATAATACAAAATCAACTACAACTTCTTCGTTTGAAGTAACTTCTGCTTTTGAAGGTTTTGCTGTAATCGTACAACTTGCTGCATATACATTGCTGATCATACCAAATATGATCATGAATACTAAACTAATTTTTACTATTTTTTTCATATCTTTTCTCTCTCCTATCTCTAAAAATGAAAGATTGTTTTTCAATATCTTCATTTATTTTTATTTGTTGTTTACCAATCTATCAAATTATGGTATTTTATTTTTAACGATAGTATTTCCAAGTGTTATGTTCGTTAAACTTGCAATTACTTCCATTTTGTTTACTTCATTTTCCAAATCACTTTCCTTTCTTTTTGATTATTCATAAACATAATTATTATAGCATGGAAAATTTCGCCAAGTCAACGATTTTTGTATTACGTTTTGGTTACTTATGTTACAAAAATATGACATAAGAACCTGACCCACCACACAGTCAAAGTCTGTGGGTGAGGTACTTAAGAAATCTTGCTACTTTCGTAATAAAAAAGCCTTCTATTATCTTAATATAGAAGGCTTTTTACTTCCCAGTAATAAAATGGATAATTTTTTCCCAAATGCTTACCTCTTCCTCTTTGTTAATTTCTTCTACTGCTGGCTCTATGTAATCTTGTTTTGGTAAATTAATATAGACACTTTGCGAATTGTCTAATTTTTGCATTCCTAATGTGTCTCTAGCTGATTGCTCAATTGTCTTTAGATTAAGACTGCTTTCAATGTTTGCTTCTAATTGTTCGTTTTCTTTTTGAAGAGTAGATAAATTTGATTTTAGTTCCTTAATTTTAGTAAATTTTTCATTAATCACGGAATTTCGATAACTAATAGCAAGTAATATCATAAAACCAATTGCTACATATAGCATCATTTTTGCTTCTGGTTTTACTTTTCGTTTTTCTTTTTGCCTTGTTTTTACACGTTTCTTTGTTTCTACTTTTGCTTTTTTTGCTGTACTTTTCTTTGGATATCTTTTTACTTGTGGTTCGTATTCTGGTTGTAGTTTTCTTGGGCTTGTTCCATATTGGTAACGATTATATGCCATTGTTATCACCTCCGTTCTTTTGTTTTTTCTTATTTATTATCTTTTCTTTATTATTCTTCTTTGTTTCTTTTCTTTGTTTCTTTTCTCTGTTTCTTTTCTCTGTTTCTTTTCTCTGTTTCTTTTCTCTACTTCTTTTCTCTGTTTCTTTTCTCTGTTTCTTTTCTCTACTTCTTTTCTCTGTTTCTTTTCTCTACTTCTTTTCTTTACCTCTTTGCTTGTTGTTTTCTTCATTTTTTGTCTTTTCTCTAATTGGTTCTTTCAAATATTCTTAATTTTGCACTCGCGGACCTTGTGTTTTCTTGTTTTTCCTGATCCGTTGGTTCAATTGGTTTTTTTGTAATAATTTTTCCTAATGTTTTTGCGCCACATACACATGTTGGAAAATCCTTTGGACAACTGCACTTTCCGAGTTGCCTCGGTATATATCTTCTTTACTGCCCTATCTTCTAATGAATGAAACGTAATCACACACAATCTTCCTTCTGGTTTTAGGCACTGAATTGCCTGTCTTATCGTATTTTCTAGTGGTTTTATTTCATTATTCACTTCAATTCGAATTGCTTGAAAGGTTCTTTTTGCAGGATGTCCTGCATTTTTATCATAAAAAGGAATGGTTTCTTTTATAATCTCTACTAACTCTTTTGTAGTAGTAATCTGCTTTTTCTTTCTCCTATTACAAATCTCTTTTGCAATTTGTCTAGAAAAACGTTCTTCCCCATATTCATATATAATACCTGCAAGTGCCTGTTCTGAATACTGGTTGATTACTTTACTCGCTGTTAACTCAGCGGTTTGATCCATGCGCATATCTAATGGACTATCACTCATATAGCTAAATCCTCTTTGTTTTTCATCAATTTGATAAGAGGATACCCCAAGGTCTAACAAAATTCCATCTACCTTGTCTATTTTTAAGTCTTCTATAATTTTTCTGATATCATCATGATTTCCATGGATATACGTAACATTTTGATATTCTTGCAATCTTTTTTTTGCTGTTTCTAATGCATCCATATCACGGTCAATTCCAATTAGTCTACCATTTTTCGATAATCTTTCTAGTATTTTTTTACTATGTCCTGCTCCTCCCATCGTACCATCTACATAAATACCATCTGGTTTGATGGAAAGCCCCTGTATACATTCTTCTAGCAAAACCGATTTGTGGTTAAATTCCAATATTCATACTCCTTTTCCCTTGGTTTTTCTATATTTGCTAAACAGTTGGTACTATAAAAGATACCAACTGTTGCAAATAATTTCGTCTTTTGTTTCTATGTTTCTTTTGTTCAATCTTAAAAAATTTTCTTTCGTATGACTCCTCTTTTATTTTCTTTTGTATCATATATATTTTTCTTTTGCATAACCAATAAATGTTCTCTTTCGTAAAATCTTTTCTTTCGTACCCCTCTTATGTAGAAATTATCCCACATATTATTTTCTTTGGTATTATGCTTTTGTAAAATTATCTTTGGTACCATTTCTTCTTTGGTATTTTTTTCTAAAAATTATCTTTGGTATAATTTCTTTTTTAAATTTTATCTTTGGTATTCAATTTAATCCTTATAGAAAAATTGTCTTTGGTATTGATTTCTTTTATACAGATTTTTTTCTTTCGTACCATTTTCCTATATGTTTTTTTCTTTGGTTTTACTTTTTTCTTTTATGTAATTATATTAGGCAAAATTTTTTCTTTTGTATTTCATGGGGAAAATTATGTAATAACCCCCTATCTTAAGTAATTTATATAAACTTTTAAAAAGTTATATACCAAGCATTGTCATATTTTCTGCAATCTCATCTGCTGATATATTGTCGTCACTACTGTAGTTTTTCCAAACTTCACGGTTCCAAATTTCAAGCCTTGTCCCTACACCAATAATAACAATTTCCTTATCTAGTCCCGCATGTTCTCTTAAATTCGCAGGAATTAAAAATCTTCCCTGTTTATCAATTTCACATTCTACTGCCCCAGATAAGAAAAATCTAACAAAGTTTCTTGCATTTTTTTGTGCAAGTGGTAGTGCTTTTAATTTTTCTTCAAAGTTCGCCCATTCTACTAGTGAATACGCAAATAAACATCCGTCAAGTCCTTTTGTAATAATGAACTTATCCCCGATGTCTTCACGTAATTTGGCAGGCATAATAATTCTACCTTTGGCATCTACATTATGCTCATATTCACCAATAAACACTTAGGCTCACCTCGCTCCCTTTTCAAACCACTTTGTACCACTTCTCACCACTTCCCTTAAATTTTAATATAACTTTTGGGAATTTGCAATACTTTTTTAAAAAAAGTTTAAAAAAATCGTAATATTCCTAATAATAAAAAAGTGACAGAGGTAAAAGATGCTTTTTACCTCTGTTACTTTTTATCTCTTTTTTATTCTCCTAAACCAAAACTAACGCCTAATGCATTGTTAATTTGGTCCATTATTTGATTATCTTCTATATGCCCAATTTTTTCTTTTAAGCGACTTTTATCTATGGTTCTTATTTGTTCGGCAAGTACAACCGAATTTGCTTTTAGTCCACTTTTTCCGCGAGTCTAGTGCAATATGTGTTGGTAATTTGTTTTTTCCAGTTTGTGAAGTGATTGCTGCTGCAATCACAGTTGGACTATATTTATTTCCCATGTCATTTTGAATAATGACAACTGGACGTATTCCTCCTTGTTCAGAACCTATTACAGGGCTTAAGTCTGCATAAAACATATCTCCTCTTTTGACTACCATTTTCTTCACTCCTGTTATTACTGTTTTTTCTTACTTTTCTTTGATATATTTTAAACTGAAACGAAGAGCAAAATAGTAGTAGCCTATAAAGATTATATATTATCTTGTAATAATTTTAGTTTGAATGCTAATGTGTCTTCTTTACCGACTACTTTTTATTTTTATCTCATTATATAATATGTAAATTTGCTTTTTTTGGTTCTTGTCTTCTATGGTAAGTTTGGTCGGTTTTGCTGTTTTTTTATCAATATATAAGGTTTTTACAAAGCATTCTTTACTTGATGGATTTTCTACTTTGGTTTCTAAAATTACTTGATTTTCTTCTTCTTTTAGAGTAGCTTTTTCATTGTTTTTATAGTCTTCAATAAATCCAGATAACCATAAGTTGTTTTGGGTAGCGTATGGATAATTTTCATAAATCTTACTTAGGTGTAATTTTGTATTTTCAATGCTTAGGGTTTTTCCATCATATTTGGTGGTTAATCCTTTTATGGTATCTGGCTCTAAGATTTCTTGGTACGATATGTTAGGGGATTTATAAGTTTGTTTTATTTTGTATTGGTTTTGATTTTTGTTACTGTGAACTTCTACTTCCATCTGGGCTTCATAGGACTCTAAGTTTAAAATATATTCTTTTATGCTTTCGCTTGATTTACTATTAGTATTTCCAAATTTAGCTGTTTTATAATTATTTTTTAGAAAAAAACCGAATATCCCAATTAACATGAAAACAAAAACACTAAACACAAGCCATTTTTTTCGTTTCATCATTATTTTCCTCCTTACAACTTTTAAACGAGACCATACATTTTTTAAGAACCCCCAGTCACGCTCCCGCGTGCCAGCCCCCTTGTTAAAGGGGCTTTCTTGTATGCCTTCGTAGATTTTTCTTAATATCGGCTAACAAAAAAGAATAGCATGCTTGCTATTCTTTTTTATATATATTCTATGAATTTAAAAACATTCTTTTAATGCCTGTACCAATTCATTTTTTGTATTTATTTGATTGATGTTTTGTCTTATTTTACTTGCATTTGGTAAGCTTTTTACATAACACGCCAAGTGTTTTCGAAGTTCTGGAATTCCTACTTTTTCTCCTTTTATTTGTACTTCTAGTTCAATATGTTTAAGGATGGTTTCTAATTTTTCCTTGTTTGTGATTTCTTTTAATTTTTCTCCTGTTTGTAAATAGTGCAAAATTCTTTTAAAAATCCATGGGTTGCCAATGGATGCTCTTCCAATCATAATGCCGTCTACTCCTGTTTGTTCAAACATTCTTTTTGCACTTTCTTCGTCTATAATATTGCCATTTCCAATGACTGGAATGGATACTGCTTCTTTTACTTTTCGAATTGCCTCTAAATCTACTTCTCCACTAAAAAATTCGTCTCTTGTTCTTCCATGAATGGTAATTAGTTTTGCACCTGCTTGTTCAATAATTTTTGCCACTTGTACCGATACATCGCTTGTTTTGCTCCAGCCTTTTCGTATTTTTACGCTTACTGGCACGCTAGATGCTTTTACTACTTCTTCTACAATTTGCCCTACCAAATCTAAATTTTGTAGTAATTTACTACCATCTCCATTTTTTACTACCTTTGGTGCTGGGCACCCCATATTAATATCGACTATATCAAAATCTTTGCTTATTTTCCTTGTCGCATAAGACAAGCTTTCTACTTCACTTCCAAAAATCTGTACTCCGTATGGGGCCTTGTTCCCCTTGTGTCATTAATAGCTTTTTTGTTTTTTCATCCCCATAAAAAATAGCTTTTGCACTTGCCATTTCGGTAAAGGTAAGCCCTGCTCCATTTTCTTTACCAATGATACGAAATGGCAGGTCTGTAATACCTGCCATGGGTGCTAATAAAATATTGTTTTTAATGGTAATGTTTCCAATTGATAATGGTTTTATATACATCGCTTTTTTCCTTTATAATCTTTCATCCATAAATATGGTTTTTTGTCTTCTTCCACTAATATTTAGTAATAGCCCAATACAAATAAAGTTTGTAACAAGGGAGCTTCCACCATAACTTACAAAGGGAAGTGGTACTCCGGTAATGGGAAGCAATCCCATTGTCATACCAATATTTTCAATCATGTGGAATAAGAAAATTCCAACAATTCCCATTGCAATATAGGACCCCAAATCGTCTTTTGCAGTTTTTGCAACATAAATTGCTTTGGTAATTAGTATGACGTATAGTACAATAACTGCTCCCGCTACTAAAAATCCCATTTCTTCTCCAATTACAGAAAAAATAAAGTCTGTTGTCTTAGGATATAAAAATCCCAATTGCGTTTGGTTTCCTTTTAATAGTCCCATTCCAAGAAGTCCGCCTGAGCCAATGGCAAGTTTTGATTGAATGACATTGTATCCTGCTCCTCTTGCATCTAAATTCGGATTTAAGAAGACGTCAATTCTTGTTTTGGCATGGTCTGGTAATACGAAGAAATATACAAGTGGTAGTGCAATGGCTACAATTAAAATAGCGCCTATAATATATCTTTTATCAATTCCTGCGACAAATAGCATAAGGATGGTTGCTATCATAAAAGCAATCGCAGTTCCATAATCTGGTTGTTTAATAATTAGTAATACTGGAACGATAACAACTGCTAGTACCGCTAGTAATTTCCATGGTTTGTTAATTGCGTTTTTGTCCTTTTTTTGAAAAATTACCATTAAATAAGCAAAGGTCATTATTACAAATATTTTTGCAAATTCACTTGGTTGTATTTGAACCCCTTCTCGAATGGTAAACCAACTAGATGCTCCGTTGATTGGTTTTGTAAATAGTACCGCAATTAGTAGAATAATGAAAATTCCGTAAAATATTGGTGCAATTTTTGCAATGGTGCTATAATCAATACATATAACGGCAATCATAATTGGAAGGCTTACGATTAGCCATAGGATTTGTCGTTTTAATTCTACGTAGTTTGCTTCTTGTGTTGCAGAATATAAAGAAATGCAACCTATTATAAATAGTGCTATACAACAAATTAGTATTCCCCACTCTATGTTTTTTAAAATTCGCGCTTTCATGCTTCACCCTCTTAATTTGCTTTTGTTTGATTTATCTTCTTTGATTTCGGTTGCGTCTTTTTTTCTTATTAAATTTATTTTTTTTCTTGTTAAAGTTTCTGTCACTTTCATTACTATTTTGAGTTGGTTTTCCATTCTCAAATATAGCATTTGCTCCCTCTACTAGTAAGTCTGCTTCTTCTATACTTTGTTCCTCTAAACTCTCATTATTTTCAAAATCATTTTCTGTATCTGTTTCCGTTTCTATGTTCTCATCATTTTGAAAATTGCTTTCTGTATTTGTTTGTGTTTCTACATTTTCATTGTTTTGAAAATTACTTTCTGTATTTATTTCTGTTCCTACACTGTCGTTGTTCTGAAAATTACTTTCTGTATTTGTTTGTGTTTCTACACTGTCGTTGTTTTGAAAATTGCTTTCTGTGTTTGTTTGTGTTTCTACATTTTCATTGTTCTGAAAATTACTTTCTGTATTTGTTTGTGTTTCTACACTGTCGTTGTTTTGAAAATTGCTTTCTGTGTTTGTTTGTGTTTCTACATTTTCATTGTTCTGAAAATTACTTTCTGTATTTGTTTGTGTTTCTACACTGTCGTTGTTTTGAAAATTGCTTTCTGTGTTTGTTTGTGTTTCTACATTTTCATTGTTTTGAAAATTGCTTTCTGTGTTTGTTTCTTTTTCTACATTTTCCTTGTTTTCAAAACTGGTTTCTTCTTTTAACATTTCTTGATTTCTTTTTTCTACTTCTTCATTCCATTTTTCAACTGTCTCAATATTGTTCTTATTTTCTTTTGGAGATTGGTCTTTTGGTTCTAGTTCATTCTCTATTTTCGTAATTTCCTTATTGATTGTTTCTTCTTTTTTTGTTTTTTCTTGCTGTCTTGCCATTCCACTTTTTACATCTTCTTTGATGCTAACAATTGGAATGTTAGCATACAACGCTGGTGCCCCATTGGTACCATCTCCATTATCCTTATTCGTAAGCCTAACATCAATTTCATTTTCGTCCACATCAATATATTTTTTGATTACCTCAATAATTTCTTGTTTCATAAGATCTAGGAAATCCGCTGACACATTGGCACGGTCTTGCATAAGAACTAAATGTAATCTCTCTTTTGCTGTATCTTTTGATTTTGCTTGCTCTTTTTCTTGTTTCTTCATTTTCTTAAAAAAGTTGATGACTGTTTCAAACATTCTTATTCCCCCATTTCCTACTATTTCTTTCTAAATAATCTTTTTAATTTTGCAAAAAATCCTTTCTCTCTTCCTGGTATGGTTACTTCTATTGTTTCTCCTAACACTCTTCTTGCAATTTCTAAATATGCCTTACCGGAAGGAGCTTTACGATTCGATACAACGGGTTCTCCTTTGTTTGTTTGGGTTACAACATATTCATCATCTGGTACAACACCAACTAATTCGATGGATAATAAGTCAACAATGTCGTCTACATCCATCATTTCTCCTCTTTTTACCATGTTTGGTTTTAGACGGTTTACAACCAATTCTGGATTTTTAATTTCTGAGGATTCTAATAGTCCGATAATTCGGTCTGCATCACGAATGGCTGAAATTTCTGCTGTTGTTACTACAATGGCACGATTTGCTCCTGCAATTGCGTTTTTAAATCCTTGTTCAATTCCTGCTGGACAGTCGATTAAAATATAGTCAAATTCTTCTTTTAATTTATCCGTTAATTGTTTCATTTGTTCTTCATTAACGGCTGTTTTATCTCTTGTTTGTGCTGCTGGAAGTAAGAAAAGTTCTGTATAACGCTTGTCCTTAATTAATGCTTGTCTTAATTTGCATTTTTCTTCTACAACATCAACAATATCATATACAATTCTGTTTTCTAGCCCCATAACAACATCTAAGTTTCTAAGTCCTATATCGGTATCCACTAACGCTACTTTTTTGCCTTGCATCGCAAGAGCAGCCCCTAAATTTGCTGTTGTGGTTGTTTTACCTACTCCACCTTTTCCAGATGTGATAACGATAACTTCTCCCATAAATACCTCCTAAAAACTACGTTTGGTTTCGTAATTTATTCTCTATCATTTTAATAGTTATATCTTATCTTTTTTTTTGAAAAAAGTCAATGAATTGGGGAGAAAAATTGATAAATAACTTAAATCCACTTATGCAAGAAGTAGATTTTCGTTTTACACCATTTTAGTTGCACCTATGACTCCAGCATCATTACTAAGCATAGCAAGCTTAATCGTCACTTTTTCTTTTTCCATCGGTATCATAATTCGATCTAGTTCTTTTAAAAGTCTATCCCATAGCACATCTTTAAAATGCACGAAACTGCCTCCAATCACAACTACATCACTACTACAAATTCGTGCAAAATTAGCTATTCCTATGCTTAAATATTCGATATAATTTTTTATTATTTCTTCGAATGCTTGATTTTTCGTTTCATCTTTTAGGATTTGCAAAATTTCTTTACTAGACAAATTCTCATTTTGAAGTTTGTTTCTAATTCCGCGCTTTTAGTGCTTTCATTGAGGCATATGCCTCATAACAACCACGTTTTCCACAATTGCAAAGTTTGCCATTTCGTTCAATAATCATGTGTCCTGCACTTCGTACTTCTTCTACTAGTTTGCCCCTTAAAAATACAGCAGTTCCAATTCCAGTTCCAATTCCTAAAAACACACCATTGTTACACCCCTTTAAAGCCCCATATTCTTTTTCAGCAATTCCTGCACACATACCATCGTTTTTTAGAAAGATAGGCTTATCAATGATCTGTTTTACGAGTCCTTCTATGTTTATTTTTTCTCCTTGAAGGTTTGCTGCCTGTTCAATGCATCCATTTTTCGGTCTTCCGTGGAACAGAAATTCCAATCATTTCAATTTCTTCTAGGGATGTCAATTCCATTAGTTTTTCAATTTCTTGGTGGATTACCTTTTTTAAGGTCTCCTCTAAATTTTCTTTTTCTTCTTTCGAAAAATTGTGTTCACATTTTTGTATGATTTTCCCGTTTTCTACTAATCCTAATGCGATATGGCTTCCTCCTAAATCAATTCCTATTCTCATTTCTCTTTCTCCTTTTTAGAAAATATAAAATTTATAAATGATTGTGTTAGTGGCTTTGCCACTTACAAATCATTATATGCGTTAGAATACAAATAAGGGTTGCATGATATGCAACCCCTACAATTTTTTCTTTGTATTTTAGAAACCATATGCTGAGAATAAGAAGTTACCCATGTATAATTGGATACAAGGAACTAATACTACTAATACAAAGAAGATTAGTACAACTCCAACAATACTGTATACTACTTGTGGTAATACCATCATAATCTTATCTAGTATATTATTAATATCAATTTCCATATATTCTAGTAGTTTTTCCATCATCTCTGGTAAATCGGTTTTCATACCTATTTTTAACATCTCGGTAATCATCGAGGATGGTAATCCGGATTTTTCAAATGGTTCAATCCATGATTGTCCAATTAAAATATTGTTTATAGAGGTTTCTATAATTGAAAGCATTACATAGTTTTTGCTTACGTTTTTACTTACCTCTAATGCTTCTTGTATTCTCATTCCATTATTTAAGTTTAAAAGCATTGCTCTCATTAGTCTTGAAAAGTCTAATGCAAAGATTAGTTTTCCAAAAATTGGCATGGTATATTTAAAATAGTCAAAATTGTATTTTCCTTTTGGTGTATTAATATATAAAACCACTCCTACAATGGCTCCAATTAAAAAGGCCGTTGGAATATACCAATATGCCATAACACCATTTAAAAAGCTTTGGAACCATAATGTAATTGCTGGTAGTTCATCTTTTGTTCCCACTGCTTCAAATACGTCTTGAATGGATGGTATTGCAAATAAGGTACCTACCACTAACATAATCATTAATAAAGCAAATTGGGCAAGGTTTGGTATTAATATCTTTTTTACTTTTTTGGTAATATCTGCTGCATCATCTAAATATTTTACGGCTTGTTCTAAGGAAGTGGTTAAAGAACCAGATAGTTCTCCAACTTTTATCATGTTAATATAAATGTATGGGAAAACATTCGAGTAATATTCCATAGTGGTATACATGTTTTCTCCCGCTTCTACACCTGCTAGAATATCTTCTAATATTCCTTTAAACAAGTAATTTTCTGTACTCTCAATAATGGTGCTTAGTGCATGAATGTTATTGAAATTTGCCTTTTTTAACAAATAAAAATTCTGTGTAAAAATAACAATATCGCGATTTGTAATTTTTTCTGTTTTACTTAATGCTTGGTTAATTTTTTGGATATAGGATTGTCTATTTTTTTCACGGTTTGCTAGTAAGTTTGTGGTATTTGCATTTTTCATAATGTCTTCAATATCTTTTATATTCCTTTTATTTGTTTTTGTCGGCTTTTTCGTAATTGCAATTTGTTCTGCAATATGAATGGGAGTTAAATTATTTCTCTTTAACTTTTTAATAACAGCACTACGATTGTTTTCTTCAATTCGGTTGGTAACAATAACCCCATTTGGTGTTAATGCACGGTATCGATACACTGCCATTTGTAGACCTCCTTTTCTTATCTGTCTTTCTTAATTCTAAGTTGCATGATGGTTCTATTTAGTGTTTCTATATTCTTTTCTTCAATTTGGGCTTTTGCTTGTTCTAACGTGATTTTATCTTCTACAAATAATTCTGCAATCGAATTAATTAGTCCAATACTTCCCTTTTCTAGATTACTTTGAATCGCGTCTTCTATTTCAGATACACTGATTTTTTCTTTACGAATCAGTCCTGCTACAATATTGTCTACCACCATTACTTCTGGTACTAATACTAGTTTCCCATCGGTTCCTTTTAATAGTCTTTGTGAAATAACTAATTTTAATAGGGATGCAATTAAGTATTTAATGGTTTGCTGGTCACTAATATCATAGAAGTTAATCATACGGTCAATGGTTTCTGCACAAGATTTTGTATGCAAAGTACCAATTACTAAATGTCCTGCTTCTGCTGTTTCAATAGCTGCATCCATGGTTTCTTTATCACGAATCTCTCCTACTACTACAATATCACAGTCTTCTCTTAAGGAGTTTTTTACACCATCACTATAGCATAGTGAGTCTCCACCAATTCCTACTTCTTTTTGTACAATAATGGATTTTTTGGAGTGATGCTTGTATTCTACTGGGCTTTCTAAGGTTAGTATTTTTTTATTTTGTGTTTCATTAATTTCATTAATTAATGCACTTAAGGTTGTGGTTTTTCCAGAGTTTGTTTTACCAGTTACTAACATAAGTCCTTGTGGTTGGAAGGTCATACGTCTCACAATGTCTGGTACTCCTAAATCTTCAAATTTTGGTAGTTCACTTTTGATAATTCTTAAGGTAAAAAGTGGTACATCTTCGGAAGAAGAAATGTTTACCCTGAAACGTTTATCGGCATATTCTAAAGAAGTATCTAATTTTCTGGTTTCTTTATAAACAGTATCTTTTTCAATGTTTCCTCTTACTAAGTAATCATAAATTTCGTTCATATCTTCTGGTGTTAATTCTTCGCATTCTTCTACTGGTCTTAATTCTCTTATTATTCTAAGCATTGGCTTATTTCCACAAATAAAGTGGATATCGGATGCATCTTTCTCGATTGCTTGGTCTAGTATTCTTTCAATTTGTATCATTCGTATTTTCCCTCCCATGTAATTTTAATAAATTACTAATTTTTTATTTAATTCTTCTAGTGTGGTAACACCTGCTAGCACTTTATAAATACCGTCAATCACAAGTGGTTTATAATTTTTTCTGATGGCTGCTTCTTTCATTTTTAAGGTAGAGGCATCACTGGTAATCAGTTCTCTTAATTCATCATCAATGTTTAAAATTTCAAAAACACCAATACGATCATAATATCCTGTGTTATTACACTCAGAACATCCCACTGCATCATAGGTCATTTTTCCATAGAAGTCAAAATTTACTCCATATTTTTCACCAATTCTTTTCATAATTTCAGTTTCTTCAAAAGTGAATTCTCTTGCTCTTGCACAATGTGGACATATTTTTCGAACAAGTCTTTGTGATACTGCCGTGGCAAGTGTGCTTGCAATATCGTAATTGGAAACTCCCATTTTTCTTAATCTGGTAATTACTTCTACACTATCGATGGTATGAATGGTAGATAATACATAATGTCCTGTTTGTCCTGCTTGTAAAGCAATTTCTGCTGTTTCTCTATCACGAATTTCTCCTACTAGAATAATATCTGGGTCTTGTCTTAATACGGTTCGTAATGAGTCAGAAAAGCTTGTTTTGGCATCCACTTCTACTTGGTTTAAACCGGGAATTCGGATTTCCACTGGGTCTTCTATAGTGGTTACATTGATTTCTGGTTTATTTAAATAATCAATAATACTATAAAGGGTCGTGGTTTTACCTTCTCCCGTAGGTGCTGCCATAATGGTAATACTATTTCGTTTTTCAAAACTATTCTTTACAATTTGTTCGTTTTTTGGAAATCCCAATTCAAATAAGTTACGAATATCGGAGTTTTTCTTTAATAGCCTTAATACAAATTTCTCACCATGTACGTTTTTCTGTGAAGAAACACGGATGTTGTAATCTGGGTATAATAAAATTCTACCATCTTGGGATTCTTGTTTTTCTTGATGCATATTGGAAATCGCTTTTAAACGACCAATCACTTGTGCTTGTTTTTCTTTATCCAAATTTCCTGCTGTAAACAATTCTCCATCAATACGATAACGAATGCGAAGTTCATCTTCCATCGGTTCAAAATGAATATCACTTGCTCTTTTGTCCATTGCTTTTTTAATAATGGTATCCACTAAACCTGTAATATCGGAAGAGGAATTAATGTCATCGGTTTCTTTTCCTTGCATGGATACTAATATTTTTTCGATATTACTATCAAACGTAATATATTTTTCCATAATTAAGCCTTTGTTTAATAAAAGTAGACGAATGGTGTCGACTGCTCTTTTATTGGCAGTATCGGAAAAACAAACTTTAATTCTTCCACCTTCTATTTCAAAAGGAATTGCGCGATTACGCCTTAGCACATCTGGCGAAATGTAATCATCTAAGTTGATTTTAATATCACTTGGTTCTAATAAAATTGCTTTTTCTCCTAGGATTTCTCCAATTGTTTGGATTAATCGATAGGAATCGCATACTTTTAATTCATTTAAAATGTCTCCTAATTTTTTATTGGTATGAATTTTTTGATATTCTAATGCTTTTTGTATGTCATTTTCCGTAATGACACCTTTTCTTACTAATTCAATTCCAATGGGCACTCTTCTTTCCATATATTTTCCTCCTTTGTAGTTCTTACTCTATTATACAATATCTTTCTTCTAATTCCTAGAATTCCAAGCAAATTGCCAAAAATTACATATCATTGTTTAAGACATATTGTGTGGTTTTTGTATATTCGTTTCCTGTACCAAATGTAATAAGAACTTTGATAATAGTTTTGCCATTTTTCATTTCTGTGGCAAATTGTAAGTTTGAAACCTCTTCACAGATTTTAATATGATTAAAATAAATACTATTATCTTGAAAAGTAAACGTATTTCCGGTTGTAAAAGAAATGGATTGTTCTTGTACGTTATGAATTTCATTATCTTTTTTCGTGGTTTCTTCTAAAAAATACATATGAAATTTTGTTATTTCTGCAATATGAGTACTATTTTCATCCAAATTATTTACATTTGCATAGAAAAATGATGTAATACTGGCAATAATTCCTATTACAATCGTCATAGCAACTACATAAATAATAATACTTGTTGTCGTTAGTCCTGAATTCTGTTTCATACTTCACTCCTCGTTTTTATTAATAATGCATAAGTTTTGGGTTTACTTACCTTTTTTATTCTTTTCCAATCGCTTTTATCAATTATGTTGAAATACTTATCTTTTTCATTCTTTTTCAATTGTTTTTATTAATAGTGTTGAAATTTCAATTTTTTCTGTTTTCTTTCCTAGGCTATATTCTACTCGTATTGTTAAAATTTTGACAAGATCCTTTTTATCTGTATTTCCTTCTGTTTCGTTATATTTTTGTATCTCTCCTGTTATGATATATTCTTTTGGTATTTGTTTCGTTGCTTCTAATTGCTGAATTAAATTATTAATGCTATTACTGTCCTGTGTATCTTTTTGAACTTCATCATAATTCATTGCTTTTATTTCTTCTATTACATCCACAATATAATTTGTTGCCATGGCATTTCTGTTTTTAGCAGTGGTTGATAAATAAAAGTTATAAAACAATGTTGCAATCATTCCAACAAATATCATCATAACAACAATTGCCACTACAATGTCTGCTGTTGTAAAACCTCTATTTTTCTTTATACTTACTCCTTTAATGCTCATACCTCACCTTTATTTTCCTTATACTTATCTTTTTATACTCATGTTCTAACGTTATTTTCATTTATTCCTATCTTTTGAGATTCATATTTTATTACCCTTATTTATGCTTTGTATTTATTTTTTCTTTTGTTTCTATTTCATCATATAATTGATAATAAAATTATTTCCAATTAGCATAATTATATTGGCTACACTTATATAAAAAATGATTGGTGTTTTTTTCTGTTTTTCTACTACTTTTTGCGATTTTCGTGTTTTCCAATATGTTATCATATTTTCAAGGCCTATTATTAATATAGTACATAGTAGTGTCATAATTGCTATGTATTCTTTTGTTATGATTACCATATTTAATATAAATATTAATATGAAATACATGTTGTTTTCTTTTAAATTTTTCCTAAAACTAAACGTTTCATATAAAATCAAAAAAGCCATGATACATAAATATATCCCATATTGATATACATTTCCTTTTTGGAATGTACATGAATATATGATATATAATATAGAAACAACAACTTGATAGTATATTACTGATTTTTGAATTTGATTTTTTTCTTTATCGATTCCAGCTAAGATAAATAAACTAGTAAAATATAAAATTCCTAGTATAACATAAATCATATCTTCAAGGAACAAAGAATGTATGTCTATTTTTAAGGATAAACCAAATAATACAAAAACAATACCAGTCAGTATTTCAAATAGAAAATAGCGAATACCAATGGCATGTTTGCAATAACGACATTTCCCACCTAAAACTAAGAAACTAAATACAGGAACTAAATCCAACATTCCTAATTTGTGATTACAATTAGGGCAGTATGAATGTTTATGGGTAATGTTTTCTTTTTTTGGCAAACGATACGTAGCAAGTGTAAAAAAACTACCAAAATAAATTCCAACCACAAATAAGATACCAATTAAAAAAGCTTGTATCATAAGTTTCTCCTTTGTTTCGTCTTTAAACTAAATGGCATATACATTTTTCTTTCATGCATATGCCACTTAGTTATTATTCTTGATGATAACCTTAGTTATTACCTTGAACATTTCTTAAGATTTGTTCTGTTTGTTGATCTAAATCAGTTAATTGTTGGTCTTCATATCTAGCAGCATTGGTATAGTTTTTTCCAGCTTCTTGGGCTCTATTTAAGATACCTCTTTGTCCAACTGTTAAACTAATTGTAATACCTGCTAAGATTAATAATACGATAATTGTAATTACTAATGCAACTAATGTAATACCTTTTTGTCCTTTTAACATAAAAAAATTCCTCCTTATAATATTTTTTGATTTGTATATATTTATAGAATAAATATAACCGAATGTTATTTAATTCCAGTAGGCTTTTTAACGGTACTAGAATTTGGTGTGGTTGTACTACTATTATCGTTACTATTTGGCGTTTCAGTCGTTGTAGTACCTCCTTGGTTTCCACTGGATACTGTGGTATTATCGCCTGCTTCTACCGTTGTATTTCCAAATGGATTTACCTTTCCTTTATCATAATCTTTTGTTCTTTCATATAAATTTAGATCGCTATTATTAATTTCATATACAATTGGTGTCATTGTATTTTGCTCTTCTTCTATGCTTTGTTGTAATTCTTGTTTTACATTATTGGGTGCTTCATATTGTTCTATTTTAGGCACTACTTTATTCATTGGTATATAGTCGTATAAAAATACTCCTAATACGAGCAATATTGCTAATACCAATAATAAAATAATAACAATTTCTTTAAATACTTTCATTATGAATTTCCTCCTTGTTCATTAAGTTCTATTCCATTATCTCTTATCGCATTATCAACCATATTATTATTTGTTTTCGTATCGGTTTCTAATCCTGTTTGTGTAGAAGATGGAGTATTGGTTCTAGTAATTTTATCAATACGAATGGAAATTTCTTTTACCTCAAAGCTTACTTGTAAATTTTCAGTACTTCCTTCAAATGGGGATACTTTTGCATTTTCAATTTTGAAATTTAGGGAAGAGTCATTTTCTAAAGCCGCAATAAACTCTGAAATGGAAACATACCTTCCTGTTGCTACAAAAGATAAATCATATAAATTTTCTGCACCAGATGCACTTTGACTGACAACAAATTTTAATATAATACCATTTTTGGTTGCATGATTTCCTATTTTCGTCCATAAATATTCCATTTCATATTGAATCCCCTGTGTTGCGATTTCAATTTCTTCCTTAGAACTATATAAAACTTTATCGTTATACTCGTCTTTTGCAATTACTAATTGTTTTGCACTATCATTTAATTCACTCATGGCTTTTGTACGATCCACACTTGTTAATGTGCTTATTTTTTGAAGTTCACCATCTAATTGCTCACTTTTCTCTTTAATGGCAAATACAGATAATACATCCATGCCAAATATATTTAAGCCATTAAAAATCGTAAAATAACCTAGTACTAACAGTAAAACAATTAATAAGATTATTAAAATTTTTCTCATATTTTTAGTCTCCTTTACCCAATTGGCAAACTTCCTTCAATTACTGTTTTAATTAAACCAGTTTGTCCTTGCCTTTCTCCACTATTGGATACCACATTTAGTAATATATCATCTTCTTTAATTTTAGCCTTGAAATATCCTAATTGTTCATAATTATAAGATTGTGCATTAATTACGATGGTATCACCTGATGTATTTTGAATGGAGGTAATTTGTACTCCTTTTGGTATGACATACATAATTTGATTTAATAGGGTTGGAATGGCATTTTTTCTTCGGTTTTTCTCTTGTGTTTTTGAAGTTAAATCTTCTAATCTTTGTATCATACTTTTATATTTGCTCGTATTGTTTCGTAGTTGTGTCGTATCGGTATTGATTTTTGCAATTTGTGTATTTACCTCCTGGGTCGCTTTTTGAATTTCATCGTTTTTATTTTGTATTTCTTTATTTAAAAACATACTAATTCCACTATAAATAAGAATTAACATTAAGATTCCTACTGCAATTCGAATTAACCCGATTTCCCCCGCTGTTAATTTTTCATTAAAATTCATATCCAATCGAATGTTTAGTTTGCTTGCTAATTTTGATGTTTTTCCACTTTTTCCACCAACATCCATTGTTAGCCATTCTGGTAATTTGTCCATCAATGTTTCTTTTTTAAAGTTTAATCCTTTTAGCCCTTGTCCTACTCCATCTAGTGCAAGTGCAATTGCTGAATTTACTTCTATATAATCTTTCACGTTTATTTTGGTTTGAATATTATTAATAAAATATGGCTTTAGAATTTCACACTTAATATCTTTTAAATATTCTTGGAAATAAATATCAATGTTATTAATAACGGATGCAGTACCAGTCAAGTAAATCTTATCAATCCTATTTAAACTTTGATCTACTACTTTACGAACACTTGTGACAATATTATATAAGGTTGGCATAATATCATCAAGATATTCATTTTCTTCATATTGTAAGTCTTTTCCTTCCTGTGTATAAATTGTAGAATTTTTACATATTTCATATGCTTTTGAATAAGAATTTTCTTTTACACTAATATTAGATAAGATTTGAGCAGCACCATCTTCTATTGTTTCAATATTTAGTATTTTTTTATCTACAATTGTAGTTATTGTTGTTTTTTCCTCAATGTTTACAATTAAAACATTCTCGTTTATTTTATCGTCAATTAGGTTTGCAATCGATGTCCCTATTGGTGTTTCAGAAGCAATTCGATACCCTTCTAGTTGTTGTTCTTTTTTTGCAATATCCGCTTTATTTGCTGATACATGGATTGCTTTTACTTTTTCTTTATCTTCTAGATCATTTACTAATACATAACGCGTTTCAAAGGCATCTTTATTAACACTATTATCATAGCAAATGGATTCAAATTCCGTATTGACTACATTTTGCATATCTTTTTTGTTTAACAAACTAAATAGATAAAAATAGTTATATTGCTCATTGGATAAGTTAATACTAATTGGTGTTTTATAACTATAAGTTTCTTCAATGACTTGCTTGATTGCTTCATTTAATTTGTCATAAAATTTAATACCAAAGGAGTCAATTTTTATATTGTCATTATCTTTGGATACTTTGGCATATTTAATTACATTATTTTCAACATATAAACCTAAACAAGTTGACATTTTTTTCTCCTTTGTTATTTATTTTACACTTTTATCTTTTACATTTTTTATGATTTCATACGTAAATTTTCATCCAAAAATTACATTTTTTTCTTTTTTATCAATTGCATTTCCATGAAATCGTAATTTTCATGTGTCGAACCAAACACTATATTGTTATTTTATATGTTTTCCCTCAAAAGTCAATAGTATTTTATGAATTGTCATGTAAATGTAATATATTTGTAATATATCTTAACTTATATGTTTTTACAATTTATATTTTCTTATTTTAAGTTGAAATATCCGTCTATTCTCAATCTTTGTGATTGTTTTTTGGTTTATTCTACATACTCTCCCCTTGTTTTTACCATTTTTTTAATTTGCACATATAAAATCCATCCGTATTTTCATTTGGTAAAATCGTTTTTTGTTCCAAAATGTTAAATTCTTTGTTTGTATTTTTCTCTTGCTTAGGCTTATAAGTAGAACTCTTCTTAGGAATCATACATCTAATTTTTTCTTTGCTCATTTTAATAATCTTTTCTTTAATAAACTCTTTTCTTTGCTTTTCCTTTTCTTTTATGAATTCTTTTACTATATTTTCATTTTCTTCTTTTAAAATACTACAAGTGGAATATACTAATTCTCCTTCGCTTTTTAAATATTTGCTACATACTTCTAGTATTTGTTTTTGTACTTTTACAATATCTTCTAATTCTTCTTTTGTTTTTTTCCATTTAATATCTGGTTTTCTTTTTAGAACGCCTAGTCCCATACAAGGAACATCTAGTAAAATCTTATCAAATTTTTCTTTATACTTTTCTTCATATTGTAAAGCATCTTTTTGTTTTGTAGTAATCATCAAAATTCCTAATCTTTTGGCATTTTCTTCCACTAATTTTACACGGTTTACATGAAGGTCCCATGCCTCAATCTTTCCTGTATTCTTCATGAGTTCTGCTAAATGAGTCGTTTTTCCTCCGTGGTGCACTACAAGCATCTAGTACCGTTTCATTTTCTTTTGGATTTACCATATAACCAATTTGGCCTGCTCCTTCGTCTTGAATGGTAAAGAACCCCTCTTTAAACAAATCTAGGTTTGCAACCCCTTTTATTTTCTTTAAATGTAAAAAATTTTGAAGTTCTGTCTCTTCGTATTCTATTTTCCTTTCTTCTAACTTTACTTTTACTTCCTCTACTGTTGTCCTTAATGAATTTACACGGATTGTCATTTTTGGTCTTTGATTAGAATACATACATATTTCTTCCGTCTTTTGGGAACCATATTCGTGTAATAGCTTTTCTACAATCCAAATTGGCATAGAATACATTTTTGAAATTCGTTCTACCTCATCTTCCATTTTCGATAATTCTTCATAATCAGTCTTTTGGACTTTGCGAAGAATGGCATTAACAAAATTTACGGATTTATAACCATATTTCTTACATAAATTAACACATTCGTTTACTGCTGCACTTTTGGGAACCTTATCCAAAAATACAATTTGATAAATACCAATACGCAAAATCATTCTTACCCATTTCGAAATCTTATTAATTTTAATCTTAGAATGTTTGGTAAGTATGGTATCAATGGTTAGCTTCCAAGTAATCACACCATACACAATTTCAGAAATAAAATTGACATCCTTTATACTTAGTTTTTCTCTATTTTTTTCTAGATATTCATCTAACACCAAATTAGAATATCCATTTTCTTCTTCAATCTTATATAAGATTTTTAAAGCCGACTCCCTTGCTACATCTAATTTCATGGTTTATGCTCCTTTTTCTTTTTTCCTATTATATCATTCAAATATGAATTGTACAAATTCGTATTTTCGTAGCATATCTTTTAAGAACCCCCAGTCAGCTTCGCTGACAGCCCCCTTGTTAAAGGGGCTTTCTTGCAACGCTTCGTAAGGTTAGCAAAATTCAATATATTTGTATATTACCATATCTTTAATACTATTTTTATCATTTCGTACATACTTATTGCATACAAACCTCGGAGACCTTACAGAAAAGCCCCTTTAACAAGGGGGCTGCCGCGGAGCGGCTGGGGGTTCTTAAAGCCATTCAAACTAAACAGTAGTACCTGTCGAAGTTTGTCGTACGATTTTTCTTGCTTTTTTTCCATTTTTTGTGTTATAATCTTTATGTTAATCAATTGGTAGCAGTCATATGACAGAAAGGTAATGGAACATAACATGAAGAAAGAAAACAACAGACCAACGATTATTCCTGGAGTTCCTCAGGATTCAATACTCGACGACGATCGGGTTGATTTTTACAATTCTGAGGAATTCCGTGCAGGAATGATGTAGGCACCTAAAACGAAAACGGACTAAAGTCTTTTTATAAGCTTTAGTCTGTTTTTATTTTTATTTTAAAAAATTGCATAAAATTGTTTTTTTTGGAAATGCTACCACTAAACTATAAAAACGGAGGTTGATAATAAATGAGCGTTGAAAAACACTTAAAAGTAACTGGAACATCTGAAATTTCTTGGAAGGATGCTATTGTGCAAACAATTAATGAAGCAACAAAAACCATTGATTATATTACTAGTGTTACCATTTTAAACCAAACTGCAAAAATCAATGGAAAGAAAATATCAGAATATTTAGTTGATTTAGATTTAAGCTTTACCATTGAACGAGACAGAGACTAAAGGAGGAATAATAATGAAACCAATTGAAACCAAAAAAGATTACCAAACCTATGTTGACCAAAAATCGCCAAATTCCCCTATCTTAAAGAACTGTTTTAATGCCTTTTGGGTAGGTGGCCTTATTTGTTCCATTGGTCAAATCATCTTTAATTATTGCAAATACCGTGGCATGGATATCCAAATGTCAAATACCATTGTTTCCATTATTTTAATTGGAATTAGTGCCTTTTTAACAGGCTTAAACCTATTTAATCGTATTGGAAAATTTGCAGGAGCTGGCTCTCTTATTCCTATTACTGGTTTTGCAAACTCTATCGTATCACCAGCAATGGAATACAAATCCGAAGGATACGTTATGGGAGTCGGTGGAAAAATGTTTACCGTAGCAGGACCTGTTCTTGTTTTTGGTATTTCTGCTTCCATTGTGGTTGGTATTTTATATCTTATTTTTAATACACAATCCATTACCCTTGTGTAGAAAGGAGATTTCAATATGCAAAAAATTGGAAAACAAACTGTTAAATTTGATACCCCACCTACTATTTTGCAAACAGCCTCTATTGTAGGTCCTAAGGAATCTGATGGACCTCTTGCAAGTTATTTTGACCAATGCTTAGAAGATGAGTTTTGGGGTGAAAAAACCTGGGAAAAAGCAGAAAGCAAAATTATAAAAGAAACCGTAAATATGGTAGTCGCCAAATCCGGTATTCCTAGCGAAAAAATCGATTATTGTTTTGCTGGTGATTTACTGAACCAATGTATTTCTTCTAGTTTTGGTCTACGTGAACTAAACTTACCTTTTTTTGGTATTTTTGGAGCTTGCTCCACTTTTGTAGAAGCCTTATGTATGGGAAGTGTTTTCTTAGAAGGAGGCGCTCGGAAATTATGCCATTTGTGCTGCATCTAGCCATTTTTGTAGTGCAGAAAAACAATTCCGTTTCCCTCTAGAACTAGGAAACCAACGTCCACCAACATCACAGTGGACTGTTACTGGAAGTGGTGCTGCCATTGTAGCCAAAGATGGAATGGGTCCATACATTACGCATATTACCCCTCGGAAAAATTGTGGATATGGGAATTAAAGATGCGAACAACATGGGAGCAGCTATGGCACCTGCAGCATTAGATACCCTTCTTGCCCATTTCAAAGACACAGGTCGCTCCCCTAGTTATTATGATGCCATTATTACCGGCGATTTAGGACATGTTGGAAAAGAAATTTTAATCGAAATGGCGGAAACAAAAGGATATAATATTAAATCCAATTACAATGATTGTGGTGTTTTAATTTTTGATAAAGAAAAACAAGATACTCATGCAGGTGGAAGTGGTTGTGCCTGTTGTGGAACCGTTTTTTCTGGTTATTTATTTAAAATGTTACAACAAAAGAAATATAAAAAAATCTTGCTTATGGCAACTGGTGCCCTAACCAATTCCACTACCTCACAACAAGGTGAATCCATCCCCGGAATTGCTCATGCCATAGCAATTGAACTCTAGGAGGTGGCAAAATGGAATTTTTTAATAGTATCGACTGGATGCAAATACTTCGTTGTTTTGTGGTAGGAGGACTTATTTGTATTATTGGGCAAATCTTAATTGATAAAACCAAACTAACTCCTGCAAGAATTTTAGTTATCTTTGTAACCACGGGGGCTGTATTAGGAGGCTTAGGCATCTACCAACACTTAGTAGATTTTGCCGGTTGTGGCGCAACTGTTCCTTTAACCGGTTTTGGAAACAATCTAGCCAAAGGAGCCATAGAAGAAGTAAGCAAATCCGGCTTTATCGGTGCCTTTATTGGCGGAACCAAAGCCGCTGCAGGCGGTATTGCTGCTGCCATTTTCTTCCGGATATTTAGCCTCGCTTATATCAAAGCCAAAAATGAAAAAACAATAAAATAACGGGACAAACAGCCCGTTATTTTACTGTCTCTTTCTCCTCTTAATAATCTTCATGCTATAATTTAAGATCTTTCCTACAATTTAATCATCTTCCTTTAAAGCAACTTCACGAATCCAACTATAATGAACATGCCAAGTAGTACTATTACAATCACAGAAAAATCCTAACTTTTTTGTTCCTTCTGGTATTGTTATTTCATATGTTCCATACCAATCACCATTATTACCATTTAAATTAACAGCTGTTATAGTGTTTATCCATTCTCCATTTTCATCTTGAAATCCATAACCATGATGGCTCCATGAACCGTAATAAGCAGTAACATTAAATTTACGACCATAACAAGATGGATCAACCTGTAAAAATCTCCATGAAGTTCCTCCTCCTGGTTGATATGTAAAACCAAAATCAGTTCCTATATCTCCATCTAAAACTTCTGGTCCTAATGCATCTCCTTCAATAGTTGCTTTTTGAGATGCTGTATAGCAATTTTCATTTTCCTTATGTACACTTTTTGCTTTAACTAAAGAAGTTTTCGGAGTAAACTCTCCTTTGTATTCTTGCCATGTTGTTCCTCTATCTTCGCTATAATAATGGTTTAAATTTTCATTTTCTTCATATGTAATCTTTACTTTTTTCTCTTCTACCTTAGCTTCTACTGATAATATCAAATATTCACCACCACTTATTTCAATAATTGGTTCTTTAGGTTTTGCATTTTTTATCGTTATTTTTTTAACTGTCCTTCTTCCACTACTTCCTTGTGCAATAAATGAATATACTCCATTTTCTGTTACTATATAATCGAATGCTGTTTCTGTTGTTGTTGTACCATCTGGTTTTGTTATTAAAGTGATATTTCCTTCTTCTATACTTGCTTCAACTTTTATTGTTATCGTATTTGCCGGTTCTTCTGTATTTTTCGTTAAAGTCATTGTTGGTTTTGCTCCTATTACTTTATCTCCTATTGTTACCACATAGTTTTCATCTATTGTTACACCATACCCTTTATATTCTCCTATCATTGGTATGTCCGTATTTTCTAACTCTACCCCTATTTCTGATAATCGTTCTAAATCTTTATATGTAAAATCTTCCCCTTTAACGATCTTTTCTGTTTGATCATCTACAATTTTTAATTCTATTTCTTCTTTTAATTGTGCTTTTGTATAGTCTTTTTTCCCTTGTTGTGCTTTTATTATAATTCCATTATCTTCCACTACTAACCCAATTGTTATTCCCGCCAAAATAAGTAATATAATAATTGTAATGATAAGTGCAATTAAGGTAATTCCTTCTACTTGTTTTTTCATTTCCTTCGTTCCTCCTTTTTGTAGTATGTACATATCTCTTTTGTTTATGACATTAGTTTATACTTACTCGTATATATTATTCTTACACCTCACATATGATACAAGTTCACTCTTTTGCACGAATTATTCATATAGGGCTTGTCATCATTATATCTTTCTTTCTCATTTTGTACAAGAGATTTTTCTTGTTTTGATGTATACTAGTTTTCATAAATGATATTCAAAAGGAAAATGTCATAACATATTTTACTTATTTTCAGAATTTTTGGTATAACTCTTGACATTTTTATTTATACTTTGTAAAATAATATGAAATAAATAGCATTGTAATGAAGATGACCTGAGCCATTAGAAGTGACGATACAGAGAGAAAGGATTAGCTGAGAACCTTTTTGGAGAACCTAGTGGAATAACACATTGGAGCAGTGTAAAATAGAGTGAAAAAGCTTTTTTTTAAAAGTTTTTTAAGTTGGGTGGTACCGCGGAAACTGTTGCTTTCGTCCCTGCACTTTGTAGGGCACGGAAGCTTTTTTTGTATTACTTTGCCCTTTTAAAAAAGGAGGAATGTTTATGAACGAGTATAGAACACATACTTGTGGAGAATTAAGAATTTCGGATGTTTCAAAAGAAGTCCGTATTGCTGGATGGCTTCGGAGCCGTTCGTGATTTAGGAGGTGTCGTTTTTTTAGATGTGAGAGACCAATATGGTGTCACACAAGCCGTTATTTCTGGAAATAATGAATTGGTTGAATTTGCTAGTCATATTCCAATTGAATCGACCATTACCTTATTTGGAACCGTACGAAAAAGGGATGAGGAAACTTATAACCCAACGATTGATACAGGAGAGGTAGAAGTCTTTATTCAAGATATTAAAATACTGGGAAAACGTACGAAATACTTGCCTTTTGAAATAAGTGCAAACCAAGAAGTTCGTGAGGATTTACGTTTGCAATATCGTTATTTGGATTTGCGAAGCGAAAAACAAAAAAATCATTTAATTTTACGTGCCAAAATTTTGCAATTCTTACGTTCGCAAATGATAAACCAAGGTTTTTTAGAAGTGCAAACTCCCATTCTTACAAGCTCTTCTCCAGAAGGTGCAAGAGATTATTTAGTGCCAAGTCGATTGCATGCACGGAAAGTTTTATGCTCTTCCACAAGCGCCTCAGCAGTTTAAACAATTGTTAATGGTGGCTGGAATTGATAAATATTTTCAAATTGCTCCTTGTTTTCGTGATGAAGATGCAAGAGCTGACCGTGCTCCTGGTGAATTTTATCAGTTAGATATAGAAATGAGTTTTGCTAACCAAGAAGATGTATTTACTGCGATTGAACCAGTAATATACAATACCTTTAAAACCTTTTCCAATAAAGAAATAGAACATTATCCTTTCCCTCGCATTACCTATAAAGACGCCATGTTACACTATGGAACCGATAAACCAGATTTACGAAATCCACTTATTATTATCGATGTTACGGATTTCTTTGCCAAATGCAGTTTTAAACCTTTCCATAACCGAACCGTTCGCGCCATTAAAGTAGAAGGGCATATGTCAAAAGGATTTCATGAAAAATTGCTTTCGTTTGCTACCTCTATTGGTATGGGGGGACTTGGCTATTTAGAAGTAGAAGATGATTTATCGTATAAAGGACCTATTGATAAATTTATACCAGATGACCTAAAACAAGAATTACTAAAACTTGCCGATTTAAAAGTAAATGACACTATTTTCTTTATTGCCGATACAGAAGCAAGAGCAAACTCTTTTGCTGGTCAAATTCGTACCGAGCTTGGAAACCGTTTAAACTTAACCTGCGAAGATAAATTTTGTTTTTCTTGGATTATCGACTTTCCAATGTACGAACTTTGCGATGATGGAAAGTTAACCTTTAGCCATAATCCATTTTCTATGCCACAAGGAGGATTAGAAGCTCTAAACACCAAAAATCCATTAGACATTCTAGCCTACCAATACGATCTTGTATGTAATGGAATTGAACTTTCCTCTGGTGCCGTTCGTAATCATGATATTACCATTATGGAAAAAGCCTTTGAAATTGCTGGCTACACCAAAGAACAACTACAAGAAAAATTCGGTGCTCTTTATACCGCTTTCCAATATGGTGCCCCACCACATGCCGGAATTGCCCCAGGAATTGACCGTATGATTATGTTATTAACCGAAGAAAACACCATTCGTGAAGTAATTGCATTCCCACTAAACAGCAAAGCTCAAGACTTAATGATGGGAGCTCCCGGAAAAGTAAGCCATGCACAACTTCGTGATGTGCATATTAAATTAGATGTAAAAGATTAGGAAAATTCCTAATCTTTTATTTTATAGCTATTATTATATAGCTCATCTGGACAAATATCTGTGCCATCTACCCATGCAATAGATAGTCCTTCAACTTTCACCGTATTAAATATTTCTATATTCTTAATTTTTCGAAAAGCTTTATATTGTAAATATGGTTTTACATCAAATCTTTTCACTTCCCCATTTTCAAAGGTAATTTCTAATTCATAATTTTTTAGGGGTTTTACATCTATTGCTTTTATACTCATGACTTTCTAATCACTCCAATCCTTTTATTTTTATAATTTCTCCTTCTTTGTTATATGCATACCAAGCTGCTTTTAATTCTTCTTTATGTATTTCTATCCACGCTTCTAACATTTTCTTTTGTTTTACTGGTAATTCACCTGCAATAATTTTTTCATCTAACGTAATTGACATTTCATATTCATTGTATTTTATATGAATATGTGGTTCATTATGATGTCCTCCTATTTCTTTATATAGATAAATTAATATTCCATAAAATTGCGAAATAATAGGCATGTTTTTTCACCTCCTATTGTAACAGATTTTTTTCTTTTTTTCAATGATTTTTGTCTTTTTAGATTTATTTTTTAAAAAAATCTTTGAATAAAATAATATGATTTAACTTTTTTTGAACAAAAAAGCAATAGATGTATTGTGAATATTATATATCACTAATACATCTATCGTCAAACACTTTTCATCGACATATTTCGACTTTATTTTCCGTAGTAGGCATCTAGTAGAATTTGCTTTAATTCAGTTACTAGTGGTAGTCTTGGGTTTGCTGTGGTACATTGGTCTTCGAAGGCACGGTCTGCTAATTCGTCTACATTGGCTAAGAAGTCTTGTTCTTCTATTCCTAATTCTTGGAAAGATTTTGGAATTTCTAGTTTTTCGTTTAATTCTTTAATTTTGGCAATTAGTGATTCTACTCCTTCTTCCGTCGTACTTGCTGGTAATCCGTTTTTTCTTGCTAAATTTGCATATTTTTCATCTGCAATAAAGTATTCGTATTTTGGGAAAGATACAAATTTCGTTGGTTTACTTGCATTGTATCTTATAACATATGGAAGTAAAATGGCATTTGCTCTTCCATGTGCAGTATGATATTTTGCTCCTATTTTATGAGCAAGAGAATGATTGATTCCTAAAAAGGCATTGGTAAATGCCATTCCTGCAATACAACTTGCATTGTGCATTTTTTCTCTTGCTAATTTATTATCTCCATGTTCATAGGCTTCTAACAAATAGTTTAATACTAATTCTACGGCTTTTTCGGAAAGCCCGTCGGTATAATCAGATGCCATATTGGAAACATATGCTTCAATCGCATGGGTTAATACATCCATTCCCGTATCTGCGGTAATTCTCTTTGGTAGGGTCATAACTAAATCTGGGTCAATAATCGCAACATCTGGTGTTAATTCATAATCCGCAAGTGGGTATTTCTTATTTTGTTCTTTATCGGAAATAACCGCAAAAGAAGTTACTTCTGAACCTGTTCCAGATGTGGTTGGAACGGCTACCATTTTGGCTTTTTGTCCTAGTTTTGGGAATTTATAGGTACGTTTACGAATGTCCATAAACTTTAGTTTTAATCCTTCCACATCTGCCTCAGGGTGTTCGTAAAATAACCACATTCCTTTTGCTGCATCAATAGCACTTCCTCCACCAATGGCAATAATAACATCTGGCTTGAAGCTATCAATTGCTTTTACTCCTCGTTTAATGGTTTCAAACGATGGGTCTGGCTCTACTTCGGCAAATATTTCTGAATGAACATAGGATTGTCTATTTCGTAAATGATATAAGATTTTATCTACATAACCAAGTTTTACCATGGATTCATCGGTAACAATAAATGCTTTTGTAATGTCTGGCATTTTTTCTAAGTAGGCAATTGAACCTGCTTCAAAATAAATTTTTTCTGGAACTTTAAACCATTGCATATTAACCCTCCTTTTGGCAACTCGTTTCACATTAATTAAGTTGACACTCGATACATTGGAAGTGGTTGAATTTCCTCCAAAGGTACCACATCCTAGTGTTAGTGATGGCATATTGGTATTATAAATATCGCCAATTGCCCCATGCGTGGATGGTGAATTAACAATAATTCTTCCTGCTTTTACACGGTTTGAAAATTCTAATATGGTTTGGTTATCTTCTGAGTGAATTACCGCAGAATGTCCAAGCCCACCAAATTCTAAAAGGCTTTCTGCCTTTTTCATTCCTTCTTCTTTACTATCAACAATATAATAAGCAAGAACGGGACTTAATTTTTCTCTTGAAAATGGGAATTCTTCCCCTACTCCTTCTTCATATACAACTAATACTTTGGTATCTTCTGGCACATCAATTCCGGCATTTTTCGCAATTTGATATGGGCTTTGCCCTGGAACTTTTCCATTTAACGTATAGCCTTTTTCAGCTACAAACATCGAATTTTTTAGCTTGTCCTTTTCTTCTGGCGAAATAAAATAACAACCTGCTTCTTTCATTAATTGTTCAAATTCATCATGAATGTCTCTATCGACTAATACTGCTTGTTCCGAAGCACAAATCATTCCATTATCAAATGCCTTTGATAATACTAAATCGGTTACCGAAGTTTTTAATTTTGCGGTTTTATCAATGTAACAAGGTACATTTCCTGGTCCTACTCCAAGTGCTGGTTTTCCACAAGAATACGCCGCTCTTACCATTCCAGTTCCACCTGTTGCTAAAATTAAATTCACATCTGGATGGTTCATAAGGAAATTAGTTGCGGTAATAGATGGTTCTTCAACCCATAAAATACAGTCTTTTGGTGCTCCTGCTTCTACTGCTGCGTCTCGTAAAATTCTTGCTGCCTCACTACTGCATTTTTGTGCTGATGGATGGAAACCAAAAATAATCACATTTCTTGTTTTGGCTGAAATTAAAGATTTAAACATCGTTGTAGAAGTTGGGTTCGTAACAGGTGTTACACCAGCAATAATTCCCACTGGTTCTGCAATTTGTACATATCCTTCCTCTTCATTTTCATCAATAACGCCAACAGTTTTATCGTATTTAATACTATGGTAAATATATTCGGTTGCAAACATATTCTTGGTAATCTTGTCCTCATAAATACCTCGACCGGTTTCCTCAACTGCCATTTTCGCTAATTTCATGTGGTTTTCAAGTCCTGCCATAGACATTTTTTTAATAATTTGATTAATGGTTTCTTGGTCTAGTTTCATATACTCTTTTGATGCTATTTTCGCACGTTCTACTAAATCATCCACCATTTGCTTAATTCTATCTTTTTCTTCTGGTGTAATTTCTTCTGCCATAATAGACCTCCTTTTTCTTACGCATTTTTCTTCCTATTATATAATATCCATCAAATTTGTCAAGAAAAATCCATCGCCTTTTTTCGTGGTTTTGTGAATTTTGTTTGAATTTTGTTGCATTTTTATTTTTGTTCATATAAAATATTGGAAAAGAAAAAGAAATTTGGTGATACAAATGAATCAATATCATTCGAAAATACGAAAATTTTCGAGAAAAGAGAAATTGCCTAGTAATACCGTAACTTCCAAACGAATTCGTATTTGCATGGGAATTATGTTTGCTATTTTATTTTTGTTACTGGTTCGTCTTGCTTTTTTGCAATTTGTGCAAGGTGCGGATTTAAAAGAACAAGCTTATAAACAACAAACCGTTAATAAATTGGTAAGTGCCAAAAGAGGTAATATTTTAGATAGTACCGGAAAGGTACTTGCTACTAGTGCACAAGTTGATACGGTCTCGATTAATCCTACCAAAATAAAAGGAAAAAATGTAGAGGAGACAAAAGCTAAAAAGGAAAAGGTAGCAAAAGCATTTTCTGAAATTTTTGGACTGGATTATGAAGAAATGCTTACAAAAGTAAATAGTGAGTCTTCTGTTCAAACCATTATAAAAAAGGTGGAAAAAGATAAGATTGATGCTCTAAAAGCTTGGATGGAAGAAAATAAAATCTCGGTTGGTATTAATATTGACGAAGATACAAAACATTACTATCCTTACAACAACTTAGCTTCTTATGTGATTGGTTTTTGTAATAGTGAAAACCAAGGTATTTATGGAGTAGAAAGAAGTTTCAATTCCTATTTAACAGGAACACCTGGAAAAATTATGACTTCTACCGATGTTAACAAAGACGAAATTTCCGATGAAAACGGAACCTATATTGAAGCCGAAAACGGAAATAATATTGTATTAACCCTTGATGCTAATATTCAAGCCATTTGTGAAAAATATTTAAAAGAAGGAATTGAAGAAAACAATGCTAGAAATGGAAATGTTATCATTATGAAACCAAGTACTGGCGATATTCTAGCCATGGCACAATATCCGGATTACGACTTAAATACCCCTTTTACCCCGATTACTTCTTATTGGCAAGAAAGATGGGACACGCTATCTTCTACGGACAAAACGGAAATGTATCGTAATATTATGGTATCTAACCGATATGAACCAGGTTCTACTTTTAAACTCATTAATGCCGCCATTGCTTTGGAAGAAAATATTACCGATACGGATGTAACCGATGAATTTAATTGTATTGGTTACGAGACTTTTGGAGCCGATAATGATATTACTACCATAAAATGTGGTTCTAGTGTTCCACATGGAAAACAAACCTTACGCCAAGTATTAGAAAACTCCTGTAACCCTGGTATGATGCAACTTGCTTCTCGTGTTGGTGCTAGAACCTTTTACAAATATTATAATGCCTTTGGTCTATTTAATAAAACTAATATCAATCTTCCAGAAGAAATCAATAGCTACTTCTATGAAGAAGATCATATGTATGCTGTTGACCTTGCTACTATGGGATTTGGGCAAAGAATTGATGTAACCCCAATCCAGTTAATTACTGCCATTTCTGCAATTGCGAATGATGGTCTTTTAATGAAACCTCGTATGGTAAAAGAAATTATCAATACCGAAACTAATGCTGTTACCAATATAAAGGAAAAAGAAGTAAGACAAGTTATTTCATCAGAAACTGCAAATAAAATGCTCGATATGATGGAAAGTGTTGTCACCGAGGGACGGTGGTTCTAGAGGTAGTGTGCAAGGCTACTCTGTTGGTGGTAAAACAGGTACCTCAGAACCTCCTGTTAAAGAACCTGATTTTGGTTATGTTGCTTCCTTTGTTGCCGTTTCCCCTGCAGACAACCCTGAAATTGTTGTGTTGGTCGCTCTTTACAATCCACAAAATGGAACTCCTTCTGGTGTTAGAATGGCAGGACCTGTCGTTTCAAAAATTTTATCGGAAGTATTACCTTATTTAGGAATTTCTGCAGATAAAATTGATATTGGAACCACTACTTCTTCTAACTCATTCATTAGTGTTCCAGATGTACAAAATAAAACTGTAACTGAAGCTCAAAAGGTATTAACCAATGCCGGTTTTCGAACACAAATTAATACAGAAGGAAATAAAAATGAGGTTCTCGTTTCCGAACAGGTTCCTGCAAAAGATACGAAACTCCCAAATAATTCACTTGTTGTACTTTATACTGAAGAAAATACCGTACGAACCTCGACCACTGTACCAGATTTAAATGGGTTAACTGCCTCTCAAGCTGCTGACTCTCTAAAAGCAAAAAATCTAAATATTTCCATAGAAGGCTCTGGTCTTGTTGTCAGCCAAGACCCGCCAAGCGGATCCTCTGTGGAACAGGGTAGTGTTGTAAAAATAACTTTGCAAAATGAATAAAAAAAGAAGGACCATCACCCTTTTTATGGGGTGATGGTCTGTTACACTACTGGGGAAGCAATCTTACTGATTCACTCGCATCATTAATTACGATTTTATAATCAGATAGGTTTATGTTCGATTTTTCGCAATCGATTTTTAACCGTTCGACTGCTTCTCCAGCTTTCCTAAATTCTCTTCCGTACCCATAATAGTACCATAGATCATTTAGATTTACTGCTTGTAACATGATTTTATCCTCCTATACTTAGGTCAATGCCCTTTCTAGATTTAGTATAACACATTTTATGTATCT
Source organism: uncultured Clostridium sp. (assembly GCA_948471055.1). Lineage (GTDB taxonomy): Bacteria > Bacillota > Clostridia > TANB77 > CAG-508 > RGIG8482. The sequence goes on along the minus strand of CAOKQZ010000002.1, from coordinate 75,833 downwards.
TTTCAATTCAAACTTTCGTAATACGAATTGTATAATTTACTATAATATCCGCCTGTTTTTAATAATTCTAAGTGATTTCCCATTTCTACAATTTCTCCTGCATCAAGTACGATGATTTTGTCTACATTGACAATGGTAGCTAGACGGTGGGCAATGAAGATAGAGGTTTTTTCTTTTGAAATGGTGTCTATGGATTTTTGGATTAGTTTTTCGGTGTGGGTATCGATATTGGCGGTTGCTTCGTCTAGTATGAAAATAGAAGGGTTGTGGGCAAAAATTCTAGCAAATGCTAATAGTTGTTTTTCCCCTGCCGAAAAAGAGGAGCCTCTTTCTTTTGCAATTTCTTGTATTCCATTTGGAAGGTTGGAAACAAAATCATCTGCTGAGGATAGTCTAATGGCTTCTACAATGTCCTCTTCGGTTATATTGGTATTGTTTAGTTTAATATTACTCGCAATACTTCTTGCAAAAATAAATGGGTCTTGTAGAATAATGCCAATGTGTGCTCTTAAACTTCGTTTATTGATATTTTTAATGTTCACTCCATCTAATAAAATTTCGCCTTGTTGTATTTCATAAAAACGATTGATTAAATTAGTAATAGTGGTTTTGCCACAACCCGTTTTTCCCACTAATGCAACACTTTGACCGAGGCTCTATGGTGAAACTTACATTTTTTAGTACCCACTTTTCATTATCATACGAAAACCATACATTTTTGAATTCTATTTTCCCTTTTACTTTGCTTAAGTTTACGCCTGCGTCTAAGTCTTCTAAATATTCCTTATGGTCTAAAATATTGTAAATTTTGTTAATAGAAACAAAGGCTTCTTGCACGGTTTCGATGTTATCGATGGTTCTCGTAATTGGCTCAAATAATTGCCTAATATAACTAATAAATACATAAATAATTCCAACATCTAGAGCTTGTTCTAGCATACCTCCAAGACATACCCATATAATAATACAAATTGCTAAGTTTTCTAGAATTGTCATAAGCCCCGGAAGTAAGCCTTCAATAATACCTCCCGGTATTCTAGAATTACGATACCCATTAGTTAGGGCTTTACATTCTTCCTGTTTTTCTTTTTGAATATTGAAGATTTTTATTAGCTTTGCTCCATAAATGGATTCTGCCAAAAAGGTATTTAACTTGGTTTTAATCACTTTTGATTTATCATAAATTTTATTTAATAATTTGGTTAATACCACAGAAAATAGAATAATCAAAGGGATTACCAAAAAAGCAAGCAAGCTTAGTTTAGCACTAAAATAAAGCATCATCACAATAATTGCCACAATTAAAATCATATCTTTAAAAAAAGTGGTAATCACATCTTTAAATAAGGTAGAAATATCTTCTACATCATTGGTAATTCGCACAAATAATTTCCCTGCCGAAGTACGGTCATGAAACGAAATATTGGCGTATTGTGTGTACTTAAATAAGCGATTTCGCATGGTATAAATAATGTCTTCCCCCATCATGTTGGTGGCAGTACTAGCAATAAAATCAATGATATTTCCTAATAATACAATTCCTATGTAGATAGCACCTATCATGCCAATGGTAATGGCTCCTTTTTGGTAGATACCAAATTTTAAATAATCATCCATTACGATTTTAATTAAATATGGTTTTACCAGTTCTCCTATATTAATGAGTAACGAAAGAACCGTAACAATGGCAATTGTTTTTTTATGTGGTTTTGCCATTTCTAATACATGTGCTATCGTACTATGCTTCTTGTTTTTCATTTTGACCTCCATTTCTACTTTGTTTATACCCAAAATCGCCCCTACAAGGTTATTTCGGCTTTTGCTATTTGTTCTTTGTAGTAACGATAATATCTTCCTTTTTTTCTTAGTAATTCTTCATGGGTTCCCATTTCTAGTGCTTCTCCACTTTCTAATACCATAATGTTATTAGCGTCTTTGATGTCTGAAATTCGATTGGAAATGATAATACAGGTTTTGTCTTTTACTAATTCTTTTATATTATTTAAGACCTTTTGCTCGGTTTTATTATCTAAGGCAGAAAAGGTGTCGTCAAAAATAACCACTTTGCTTTTCTTTAGAAAAGCTCTCGAAATTACTACTCTTTGCCTTTGTCCTCCGTGAAAGGTCGGTTCCTCTTTCCCCAATCACGGTTTCAATTCCATTTTGCATTTTTTCAATGTCATCATAAATCATAGCATTTTTTGCGCTTTCTTTAATTTCTTCTTCTTCAAATTCTTGTTTAAATAATTTGATATTTTCCTTTAAACTAGTAGAAAATAGGAAATTATCTTGTGTAATATAACAAATATGTTTTCTTAATACACTTAGGGGAATATCGTTAATATCCTTTCCATCGATAAATATTTTCCCTTTTGCTACTGGATATAGGTGTAATAGTAAGTTCATAAGCGTGGTTTTTCCACTTCCGATACTTCCAATAATACCTAGTGTTTCTCCCTTTTTTACGGTTACTTTAATTTGTTTTAAGACCATTTCTAAATTTTCCGGATAATTAAAATTTAAGTTGCGAATTTCAATATTCCCTTCAAAATCGGTATCCTCTTCTACAGTTTTTAGGTTGATTTTTTCTCTTTCTAAACTAAAAACTTGCTCTAACCTTTGGTAAGAAATCTTCGCCCTTTTATACCTAGAAATAACACTAGGAAGCCAAGAAACTGGCCCTACAAATAAGGCAATATAGCCATTAAACGCAATAAAATCTCCTGTGGTAATGGTTCCCTCTAATACTAATTTTGAACCATATAGTAAAGATATTCCATAACATAACCCAAAGCAAATATTAAGGCAGGTGGAAAGTAAGGTAGAGTGAACATCCACTGCATTGTTTGCTTCTTTTAATTTACGATTTTTCCTTATAAATTCTTTTACTTGGTTTAATTCCCCTGTGTATGCCTTTGTGGTACGAATAGCATCGGTACTTTCTTGTACATATTCTGAAAGCTCTGTAAAATAGCTTTGAGATTTACGAAAACTACTTTCTACATATTCTTTAATTTTGATGATTAGAAAAACCGTTACGACAATTGGGCATAGGGTAACTAAGGTAAGGGATAAATTCACTCCACTCATCATGGTATAAGTGGCAATAAGGGCAGTAAACAAAAACCTTGTCCCATAAGAAAGAAGGCGGTAAATAAAGGCTCGTATTTCGGTTACATCTTTTACGAAATACGACATTAATTCTCCGTTTTTAATGTTTTGAAGACTTGTCATTTTTATTTTCATAAATTGCTCAAATAGTTTATCTTTTAAATCTCGTTCAATACTTCTTGGGGTATAACCAGTAAGCCATCTCCATGGCATACGAACGGCTAGTATTACAAAACAAATGCCAAGTAAGTACCATGCTTGTAAGTAAATGGCACTGCGATTATTTTCGATATCATATAATAAATCGATGATGTGTCCTATGATTTTTGGCGGATAGGTTAAAAAATACATATTTAATGCAATAAATAGGATTTGTAATAGTATCGCCAACCAGTATTTTTTGATAATATTTGTTAATATTTTTTTCATGCTTCGATTAACCCCTTTTTCTTTGGTTTTTTCGTCATAATCTCTCTTTTTATCATACACTAAAATTGGGGCTTGGAATATTAAATTTTCATGACATTTTCGTAACAAATGGCATTCTTTCTTATTTTTTAGTATAATAAGTTTTGGTGATGTTATGGAGATACGTTTTGAAAATACAACGGCTTATAATTTACAGGAATATAAAAAATTTGTGAATTTCCATTCGGAAAAAAATAATTTAAAATATTATCTTTACACTTTATTTATTTCGGTACTGCTTATTTTTTGCATGATAATGCAGTTTTCCTATGGTAGAATTTTACTTGGTATTTGCTTTATTTTTGTTTTTGTTATTTTTCTTTGCTATCGTTTTTTACATCCTTTGTATCTTGTGAAAAAGGAAGCTTCTAGTAAGAAAGTGCAAAAACAAATGAAAAATACTTATACCTTTTACGATGATTTTGTTACTATTTTTAATGGGGAAACTAAAGTGAAATTACGCTATTTTAAGTTTTATAAGATTTATGAAGAAGGAGACCGTTTTTATTTATATTTGGATAAAACACATTCGTATGTGTTATTAAAAAATAATTTTTCCATCGGAAAACCAGAAGATTTCTATGGGTTTATGAAGAAGAAGTTGTGGAAGAAAATATAAGTGGGGATTATGCATTTTGAATTCGATTTCTTGCGTATTTTGTTTCGCACAATGTACACTATAAATGAAATAATATTTCTTTTAAATTAATCCCCACTTTTATTTTTTAGTTTTTCATATGACTTTTTTAAAATAATTTCATATCTTTGGGTTAGTAGTACTTTATAAAATTGCTTTCGAATTTCTGATATAATTGGCATATCAGAAATTTCATCCATAATTTCTTGTAGATTAATCTTAGGTACGATCCTATTTAATGCTTCATTACAGTCTTTGTTTTTCAAGGAAGAAATAAATTCATAATAATTAATTCTTCTTTCCTCTTCTGTAATGGTAGAAGTTGGTTTGTTATAAATTCTATTATGAATTTCGGTTTCGCTTTTTAAAATTTTTTCCATTTGTTCATCTGTTAGTTGTGCGTATAAACAAGAGCCACAATCATAAATTGGTGCCATTTTTATCTGCTTTTTTTCATCGTTTACCAATATTCCCCAATTGCCATTGTGTCTATCATAATTTCCAATTAGGCTATCTACAATGAACACATTCCAAAAATGCTGTTTTAGTAAGTTATTATCTTCAATATCGGTATGATGTTCGATTACATCTAGTATTTCATTTAAAGCTGTATTTTTTCCATTTGAGCTACTTGGTGTTTCAGGAAAGCTATTTTTTAAATTTTGAAATTCCACTAACCTCCATCCATTTCCTGTGAAATCTTCACAGGCGCATACATTTTTAATCATTCCATTTTCTTGTTTATATATTCCTAAAATTGTATTTTGTGCTAATATTCCTATTTTGTTAAAAATATGACATCCTAAGTATTCTGAGAAGACATTATTGGAATAGGATATATTTTTATTTTGTTTGGCATGATTTAGGAATTTTAGTAAGTAATATTTATTTTGATAGATAATGGTCTTTTTGGTATCTGCTCCACCATATTTGTTAATAATTTGCCTCATATTTGTAAAATCAATTATTTCTCTCATTTTTCCTCCTTTTAATCCCACCATAAATATTTTTTTCTTAAGAGCATTGCTTGGTCTTGTGTGATATAATTGTCATAAAAGGCTCTATTGATATTGGATAATAATTCGGACTCTTCACAATCAATATCAAGTCTCTTTTCTTTTCTTGCTTTTATTAAATTTTCCACGTTTTCTTTTATATAGTTTGGTAAATCAAAATCAATTTCGATTGTTTCATCATAGTACATGTTTCCACACTCCCATCTAACCTCATTATAACAAAAAAGAACTTTTATTACAAATTGTTTTTCATAATATCCTTTATAACTTCTCCTGCTAGAATTAATCCTGCAACAGAAGGAACGAAGGAAATGCTTCCTGGGACTTGTTTTTTTGTTTCTTCTTCTTGATTATTTTTGATTGTATTTGGTGTTTCTTTTGAGTAGATTACTTTTAATTCTGGTATGTTTCGTTTTTTTAGCTCTTTTCTTACTACTTTTGCAAGTGGGCAGATGCTTGTTTTATATATGTCTGTTACTTCAAACTTGGTTGGGTCTAGTTTGTTTCCCGTTCCCATACAGGATATTATTGGGATTTGTAGGTTATTTGCTTGTAGCACTAATTCGATTTTTGCACTTATTGTATCAATGGCATCGATGATATAGGAAATGGAGTTGTTTAGTATTTTTTTTGTTTCTTTTGTAAAAAATTCTTGGTAGGTTTCTACGTTTGCGGACGGATTAATGTCTAAAATTCGTGATTTTGCCACTTCTACTTTTGGTTTGCCAATGGTCTTAGTGGTGGCAATGATTTGTCTGTTTAAGTTGGTTTCTTCTATGATGTCATGGTCTACTAAAATAAAATGTCCAATTCCTGCTCTTGCTAATGCTTCTACCGCATAGGAACCAACTCCTCCTATCCCGAAAAATAGCTACTTTTGCATTTTGTAGCTTTTCTATCCCTTCTTTTCCAATTAATAATTCTGTTCTTGAAAATTGATTTTGCATGATTTGTTTCTCTCCTTTTAAGAACCCCCAGTCCACTTCGTGGACAGCCCCCTTGTTAAAGGGGCTTTCTTGCAAGGCTTCGTGAGGCTTTTGCAATAAAATTAGTTTAACACTTATTTCATAATCTTTCCGCCCCCTAGGACGATGTCTTCTATGTAGAATACAGCGGATTGTCCTGGGGTGATTGCTCTTTGTGGTTCTTCGAAAATGACTTTTATGTTGTTTTGTTCTTGTTTTATGCTTGCTTTTGCTTTTTTTGAGGAGTATCGTGTTTTTACGCTTACTTCTGTCCAGTTTGGTAGGTTGTCTACTAGTAGTAGGTTGATGTCTGAAACGGTAATTTCTTTTTGGTAAAGTTCGTTTTCTTCTCCGACAATCACTTCGTTTTTGTTTGGGTTGAAACCTAGTACGAAAAGGGGTACTGGGTTTGATATTCCTAGCCCTTTTCGTTGGCCGATGGTGTAGTGGTATAAGCCTGTATGGGTACCTAGTATTTTACCTTGTTTGGTTACGATATTTCCTTTTTTTGGGGTTAGTCCAGAATTGGTTTCTAGGAATTTTTTGTAGTTTCCGTCTGGAATAAAGCAGATGTCTTCGCTATCTGGTTTGTTTGCCACCTTTAGGTTATGGTTTCTTGCAATTTGTCTTATTTCTTCTTTGTTAGGAAAGTCTGAAAGTGGAAATAGGACATGTTCAATAATGTGTTTTGGTAGATTCCATAACACATAGCTTTGGTCTTTTTTTCCGGCGTTTGATTGTTTTAGTACCCATTTTTGGTATTGTGTGTGATATTCGGTTTTTGCATAGTGTCCTGTGGCAATGTAGTTACAGCCTAATTCTTGCGCTTTTTCGTACATGAAACCGAATTTTAGGTATTTGTTACATTCAATGCAAGGGTTTGGGGTTTGGCAGTTTGCATAGGTGTTTATGAAGTTGTCTATTACATGAGTTTTGAAAATGTCTTTACAATTGTATGTGATATGTGGGATACCGATTTGGTTACATACATTTTTGGCATCTAAGTAGGTATTTTGGTTACAGCAACTACTGCCTGCGTATAGCTCTAGTGTGGTTCCAATAACTTCGTAGCCTTGCTCTTTTAGAAGAAGAGCTGATACGCTACTGTCCACCCCTCCGCTCATTCCTAATAATACTTTTTTGTTTTCCATTTTCTTATTTCCTTTTTTCTATAAATTTTCGCTCCCAGAGGATAATGTTTTTATTTTTATTCGGTTCGACACTCGTAACTGCCACTTGGGACTCCTCATTCTCACCTACTAAAAATAAAAACATTATCCTCTTCACGCTAGTAAGAGCAAGAATTATGGCTTTTGATTTAACATGTCTTCTAGGGTATGCCATGCAAGGAGAGCACATTTTACTCTTGCTGGCATGTTAGATACATTTCTAAAAGCGATGGCATCTTCTAGTTTTTCTAGTTCTTCTTCGTTTGTAGTTTCTCGTTTTATCATTTTAATAAAAGTTTTAATGATATCTTTTGCTTGTTCTATGGTTTTTCCCTTTAGAGTGTCTATCATAATAGAGGTAGAGGCTTGCGATATGGCACAACCATGCCCTGTAAAAGCCATGTCTTCTATGATATCTCCATTTAATTTTATCTCTAAAGTAATTTCATCTCCACAGTTTGGGTTATGTCCTAATTTACACTCATCTGGTGCTTCTAAATTTCTTTTGTTATACGAATTCATGCTGTGCTCCATGATTAATTCATTATAAATTTGTGTTAAATCTTCCATCATTTCCTCCAATTCGTTTTATAGGATTTACCTTTGTCTTTGTACTATATTAAAATAGTAGCATAAAGGCCCCTTTACGTAAGGGGGCTGTCGCCGCTAGGCGACTGGGGTTCTTACACATATTTTTGAAACATCTCATACGCTTTTTTTAGGGCTTGTACTAGTTTGTCTACTTCTTCTTTTGTGTTGTAAAAATAAAAACTTGCTCGGCATGTGGAATCTACTCCTAAGTATCGCATAAGTGGTTGTGCACAGTGATTTCCGTGAACGAATGCATATACCATTAGCATCTAATATGCTTGCTACATCGTGTGGGTGTACTCCGTTTATGTTAAAGGATATCACACTCGAATGGTTTTCTTTGTTTGGAGTGATATATAGCGTTAGAAAATCTAGTTTGGATAGTTCTTCTTTGGCATATGTGATTACATCTTGTTCTAATCTTTCTATGTTATCATATCCTATTTTTTGTATATAATCGATAGCTGCTCCTAAACCGATAACGCCTTCTACATTTTGTGTTCCTGCTTCAAATTTGTTTGGTAGTGGTGCAAAGGTGGTTTCTTGTTCATATACGTATTCAATCATGTCTCCTCCCATTAGGAAAGGGGACATGTTATTTAATATTCCTTTTTTTCCGTATAATACGCCAATTCCAAGAGGTGCTAGCATTTTGTGCCCTGAAAATACTAGAAAATCACAGTCTAATTCTTGCACATCTATTTTCATGTGTGGGATGCTTTGCGAAGCATCCACAATAACAATAGCGCCTTGCTTATGGGCATAATCTATGATTTTTTTTATGTTATTAATGGTACCGCGTTACATTTGATACATGTGTAATTCCTACAATTTTCGTCTGTTTGGTTATTTTTGTTTTTATTTCCTCTTCGGATAGTTCAAAATCTTTCCCAATGTACATGTAATTTAGCTTACTTTCCGTTTGTTTGGTTGCCTTTTGCCATGGTACTAAATTAGAATGGTGCTCCATAATCGAAATAACTACTTCATCATCTTTTTTTAGGTTTTCTAACCCATACGAATACGCTATTACATTTAAACTTTCAGTTGCATTTTTGGAAAAAATAATTTCTTCTGGATGTTTTGCATGAATAAAGTTCGCAATCTTAGCTCTTGTGTTTTCGTACTCTTCGGTTGCTTCCATACTTAACGAATAGGCCCCCCTATGAGGATTGGCATTCTGCTTTTTATAAAATTCTTCTATTTTTTCTATTACAAAACGTGGCTTTTGTGTGGTTGCTCCACTATCTAAATACGTTATATTCTTATTTCCCAAAAGCGGAAAATCGCTTCTTATTTCCTCTATCTTCATAATCTCTCCTTAATCTTTTTTTGTTATTTCACCGATTGCCTCATCCATATTTCCCACTATTTTTTGAACACTTGGTAATTGGTAAAAAGCAACTGTATTTTCTATGTCAAATTCCTCTTGGGAATTAGAATATAGATATACTTTTTTATTTAATGCCAGTGCCATTCCTAGCTCTATATGGGTACCACGTCCTGCAGGTAGTATTATAATAACAACATCGGATTCTTCAATCGCTTTTTGTTCTAGGGTTGCATATTTCATTAGATCTTCTTTTGTCTCATTTCCTATTTCATTTTCTGTCCAATTGTATGTATGTTCCCAGCCGTAGTTTTTCAATCTTTTTGAAAATTCATTCACGATTTTACTATTTTTAAACCCAGAACCTATATAAAATTTCATACTTTTCTCCTTAATCTAGTATTTCATCTATTTTGGCTATTACTTCATTTTTTAATTCTTCATTTTTGATGTTTTCGATGATTTTGTTAAATTTTGCTCTTACCATTAGTTTCATTGCTTCTTTTTTTTCAAAACCTCGACTCATTAGGTAGAATAATTCTTTATCTCCTATTTTTCCGAGCAGAACAGGAATGGTTACCTTCTACTTCTTCTTCGGAACATAGTAGCATTGGTAAGGCTAGTGACCTTGCTGTATTGGATAATAGCATGCAATTTTCGGTTTCGTTTCCAGTTGCTTTTTTGCAACCTTTTTTAAAATCGATGGTTCCTTTGAAATGTTTTTTGGCGTGGTCTTTTAAGGCTCCTTCTACTTGAATATCGATGTTCGATTTTTCTGCTTGTAATTCTCCAATGTAGTTGAAATCAAATAATTGATTTTCTTTTCCTAAATACATTGTATTTAAGCTGTTATTGCTAGCATTTCCTAATAGTCTTGCATAATAATTGGTAATGCTATTTTTTCCACCAAAGTCGATGATGGTATAATTTACTTTTGCCTTTTCTTCTAATGTGTTTTCAATGGTCATAAAGTGATTGGATTTCGTATTTATCATATTAACAAGAATGATATGTATATTAGAACCATTTTTTGCTTGTAGCTTAATTAGCCCGTTATGAAATGCGTTTATGTCTTTTGGGGCTTCGTATTTTATAATAAGCGTCGCTTTGGCTTGTTCTTCTACTTCTATTTGAATATCGTCAACTAATTGGGTATTTTCTTTATCAAAACGAAATCGAATTTGCATTTCGGAATTGGTTTTATCTTCAATGGTTACCCTTAGTCTCTGATTTGCCTGCTTCGTTGATTGATTTATAAGTTCTTCTCCTAAACCATAAACCAATTGACAAATTTTTTCTTCTCGTATGTTATTGACTCTTATTTTTTCGTTTTCACCAGTTATTTCAACATGATGAAATTTTCCTATTTTTTCTGGTATTGGTTCATTTTCTAATTTGATATTGTTTATATGAAAATTTCTTGATGTTCTTACTGGTGTTTGGTTTAATGTTAATGTTCCCATATTTTGTCCTTTCTAAATTTGTTTGATACTAAAGGCCCCTTTACTTAAGGGGGCTGTCACCGAAGGTGACTGGGGGTTCTTTCACCCAATGGCTCCCTCTAGTTCCAAATTGATAAGATTATTCATTTCTACTGCATATTCGACTGGTAATTCTTTTGAAATCGGATAGGCAAATCCTCTTACTATCATTGCTTTTGCGTCTTCTTCGGATAGTCCTCTACTCATTAGATAAAAAATCGTTTTATCACTAATTTTTCCGATTTTGGCTTCGTGTGAGAATTCGACTTCATCAGTCCTTATGTCATTTACTGGTATGGTATCGGAAATGGACTTATCGTCTAGCATAAGGGATTCACAAGATACGCTCGATTTTGAGCCTTCTGCATTTTCGTTTATGCGAACCAAGGAACGATAGGTGCATTTTCCTCCATTTTTGGAAATGGATTTGGCATTTACGACACTTGAAGTATTTTTGGCATTGTGAATGACTTTAAAGCCATTATCTAGGTTTTGTCCTCCTCCTGCAAAGGAAATTCCAGTATATTCGGATTTTGCTCCTTCTCCATTTAAAATACTCATTGGGTATAGCATCGAGATTTTCGAACCAAAGGAACCGTGATACCCAGTCCATTTTTGCATTTTTTCCAACAATAGCTTTTTTGGTGTTTAGGTTTAGCATGTTTTTGGACCAGTTTTCAATGGTAGAATAACGTAGATAGGCATTGTCTTTTACATATAATTCTACACAACCTGCATGTAGATTTACTTTGTTATATTTTGGAGCACTACATCCTTCAATAAAGTGAAGGCTTGCTCCTTCGTCTACAATAATAAGGGTATGTTCAAATTGCCCAGATTCTGGAGAATTTAAACGAAAATACGATTGTAAAGGGATGTCTACTTTTACGCCTTTTGGTACATATACAAAAGACCCACCTGACCAGACTGCTCCATGTAAAGCTACGAATTTGTGGTCATTTACTGGTACGCATTTCATAAAATGCTCTTTTACTAAATCGGGATATTTTTTTACGGCACTTTCCATATCGGTATAAATAACACCTTGTTTGATTAACTCTTGTTTCATACTATGGTATACGACTTCGGAATCATACTGTGCCCCGACTCCTGCTAACGACTCTTTTTCCGCCTCTGGAATTCCTAGTTTATCAAAAGTATTTTTTATATCCTCAGGCACATCCTCCCAAGAAGTATTTAGGTTTGTTTTTGGTCTTACATAGGTTGCAATTTCGTTCATGTCAAGCTCCGATAAATCCGGTCCCCAAGTAGGAAGTTCTAAGCTATTATAAACTTGTAATGCCTTTAGGCGAAACTCCCTCATCCACTTCGGGTCATTTTTTTTTATCGAAATTTCCTCTATAATTTCCGGCGTTAATCCTTTTTTTATTTTAAACTCATAATCGTCCCTATTTTTAATGTCATAAATATTACGATTTATTTCATCTAGTTTTGTTTTTCTCATATTTTGTTTCCTTTCCCAATATTGTGTCCTAGCAAAATTTATGTTATAATAACATCATTACAAAGTAAAGTATTTATTTGAAAGAGAGGTATTTTATGAAAAAGCGGAAAATTTTTGTGCTTTTGGGTTGGTTCATTGGATTTGGTTGCATCATTTTAGCAATATTCCTATCCATCTTTAAAATTATCGATTTTCTTGGCTTTAGTATTTTATTTGGTATTGGAACATTTCTAATTATAATTGCTACTCTAGTAGCTTCTTATATTGGCTATTAGAGACCCCCTATCCTTCAAAACCTAACTCTGTAATCATTCTTATTGCTGCCTTATATTATGTAGGCAGCCCTTTTATTTATATCTCTCATATCCATTTTCCTCAATCTCTCTTGCCAAGTCAGCATTTCCTGTTTTTACAATTTGTCCATTTACTAGTATGTGTACATAGTCTACTTTTAGGCTGTGTAGGATTTTTGTGTTGTGGGTGATGATTATAATGGCATTTTTGTTGTTTTTGAACATTTCGATTCCTTTGGATACGGTTTTGATGGCGTCTACATCTAACCCAGAGTCGGTTTCATCTAGTATGGCAAGTTTTGGGTTTAAGGTTAGCATTTGTAGGATTTCGTTTTTCTTTTTTTCTCCTCCGGAAAAACCGACATTTAGGCTTCTTTCCATATTTTTTGGGTTCATGTTTAATTCTTTCATGGAGTTTTCTAGTTCTTTTTTAAATTCAAATATTTTGACTGGTTTCCCAGTTATTTTATTTTGGGCGTATTTTAGGAAATTGGTGACACTGACTCCTGGGATTTCTTCTGGTGATTGAAAAGACATGAAAATTCCTTTTCTTGCAATTTCGTCAGTTTTTAAATGGGTAATGTCTTCTTCTTCTAATAAAATATTTCCTCTATTTTTGGTATACATCGGATTATTTAAAATGGCATTTGCAGTTGTAGTTTTACCGAGAACCATTTGGTCCCATAATGACATGAATTTCCCCTTTGTTTACTGTTAAGTTAATTCCTTTTAGTATTTCTTTTTCCCCAGCGTTTACGGATAGGTCCTTTATTTCTAATAATTGTTTGCTCATGTTAAAATCCTTTCTTGTTTTTATAAATTTCCGAAGAGAAACACTTTCCTTTGTGAAAAGCTCCGTTCTCCAAGGCGTTTTCGATTGTGCCTTTTTAAATTTTAGAGACACACTACTCTTTTGTATGTGAATAACTTTGGTAGGTCGAACTCGTTTTCACAAAGGAAAGTGTTTCTCTTCTAGTTTGAGCCTACCGTTAGTTTTCTTATTTAGTCTTAGTGAGATGATGTTCTTCTTGCACAATTTCTACATTTTTCTTTGCTTATGTCATAATCACAATCTAGGTTTGTTAGGCCTAATACTTTGTGAACATATTTTGCTAATTGGTTCGCTGTGCTATCTGTTAGCGCTAATTTCATTTTTTCTGCTTCTTTTTTTGCTTCATCGGTTTGTAAATTTAGTACCTCTTTTAGAAACACATACACAATGTCATATGCCTCCAATACCTTTTTAGCTAAGTCTTCTGCTTCTTTGGTTAGTTCGATTGTACCATAGGCTTCATAATTTAGTAAGTTTTCTTTTTTTAGTTGGTTGATTGCCTTATTTACACTAGGCTTTGTGCAATTCATTTTTTGGGCAATATCGGTTACTCGTATTTTTCCATTTTGCTTTTTTAATACATACATCGTTTTTAAATATTCTTCTAATGCTTTTGATATCATTTTCTTTCTTCCTTTTTCAAAAAGTTAACTTCGGTTAACATTATATTATGCTTTTCCCCCTTTGTCAAGAAAAACAGCAACTTTTTTTATCATTGTAAGCCTATTTCTTCCTCTAAGTAGCGTGAATGTAGAAACATAATTTATTTTTGTAATGAAGACCCGACAGCCCATTGAGGTGGGGGAATACCCGTGAGCTTGGAGGGCGAAATGGAAAAAATAAATTATGTTTCTACATGGAAGCGGACTATAGCCTCTTATTTTCTAACCCCTCTCTTGCTTCCTCTCCTCTTCGTATTCTAGCTTGTCCCTTATTTTTTCTGCAATGGTACCAATAAAACGTTTTGGTGTTACCTCTTCTTCTTCTACCACATAGAAATACGATTTTATTAACTTTGTGCTAGTGAACCTTTTTATGGAACGAACCATTTTTTCAATTGTCCATTTTACATTTTTCTCATTAATCCCTTCTCTTTTGCCTGCCATAATATGGTACAAACCATGTGTCATGTCCTTTAGTAAAGTTTCGTCTTCTAACGAAAGTAGAACTGCTTCTACTATATACTTATATCCTTTGGTGGTTACGTCAATATCAAATTTACGTAGTTCCCCTTTAACCATATCTTCTTTGGTTTTTGGCATGGTTTCATTGATGATTTTTTCAATCGTATGAATAATGCGATTAAATGGAAATGGCTTGTACAAAGTAGTGTAAAAATAGCTACTATATTTTTGCAATCGATGGACTAGCTTACCTTGTCCACTAATAGCGATGATGTAAGGTAATGGTCTTTTTCGCCTTTTTAGATTTCGAAACAGTTCAAAAGCATCTTCACTTTTAATTTCAAAATCCAACACTAAAATATCCTCTTGGTCTAAATCGGACACCCTTTCCATTGCTTCCTGACTATTAACGGCTAAACTTGATAAGTACAATTTTGCGTCTTTTGCCATTAAATAGTTCCATACTTTTCTGGTAAATTCCAAATTCTCTTGTAAAATAACTAATCGATTCATAAAAATTCCTCCTATATTTTTTCCTTTCACTATATAAGAGTCATTTTTTACCCATTTCGTTACAAAAAAATGCAAATTTTTTTAAATTTTTTTTATTTTCGACAAGATTTTAAACAAATTTTCGTGTTTTCTTTGCTTGATATAAAAGAGGTTGTACAAAACACAACCCCTTAAAAAATTTTTTAAAAAATTTTTCATTTTTTTATGATTTTTTTAATCAATCGCATTTCCACTTAAAATTTCTGCTGGTGTTTTTCTTAAAGTATGAAATACTGGCAATAATCCGTACCGTAACATGAAATATAACTACAATTACAATACTCATTTGCACTACCAATGGCGAAAATACAAACTGGTCTGAAAAGTAGATACTACTTGTTAAGTGTTTTATAATATAAGACATAAATGCAATTCCGGGAAGAGATACGAATAGGTCGATTGCTAAAATTTCTCCTAAAAACATTTTATAAAGGTCTGTTTTCTTTACACCAATGGCTCTTAAAATACCGACTTCCTTTTTTCTCGATAAAAACGAAGAACGAATCATTAAAAATATTTCGATTAAGGAGATGAGCAATATCACCATGGATATCGTAATGCTTGCAATTTTTTGTGGTCTCATTCTTTCCAAATAGGCGCTTTTGTCCTTTTCATAGATATCTTCAATATTTTGGTGATTTTCCATAAAATAATTCATAGTTTTTTCCTTATCTTTTGGGCATATCGTTAGGTTTTGGCTGTTTTCAATTACTTGGTATTTTATGGTATTGGGACCAGTATAGTATTCGTCTTTTCCGTATTTATTTTCGTAATACCCTACTACTTTTAGTTTTTGTCCATTTACTTTAGCCTCAATGGTTTTGTTTAATTTCATTTCAGATGCATAGGTATGACTTACAATAATTTCGTAGTCATTATCTGGCATTCTTCCTTTTGTTAGGGTAATTTCTTCTTCTACTAAATTGACATCTACTAGTTTTACCGTATTACTGCCTTGTTCTTGAAAGCTTTCTCTTGCTCCTTGCTGGCTCATGGCAAGCATATTTATAAAATTCTCTTTTGCTACGTAAATCGAAGGACTTTTGTTATCGGTAATTCCTACTATGGTAAAGGACGGCATTTTCGTTTCATTACTACTACTTGTATAAAACATACTTCCTAAAGAAATTTGTCTTCCGATATATTGTTCTTTTGTCGTAATTCCTAATTGTTTTGCTATTTGTGACCCATCGTATAAAATTCTATCTAGTACCATGGCATCTACTACAATTTCTTCCTTATTTTGTGGCATTCTTCCTTTTATTAGCTCTTCTGGTTGTAAGCGGTGAAGGGCTACCACAGAGGCTACTATCTCTTGCTCGGCTCTTGCTGTTTGGTAATAATCTGGATATTCTATTTGAAAACTCATTTTCGAATCACCCGGTAAAATATAATCGATAAAGTCTAAATTTTCATATGCCAAGTAATCTGCTACGCTATTTTTAAAAGAGACCACACTCATATAATCTCGGTTGGTAGAAATGAATTTCTCATCTTTTATCTGCATAGTTCCAAAAATACTGCTAATGGCATATACCATAAACATACCAGAAATGAAAAAGCCTAATAATAGTATCTTCTTTAAAGCAGAATACTGAAATAACTTTTTTACCCCTTCCAAAATGCTTTGACCAAAGTGATAAATGGAGGCATATCTCTTTTTATATTGGTCGTTTAAAATATCCTCTGTATTAAAACGGTAAGTTTCGTATATTTCCTTTGACATTTTCTTATAATGGTCATCGATTAATTCTAAGCCCTTATCTTCATCTGCAACCTCTATTCGTTTATCGGATTTGATATAGATATTTCCATTTTTTACCGCTACAGTAAGTTTCACTTCTTCTTCGTTTTCTGCATAGTATTCCATGTGAACGTTTTTCTTTGTGATGGTTTGATGATAGGGCATATCTTTTAAGTAGATATTATGATACATTTGGTAATCTAGTTCTTTTTCATTTTTGTTTGCCTCATCGGAAACAATCTTGCCATCTACCACCTGAATAATTCGTGAGGCATAAAAGTTTGCTAGTTCTTTTTCATGAGTCACTAAAATAACCAACTTTTCTTTGGAAATGCTTTTTATCATATTCATAATTTCAATCGTATTTTTGCTATCCAAATTTCCCGTTGGTTCGTCTGCAATAATGATGTTTGGATTTTTTACTATGGCACGAGCAATGGCTACTCTTTGTTTTTGCCCTCCAGATAGCATGGTAGAAAGCCTATTTCGGTATGGGTACATGCCTAATACCTCTAGTACATAGTTTACTCGTTTTTCGATTTCTTCTTTTTTCTTCATTCCCATCATTTTTAGCACAAGGGCTACGTTTTCATATACGGTAAGATGTGGTAATAAATGATAGTTTTGAAAGATATACCCAATTTTTAGGCTTCTTATTTTATCTTTCCTTGCATTTGGTACTTTGGTTATTTTTTTGCCATCAATATAAATATTGCCTTTTTGAACTTTATCTAGTCCACCAATCGCATTTAGAAGAGTCGTTTTTCCGTGAACCTGAATTTCCCAAAATCGCTACTAGCCCTTTATCTGGTAGTTCCAAGGTGCTAGAATCGATGGCATGAATTTGATTTCTTTTATGACGATTAAAATATTTTTCTACATTTTCTAATGTTACCATATTCTACACCTCCTCCTTATACGTATTCATAACCGATTTTTGGAATAACTGTCTTGCATAACGGTTGGAAATAAGGAGTGATATGAAGATTAGTACCATATATAAAATTCCATAATCCTTTATGTTCAAATAACGAATGAGGTCTTGTAAAAACGCTTGCTTTAAGATACCTTTTTGTAATAAGTAGCATCCTCCTAAAACAAGACCATAGGCAATGTGTAAAACAGTAATTAGTTCTATTCTTAATAATTGTTTTGCATTTTTTCTTGTTGCTCCTAGCATGCGAATGGTGGAATAGTACACATTTCTGGATTTTAGGATGATTTTTATAATAAAGTAGGATAAGAAAAATAGGCTAACAATTACTACGATTACCATCACAAATCGAACCGCATTTCCAATTACTTCGGAGGCGTCTGAATAATTCACCAGTGTGTCTTTTATAAATAATGTCTTGTAGCCTAACTGTTCTAAGCTTTGCAGGGTTGCTTCTACGTTTTTTAAGTCTTGTACAAATACACTACTTTGGAAATTTCCTTTTTCAAATAAGGCATAATAGTCTTCTGGATTTACATAGAAAGTAGAGGTATTTAGATTTTTTCCGTCAATTCCTAGTAGTGTTTTACTATTTTTTTCATGATAGATTTGGGTAATTTTTAGGGTTATTTCCTCTTCAAAATATCGATTTTTGGCTTGGAGAATTAGGTTTTGGTTTTTACAACTTTTCTTTTTTGTCATACTGTTTAAACCTTCAAACCCATATACACTACCACTTGGTACTTTTTTGTTTGGAATGACTCGGTATTGTCCTGTGGCTTTCATAATATGATTGTTAAATTCGACACTTAGCTCGCTATTGGCGCTGTTCATGATTTTTCTTGCGATATCTAATTTGTTTTTAGCGATATACATGGTACTGTTTTGGCTCCAATTGTTTTGTGTGTCTTTTAAGATAATTCCGACTACTTTTATTTTGTTTTCGTAGATTTCTATCCAGTTTACCATATTTCTTACAATATAGTCTTTATTTAAGATACTTTCTTCGATATAATCTTTCGGATAGAATTTTTCTGGTATTTCTAAAATGGCCTCCTCTTCGTTTTCTGGCATTCTTCCTAAATGTAAAGGTAGGTTTTCTTCTATTTCGGAAAGTCTTACCTGAAAACCAAAGTTATCCGTTTGTATGCCTACTTGTTGGTCTAAAAATAAATCGTTTTCGATTATGCTTTCTACATTTGGCAGTTGCTTGATAACCTCATAATCTTCTTTGGTAATCATGGTTTCGTCTTTTTTCTTAATTACAATTCGTTTTTCATTGGTATCGACAAAATACTGGTTGGTTCCTAGTTTGGATTTTTCATATTCCTGTTTGGCAAGTGAGGAATAACCTCCTAGTACCGCTAATATTAGTACCACATAGACGGCTAGTAATAGTACAAATTTCGAAAAAATATTAAACGTGTTTCGAATTCCCAAACGAATTTTACTTCCTATTTTCATGTGCTTTGACGGTGGGTTTGTTTGGGTACATACGTATTCTTCCCCTACAGGGTTTTGGGTTGCATTATCGTTTATTTTCGTTTGGGGTTGGTATGTTTTAGTAAACACGACGTCTTCCTCTATAGGTATTCCTGTATTATCGTTTGTTTCGTTTTGGGAGATTTTTTTGTCTTCAATTACTTTTCCATCATGCATCATGATTTTTCTTGTTGCATAGGGTTCGGCTTGCTCATAATTGTGGGTTACCAAAATCATGAGCTTATTTTTTGATACCTCATGTAATAATGCCATAATATTTTCGGCTGACTTAGCGTCTAAATTTCCGGTTGGTTCATCGGCAACCAAAATGGGCGTATCTTTTACCAACGCTCTTGCAATAGCAACTCTTTGCTTTTGCCCACCTGAAAGTTTCGATACTTTCGTATTTTTATATTTCATTAAATCTACTTTTTCAATCACATCTAAAATCTTTTGCTTTACTTCCGATTTTTTATATCCATTTACCAATAACACAAGTTCAATGTTTTGGTAAACCGTATAACTATTGACCAAATTAAAACTTTGAAAAATATTACCAATATACTTTTTTCGGTAATTCTCAAAATCAATCTCACGATATCCACTGGTTTCCTCGCCATTTACGTACATTTCTCCTTCTTCATACGTATCTAGCCCGAGAAAGCACATTTAGCAAAGTCGATTTTCCACTACCACTCTCCCCAGTAATCACCACAAACTCACCCATATCGAGTGTTAGACTAATCTTCGAAAACCCACTTGCTACGGTATCTTTCCCATAATAAAATTTGGATACATTTTTTAATTCAATCATATTTTCCCCTTTATTCTTTTGTTTTTTACAAAATCATTATATCATAAATTGGGGTTTGTGAAGTAATTTTGTTATATTTTTTTACTTTTTATGATTGTTACGATACATAATCCAAGCTATATATTTTCTTTAAGAACCCCCAGTCGCTCCGCGACTGGGGGTTCTTATTTTTAATGGTTTAATTCCTTGTATCTCTTAATCTTCATAGTTGAGGTTTTCTCAAATTCACCTTGCTTGATTTCTAGGTCTTTTACAGCTTTGTAAGAGGTTAATTTTTTGTTTATTTCTTTTATTTTGGTCCAAATTAGATTTCTTACTTCTTCTTCGGAAAGATTACCGTGGATTTCTTCTATTTTTTCATAATCTGGTAATACTCTTGCGGTTATGATTAATTCTTTGTCTTCTTTTTTCGTTTTGTTTTCTGGTGTTTTTCCATATATCATGGATTCTTTTACTTCTTCTAGTTTATCAATTAGCATTTCGATTTCTTCTGGATAAATGTTTTTTCCGTTTTGGGTTACAATCACATTTTTACTTCTTCCTGTAATGAAAATATAACCATCTTGATCGATATAGCCAATGTCACCAGAATTAAAATATCCCTCTTCATTAATTACTTTTTTGGTCTCTTCTTCATCTTCATAATATCCCATCATTAATGTTGGTGATTTTATATAAATTTCACCTTCTCCATTTTCATTTGGCTTATCAATTTTAATATCTGCCCCTACAACTGCTTTTCCGCAAGAACCTATACATGGGTTATATTCTGGTGTTAGAGCTGCAATTGGTGCCGTTTCTGTTAAGCCATATCCTTGTAAAAAGGTAATTCCTATATCTTCTAACCATAATCCTACCTTCTTATCGATTGGTGCTGCTGCACATACGACAATTCTTAAGTTTCCACCTAAATTGTCATAGATTTCTTTAAATACTTTCTTTTTAATATCGATTCCTGCTCTTTTTAATGCATTGGTAAACGATATCATCGTATTTACCATCTTATCTTTTTTGCTTTTTACGATTTTTTCATTAATTTTCTTATATAGGCTTTCTACTAACAGAGGAACTGTTAAAATAGCCGTTGGCTTTGCTTCTGTTAAGTTTTGTACAATATAACGTAAGCCTTCACAAATGGCTATGGAAGCACCATTCGCAATTGGAAGTAAAAATCCTATAGTAGATTCATAACAGTGGTGCAGTGGTAATACCGAAAATAGTCGGTCTTTTGGATAGATTTTTACATAAGCTGATACGGCATTGATATTTGCTGCTAAGTTTCGGTTATTTAGCATAACTCCCTTTGAATTAGAAGTTGTTCCGTGAGGTAAAAAATAGTATTTTAAATTCCTCTTCATCAATTTCTATATCTTCAAATGTACAATTTCCTGCTTGCCTCATGCGATTTCCAATTTCTATTAAATACTCTAGTCCAACAAATTTGTCTTGTATTTTTTGGTCAGATTTCATTTCGATAAAATATTCTACCTGTGGTAATTTTTCGGCTAATTTTTTCATATCATCTGCTCTTTTGGGAGAATAAATAACGCCAGACGCATTGCTTCTGTTTATGATATTTTCTAGTTCATTTAATGGTAATTCTTTGTCGGTTGGTACGGCAATTCCCACACCACATAACATCGCCATGTACGATACGTACCACCCATACTGGTTTTCTCCTATAATAAGCACTCGTTTGTCTTTCAAATTTAGCAAATGAATTAGAGCCGTTCCAAGACTAAATACATCCTGTCCAAATTGTGCGTATGTAATGGTTTTATAGGGTTCTTTATGGTTTGGTTTTTCTAAAATACATGGGTAATCGGCATATTGTTTTACCGATTTTAAAAAGAATTCTTTTACGGTTTTATAGTCTGATACATCTTCATATGGAGTGGTTCTATTTCGTATATTCTTTTTTTCTATTGCTTCAAAATCAAATTCATTTAATTCCTCTAACATATCGGTATGAATCTTCATTTTCTTAAATTTCATCTTTGGTATTTTAAAATCACGTATTCCCATTTCTAATCTCCTTTTATGCAAGTAAGGTTACTTACTTGTTTATCACCTTACTATTATAACATAAAATTCTCCTTTTATCATTATACACGCTGGTCAGTTTTTTTAGTATTCTATGTTTTCTCTTATATGGTAATTTTCTTAATTTTACTTGTATAGATAAAAATTGGTTTTAATAGTCCAAAGGTGATAATGGTGAATATCGTAAATAGTTGTGGTTGTTTATAAACTTTTTTGTAAAATTGGTTCATTACAAGCATGTCTATTATAAAATAGATAATAATGAAAATTAGCCATGAATAGAACAAAATGCGGTTACTTATCATTACCATACTAATCGATAGCACTAATTTGATGATGGTACATACAGTATATAAAATCGCTTTTTTATGGTTGTAACAAAATTTTCCGATTAGATAATGAGATAATCCCGGTACCCATGCAATATATGGATACTTATATTGTTCTTTTCTTGCTAAATTTAATAATCCAAAACTTTGAAATATGTATAATACAAATTTTGTAATTCCCCATATTACAATGGTTGATACGATAACTGCCATAACTGAAAAAATGATTGGTAACCCCAAAAATGTAAATGCCATTTTTTATTCCTCCTTAAAATTTCATATCTTACTTCTACCATATCGGATAATTCCTCTATATTATTGCTTTCAAGATATTCTTGTACTTCTTCTTGAATTTTTTTATTTAATTCCACTAAGTAATCCTTATTGTTCAGTATTGTAATGATTGGTTTTCGATTATATTTTATATCATAAAATGACATTTTTCTCAATAGATTCCTTAAAACCAAGGCTAACTATATTAAATTTTGCCTTTATTGTGGTTAAAGCGTAACCATTTTGCTTGGAGCGTAGACGAAAACATCTGTTAAAATCTAGAAGTTGCTTCTTATTTCTTGGAATGTAGTGTTAAGACTCTAGACTATCGACCTTCGGGTTATGAGCGAGACTTGACCGGCTTTTGTGAGTTTGTGAAAATTAGAGTTTTTGTTGGTATTTAGGTATTTACAAGAGTTTTGATTTGTGGAACATTTGTGTCTTTTTAGGGCGTTTTTGGAGTGGATATTACCCAATTTTTACCCAATGGATATGGTACGAATGTTTGTAGTATTTTGGCTCTTGTGGGTGCTTTTTGAAAATGAATAATTTTAATTTTTGGAGGTTGATTTTTATGAGTAATTTAAGAGAGGTTAATGATGATATTTTGAAAGTTTGGTTGGATTTTAGAGAGGATACTATTGCTAGTCTTACTTGTTCAGAAGATAAAAAGCATTTTATTTGCTTTGAAGAAATTAGTGAAAAAATTTTGAGGAATGTTCCTAAACAGAATAAGAAGTATGTTGAAAAACAGTTAAAACTGCTTGATGATAATTTTTTTGATTATATTTGCTATTGGAATGAGAAGTATTATAGGAATGGTTTTTGTGATGGAGTACAGTTGATTGGAAAAGTCATTAAATCTTAAAATATAAAAATAAAGTGAGCAATTTTTTATACATTTTGCTCACTTGTAAACTTATTAATTGACCTTTCCCAATATTAACTCAGTACACTTTCTATTCCTTCATTTTTTTGATGATTCTCTTAAAAATTCAGCTGCATCATATATCCTCTTAGATACAGTTGTACTATCATCTTATTTAAGATACCTTTATGTTTTTTCTAATATTCAATGACATTACCTAATTAAAAATTCTTGAAATTGTGGGGTTTCTATCACTTTATAATTTTCAAATTTAAATATTGTTTTCTCTTTAAATTATTATTATATCTTCTTATTAAAGCTTTCGTTTTTAATTTTTCCTACTATCGGATTTAAAAAAAACAAACCATTACTATCAGTAAATTGATTGTCTTCTTTTAGCTTACTTATAATGTAATCTTTACACATTATATTTTCTTCATTAAACCTACATTCTTTTACTTGTCCATTATCATTTATATGTGCAAACATTAAACTAGCGTATTTTGCCTTTTTTATTCTATCCTTATATTCTAAATTGCTGATATCATTAAAACTTTCAATATCGTATTCATAAATCTCTCCACAGTAAAAAACAGCTTTTACATCTTCAAACTCGATATTATCACTTAACTCATATATATTTCTATATAGTGTTGTTTTTGCAATAGCATATATTGGAATTATATTAGTGGTAAAGTCTTTATACACTATCATAAAAGCTGGATATATGTTTTTATGGGATTCATTAAAAATTATTATGTGCATTATTATAAACTTTTCAAATATTTCATTTATGTCATAATTATTACCAAAAATATTTTCATTTATTGGTACTCTATACTCCTTTAATTTTTTTAAAGTATTATCACTATTTTTAGCAAAAAATTGTAAGTCATTATCTACAGAGTTTATTTTGCCATCTTCTAGGTAATAATCATGTACTAATAGCATATCATTCAGTATTATTTTTTGATATAAATTTTGAATTTTATTCAATAGATTATTACAATTACTGCATTCTTCTCTAACTGTACATATTTCATTTAAAAATTTAATCATTATATCTATTCCATATATTATTTTAGGAATTATTTCTTGTTCTTCACCATTTTCTTTAAATATAATCTTTGTGCTAAAAAATACATCTACCATTCCGAGCTTATCTATTATAATATTTTTTATAAAATCATTTGTCAAATTAAATGTCTCTTCAAAATTTATTTTTAATTTGTCGCTTTCTACTCTTATTCTATTATATGGTAAATAAATTTCAATAATTATGTTTTTTTCTATACTTATAGGAGCTTGTTTAGTCGTACTATTTCGTTTATTTATAAACCACTTCATATTATCGTTTTTCAAATATTTTAAATTTAGTTTTTCATATTCTTCACTTAAATTATTATCTTTAAAATCTTTTTGCAAAACAAATGTTATATTTCTAAATTCGGAAAAAAAACAATCTAATGCTGAAATGTTATCAATAATATCATTATTAGTGCTAAAGTTATTTAAGTTTTTTAATGCACTATAAAACTTTTGCAGTGCATTACAACAAACACATTGTTTATCTCTCATAATATCCCTCCCAAATATTATTTATTTCAAATAATATTCTATCATTTTAATATATTGATCTTGTGCATTTAAGCATGTATCCGCTAAATATCCTTTTTCATTTTTGTATTCTTTCAATCCTCTATAATAAAATAATTTATCTGCATCTTGTATAATAAAAGGAACAATATTGTTTTTTAAACATTCCTTAAACATAATAATTCTTCCTATTCTACCATTACCATCTTGAAATGGATGTATGCTTTCAAATTTATAATGAAATTCAATTATTTCTTTTATGGTAACCTGTTTAAGCGAATTATACCAATCCATTAGTTTTGACATTTCTTTTTCAACATTATTTGGTGATGTTGTCTTAATACCACTTCCTATTGTATTAGCTCTTTGTTTATATTCTCCAACATTAAACCATTCCACTCTACTATCTAATGTACCATCTTTTAAAATCTTATGAAATTCTTTTATCATCTTTTCAGTTAACTTTTTATCTGCCACATCTAACATATAATCAACTAATTTAAAGTGATTAGATGTTTCTAATATATCATCTACTTTCGCAACTGTATCACCTTCAAATAAAATGGTGTTTGTTTCAAAAATATATCTTGTTTGCTCTTCTGTTAATGTACTTCCTTCAATATGATTTGTATTATATGCAAATGAAACCTGAGTTTGATGATATAAATTTCCTTTTAATTTCATATCTTTTTGTTCTCTAAGTGTGTCTAATACATTTATTTTTGAAATATCGAATTTTTCTTCTTCATCATTTAATAATTCATCAATTGATATTTCAAATAAATCTGCTAACCTTTTTAAAGACTCAATATTAGGTTCTAATGCACCTGATTCATATTTTGATACTGTTGCTGAACTTACATCTAATATTTCAGCAATTTCATTTTGAGTCATTTTTTTGTTTTCTCTATATAATTTAATTTTATCACCTAACATAATAAAAACTCTCCTTTTTAGATTATACTAATATTATATCATATTGTTTCCAAAAAAGAAAGTTTTTATTTGTATTTTTATATTTATTTTTCCAAAATAGAATTTTTTAATTAACTATTGTTAATAATATATCAAAAATTAGTAATAGCTAAAGTTAGAATTCAACTCTAATTTTATTATATAACTTACAATTTTTATATTTATATATCATAAACCTAATTATAAATAACTTTTTTTATGACATTTCCATTAATATTGTTTATTATTTCTATTTTTTCTTTTATCATTTGAATAGCATTAAATTGGTTTTCCTCTAATATTTCTTCTATTTGAATTATTTGTCTGAATATTTCTTCTAACACATTTACTACTATACTATTACCAGCCATTTTATATAATTTATCTCTACTAAAAAACATCTCATTTTTTCTACTCTTAAAATTATTATCTATAATTCTCTGATAATCTTCTTCATCAAATCCCATTAATAAAAAACATTCTCTAGGCGTTAAGTATCTATATTTACTTTTGCTTGAATCTTCGCTTTTATAATCTATTAATCCTGAATTTGGATGTCTATCTTGTTTTGTAGTAACAGTAGATACAATTATATTATTCACTTTTTTATTAGTATATAATATATCATTATTTTGATATATTTCTCTTCTTGATTGAGTATCATTTGGTTGGCATTCATCTGCTTCCATTTTATATTGCTTATTTTTATAATTTAATTTCAAAATATCATCTTTTAAATTTTTACTTTTCTTTATAATCTTTTTTAAATATTCTTTTTTTTCCAAATCATGTTCATTAAAATATCTATCTATTTGTTTTTCTTTTTGTATGTCACTATTTGTAAATATACTAATCATATATGTTCTTACTCTTTTTTGAGGAATACCAAAATTACTAGCATTTAATGTATATATTTTATTATAATAACCTATACTTTTTAAATAACCCTGCCATTCTTCAAAATTCTTTCTATGTCTTTCAGTGAGAATTGCACTTACATTTTCCATTAATAAAAATTTAGGTAATGATAGTTTTTCTAAGACTCTTTCTTTTAATATTCTTTCTACTTCCCATAGCATCCCAGATCTATTATGTGCATCTCTATCTATACCTCCCTTATTTCCATGCCAAAATCCTGCTACTGATAAATCTTGACAAGGAAATGAATATGTTAATAAATCTACATCACTTGGGAGATCTGTTCCTTTTATATCTGTTATACTAACCAAATTATTAGTTCTCTCTATTGCACTTAATAGTCTTTTTAATACTTCACTATTCATTCCTTTTATAGCCATTTCAGTTGCTGGCTTTTTACCATTCATACTAAGAGTATATTTTGATAATTTATTTTGCATTTCTTCCTTTGACATTTTTTCATATTTTTCTAAATCTTGTTTTCCATTGTGAATTAAGTCATATGCTATAATTGCATTTATGTCCCAATCTGCAGTACACAATATTTCATGTTTTATTCCTATATTTTCCAATGCTTTAGCTTGACTACCTATTCCACTAAAAGTTTCTATTACCTTAAACATTTTTTTACCTCTTTCACTTTTAGTATTGTACCAGATATGCTCTTTTTTTACCAGAGCTTTTCTCAAATTTCTTAATCTTTTTTTAGCCCCTCTTCATATAGCTTTTCTCGAATCTCAAAAATTCTTTTAGCTTGTTTATTTGATGGAGTTCTAAATGTTTTATCAAAATTTGCTGCAACTTTGAGAAAATCTTGTTCTATTGGATTAAGTAACTTTCTTTCATTGGCCCAAGCCAAGACATTTTTCCAATAATCCGCTCCCAAGTTCACAACTTCCATTTCCAAATTTAATTGATTAATTATTTTTCTTTCCTTTTTTCCCTCTTCTAGCTCACTTTTTTCTTCTTGTAAATCAATCAATGATTTTTTAAAATGTTCTGTTATTGTCCATTTTTCCTTTATGGCTCTTTCCCAACATGTTTCCTTTTTGCACCATTCTGTAACATTTAAGGTTAATCTATCATCCCTTGTTATAAATTCATATACTTCTCTAGTAGTAATTTCTAATTGTTCTACCAATTCATTATATAAACATTGCTTATTCCAAATCAGTTTTAAATTAATTCTTTTATTTTCATATTGTTTTTTTACTATATATGCCAAAATACTAATTGTATATGTAACTATATTTGCTCTATATGATTTTATTGCCTTATACCATTCTTGCTCTGAAACTATTTTTTCAGTTTCCTTAAATAATATTGCTAAAGAAATAACATTCCTATAATAAACATCATTAAATTGTTCATCAGATTTTTCCCATTCTTTATCAATTATTTCAGCAAAATATCTCATATTATATTGGGCACCTTTACTTACAATATATGGATATCCATTATATGTATTAATAAATTTTGCAAGATCTACCTTCTTTATTACCTGATTTTTAGGATTTTTCAATAAATACTTTTTCTTTTCTCCCTGTGTTAGTTTCATTTGTTCTTGTATATGCTGTCCTCTAGCTCTTTCATAGAACCAAACAGTTTGATATTGGTTACCATTTACTGCTGGGGCAAATATTTTTCTTGAATATTCTTCCATTCGTATATGATATGGATGATTTGAAAAGAAGTCTGCTTCATCTACCTTATTTTGGCTATTTGCACATCTCGAAATGATAGGTATCATTTCTAATGCTTTTTCTCTATTTACAACAGATAATTTCATAGGAACATAAACATCTTTTACATTACTTTCTTTATTTAATACTGCATTTGCTATAGAAGCTGTAGTTTGTCCGCCATTTATGATTTGTAAATCATTTATTTTAGTAATTTTTCCTATACCATTGTTTTCTACATATTCAATACTTGTAGCTGTTGCTGCAATTCCATTATTATATGCAAAAAACATATTTGGTGCATTTAAAATTGTATTTCTAATGGCTTTATTAACTTTTCCCTTTACGCTTAAAAATGATCTAACATTCCCTTCAAGTAATCTTGAACCATAATCTATATATAATTTTGCTAATATATCTCCTGAAATAACTGCTAAGTATGGTTCGTATTCTTCTCCACCACAATTACTAACCTTTATGCAATTTATTCCATCGCCGAACATTTCAACAAAGTCAATTTCTATATTTTCTTTTTCCATATTTGATTGTGCAACCGCTAGTAATCTTGTCATGTCCCATACATTTAATTCTACAGGTTTACCATTAATATCTTCTTTTTCTATCCTTTTTATACGATTGCTTATGACTTGATCAGTCAAAATATAAAATCTAAATTTAGAGATTTCATTTATTCTTTCTTTTAAATCAATTGCAAAAGCATATCCTAAGTTACTCTCTTCACATTTCTCTTGTATATATCCATTCAAGCTATGTTCAACAAAAGCTTTCATTCTATCATATAACTTATCTATTTGTGTATTGGTAATTGTATTTAATTCATCTGTATTAGAAAAATCACTAATAAAAATCAAACATGATTTATCAACAGTATCAAAATGATATCCATCAATCATTATTTTTTTATTAGATTTTCCATTAACTTCAAAATAACATTCTGTAAAATCTTCTATTTCTTCTATGTCTTGAAGAACACTTGACATATATCTTATGAATTCTATATATACATCACTTATATTAGCTTCTACTGCCAATTTAATTTCTTCAAGTATTTCTTTTCTATATTCTGTAATTTCCATACGATTACTCCTTTAAAAGAAAGTTTTCAAGTTCGTTGATTGATATTTCATAACTAACATTAACAATTCCTTTTTTTAAGTTTGCAGATGTTATTCTTGGAAAATGTTCATTCAAAACATCATATCTACAAATTTTTTCTAACTTATAAATATAATTCTCATATTCTTCTTCATATACATATCCTAAATTGTTTAACTTTCCCCAAAATATTCTCTTTAAATCCATATTATCAATTTCTTTATCAACAGATGCAATAACATTGCTTATCGTAATATAATTATCATTTTCTTTATTAGTATTTGATAATGTTATAACAACAAGTTCTCCTTTTTTATCCTCATTATTATCTAACTGTTGAATAGAAGTAATTTTAACAATCAAACTATTATCTGATATTGTTTTTATTTCATACCATTTATCATTAATTTCATAGTCTTTATGATAATTTAATGGTCCTTGCCATGAATTAATACTTCTTTCTATTCCAAATTGCGGAATCATAACATTTTTTAAAAATAATATTTCTCCTATTAATCCCTTTATTTCATTTTCAGTTAAACTTTTATTATTATTTTTAAAGGCAAATCTCCACATATTCCATCTCATTAGAATAAAGTCTATTACATCACATTTATTGTCAATATTTCTTGTTGTTTCAATAATATCTTCGCAAAACTTAAAAAATATTTCTTTGTATTTATCATCTATAAGGTTAAATGATAAATACATCTTCTCATCAACTCTTTTTTCTAGTTTAACTAAAATAAATTTTGTAGATTCATATTTTTTAAATTCACCATTTACAATCAATACTAATGATTTTTTACCTTCTTCATTATATCCAATATACCAATCTAAATTATGCATTTCATCAACTCTTCTATAAGTTCTATTAATTTTCTCATTTTCAAATCGTTCTGCTAAAGTCAAATATTATTCATCTCCTTCTTCGTCATCTTCATCATAGTAAAAACTATCATTAATTCCATTTTCTTGAGCTATTAAATTTATTTTATACTTAGCATATTTTGTAACTTCATTTTCTAATGTTGGAATTGCTAGTCCTATACCAGTTAATGGAACGCAATCATATCTTTTCTCGGTCTCTATTCTTTCTTCATTATTTTCATTTTGTTTTTTGTTTAATTCTATAAAATAAATTAGTAATAAAGGGTTTCTTTTTATTTTTCTAAAATAGTCTTTTTCACTGAGTTTATCCTTATTTTTTAGATTTTTTTTATCTTCTTTTAATATTTTATCTTCTTGTTCTTTAATTTGTTCCTTACTTAATCCATATGTTGTATCTGTTTGACTTCCTAACCTATTTCTTTTTCCTGATATCCTAATTAATTTTCCTTCATTTTCTAGTTCAAAACTTCTTTTTACATAATTAATTTTCTCACCATACTCATCAATTTGCTTTTTTGAACTACCACTAATAAATGCAATATCCCACTTTTCTAACTCTAGGCCTTGATAATTTTTCAAAAATTCTACAATAGCTTTACTATTAAATTGATAGTTCAAATTAGAAACCTCATAGTTTTCTAAAAATTCTATTATATTATTTTTCTCTACTTCTTTAATTCCAATTTTATTTGTTTCGCTATCTAATGTGATCCTTTGTCCTAAATTTTTTATTAATATATCTATCGCCTTTTTGTTGTTGTTATTTATATCTATATCATTTCTAATTTTAGGTGTTTCTATAACTTCTTCGCTTAAAGAAACATTTCTAGTAAATTCTTTTGCTGTTCTCATCTTGTTTCTAGCAGTTATTTCCAACGAATCAACATCACATCTAACCATTAATCCAAAATCAATTGGTCTAGCACCTTCTTCTTCCATTCTTTTAATACTTATTCTTAATTCATCTGTGGCATCACTAATATTCTCATACCACTCAATAGATTCTTCTGTCATCCATACAGAACATAAATCTTCATAACATGTCCTATAGCCAAACCATCTTCCTTTTTGCATTAGCGTATCATACATTCTTGTATTACCATATACATAACTAGTCATCAGTCCCTCTAAAGTCAATCCTCTAGATAAACTAAATCCTCCAACGGCAATTACTCTAATTTTATCATCTTCATACTCTAGAGAATTTTTCTTTAAAGAATTTACCGAAACAACTTTTATAGGTTCAATAGCTTTTAAAAGCTGTTTTTTCACCTCATCCCATGTATAACCTTTGTCTGAAAATTCATTTAAATACATATTATGCAATCTATTTATGTTAACATCTTTAAAGGCTTCTTCATCTTTAAGTTTTCCATATAATCTTACTGATTCCTGTATTTCTTTGACGTAGTTTTTTACTATTTGTTCTATTTGAAGTTGAATATTAGTAAATCTACTTACATTTATCATCATACTTCTATGTGTTTTTGTTTGGTTTCTAAGGTCTCTAATTACATTTCCAACAAGAAAATTATTAATCGCATCTTTCATACTTTCAGGAATTTTAATTACTGTATCATCTTTTTTCATTTTCAAAGATATTGATTCTTCTAATTCTTGTTCATCTAATTTTTTTATCATATATCTATACTTTGAATTTTCGCCAAAAATGTCTCTAGCTCCAATATAATTTGATGGTGCATCTAAAGAATAAATATAATCTTTTGGAAAAATGTCTTCTTTTTCCATATTTCTGTCAATATCAGGATCAATAAATATATTTGCAAAAGGTGTTGCAGTAAATCCAACATAACTTGCTTTTGTAAAAATATTTAACATCTCTCTTATTTGTGCATTTATAGCTGTAGGATTATTTTCTGGTTTAGCAGTATTAACAGAAGCATTATCAGATTCATCATCTACCATTAATAAAGATGCATTAATCTTATCCTTTCCATTCAGATTATAATCTTTTAACCATTTATTTAACTGTCTTAATGTAGTAACATTCTTCTTTATAACAAATAGAAATGTATTATTTGTACTTTCGATATTCATTTTTACACTTGTTGCTGTTGTAGTTTTAAAATCTGATTCTGTTGTTGTTAATACTATTGGACTTACACTCTTATCAATCTTTCCTACTCCCACAAGAGCATCATTTTCATCATTCTTTATTCTTTTAATGCTTTTCATTCCAACAAAGCCCTCATCAATTCTGCCTTGTGTTTGTCTTCTTAATTTTTCTATTGTGCCTGTTAATAATACGATTACTCTATACTTTGCATCTGCTGCTTTACAAATTAATCCTGTATAGTTTGATGTTTTTCCTGATTGTACATCACCTATGACTAAACCTCTTCTTTGAAATTCTTGTTCAGCACATGGATCACCTAAATAATCTGTTAATTTATCTAGAATATCATCCATTTTATTTACAACATTTACTGAAAAGCCTTTATTAATCAAATATGTTCTATATCTATTCCAATATTTCATATCTAAATCAGCTTTTCTATCTAAAAACCACTCTTTATGTTTTTCTCTTACACTTGCTCCTTCCATCATTTTAATAGAACACTCAAATTTTATTTGTTTTTTGATTTCTTCTATTTCAATATCTTCTAATTTATATAATGTTCCAAAGTTTGCTCTCATAGTATCTACTAACTCATCTATTTCAGCATCATTTAAATATTTACCATTATCTAATATATACATAGATATAATGTTTTTAAAAGATTTTACACTATTATTCATATTTTTTTATTTCTTCTCCCATCATATTTTTTAATTCTTCATTATTACAATAAGGTTCTGTATTTATCAACTGATTATATACTGATTTTATATCCATTTCAAATTCTTTACATTTTTCAATGCATGACTTAAAATCTATAAATACCTCTTCTATTTCTTCTTCACTTAATTCATATTCTTGCTTTATTTTTCCATCTGCTACGTCTAAATATATTGTATTTGTAGGAAAATTATTTTCTATACTCTTTAATAATCTTTCAAATTCAATTAATTGGTCTTTTCCTAAATATTTACTAAATAATTGTATTTGAGGTAAATCTCTATTTATTTTATATTCAAATCCATCTCTAGTTTTTAGTCTGTCCCATATATATGTATAATTCTCATTAGATCTATTAGCTTTTCTGCCTCTATATCTATAAATTTCTTTACTAGTAAATATTGATTCCTCAACACAGCTATATAAATTCTTTTTAATTATATCTGGAATATTTGCTGTACTTTTCTTAACATCTATTCCCCAAACTTCATCTAAACTATTAGGTATTTCCACCATAACTCTAGCTAGTTTTCCCAATTCTTCTTGTCTTGAAAGTCTAAACCAAGTTCCCCATATAATTAATCTTTTATTTCTATATATATAAAATCCTTGATTTTTCCTTAAATCTTCTTTCCCTCCAACTTTTTTTAAATCTTCTTCCGAAAGTTTATTATAATGTGGTAATATAAATGGTTTGACAATGATTGTAGCACCATTTATTTTTATTTCTTGAGTCCTCTTTATTTGAGTTGCTCTATTTTTAGTAAGAAATGGATCTAAAGCTTCTATTTTTCTATTGTTAACAAATATTTCAAGTCCATCTTCTATATATCTATGAAATACTAATGCTAAATGATCTATTGTCAAATTCATTTTTTCACTTATTGTTTTATTTAAATTAGATGTTGAAACTTCTATTCTGTCAAATTTTTGTAATAATACATAAGTTCCTTGTTCTACATTATTAAACAATTCAATATGAGGTAGTTTTCGAATTTCTTCTTCATCAAATTCTAATATACTCCAACTATTTTTTAGTATTACATAATCTAAATCCCATGAGAAAGCGGATATCTTTTCATCTTTTTTGCTTACCACTATTAAACTTCTACATTGTGATAATGATGCCGATTTTAGCCCCAATCCAAATCTGCCTAAATCATTTTCATCTCTTATATCGTTAGGGCTTTTGCTTCCAAGTCTCATAGCTTCTTCTAATTCATTTTCATTCATACCATTTCCGTTATCAAATATAACTATATATGGATTATCGTTTGGTATTGAATAAATATCTATTCTTTTAGCATTAGCACTTATGGAATTATCAATCAAATCCGCAATGGCAGATTGAAAAGAATATCCTATAGATCTGATTGATTCTATTAATATTGGTGCAGATGGTAAACTTTGTTTTTCTATCATAATTTTCCTCTTCTATTTTATAATCTTCCTAGTTTATTTTATATCATAAAATGACATTTTTCTCAATAGATTTACCTATATTTCTCTTGCGTTTTTTATTTCACTTCTTCCTTAACTTCACAATAAAAAACCCCTCATACCACTCATTTGGAGCAAGACATAGGCTCCCTTCAATGGCTACCGGCAAAAGTGGTAACCCCTGCCCTTCTAGTGGAACGACCTCTACTCTATTTTCTTTCAAAAACGGCAAAACAATCTCCTCATTCTCCTCTTTTAATATAGAGCAAGTGGAATATACCATTTCTCCTCCTGACTTTAGCACAGTAATCGCCTTTTTTAGTAATGCTGCTTGCGATGCTACCGACTTTTGAATTAGTTTTTCAGTAAAGTTCTGCTTTACTTTTTCATTTTCTACCTGCAAGGTTCCGCTTCCACTACATGGTGCATCTAATAAAATTTGGTCAAAGGAAAAGAAATCGTCTAAATTTCTGGCATCTTTTTCCATAACATATACACTACTTGCTCCTTGTTTTTGTACGTTGTATTTTAAACGCTCGGTACGTATTCTGTTTAATTCACATGCAGTAATATGGGCAAGATTACTTGTAAGTGCTGCCATTTGTGTGGTTTTTCCTCCCGGTGCTGCTGCCATATCTAAAATATCGTTACCCGGTTTTGGGTTTAATAAAATGGGTGGTAACATAGAAGAAAGGCTTTGTACGTATATTTCGCCGTTTTGATACATCTCTAATTCCTGCACCCTATTTTCTCGAACATTATCTAAAACAAGAGCCTCTTTACTCCATTCTACCTCTTTATACGAAATCTGCTCTTTCGTAAGTTTGTCCTTTACCTCTTCTGGGCTTGTTTTTAAGGTATTCACACGAAGGGTAACTGGTCTTTTACACCCATACCCCTTTACAATCTCTTTTGCTAATTTAGACCCATATTGTTTTTCTAATCTTTCCTCTATTTGCATCATTTTATTTTTCCCACCTTTAATTATCTCTTTTCATCTCATTATACCATAAGAATTAGAACATCAGGAGAATTTATTTTCTATTTTTCACATACGATTTTCTCAAAAAACGAGATTAGCACTGCTAATCTCGCTTTTTACCTATTCTATCTCATCCTCACATTCCTCAAATTGTGAGTCGTATAATTTTTTATAAAATCCATTTTCTTTTTGTAGCAATTCCTTATGGGTTCCTTGTTCCACAATGTCTCCGTGGTCCATGACTAAGATTAAATCTGCGTTTTTTATGGTAGATAAACGGTGGGCGATAATGAAACTGGTTCTGCCTTTCATTAAATTATCCATGGCGGCTTGTATTTGGGTTTCGGTTCTTGTGTCAATAGAACTAGTTGCTTCGTCTAGGATTAGAATTTTGGGGTCGGTTAAAATAACTCTTGCAATGGTCATTAATTGTTTTTGACCTGCTGAAATATTTCCGGATTCTTCTCCTATTACCATATCATACGATTTTGGTAAGGTTTTTATAAAGTGATGCACATGGGCTGCTTTGGCAGCTTCGATGACTTCATGATCGGACGCTTCTTCGTTTCCATATTTAATATTTTCTTTAATGGTTCCACCAAATAGCCATGTGTCTTGTAATACCATACCAAACATTTTACGAAGTTCGCCTCGGTTAAAGTCCTTTATATTGTGCCCATCAATTAAAATAGCTCCTTTTGTTACATCGTAAAATCGCATTAATAATTTTACCATGGTCGTTTTTCCGGCTCCTGTTGGTCCTACAATGGCAACCTTCTGCCCTTCTTTTATGGTAGCATTAAAATCGTTAATAATCGTTTTATCTTCATCATACCCAAACTCGACATGATCGAAGGTAACATTTCCTTTTAATCCTTCTGTACTTTTTGCATTTGGAAGGTTTTGCACCTCTTCTGGTTCTTCTAGGAATAAAAATACTCTTTCTGCTGCTGCTACCATGGATTGTAACATACTCGATACCTGTGCAATTTGGTTAATTGGCTGAGTAAATTGCTTGTTGTATTGAATAAAGGATTGAATATTTCCAACCGTAATTCTTCCTTTGATGGCAAGATATCCTCCGCAAAATAGCAACTGCTACATACCCTACATTTCCTACAAAATTCATGACTGGATGAATTAATCCTGATAAAAATTGCGACTTCCATGCAGAATGATATAACTCATCATTTGCCTTTTCAAATTCCTTAATCGCTTCTTCTTCTCCATTAAACGCTTTTACAATGGTATGCCCCCCATACATTTCTTCTACCTGCCCGGTTTACATGCCCCAAGTACTCTTGTTGAGAAGAGAAATATTTTTGCGATTTTCCAACCACTTCTTTTACAATGACTACTGTAATTGGTAAGATAAATAGCGAAATGACCGTCATTGACCAACTAATGGAAAACATCATAATTAAAATTCCAATAATGGTACAAATGGAAGTAATAATCTGGGTAATGCTTTGGTTTAAGTTTTGGCTTACTGTATCAATATCGTTCGTAATAATGGATAATACCTCTCCATGTGTTTTTTTATCAAAATAATGCATTGGCATACGACCA
This sequence comes from uncultured Clostridium sp., assembly GCA_948471055.1. Classification (GTDB taxonomy): domain Bacteria; phylum Bacillota; class Clostridia; order TANB77; family CAG-508; genus RGIG8482. The sequence goes on along the minus strand of CAOKQZ010000002.1, from coordinate 38,364 downwards.
ATTTTGGTGGCAATGTCATTTCTTAGTTTGTACGTAATTTTTTGCGATACCCCTGTCATCATAAATCCTTGTATAAAGGAAAATAGGGCACTAATGACGTATAACCCAAGAAGGGTCAATAAAATGGTAGCAATTTTTCCAAAATCAATTCCAACTCCACCCGATAATTTACCTATAATTCCCGTATAAATTTCGGTGGTCGCATTTCCTAATATTTTCGGACCTACAATTGTAAAAATCGTACTTCCTACAGCAAAAATTAGTACAATGGCAATGGCTACTTTATAACTTGCTAAATAATCTTTTACTAATTTTTTGGTAGTGCCTTTTACATCTTTTGCTTTTTCTACTGGTGCCATTCCCGCTCCTGGTCCCATTGTTCTTGTTTTATTTTTTACATCTGTTTTTGCCATTATTCTAATTCCTCCTCCCCTAGTTGTGATAATGCGATTTCTCGGTATTCTTCACAAGATTTCATGAGTTCTTCATGAGTTCCTTTTCCTACCATTTTGCCTTCTTCTAGTACAATAATTTGATCGGCATTTAAGATGGTACTGATACGCTGTGCTACAATAATCACGGTTTTGTTTTTGGTTTCTTTGGCAAGAGCAGTTCGTAATGTTGCATCGGTTTTTAAATCAAGTGCTGAAAAACTATCATCAAACACAAAAATTTCTGGGTCGATGGCAATGGCTCTTGCGATCGATAAACGTTGTTTTTGCCCTCCCGATACATTGGTTCCGTCCTTGTGCAATTGGCGAATTATATTGTTCCTCTTTTGCTTTTATAAATTCCTCTGCTTGTGCAATGGAAGATGCTAGCTTCATTTGTTCGTCTGTGATATTTGGTTTTCCATATTTAATGTTTGAAGCAATTGTACCAGAAAACAACATTCCTTTTTGTGGCACAAACCCAATTTTAGCTCGCAATTCTTTTTGTGGTACCTTTTTAATGTTCACCCCATCAATACGAAGTTCTCCTCCAGTTACATCATAAAAACGAGGAATCAAGTTTACAATCGTAGATTTTCCGAGAACCCGTACTTCCTATAATCGCCGTAGTTTCTCCCGGTTTTGCTGTAAAATTAATATCGGTAATGCATTCCGAATCCGCATCTGGGTAACGGAAGGATACATTTTTAAATTCCACAAGCCCTTTTTTCGTTTCATCAAAACTTTGTGGCTCACTTGGATCTACTATTTTGGGATTGGTTTCTAATACTTCATTAATACGTTTTGCCGATACACCTGCACGTGGTAGCATAATGGAAATCATAGAAATCATTAGGAAACTCATAATAATTTGCATAGTGTATTGAATAAATGCCATCATATCTCCTACCTGAATGATGCCTTCTTCTACACTCTGTCCTCCTACCCAAATAATCAGTAGCATAATGCCATTCATAATAAACATTAAGCTTGGCATCATCATACTCATGGCACGGTTTACGAATACATAGGTTTTCATTAAATCTTTATTAGCACTTTCAAAACGAGCCTCTTCTCTTCTCTCCGTATGGAAAGCACGAATCACTGGTAATCCTGTTAAAATTTCACGAGATACAAGGTTTAGTTTGTCAATTAAATCTTGTAATTTTTTAAACCTTGGCATTGCTATAATAAATAACACTAATACAATACCAACCACCCCTAAAATAGCAAGCCCAATAATCCATGCCATAGAGGTATTGCTGTTGGCAAGCACTCGTAAAAATCCTCCAATTCCCATAATTGGGGCGTATACGACTACTCGAAATAGCATGGAAATTAGCATTTGAATTTGTTGAATGTCGTTGGTACTACGAGTAATTAAAGAAGCAGTTGAAAAATTCGTAAATTCTTCTCCGTGAAAACCCAAGTACTTTTTTAAATACTTTATCTCGTAACGTTTTTCCGAAGCCTTGCAGCTACTTTAGAAGATAAAAACATAATGCTAATTGCCGAAACCATACTAATTAAAGCAATTCCTAGCATTTGTAGACCTATTTTTATAATATAGCGGTTTTGAATAGCGTCTGTATTTAAGCCAATAGCTTGATATTCTTCTTTTACCACAGAAATAGCTGCTTGGTCTACCATGGTTCCCAAATTTTCCTCTATGGTCTGGTTCATAGTATTTACAAAATGTGCTAATTCTTCTTTTGGCATGTTTTGTAAAATTTGGATAACACTCATCGTGTCTAGCATTGCTCGTTGTTCTTCTGGCACATTTTCTAACATTTGTGCTTTTATCCTAGCCTGAGCTTCCTCTTGTGTTAGCATATTGGCTATCATAAGTGGTTTTGCTATTTTTTCATTTAATTCGTCTCTTTCTTTTTTGGTTATGTCTTTTAATTCATAAATATCTTCTGTTTTTAAAATAGGATATTTGTTTTCTTTGTTTGTTTCCAACCCTTGTTTTTCTATTTTTGTATAATGGTTTAATATCTCATCTTGGTTCGTGGTAAATGTTAGTAAATTTTCCATGGTAGAAGCACGAATTACCTTTGGTGATACCTGTTCAATTCCCCCTGATTGAATTCCCGTGTTTACAATTTTTGAGGTATAATCTGGCAGGGTTAAATCTGCCCATGCTTGCACACATAGTAAAATTACAATAAACACAACCGATATCCATGTTTTTTTTAGATTTTTTAGTAGTTTTAACATTGTTTTCTCCTTTCCTTGTAATGGTATATTATATAAAAAATACAGGGAAAATGTCAACCAATTTTCCCTGTACTTTTGTAAATTTTATGTGAAATTTAAAATTCGTCATTTAGTAAGAAATCCATTAAATTAATATGCTTTATTCCATTCCATTCATATTGTAATTTGTCTAGTGTTATTACGTATTTAGGATAATGATCCCTTATTTCGTTATATGCTCCAAATTCTCTATTCTTCGTATCCTCATTCGGAATACTAAACGCTACTTGAATATAAATCTTTTTGTCTGGTTTTGTTGCTACAAAATCAATTTCTCCCTTTTTGGTTTTACCTGTATATACATCATATCCTTTTACAATTAATTCATTATATACAATGTTTTCTATGGCATAAGAGGCATCCATTTGTGTATTATGATTTTTTATTTGTGCAATTCCTAAATCTGTAACATAATATTTGTTTAATGTTTTTAATATTGCTTTTCCATGAATATCGTACCTATAAACTTTTCGTAGCAATAATGCTTTACAAAGTGCATCTAAATACGAATATATTGTTAAAGTTGAAACTTCTCTGCCCTCATTTTTCAAAAAGTTCATCATATTTTCTGCGGAAAACTCTCTTCCTATTGTATCAATAATATATTGTAAAATTAAATTAAACAATGCCGTATCTCTAATTTTTAGCCTTTCTACTACATCTCTTAAAATAATGGAATCAAATACACCATACAAATAATTCTTAATTGCTTCTTCTTTTTGAAATTCAAATCGATTTGGTAATCCTCCCCATTTCACATACTCACCAAATAATTCATCTGTTGATTTTTCCTCTCCTAATAATTCTAACATTTCCTTATAGGATAATGGATTAATGGAAAAGCTAACATATCTTCCAGATAGCACCGTAGAAAGCTCCTCTGATAAAAGTCTACTATTAGAACCAGTAATAAAGATACTTGTTTGTTTTGATGCTCTTAGTGAGTTAACTACTTTTTCAAAGCATTCCACATTTTGTATTTCATCAAAAAACAAATAATACATCTGGTCATCTTTTATTCTTTCTTTTATATATTGGTTTAGAGCTTTGTAATCTGTTAGTTGTTCAAATTCAATAAATTCAAAATTTATATAGATAATATGCTCCTCATCAATATTTTTCTGTTTTAGTTCTTCTATGATTTGCTCTAAAATAACAGATTTTCCACATCTACGAATTCCCACTAATATCTTAACTAAATCACTATCATAAAAACTTCTTATTTTACTTAAATATTTCTCTCTTTTTAGCATATCCTCACCTATTTTTATTATAGTATTTTACAGAAAAAATGTCAAGTTATTTTTATATGTAAAAATAACTTTTTAAAATTTAAACTTTATTTTTGTACGTAAAAACATTTTTAAATTTTTGTCTTCTTTTTGTATATAATAATGATCCGTTTGGAATATAACAATTTTCTTACTTTCTATTTTTATTCTAAAACATTTCTATTTCAAATTCTTAATTCTTTCCATTGCTTCTATCGTATTTTCCCTTGAACCGAATGCGGTTAATCGAAAATAGCCTTCTCCGCTTGGTCCAAAACCGGAACCTGGGGTTCCTACTACATTTGCCTTTTCTAATAGGTAATCGAAGAATTCCCATGAGGTGTAGCTTTCTGGTACACGGAGCCAGATGTATGGGGCATTTTTGCCACCAAATACGGTGTAGCCTTCTTTTTGTAGTCCTTCTACAATCAGTTTTGCATTTTCTTGGTAATAAGCAATGTTTTGTTTAATTTGTTTTTGTCCTTCTTCGGAATAGATAGCTTCGGCGGCTCTTTGCGTGATGTATGGCACTCCATTAAATTTAGTGCATTGTCTACGGTTCCAAAGTTGATTTAAGCTAATTTCTTTTCCTTCTTTGGTATAGGCTTTTAGTTCTTTTGGAACCACCGTATAGGCACATCTTACTCCTGTAAATCCTGCGGTTTTCGAAAAACTTCGAAATTCGATTGCCACTTCTTTTGCTCCTTCTATTTCGTAGATACTATGAGGAATTCCTTCTTCGGTAATAAAGGCTTCATAAGCTCCATCGAATAGAATAATGGCTTTGTTTTCTTTGGCATATGTTACCCATCTTGCAAGTTCCTCTTTGGTAAGGACAGTTCCTGTTGGGTTATTGGGAAAACATAGGTAAATCATGTCTACTTTTTTCGTTGGTAACTCTGGAATAAAGTTGTTTTTTGCAGTTGTTGGTAAATAGGCTACATTTTCAAATTTAGCCGTTTTTTCATTATATTCTCCGGTTCTTCCTGCCATGATGTTTGTATCTAAGTAGACTGGATATACTGGATCGGTTATGGCAATTACATTATCCTGCCCAAAAATTTCTCCTATATTTCCGGTATCACATTTTGCTCCATCCGATACAAAAATTTCATCTGTTTCTATGGTAACTCCTAAAGCTTCATAATCGTATTTTGCAATTTTTTCTCGTAAAAAATCATACCCTTGCTCTGGACCATAACCACGAAAGGTTTCCTTTTTTAGCATTTCTTCGGTTGCTTTTTTTATCGCTTCTCCTGCAACTGGTGCAATTGGCAAAGTTACATCTCCAATTCCTAGTTTGATGATTTTTTTATCTGGATGTTCTTTGGTAAATTTCTCTATCCTTTTGGCAATGGTAGAAAAAAGGTAACTATCTTGTAATTTTAAATAATTTTCATTAATGGTTATCATATATCATTTCTCCTTTATAATGAAGGATTATCTTTCGATATCTTCATTTATCTTAATATTTTATTTTTAAATTTCTTCCCTAGCAAAAATAGATTTTGCTCCTACTTGATTTTTTTATGTAATCTGTTATAATAAATATATAGAAAAAGCATAGAAGGGATGGACAATGTATGACAAATCTTAATCACCTAAAAGAACAACTTCGTCGGCAGGTAGAAAGATATGATTCTGCCCACGATAACAATGTGAGGCGTATGGCTTCTCGAAAATTATTAGAACTACTTAAGGAAAATTATCAAGTACTACAAGAAGTAGTTCCAGATTTTCAGAAGTTTTGTCAAGAGTTTCATTTTTGTTGTTTTCATAAGTCTGTTATCTACAAATTCATGTCTAAAACGATACCTTCCTTTGTATCAAATGACATGTCTGAGTTTATATCAGATTGCATGGATGAACAAATTTCTGAAGTTATGTCTGAAGCTTTAACGGAATCGATGGCAGAAGCCATGTCAAACTTCTGGACTAATGTCACCTCAAAACTGATTCATCACTTTTGGGATGAATTTGACAACGCTACAAAGTAACACCTTCGTAGGAGCGATTTGCAATTTTGCTCCTACGGCTTTTCTTTTTTCATCCTTCTTTTTGTTCCATTGTATTGTAAGGCTATATTTTCAAACATTGGGCGATTAAAATCGCCCCTACACGGTCATAATTTTATTCTTTTATGCTTTCATATTCCATTTCTCCTTCAAACACCGTAACTGCAGGACCTGTCATGTAGACATGGTTATTGTCTTTATTCCATTTTATGTGTAAATCTCCTCCTAATAACTTGACAGTTACTTCTTCGTTTGTAAAGTCATTTAAATAGCAAGCAACTGCTGTGGCACATGCTCCTGTTCCACAAGCGAAAGTTTCTCCAGAACCTCGTTCCCAAACTCGCATTTCAATGGTGTTTTTGTCAATTATTTTTGCAAATTCAATGTTTGCTTTTTCTGGAAAATGGGAATCGATTTCTAATTTACTTCCATACTTTTTAACATCAAAATCTTTTACATTTTCTACTATGGTAACCGCATGCGGATTTCCCATTGATACACAGGTAAGCTTAAATTCTCTTTTCTCTACCTGCAAAGTTAAATCAGTAACAGGATTATCTTTTGCCACTACTGGAATGCGACTTGGTTCTAGAATTGGCTCTCCCATGTCTACCTCTATGAAAGTTACCTTTCCTTCTTTTGTTTGCAATTTTAGCTTTTTTACCCCAGCCAAAGTTTCGATACTAAGGTCTGTTTTGTCTGTTAGTCCTTTGTCATAAACAAACTTTCCAACACACCTTATGCCATTTCCACACATCTCGGCCTCCGACCCATCCGCATTAAACATTCTCATTTTGAAGTCGCAAGTTTTACTTGCACAAACTAAAATAAGACCATCCGAACCGACTCCAAAATGTCGGTTACTAACAAATTGAGCTAAGGATACGACATCGTCTGGTACTCCACTTTTCGTACAGTCCATATAGACATAGTCATTCCCTAGCCCTTGCATTTTTGTAAATTTTAACATTTTCATCACCTTCTAATAGGTATAAATGATTGTGTTAGTGGCTTTGCCACTTACAAATCATTATATGCGCTAGAATTAAATACCGAAAAGAATATAATTATATTCTTTTCGTTCACCATTGTATCATATGTGATGCTTCCTGTAAAGTATCATTTTATTCCTTTATTACACCTCTATCTTTTTATATTTTTGTCTTGCTCGTTACTATACTTGTACAACAATTTGATCAAAGTTCGCATTTACCCAAGCCTTCATTGTTGCATTTGTTATTACTGTAAGTGTGTTTCGATTATAAAACATATCTCCAAAAGTTGGTACATTTGTCATAGTAAAATTACGCATATTTATCGTTCTCAGCTTTGGCAAATTTGCAAACATTTTCTCCGTTGTTGTACAACTTGTCGTAGTAAAGTTTGATATATTAATACTTTCCAATTTACTACAACTTGCAAACATTGAGTACATGGTTGTAACTTTTGCAGTATAAAAATTCGTTAAATCTAAACTTGTTAAAGAATTACATCCAATAAACATCCTTTCCATATCCGTTACATTACTAGTATTAAAACTTGATAGATTTAAAGTTGTTAACAAACTACACCCATTAAACATATTTTTCATATTTGTAACTTTAGTAGTATTGAAATTTAATACATTTAAACTTAGCAAAGCCTTATTATAAAGAAACATTGCTTCCATATCTGTTACATTACTGGTATTAAAGCTTGATACATTCAATTGTGTTAATGATTCGCAGTTTGCAAACATAAGTGCCATATCTGTTACCTTTGTTGTAATAAAATTCGATAAATCTAGACTCGTTAAAGAATTACATCCATTAAACATATTTTTCATATTTGTTACATTTCTTGTATCAAAACGTGATACATTTAATTGTGTTAACATTTTACAACCTACAAACATTTGCTCCATACTAGTAACTTTTGTTGTATTAAAATTAGACACATTTAAACTTGCTATGGATTCACATCCACAAAACATTCCTACCATACCAGTCACATTATTTGTGACAAATTTTGATACGTCTAGTTGCGTTAATAACTTACAACCAAAAAACATATATGTCATATTAGTTACATTTGCCGTATTAAAATTAGCTACATTTAAACTTGCTAACGATTTACAACCTTGAAACATACCTCCCATATTGGTTACATTACTTGTAACAAATTTTGATACATCTAGTTGTGTTAATAATTCGCAGTAATAAAACATTTCTCCCATATCTGTTACTTTTGTTGTATTGAAATTTGCTACATTCAAACTTGTCAAAGTCAAACAATTATTAAACATGTTTGCCATATTAGTTACTTTACTGGTATCAAAATGTGATACATCAATTTCTCTTAACGCTTTACAACCTGTAAACATATGATTCATATCGGTTACATTACTAGTATTAAAGCTTGATAGATTTACGCTTTCTAATACCTCACAATTCGCAAACATAGAAAACATATCCGTTACCTTGCTTGTGTCAAAATTTGATAAATCTAAATCAACAAACCCAGATGTTTGGAACATGTATGCCATTAGTGTTACATTACTGGTATCAAAATGTGATACATCGACATCAGTTAAATTCGTACACCCTTGGAACATACAATTCATATTTTTTACTTTGCTTGTATCAAACCTTGATACATCAATTTCTGTTAAGCTTCCACAATTGGCAAACATCGAATCCATAGATTCTACATTTTTGGTACTCATACCAGTTAAATCTATTCTCTCTAAACTAGTACAATTGAAAAACATTTTTAACATACTTGTTGCATTATTGGTTTTTAAATTCTCTATTTTTTCGATTTCTTTTACATTCTTCAATCCACAAAAATAATATGCTGTCGAAAGTGGTGCGATTTCTTCTTCAATTACGACTCGGTTAACCACTTCATCTTTCCATGGAATTGTATTAATCGTTCCATTCCAATTTACTTTAAATTCCATTTCATTTACTTTTTCATATAATTTATCTGGATTACTTGCTTGTGCACTTTCTAAACTATTGTAATAACTTAATACCCCATCTTTTATTCCTACACATATATAGGTTGGGTCTACATCTTCAATTGGTGGTAAATCTGGTTCACCATCAAGTGTGACATATATACTATCAATTTGACTGACTTCTTTTTCATAAATCTCCTTAATTCGCTTTGTTTCGCTAATTCCCGCCTGTGTTCTTGCTGAGCTTATCATATATACACCTGCTAAAACCAATACAAAAAATAGCATAGAAACAATAACAAATAGGGTAATTGATCCTTTTTCTTCTTTTAGTTTTTTCATTCGCTTTCCTCCTAAAATAGGCTATTTTTATTATATCCTACCTTTCTACTTTATTCAAGACATTTATCTATTTTTCTAGTACTATATTATTTTTATCACTGAACAATAACTATCTAGTGTTATGATTTGGGTTAATCTCCTTTTCTACTAATACTACATTCACTCTAACCTTCTATCTGCCTTATTTTAGATAATATCCTTTTTAATATACCATATTTTCATTCTTTTTCATCCAACTAACTCGCTCATTATGTAATTTTTCTTTAAATTTTTCCCCGATTAGTTCTGGATTCTTTTCTTTTATTGTCTTCCCATTAACTGAATTTAAACATTCTTTTCCTATATTCGTAAAGGAAATATTTTCCAATTCCGTATCACGTGTACTACATTTGTCTGCCATTACCACAATTTGCAAACCGTCTAACCCTAATTTCGATTTTGCTACTCTTTCAATAAATTGCACTTTTTTGGCAGGCGACATCTCCCAAAAAATTCCGCCTTTCATATGTTCCCTTGCCGCTACTTTTCCATATGCCTTCCACAAATTTGGTACTCTAACTCGATTACCAAGGCTTCCTACTAATTCGACCCCTTTTGCATCATGCCCATAATGATGTGGATACATTTCTTTTGGTGTCACCCCTTTCCCAAGGTCGTGTACTAAGCAACTAAAGCGAATCCTTAAATCCGAAGTGAATTCTACGGACTTATCGACTACCTTCATAGTATGTTCAAAAGCGTCTCCTTCTGGGTGATACTCTTTTGGTTGTAAGGCTCCAATCAAGTCCTGTATTTCTTTAAAATGAACCTCTAACACATTTGCCTTTCTTAAGACCTCAAAAAAGATAGAAGGTTTGTTGCTTTCCAATGCTTTTCGAAATTCCACAAAGACTCTTTCTTTGGATAAAGATAAAAGCTCTGGTTTTAGTGTTTCCATTTCCTTTATGGTTTCCTCATCTACCATAAATTCAAGCTGAGCCGCAATTCTTGCCACTCGGTACACACGAAGTGGGTCTTCTTTAAAATGAGAAGTTGTCTTTCTTATGATTTTATTTTCAATATCGTTTCTTCCTCCAAATGGGTCTATCACTTCCCCTGTTAGCACATCTTTCGCAATCGCATTAATCGTAATATCTCTTCTTGCCAAATCCTCCTCTATCGTAATTTCTTTTCCTGTCTCAATTTCAAACTCTTTATGACCGAATCCCACTTTTTTGCTCACGCCTAGCTAGAGCAAATTGATTATGCTCTATTTCAAACACTTCAAAGCTTTTCCCTAATACTTTTGCTTTTGGAAATAAGCTTATAAACATTTCCTTTGTTATTCCAGTTACACAATAATCCCTATCATAAACCGTTTTTCCAATGATTTCATCACGAATGGCACCTCCTACTAAATATAAGGTACCACCATTTTCTCTAATTATTTTCGCAATTTTCTCTATCTCCATTCATGCTCTCCTTTGGAATTATTGTATCTTATTTTCTTATTTTTCGCAATGGGCGGGTTTTATTTTGTAGTTTTGATTTTATTTTATCATTTGATAATTATTCTCCTATTATTTAAAATATATTTTATATGTTCCCTATCCTATATTTTTGACCCTTAGTATAAAATTTTAGTAGGCAAATTTTTTGACCACATCGTACACATTTTTTCTTGACATCCATTGTTTTTAAGCATATACTTGTTTTAGAAAATATATACATAGAAATGAGACGGTAAAATTTAAAAAAGGAGGTTTTTAGTAAATGAAGGACTTAATTGAAATCAGATGGCATGGTAGAGGTGGACAGGGTGCAAAAACCGCTTCTTTATTATTAGCAGATGCAGCCTTTAATACTGGGAAATATATTCAAGGTTTTCCAGAATATGGTCCAGAAAGAATGGGTGCTCCGATTACTGCCTATAACCGTATTAGTAACCAGCCAATTACCATTCATAGTAACATTTATGAGCCAGATTATGTGGTCGTTGTTGATGATACTTTATTAGAATCGGTAGATGTAACGGCAGGTCTAAAAGAAACTGGTGCTGTCATTATTAACACAACCAAAGACGAAGCATATTTAAAAAAAGTATTAAAAGGATATGCTGGTAATATTTACACCATTGATGCCAGAAAAGTATCTATGGAAACACTTGGTAAGTATTTCCCAAATACACCAATGCTTGCAGCTATTGTAAAGGTAAGTGGTGTGATGACCGACCAAGAATTATTAGATGATATGAAAGGTTCTTTTAAACATAAATTTGCCAAAAAACCAGAAGTAATTGAACCAAATATGAAAGCATTAGAAATTGCTTTACAAGAAGTTCGTAAAATTTAAAAAACGAATGTAAGAATTTCAAATTAGTGAAAATCACAAAGAAATTCTAAAAATTTCGTATTAAGAAAGAAAGGAGAAAATTATGTCTGAATGTAAAATAAACAAAAATACCCCTTGGCAAGACTTAACCATTGGTGGAAATATTTATGAAGCAGGAAATGCAAGAGAATTTAAAACCGGAGATTGGAGAAGTATCCGTCCTGTTTTTTTAAGTGAAAAATGCAAGCAATGTGGACTATGCTTCCCAGTTTGCCCAGATAATGCCATCCCCGTTAATTCCGACCAAAAAAGGGAAAACTTTAATTATGATTACTGCAAAGGATGTGGCGTATGTGCAAAAGTATGTCCTTTTGGTGCGATCGAAATGAAAGAGGAGGGTGATGTAAAATGAGTATTCGTGAACGTTTAAGTGGTAATGAAGCAGCTGCCATTGCGATGAAACAAATTAACCCAGATGTCGTAGCCGCTTTCCCAATTACCCCCTCTACTGAAATTCCTCAATATTTTTCTACCTTTGTCAATAATGGTGCCGTTGATACCGAATTTGTTGCTGTAGAAAGTGAACATAGTGCCATGAGTGCTTGCGTTGGTGCTGAGGCAGCAGGCGGAAGAGCCATGACCGCTACTTCTGCAAATGGATTATCCTATATGTGGGAAATGATTTATATTGCTTCTAGTATGAGACTTCCTATTGTTATGAGCTTAGTAAACCGTGCCGTATCTGGTCCATTAAATATTCATAATGACCATTCCGACGCCATGGGGGTTCGTGATGCTGGTTGGATTATGCTATTTTCTGAAAATAACCAAGAAGCCTATGATAATTTAATCATGGCTCATCAAATTGCAGAGCATAAAGATGTATTACTTCCTTTAATGGTATGTCAAGATGGATTTATTACTTCTCATTCGATTGAAAATATTGAATTAATTGAAGATGATAAAGTAAAAGAATTTGTTGGTAAATACACTCCTGAACATTATCTATTAAATGAAAAAGAGCCAATTGCCATGGGACCACTTGATTTACAAGCTTACCTGTTCGAGCATAAAGCTCAACAAGCAGAAGCGATGCGTCATGCCAAACAAGTCATATTAGATGTATCTTCTAAATTTGAGGAAATGACCGGAAGACACTACTCTTTCTTTGAAGAATACAAATTAGACGATGCTGAAATTGCAATTGTTTGTATGAACTCCACCGCAGGAACCACAAAATTTGTAGTAGATGCCCTACGTAAAAAAGGAATAAAAGCAGGTCTTTTAAAAGTACGTGTGTTTCGTCCTTTCCCAGCAGAAGATATAGCAAACGCTTTGGCTCACCTAAAAGCAATTGCTGTTTTGGATAAAGCAGATTCGCTAAATGCCATTGGTGGTGCCCTATATACAGATGTTACCTCTGGTATGTATGTAAATAACAAACAAGTACCATGTGTAAACTACATTTATGGTATTGGTGGAAGAGATACCAAAGCCGATGAAATTGAAGCAGTATTCCACGATTTAGAGGAAATTGCAAACACTGGTAAAATAGAAAATCCATATCGCTATATGGGATTAAGAGGTTAGAAAGGAGTGAAAATTTATGGCATATAATGTAAAAGAAATTGTAGCAAATAAAGCATCAAGATTTACTTCACGGACATAGAATGTGTGCAGGATGTGGTGCTCCTCCTGTTGCTCGAATGATACTTCGTGCCCTAAAAGAAGAAGATCATGCTGTTATTGCTGGTGCCACAGGATGTATGGAGGTTTCTACCTTTATTTACCCATACACCGCTTGGACTGATTCTTTTGTTCATACTGCATTTGAAAATGCAGCTGCCACCTTATCTGGTGTAGAAGCTGCCTATAATTCCATGAAAAAACAAGGAAAATTACCCGAAGACGTTCATACCAAATTTATTGCTTTTGGTGGAGATGGTGGAACTTATGATATTGGGCTTCAATCCCTTTCTGGTGCCATGGAAAGAGGGCATGACATGGTATATGTATGTTATGATAATGGTGCTTATATGAATACTGGAATTCAACGTTCCAGTGCAACACCAAAATTTGCAGATACCACAACAACCCCTGCTGGAAGTGTCATTCCTGGAAAAATGCAATCCAGAAAAGATTTAGCAAAAATTATGGTAGGACATCATTTACCATATGTTGCCCAAACCATTGCTCTAAATAATTTTAAAGATTTATATGAAAAATCCGAAAAAGCAATCTACACCGAGGGACCATGTTTCCTAAATATTCTCGCACCATGCCCAAGAGGTTGGGGATATCCTACCGAAGATTTAATGAAAATAAACAAACTAGCTGTTGAAACCTGCTACTGGCCTTTATATGAAGTAGTAGATGGTGTGTACAAAGTAAGCTACAAACCAGCCAAAAAACTACCAATTGAAGAATTCCTAAAACCACAAAAACGCTTTAAACACATGTTTAAACCAGGAAATGAATGGATGATAGAAGAATTTCAAAAAGAAGTAGACCAAAGATGGCAAGAGCTTTTAGATTTAGAGGAGATTACGAATAAATAGCCTAAGTAAGTGGATTTGCCACTTACTTGTATTAGAATTTTGATTTTTTTGTTTGACAATTTCAGTTTTAAGTAGTACAATATAAGTAGCTTAAATTTGACTAAAGTTCTGCAAAAGTCATATAGTTAGAAAGAGATGCAATGGAAGAAGGCATCTCTTTTGTTTTTTCACAAAAATAAAGGAATAGCAAATGGAAGTTACTATCCCTTTATTGATTAGCTATGTACTAATCTTTGCTTTGGCTATTTTGTACATTAGCTTGTGCTTCTTGTTTCTTTTCAGATTCAATAAGCATTTCAACTAACTTCAAAATTAGTTCTGCATTAGTCATATTGCTTCACCCCTTTCAAAAAGATTTCCTTTTAAGAAAAGGATGTTCTTATTATACTTTATTTTTTAATATCTTACAACTCTGCTACCGTATTTTTATGAATTCTTTTTGTTTTTTCCACGAGATGCAATGACAAGGATTAAAACAAGAACTAGGATAACCGCTCCAGCTATAATTGCAATATTGATTAGATTGGTTTGTTCTGCTACAAAATTAATCTCATTTACTTGTCCTGCTTTTAGTGTCCATTCTAGTGTTTTTCCATCTTCTGATACATTACTTGCATTATTTTCGCCTGCGGCAAATGGTAATACTAATTTATAACTAATTTTCATTTGTCCCATTACGGCTGAAGTTAAGGCATCTTGTGCTTGTCCTTCCCCTGATAAATCTGCTAAATCTAAGCTTGCCTTTTGTGAGAAGCTTGTTTTAAAAAAGCTTTTTTCAAAACGAATGGCATCTTCTTCGGTACTATCTTCCATTACTTTAAATTCGTTTTGAATATTTTCTACATGCTTGTAGCCTTTAAAGCCATAAGTCGTATTGTCCTCATATTCTTCAATCGTATAACCCTCTTTACTTGCTTCTTCTTTCATGTCATCAAACGAATTACTTCCTTTTAAATCTTCTAATGAAACTTGCATACTATTTAGAAAATTCTTATCATACCCCATAATATAGGATATTTCCCCACTTCCGTCTTTTTCTAATTTGATTTCATAATTGATATTAGCACATCCGGTTAGTAGAAGCATAACAACTGCTAACATCATAACAAATACAAATGATTTTACCGCTTTTTTCATATTGATATTCCCCTTTCTTTTTCTTTTTTTACAATATATCATGAATTGCCATTTTTTTCTACGATTTTTCGGAAATTTCTACAAAAACATTTTTAACCAATAGGTAAAAAACTATCTATTTTCTAAGCAAAATCGACATTTTATTTTTCCGTTTTATTCACATTAAATTTTAAGACAAAATTTTTCATGATATTCTATTACAGTTACAAAAGACAAAGGAGGTGCTTTCCAATGAAACCATTGGGTAAAATCATCATTAATGTACTAAAAGATAAAGCCAATCATTATTCTTTTGATGTTCAAGAAGAAAATGATGACCTAACTTGTATTAAATATGTGATTGAAGATACCTTAAAAATGTATTAGGACTAAGTTTTTACACTTAGTCCCCTTTTTTATATTAGCTCATTTCAACACACCAATTTTACTCCTCTTCGCTTACTGGTGCGTCTACTGGGCATGTATCTTTACATGTTCCGCATCCAATGCATGCATCTTGGTCTATTTCGTATCTTTCTTCTCCTTGTTTTATGCATTCTACTGGGCAGTTTGCTGCACATGCTCCACAACTGATGCAAGCCTCTGTTATTTTATATGCCATATCGATTCCCTCCTTTTTTACTATATATATTACTATGTTACAATATTTAAAACAACTTTACATATCTTGTGCCTGATTTTTCTTGTCTTCTTCTTCTAATTTTTCCAATTTTCGAAGTTCTTTTAGTTCTTCTTTGTCTACTCCTTCTATATCGTCTTTGTCTTCTACATCTTTTATAATTTTTAAGTCTTTTACTTCTAACTTTTTGTAATAAAAACCCTCTTTATCTTTAAATTTTACTCTTATTTTTTCTTTTAATACCTCTACCGAATCAACAATTCCTTCTCCATCTTCTTTGGATTTTACGATGGCTCCTACTTTTGGTAAGTGTTTTAATTTATCTAAATATGCCTCTTCTTCGTATTTTAGGCAACACATTAATCTTCCACAATTACCCGATATTTTGGATGGATTTAGCGAAATGTTTTGTTCTTTTGCCATTTTAATCGATACGGTTTCAAAGTTTGGTAAAAAAGTCGTACAACATAATTGTCTTCCACACATACCGTTTCCGCCAATTCGTTTTACTTCATCTCTTACTCCAATTTGGCGAAGTTCAATTCTGGTTTTAAAAATAGCAGCTAAGTCTTTTACCAATTCTCGAAAATCGATTCTACCATCTGCAGTAAAATAAAATAAGACTTTGCTATTATCAAATTTATATTCCACATCGGTTAAATTCATTGCGAGTTTGTGCTTTTTTATTTGCTCTTCACAAATACGAAATGCCTCTTTTTCTTGCTTTTTATTTTCCTCATGATGTTTATAATCTTTGTAGCCTGCTACTCTTATAATTGGCTTTAAATCGTTTTCTATTTTTTCTTCTGGAAGTAATTTATTTTCTATTATTACTTCTGCAAACTCTTGCCCCATTGCTGTTTCTACAATAACATGTTGTCCCTTTTTTAGTTTATAATGTTTTGGGTCAAAAAAATAAATTTTTCCAGGCCTTTTAAAACGAACTCCTATAATTTCTTTCAAACTGATTCCTCCCATATGCGAAATAGCATTTTGTCGATACACATATCGTAATTGCTATTCAATTTTAGATTTTTCTTTACTTCTTCTATGGTTTCTATATAGGTAATATATTTGGCATTTGTTTTTGCTTTTTGCATGAATAAAATGGTAATATAATCAAGTAGGTCTTCTATGATTTCTTTGTTTTGGTACAAAACTTCTAATTGGTGAATAACGTCTAGTAATTGGTAATTTTCTATGTTTCCAAAAATGTTTTGTATCTCCTCATAGATTTCTTTTTTTTGTTCTATCTTTCGTGCCCTTTCAATGCTCCCGTCAAAGGCTTGCAAACGCTTCTTCGTTAGGTCTTGTACCATATGATTTCTTTGTAGAAACTCTTGTAAGGTCGTATCTTCTATTTTTCGAAATATCACTTTCATTAAACGAGAACGAATGGTATTTAGTAATGCACTTTCATTACTCGCAATCAGAATAATGGTAACATACTCTGGTGGCTCTTCTAGTGTTTTTAGTAAACAATTTCCTGCTTCTTTTGTCATCGTGTCTGCATCTTTTAGAATATATACTTTTTTAGTAGAAATAATTGGCTTTTCTAAAATTTTTGCTTGCATTCCGTCTTATTTGTTCAATTTTAATTTTTCCTTCTTCTGGTTTTATCAAAACAAAGTCTGGCTGATTGTCCTCTTCTAATTGCAAACAAGATTTGCATTTACCACATGCGTTTTGTTCCTCACATAAAATCATTTTTGCAAACTCTTTTGCAAATAAGGTTTTCCCTATTCCACTTGGTCCTACAAACAAATAGCCATGTGTTATTTTTCTTTGCTCCACCATAGAAACAAGTAATTTTTTTACCTCTTCATTTCCTACCAAATTTTCAAAAGCCATGTTTCTTATTTCCTTTATTCTTAATCTTCTATTGCATTATATCGCATTTTTGTTTATTTTTCAATGGATTTGTTGCAATTTTTGGATTTGTTGGTTTTTACATTTGTTTTTAAGGGTTGCATGATATGCAACCCCTACCGGCATATTTTTAGTGTGTTTGTTTATTCTACACCACCAAACAAATCAAATGGCCAAAAACGAATCCATACTTTGCTTTCGATTTTTTCTAGGGGGATACAGCCAAATCTTCTGGAGTCTGTGCTTTGTGGGCGGTTGTCTCCCATGACGAATACGGTATTTTGTGGAACAATGATGTCGGTAAATACGCCTTCTAAGGATTCGGTTTTTACGCTGTCTCCTAGATAGGGTTCGTCTAGTTCTTCTCCGTTTATATAGACTTTTCCGTTTTCAATTTTGATATGTTCGCCGGGAAGCCCTATAACACGTTTAATGTAGCTAGTTTTTCCAATTTCTAGTACATAGTAACGAAGTTTGCTAAATACCCCTTTTATTTTATAATCATAGGTAGCAATTGGATTTTTTAGGTTTGCTTCGACTGGTGATACATAGCCTTTGCTTGGTGCCTCGAAAGTAACAATATCGCCACGGCTTGGCATTTTCTTTATGGTTCTTACGGTTCGGTTTAGGATAAGACGCTCACCTGGTTTTAGGGTTGGGTACATAGAGGGTTGTTGTACAATGGTTGGAGTACCAACGAAATAGCGTACTAGCAAGGCTAATACAACAGCAATCACAATGCAATACACCCATTCTAATATTTCTTTTTTACTCCATTTTCCCTCTTCGTTCATTTTATATCCTCCTAATTTTGGCGTTATTTGCGGGTCGATGTGAGCATCGACCCCTACATGCAATTCGGTTATTTTTGTCTGTGCGAAAATGAATTTCGCCCCTATTTATCATTTTGTTGGTATTCGGATTACAACCTCAGTGCCTTGTCCTTGTTCGCTTTTTATATCGATACTGCCACCATTTCTGTCTAATATTTCTTTGGCAATCGATAAACCTAATCCAGTTCCTCCCATTTCTCTTGTACGGGCTTTATCGACACGGTAAAACCTTTCAAAAATTCTAGATAGGTCTTCTTCTGGAATGCCTAGCCCATTATCAATCACTTTAATGTAGGCATCGTTGTATACAAAACCTACGTATATTTTAATATGCCCTTCTTCCCCTGTGTATTTGATACTATTGGTTAACACATTTAGAATGACTCTCGAAATTCCGTCTTTATCAGCATATACTGGTGGTACATTGGCGGTTACAAAACATTCTACTTGGTGGCGTTTTTGTTTAATTTGTGGTTGTACCCTTTCTTGGCATTTTTTTACGAGTTCTCCTAAATCAAATTCCTCTTTTTCTTGTTTAATTTGGTTATTATCGAACCTAGATAGTGCCAAAAGGTCGGTTACTAATTTCGCCATTCTTCTTGCCTCTGATGCAATTACGCTTAAGAATTTGTCTTGTGTTTGTTTGTCGTATTCTCCTTCTAGTAAAGTATCGGCATACCCCATAATAGAGGTAATTGGTGTTTTTAGTTCATGCGATACATCGGCTACAAATTCTTTTCTCATGTTGTCTAGTTTTACATGCTCGGTAATGTCTTGTATTACTACCATAACTCCTGCTGGGGTTTCGTTTTCATTTTTAAGTGGTGCAAAAAATAGATTGATGTTGGTATCTCCTAGGGTTACCCTTTCTTCGGAGGAAGTCCAGTTGTCTAAGTAAATAATCTTTTCCATATTGATTTCGATGTTTAGCTTTTCGAAGATTTTTTCAAAGGTTTCTTCTTCTGGCATAATTCGTAATAACCTTGTTGCTGCTGGGTTTACTAAGATGATTTTTCCTTCCATATTAAAAGCAATAATTCCATCCGTCATATGTAATAAAATGGTTTCAATTTGATTTTTTTGTCTGGATACTTCGTTTAAGTTTTCTTTTAATTCACTGGTCATTAATCCAAATGCGTCTACTAATTCATTTACTTGTTTATCTTCTTTTTGTCCTACCTTTTTAATTTCTACTTCTTCTCCTGCTGCAATGCGTTTGGCACTACTGATTAATTTGTTAATGGGTTTTGTTACTTTTGCGGTAATAAAGCCAAAAACAACCGTAGCAATTAAGCAAAAACCAACAATCGCATAAATCATAAACCAAGTACCTTGTTTTACAATATCACTCGTTTCACTTGCTAATTGTTCTTTATTTGCTTCTTGTACAATTTGTGCATTAATATCTTGCAACTGATGTAAAAAATAGGCACTAATTCCCGTGATTAAAACAATTGTTAATACTGTAAAAATTAATATGATTTTTAATTGTACATTTTTTACCATGCTATTCCCCTTTTGTTTCAATTGCTAGGTCGATGTGGGCATCGACCCCCTACAATCCTATTTTACTTTAACGAAAAAGACAGAAATCAGAATGGTTTGCCTGATTTCTGACTTATTCTTTTTCAATTTTTATTTTTTATCTTGCGGAAATGTAATAGCCAACCCCTCTTTTGGTAATTAGTATCTTAGGAGCTGAAGTATCTTTTTCTATTTTTTCACGAATTCTTCTTACCGTTACATCAACAGTTCGGATATCTCCATAGTATTCATAGCCCCATACTTTTTCTAGTAATACTTCTCTTGTAATAACTTGTCCTGGTTGACTTGCTAAATATTTTAGTACTTCAAATTCGCGTAAGGTTAGGTCTACTACCTCTCCTTTTACTTGTACTTCAAATTTATCTAAATCTAAGGTTAAGTCTCCTACCACAATTTTATTTGCTAATTCTGTTTTCTCTTCTACTTCTTCTAAAGATGCTTCTGCTTTTCTTAAATTGGCCTTAATTCTTGCCATCAATTCTCGTACACTAAAAGGTTTGGTTACATAGTCATCTGCTCCTAATTCTAAGCCTAGAATTTTATCAATTTCTTCGTCTTTAGCGGTTAGCATCAAAATTGGCACATTTAGGTTATGACGAATTCGTTTACAAACAGCTAATCCATCCATTTTAGGAAGCATGATATCCAATAAAATTAAATCTGGCTTTTGGCTAAGTGCAATATCAACTGCAGTTAAGCCATCGTTTGCTTGTAAGGTATTATATCCTTCTTTTTGTAAATTATAAACTAAGATGTCTACAATGTGTTGTTCATCATCTACAATCAGAATGGTTTTCTTGTCTTTATCCATCATTTCGTTTTCCATAAAGTTACACCTCAACTTTTTTCATAAAATAATATCTATGATAAAATATATCATAGATATTATTTTTGTACAAGTATTTTTATACATTTTTCTAAGGCAATTTCACTAAATATTATAAATTTGTTTTTCGAGTCACATCACTAACCCCACAAAAATTAAACATTCCCTCTACATTTGCTTCTGGTAAAATACTCCAATATAACCTGGGCTACTGTTTATTTTTTCTGCTAATTCCTCCTGAGTTATGTCTTTTGCTTTTCTAATACTCTTTATTGTTTTTCCTATCTTTTTATTATCCATAATTCACCTACTAATTTTTTATTTCTTATTAGTATATTATGGATTTTTCCTAAATAAAATATTCTATTCTGTTATGTATTTTGCTATTTAGTGATATTTTGCTAAAAAAAATATTTGAATTCTTTTTCCTTTATTTTTTATTAGTAATTTACAGTTTTGATTTTGCTTACAAATGCTATATAAATTTGTATTTCTAAATTATATCACCTCCACTTTATTATTGTTTCCATCGATTTCTTCCAAAATTTGACTTTTTCATTATACAATTTTAATTTATATTAGTCAATAAAAATTTGAATTTTTTTCCATTAATATATAAACTATGTTTTATTTCAATTCCTTTAGATTTTATTTCATCTACCTATTCCTTAGTTATATTAAGTTTCCATTTACAACTACAAAATTTGCTAAAAATAGACAAATATGTTATTATATAAATATATATAATTTACAAAAGATAAGGAGGTGAAAATAAATGGAAAAGAAAAAGATGAAATTATGGAAAAAAATCCTTATCTGTGTTTTAGTTTTATTGGCTATATTTCTAATACTAATAACAAGAAAATTCATAATAATAACAAAACTAGCAAATATATCAAAAGAGTATACGAATAAAACAAATTATCTCGAAGTCGTCTCTACTATTCAAGAAAACAATACGTATATACGAACGTTCTATAATAAAGATGGCAATATTTTATCAGAGATGAAGGTTATTGGTAAAAGTAAACGGTCAACAAAATATATACACGACTACATCTACTTCATATATAAAGGGAAATGATAAAATTACTGTTGTTCAAAGAGAAGACCAAAAAGAAGTACGAGATGAATTTGAAGTAGGAAATAACTTCATAAAATGTGCATATAGCTACTGGTTAGGTGATAATCATTTATTAAAAGCAATAACATCACGAATTACAACGACTGAATACAACGATAAAGACTGCTATAAGATAGAAACAAATGATACAACATTATGGATAGATAAAGATACAGGATTAGTTTGTAGAAGACTTAATGGTTTTGGAGTTGCAGAATTCAGTTATGAATTTGATATAGTAAAAGATGATGATATTGTAAAACCAAATGTATTGTAAATATCAAACAAAAATAAGATAGGATAATATAAAATATCTTATCTTATTTTTGTTTTAAAATTAATCTGTTTTTTTAGGTTTTTTGTGGATATAGTTGACAAAATAGTGGATAGTAATTATAATATGTATACAACTGTATATTATAGTTGTATAATGTAGCAAAGGTAGATTGTAAGAAAGGAGCAACAACATGAAGAAACTTAAAAAAACTGCAATCTGCTTAATGATGTCATTAGCTGTTTTGGCGGCATCATCTGTGGCAACAGGCATAACAGCACAGGCAGCATCACCTACAGAAACAGAGGTAACAGCACGGGAAGCATCTCCGTATTGGGGAGCGGCATATCTCAGTGCAGGAGCACGCAATGTTACAATCTATGTTGAGAATGTACAGGGTACTATATCTGGAGCAACTCTCAAGAGTTGGGATTTTTCATCCTCATCATATGGAACTATGTCTGTTGACATACAGGACCCATCTGGCAATAGCCACGATATCCCCATCCTTTTGAAATTTAACCACGAAAAATCAGGGCCATTGGCTACTGCAAGTAATCAGTCTGGCACATATACGGTTGAAATTAGCGTGTTGGATGGAAGCCACTCTGGCGGATGGGTTGGATGCTGGTTATATTAAACTTCGATACTGAAAATTAAATTTAGTTGGTCTACCTTTGCTACAATCAGTTGAAATTACTGATGAAAGAGTGCAAATAGCTCGAATTATTTGCACTCTTTTTATATTATTTAATACTCTTTTTAATAAAGGTATTTAAAATATTTTCATACTCCTTAAATAAATTATCAATAACATTATTTTTACTGCTATGGTTCATAATGTATTCTTCTATCTGATGTCCAACTCCCTCTAACTCTTCGTTACTATAATCCTTATTTTCAATCATTATTCCTGCATCTTCTATTAGCTTTAGTTCTTTTGTATTATACATATCTTGTAAGTACATTTTATTTCTCCCCTTAAATTTAAATATGCTGTAATATTATCATAATCAGACAGAAAAATAAAGGGCTTTTAACCAAATTAATAACTAAATACCCTAATATATCTTTTCCAATATAAACTATCAATTTAAATATTTTATTTCATCTGCCCATTTAATACTTCTTAGTTATATTAAAAAATGCAACTTATTTGTCTTACTTATTATATTGGTTCATCACCTTTATGGGCGTTCTTTTAGCGAAGTAGTTTTCACTTTATCTGTTTCATCAAAAGTTACATAAAGAACATAATTATGCTTTTCTGTCCAAAACTATGATGCCCAAAAATTTGATACTTGTGTTACTGATATATTTAATAATTTACTAATTGTTTTATTTGTTAGAAAACAATATTGGTTTTCTTTGCTTAAATAAATGATTATTGCATATATAATTTTTTCTTTATCACTTAACTTGTCATCTGTTAATATTTCTATTGGTATCCATATACCTTTCAAATTTAAGTTAGACATTCCCTCACCTTCTTCCGTTTATTCGCCTTATTTTTAATTTTTAGCCATTTTAAATTGTTTTTAGTATAATTTTATATTTGTTAAATGTAGACAAAAAATTTCCATAAAAATAAGCCCTAGACCTATTTCTAAATCTAAAGCTTTTTTCCTTTTTTGAATTTTCTCGACAGTGTCGCGAAAATTCAAAACGCGTCTGGAATTTTTATATTATTCATTTTCTTCTTCAATTATATCGATATGCAAGTTCAAATCTTCTTCTGTTGGTAATACTTCTAAAATGTCTTTTGGTAATACCTTTGATATTTCATAAGAACTAACTCCTATTGGTTTATTAATATCTCTTAATGAATACTCAACTGAAAACTTTGTTTTTTCTCTACATAATATAATTCCAATTGTTGGATTATCACTATCTGTTTTTATTAAATCATCAACTGCTGATAAATAGAAATTCAATTTTCCAGCATATTCTGGTTTATATTCAGTATTTTTTAATTCTACAACTATATAGCAATGTAATTTAGTATGATAAAATAACATATCTATAAAATAATCTTTATCATCTACCGAAATTTTATACTGATTTCCTATAAAACTAAAACCATTTCCTAATTCCAATAAAACTGTTTTTATTCTTTCGAGCATTGCTTTTTCTAGTTCTGTTTCTATAAAACTTTCTTTTAAATTTGACAAATTCAAAATATATGGATCTTTCATCATATCTTTTGCTAGCTTGCTTTGTGGTGCTTGCAATGTATTTTGAAAATTATTAGGTTTATCCCCTAAAACTTGGCGTGTATATAAATCACTTTTGATTTGAAATGCTAAATCATCATAACTCCATCCATTTATTGAAGTCTGCTCTATGTACCACTCTCTTTGTTCTTCGCTTTTTATTTTACTAAAAATTAATATATTGTGTGACCAAGGTATCTTTTCAGAAAGTTTTTTAAGATTACCATTATTTTTACATTCTAAATAATATTTTTTCATATTAAGAAGATTTCTTTCTGAAAAGCCTTTCATATTAGGAAAATTAACTTTTAGTTCTATTGATAAATTGTTTATAAAGCTATTTCCATATTTAGCATTCTCATCTATTACTCGTCCTAAATAACTATATAATGCTAATGTTCGTATATTTGCAGTTTTGTAAATGTCATATTGTGCATTTAATATTTCATTTTTTATATCTTTAAATACTTCTTTAAAATCTTTTTCTAACATTTTATTTTCTTCCATAAATTTCCTCTTTTCTTTATATATTTTTTATAAAAAGATTGATTTTACAATTGTTTTCTAAATTTCGCAGATGCGTCTGCGAAATTCAAAATCTTAATTTTAAAATTAGCAAATGTGTCTGCAAATTTATTAATATATTGACATTATAGCATTTATTTCCAAAAATTTCATTACAAATTCAAAAAAAGATGACATTGTATTATTATTTTTTACAATTCATCTTTTAAATATGTGAAAATTTATAAATTACTAAAGCGTTTGTAGGAGGAAACCTTTGCTATTACTACATTTTAATTTTTCGTCATAAGAAAATAAAATCGTAATGATAAGTGCTATTAACGTGATACCTTCTACTTGTTTTAATCTTTTCATTTTTCTTCTGCTCCTTCCCTTTTATTTTTCAATTACCTCACTCATTTCTACAACATTATGAATCCATTTTCTCTGTTTTATTCCATAACCTTGTATTTCTTTGTTTACCTTATGGTTTCATTTTATACTAACCTATATCTTCTGTCAAGAAAGTTTTATATTACATTTTTATGTCAGAGTTACCAAAAGTCTGTAACACTTTTTTCGGTTACAAACTTTTCCTTTTATTTATTTTCCTTTTTTATCAATTCGATATTATTTTCTAAAACCATATGAATTAATGCCATTCTTACATATACACCATTTTGTACTTGTTTAAAGATACGTGATTTTTCGCATTCTACTATATCATCGGCAATCTCAACATTTCGGTTAAATGGGGCTGGATGCATAATGATGGCAGTTTCTTTCATGGCTTGTACTCTTGTTTGGTTTAAGCCAAATGCCTTATGATATTCTTCTACAGTTTCGTTCATTTTCTCTTCATGTCTTTCATGTTGTACACGAAGAAGCATAACCACATCGACTTTACTAATAATCTCATCAAATTCTACGTAATGATACCCTTCTTCTTTGTATTCAAGTGGTCCGGGACGTATATACTTCCATACCAAGCCTTTGCATCACTTTAAAATTGGTATGAGCCACTCTAGAATGACGAATATCACCTACAATAACCACTTTTAGTCCTTCGAATGTTCCAAATTCTTGTCTTATGGTTAGTAAATCTAATAAGGATTGAGAAGGATGGTTCCCTGTTCCATCTCCTGCATTTAAAATTGGAATTCCAATTTTCTCTAGTTGTTTATAATATTCGTTTTCTACATGGCGAATAACAACAGCATCATTTCCAAACATTTCAAACGTTTTTACGGTATCATATAAACTTTCCCCTTTTTTTAAGCTAGAATTTCCCGCATCAAAATTTTGTGTTTTACACCCCAAACGCAAAGCTGCCATATCAAAACTATAATGCGTTCTTGTAGAAGGCTCAAAAAACAAATTCGCGATTACCTTCTTTCCCTTATAATCTACCTGTTTTCCGTTCTTAAATTCTTCGGCTAAATCTAAAATTTTGCAAATCTCTTCTGTCGTAAAATCATCTAAGTTTAATACATTCATTTTTCCTCTTCCTTTCGACATTTTTTCTATTTTAGCACTCCTTAAGGGATTGTACAAGTATTTTTAAATAAATTCTTGTATATTCCTTTAAATTATGCTATGATGATACTATCAAATTTAGAGGAGGAAAAATTATGGGATGGATTATATTAGGTGTTGTTGTTTTGCTTATTTTGGTTTTAATTGGTATGTATAATGGTTTAGTAAGAGCAAGACAAAAAGTAAAAAATGCTTGGAGTCAAATTGATGTTCAATTACAAAGAAGATTTGATTTAATTCCAAATTTAGTAGAAACAGTAAAAGGTTATATGGGACATGAGGAAGGTACCCTAACCAAAATTGCAGATCTTAGAACTTCTTGGGCAAATGCTTCTGGGGTAGCCGAAAAAGCAGAGTTAAATAATCAATTATCTGGTACTTTAAAAACCATTATGGCAGTTTCTGAAAATTATCCAGAATTGAAAGCAAACCAAAACTTTTTGGCATTACAAGAAGAACTTCAAAACACAGAAAACAAACTTACTTTTGCAAGACAATTCTATAATGATAGTGCTACCATGTACAATACAAAATTAGAAGTAGTTCCTACTAATATTATTGCTTCTATGTTTAATTTTAAACCAGAAGAATTGTTTAAAGTCGATTCCGAAGAAGCAAGAAAAAATGTAAAAGTCGATTTTGGAAAATAATGCTACCAAAAAAATCAACCCTAGGGGTTGATTTTTTTGGTGGGATTTACTCCCATAAGAAAACGTTTTACCTTGGCAATTCGTCTTGCCCATGCTTCCTTTTTGTACTTTCTTACCTGCTCCTTGTAGAGTTGTGCCACGCTTTTGACTCTAGTACAAGAAGGAGGAACATTGCCACCGGACATGGCTCCTGCTGCAAGTTGCGGACTGATAGCTTTCTCGCCATCTCCTGTTGTTGCACCTATCACACAGGTATCTACCATAAAAAGCCAAAGCCAACTTCTACTTAAAACTAATCACTTTTAACCTATTACCTAATTTCAAAAATTCGGCATGCATTTTGATAAGTGATATTAGCAACTTTTGCTACCTCATATCCTTTTACTTCTGCAATTTTTCTTGCAATATAGATGACATTGGAGGAGTCGTTTCGTTTTCCTCGGTTTGGTTCTGGGGATAGGTATGGGCTGTCGGTTTCGATTAGCATTTTATCGTCTGGTACCATTTGGATAATTTCGTCTGCATTTTTGGCGTTTTTGAAGGTAACTGGTCCTGCAAAGGAGATGTAGAAGCCTATGGCTAGGGCTTCTTTTACTAACTCTCTATTTAGTGGGCAACAGTGGAATACACCTTTTTTAGTAACCGGATGGGCTTTTAAGATTTCTAGGGTGTTGGTCACTGCTTCTCTTGTGTGAATGACAATTGGTAGGTTTAACTTATTGGCTAATTCGATTTGGGTGATAAAGGCAAATTGTTGTAGGTCTTTGTTTTCTTTATTCCAGTAATAATCTAAGCCAATTTCTCCAATTCCTACTACTTTTTCATGGCTTGCTAAAGTTTCAATTTGACGAATTTGTTCTTCTATGTTTTCCACATTTTCTGAAATATCGTTAGGAGATATTCCCGAAACTGTGTAGATTTGTGGATAAGTTTTGGCAAGTTCTAGTCCCTGTTTGGAACCTTCTAAGCTATAGCCTGCACTAATTAGTTTGGTTACACCAGACTGGAATATGTGCTGTATGGTTTGTTCTCGGTCTAAATTAAATTTTTCGTCATCTAGATGACAATGGGAATCAAATAAATTCATGGGGCATCTCCTTTATTTTTGTTTTGATGTTGTAATTTTTCTGTCAATTAGGGCCTACATGATATACGGGCCCCTACAGGCACAAGATTTAATATTGGATATAGCATTATTTTACAGGCACAATAGGGTAACATTGGCGATGGCGTATTCTTTGCAATGAGATAGGCTTATGTCGATGTTTTCTAGGTTTGGGATTTGTTTTCCGTATTAATTCAAGCCTCGGTCTTCCGTTTTTGTCATTTGTTACTTCGATGTCTTTCCAAGTGATTTCGTAGGGTGCAAAAAATCCAGAAATTGCCTTAAAGGTAGCCTCTTTTGCTGCAAATCTTGCTGCATAGTGCTGGTATTTCATCTTTTTTTTGGCTTCACAATAGGCAATTTCTGATTCGGTATAGACTCTTTTTAAAAAGGCTCCATCGGTGTCTTCAATGGTTTCCTTAATTCTTGCTATTTCAATGATATCGGTTCCGCATTTTATTTGCATGAGTATTCTCCTTTAGAACCCCCAGTCGGCTTTGCCGACAGCCCCCTTGTTAAAGGGGCTTTCTTGTTGGGCTTCGTGGTTTTATTGTTTTAAATGAATTAGAGCAATGAAGTTGATTACATTTAATAATAAGGATATGCCTAGGATAACAAGAACAATTTTGTTGATTTTGTTTTCTTTTTCTAGGTTTCGTTCTTTGTAGGCTAGGTCAAATTTTGCTTTTATGGTATCATATAATTTTTGTACTTCATTTACTTGTCTTGTTTTTTGGTAGATGTTTGTTCCTACATCATCATGGGTTACTTCGCCAATCCATAAATCTTTTGAGAAGCTTATAAAATGTTGTCTTGCTTTTTCTAGGGTTTGCTTGTTTTTGGCTTCTTTTTCTAATTTTTTTAGATAGATTTTTTGGTATTGTGCAAGGATGTAGGTATATAAATATTGGTTTTCGTATAAATATGGTAATTTGGTATAATTATGGTGGTCAATGCCAGAGGTTAGTAAGCCCATTCCTTCTTTGGTAAAACCGGTTCGTATAAAATTCCATTTTGATAAAATTTCCATATGCCTTTTGTCAAAATTGGATTTATAGGAACTTGGGTAGATATTGGCATATTTAAAAAATTCAAATTCAATGTCTTCAAATTGCTTATCGTCTTTCCAATGTTCTTGCTCCATACAGGTATAGGCATAGGTAAGAAAACGGTTTGTATCGATATCTAAGGCTTTGGCATCTTCTACCTTTCCAGTAAGTTCTTTTATGAGGTCAGTTAATTTTTGTACTTCTCCAAAGGTTGTGGTTTGCATACGAATATTTTCGTATTGTTTTAGCCCTTTTAATTCTGAATGAATGTCACGAAATTTGTAGTTAAAATCTAGTACATCTCGGAAGTCTTTGCTTTCTTCAATATTGGTTTTCATGACCAAAAAGCAGATGCCTGTACGAAAACAAATTAATTGCATTTTTTGCATATGGAAGAAAATTCCTTCTTCCTCTCCTGCTTTTCCTTGCATGTCACTTTTTAGGTCGTATTCGAACATGGTGACTGGATATTTCGAAAGAAGGGCCACCTTGGTATCGTTATGGAATTCTTCAAATTTTCGTATTTTTTCTTTGTTGTAAGCAAAGTTTTGAAACATGAATTCTTGTATTCTTGGTAGAAAATAGTGGTATAAATCCATGTCTTTTTCTTTTTCAAAAAATTTTACTTTGCAATGTTTATGGTTTATTAATTTCAATAAATATTGGGTATATTTATTTTCTCTTACAATGTATGGATAAATAAAGTAAGTATATTGGTATTTTGTCTTTAGTTCCATGTTTTACATATCCTTTCTTTCCACTTTTTTATTTATCGGTGTAGTAGTAAGAATTTAGGTCGCCAGCTAAATGCCATTTTCCAATAAAGTCGATTACCATATTATTTGGTAATTCGTAGGTTGGCTCTACTACCACTTTCCCTGTTTTATCGATTGCTCCCCATTTTCCATTTTGTTTAACTGCGGCATAACCATAGTTATTTAATTCGGTTCCGTCTTCGTAAATATAATCTACTACTATATTTCCGTCTTTTCCTACATAACCGTATTTTCCGTCTTTTTTGCTTAAGTAAATTTCGTTTGCGGTTAATACTTCTTTTGCTTCTTTTTGCTCAAATTTGAAGTTATAGTAATTGTAGTTTTGGTTATGATATAGCCTGAAATATCCTTTTTCTAGTTCTAGGTTAGAAAACATTCCTGTTAATCTTTTTTCAAATTTGTTGTTAAATAAGTCTTGTTCGGTTCCGTTTTCTTTATCTGCTATGAAAAAGTCGGTTTCGGTTTGGTAAGAAATATTTTCATAGGTAAATGGTATCTTTTCCTCTGATGTATTACTAATTACGCCATACTTTCCGTCTTTTTTAGCAATATAGTAGTCTCCAAATGCTACTTTTAGTTTTTCGTATTGTGGTGGTAGTATTTCTTCTCCAGAAATGCTTAGTACCCCGTATCGATTATCTTTTACTATGATTATCTTATCTTCTTCTACTTTGGCGACTTGTTCAAATTTGTCTTCTAATACCACTTCTTGTTTTTCATTGATTAATTTCCATTTTCCTTCTTGTTTTACAACATAGGTTTTATTTCCGCTTACCTCTTGAATGTCTTCATATTTTGGTTCTAGTATTACTTTGGAGTTAAAGTCGATTACGCCATAATTTCCGTCTACATTTTTTACAATATAGCCTTTTTTATAGTCGTTTTCAATTGACTTAATTTCGGTGTATTCTACAGGAACAATTATTTTCCCTTTCTTATCACATAGTCCCACCTTGTCTTCTTTTTTTAAGATAAAGCTATTTTTCGTTCCTGGTAATGCGGTAATATTTTGGTATTCTGGTTTTAAAAGCTCTTTTCCAAGTAAGCTTACCATTCCGTAATTCTCGCCTTTTTTTACTTTTAACACGCCTTCTTCATACCACATATTATAATTTTCGTCTGTATTTTCAATGGCTTCTACAAGGTCGTAATTCGTTAATATTTCCTTGTTTTTGGAATTTAGTACTTTTACCTTATAACTTCCTGTTTCGTAATTGACTTCTTGCATACAAATAAAAATATCGTTTTTACTATCTGGTACCGTAATCATTTCCTCAAAGGTAGGTTCAATGACAAATTCCCCTTTTCCATTAATAACTCCCCATTTTTCTCCTGTAAAGCAAGGGTAATAGCGATTACTTGCAAGTTCCTTATCCTTTGTATCTCCAGAAAGCAAAGTTTTAATGCCAATCACAAACATAATCATAACAGCAATTGCCATCACTACTGCAAATACTTTTTTCAGATTCAATTTGGATTCTGGATCATATCGTCTTCCGTCTACTCATAAATTCCCTCCAAAGTCTATTTTTACATATCCTACTATATCATTTTTGTAAAGAAAAGTAAAGAGCGATTAAAAAATCACTCTTTACTTTTTTATCTTATTTTCCTATTGTATAGGCTGTCTCTATACTCTGTCCATCTCCACTGATTATGCTTATCCCATTAGATCTAAGAGAAAAACAAGGGCGAAGTCCCTGCGAAATAGATGTACTATTCACACTCCCTCCTTTTAATACAAAACATATATTGTGAGTACTACGTGCACCATTTGTATTTTTATTCTATTGTCTAAACTTATACTCCAATTTCTCTTAGTTAATGCTTTTAATTTTCTTTTTAGTTTTTGATATGCTTTTATATGTGGTTTTGGTTTCCACTTTCCTTTTGTCTCTTTCCAAAAACTAAAACTTAAATACTTTGTCTTGGTTAGTCTTGTTTCTTTGCTCTTTTCTGCATTTACCTTTAAACCTAATTTCTTTTCAATAAATTTTGTTACTGAACTTAATACTCGGTTTGCTGTTTTCTCACTCTTAACCATTATGATACAGTCATCCGCATAGCGTACAAATTTCAAGCCTCGACCTTCTAATTCTTTATCTAGTTCATTTAACATTATATTTGATAACAATGGACTTAAATTTCCTCCTTGTGGTGTTCCTTTCTCTGTTGCTTTGACTATTCCTTTATCCATTACTCTTGCACTTAGGTACTTTCTTATTAATGATACTACGTCTCCGTCTTTTATTGTCCTCATTATGATATTGATTAGTCTGTCTTGGTCTACTGTATCGAAAAACTTCTCTAGGTCTATATCTACTATCCATTCATAACCGTCATTTAAGTATTCTAGTGCTTTTATTACTGCCTGTTCACATCTCCTGTTGGGTCTAAATCCATAACTGTTGTTGCAAATTTTTTTCAAATATTGGACTTAGCACTTGTACCATTGCTTGTTGTATTATCCTATCAAATACTGTTGGTATTCCTAAATTTCTCATTTTGCCGTTTTCTTTTGGTATCTGTACTCTCTTTACTGATTGTGGCTCATATTTCCTCTTGCGTATTTGATTTAGCAGTTTTTCCTTGTTCGCTTTTATATACTCATCTACTTCGTATACTGTTATTCCGTCTACTCCTGCTACTCCTTTGTTTGACTTTACTTTTTCGTATGCTTGGTTAAGATTTTCTTTTGCTAAGATTTGTTCTAAAAGTTCCATGCTTGTTTCTCCTTCTCCTTTCTCGATGACGAATAAATCATTGATTTTGAGTAACCCTCTAGGATACGCCTATGCTCTCCTCATTAACACATTCTAATTGTTATTCGTCCCTAATTTTGGCGTTTGAAACACTACAAATTGTTCAACCCTTCGGAAAAATTTTTTCCTACTATGGTATTTGCTGACTTCTTGCCATAAACCTTTTTCGACCACTATTTCTAATGTCCGCAAGACCTCACGGGGTAAGTCGTTTAATTTTCCTCTTTTACTCACTTGATTTACTTGATAAGGTTACATACATCTTTTGGACTTTGACTTCGCAAGTAGCCTTACCCTCTTATCAAGCCTTGGTATCAAGTTTTTGTTCATTGAGCCAAGATTTTGCTACACACTTCCTCCACGTCTCACCTCACGATGGAACGCTTGTGTTTCACTATGTGGTTGGCGATGTATACCTCCACTACGGACTTTCACCGATTAACTAAACGACATGCCCGTCGCACTTGGTTAAAGGAGAGCTTTGCTCTCCTTTTATTTAGTTTATTTTTTTGTCATTTTTGCGACAATGATGGTCATGTCGTCTTTTACTTGCCCATAACCATTATCGATGGCTTCTTTTGTAATGATGTCTGCTATTTTTTGGACATTGTCGGTTCCGATGCTTTCTAAAATGTCTCTTACCCATAGTTCTTTGTTTTGGTATTCGGTGTTGGATTCCATGATACCGTCTGAACACATAACTAGTATATCATTGTCTGCTACGTCTTTGTCGTATACCACCAGGCTGATATTGTCTAAGATCCCTGCTGGTAAGGATAGTGCTTTTATGATTTGTACTTTTCCATTTTGTTTCATATAGGTTGGGCAGGCTCCATTTTTGATAAATTCGATGTTTCCGGCATATAGGTCTAGTATGGCAATATCTAATGTAGCATAGGTGTCGTCTTCTCCTGCACTGGCGGATAGGGTTGTGTTAATTAGTTCGATAGAGCTGTCTTTGTCGAACCCTCCGCTTAGTAAGCGTTCTAGCATTTTAATCGCTATTTTGCTACTTTGTCTTGCTTTTGGCCCGGTTCCCATACCATCACTAATGGCAAGTAGGTATTTTCCGTCTTCTAGCTTTAAGCTGGTGGAAGTGTCTCCAGAAATTGGGGAGCCTTGTTTGGTTTGTCTGGATATACCTAGTTGCAAGGTGTATCGGTCTTGTGAAGTATAAGTGTTAATACAAAGATTGGTGTCTTTCTTTTGTCCACAATTGTTTTTTTGTAGTACGATTTTTTCTTCTAATACTTTGGATAATATTTTTTCTAATATTTCTACGGTACATCCTCGTTTTTCGTTTTCTTCACAGCAGGTATCCACATACACATTGATGATGTATCTTCCTGTTTTTTCTCTTCTAATTTTTAAATCTTTTATTTCCACATTACGGTTTTTGGCAAGATTTAAAATTTCTTCTTTTTCCATAATAAACTCATTTGCTTGGTCTTCGGATTGTTCCATATCTTCTGCTAGTGCAGAAATGACCTTTGAAACGCCATCTAACTGATTTACCATTGTTTTTTTATTTTCTTCTATTTTGTGTTTCCAAATAAATTTTACTTTGCTTATCTGGTAAGCTTCATTCATCATGGTAACAATCTGTTTTATATCTTGCTCTAGGCTTTTACTTACTTCTTCATTATCAAAACCTATTACATAATTGTTATGATTTTCTAGCACATGTAATAAATCCTCTTTTGTTATTTTTTGGTTTTCTACTAATAGACTAAATAAGTCTTCTAGCATTTCGGATTGTTCAATATTTTGCATATCCTCATATAAAATGTTATTCTTACATTCTTCTATATTTTCTAGTAATTGTTCGGTAAAGATTTTTTCGTTTTCCTTTTTTATAACTTCCTCTTCTTCTATAAGCGTAGTAGCTGCTTCTTTATAAGTATCTGCAATATCCGAAATGGTTTTTGATACATTGTTTAGGCGGTAAATGGTATCTCTGGTTTCTTGCAAGCTTCCTACACTTCCTGCTTGTAATAGTTTCGCTTTTCCAAATAGTTCTTCAATATCAATTTGAATGCTTGCTGGTACCAATAGTAAGCCTAAAGAGGCGATTAAAATCTCTTTAAAATAAATAATAGAACCCGTATTTCCATTGGTTACATAGGTTAAAATGGCATTTCCTAAAATAAACCCTACAATTACCCCAAATTTGCCAAATCTTGAGAAAATCCCTGCTACCATACCAGATAGCGCATAAGAAGCAATGATAATTGGGTCATCTCTACCAATTAGTCCTAAAATCGTTCCAATGGTAATTCCTGTGGTAGCTCCTACTAGTACTCCATTTTTCCAGCCCAGTACGAGTACGACTAAAATGCTTAAAATGGTTCGTATTTCAAACCCAAAAATGGCAAACCCACGAAAACTTGAAGCTGCAATGGCAAGTAGAATGCTTGCTCCAATCACTTCTTCAATGGCAAAGGCTCTCTTCTTTCCAAATTGATTTATCACAATTAGGGAGTTTGCAAATATTTTATAGAAAATGTATGAGGTAATTGCAATTCCCATGCTAACAACCAAATCATACACTAAAAAGTCTCCAAATAGCATTTTCGAGACTTGTACTAAAAACGAGGATAATATCACATATTTTCCTAGTTTCAACTTTTCATTTTCATATTCTAACCCTTCTTTTGGTTTCCAAATGAGTGTCATCACAATAAATACAAGTGAGGTTAAAAGATAGGTTAAGGCACTGGTTGACCCTAAACCTACAAAGGTACCAAGTAAGGTACTGATATATACCATAAGAACCGGAATGCGGTTTGAAAGGCAGGCTCCTAAAATCGCAATGGCAAATGGCGCAATTTCTCCTACACATTGAATGCTAGATAGCATGAAACATGCTATATATACTAAGATTTTTTGTGGTGTTAGAGCCACCTTCAAAAATCGTTTTATTTTATCTTGTTTTTCTAGTACTTCTTCTTGTTCAAAATCAGCTTGTCCTTGTATATTTTGAAACATATGACCACCTCTTACTTTTCTAAATATTCGTATCTATTTTAATCTTAATCTTTTGAATAGTTTGTCATATTTAGTACTCTATTTCAAAAAGTTTTCGGCTTTTTATGATAGTTTGCGATTGGATATGACGGCTTTTTATAAAAAATAACTTTTTCGTTATTATTCTATAACATTTCCTCATTTTTTTCAATGGGTTAACCATTAAATTTAGAAAAAGGTTACTGTTTAGGCTAGACTTTATGGGAAACTAATGATATAATTATACAACTAGTCTTTTGACTATTTATATATAGTAGCCTGTAACTTTGTTTTTTAAAGTTACCAAACAACAGCAAATACGTGTTAGAGGAGGAAAACAATGCGTAAATTCAACAAGTTTTTAACCACATTCCTAGCAACCTTTATGATTCTGTTTTACGGGATCACACCTGCAGTGTATGCTGCTGAAATTGACGAAGTCAATTTCTCAGAAGAGAACCGGGACTTCAAGATGACAAAGGATAAGAGCTATCTGCTTTCTTATCCTGTTAATGGCAAAGGCTGGCAAGTATCTGAAATTATGTTCTGTATTGGTGGGGGGGTCTGGCTGTCTTTTGATGAAAATGTCGAAAATGAGTACATTTCTATTGAAAGGCTTGAAGAAAGTAAGCCTGGAACGGTACAGCTAATGGTTCGGTGTAAAAGTTTTGAGGTAATTGGTTTATCCATTAACTTAGAAAATACTATAACCGGTGAGAAGAAGGTTTATAGCCTTGCTCCCACTGTAGTAGCACCTAAGCCAATCAATTACCAGGTTGTCGTTCTAGAACCAGAATCTTCTTATGAAGCTGTTTCATCAACTGATGAGTTCGACAGTCTTCTACCTGAAGATACAAAAGATCCATCTAGTGATGAAACAAACACCCCTGATGGCGATGAAACAGATACTCCAGACGATGATGCCGATGGAACAGATACTCCAGATGGTGATGGCGATGGAACAGATACTCCAGATGGTGATGGCGATGGAACAGATACTCCAGATGGTGATGGTGATGGAACAGATACTCCAGATGGTGACAGTGATGGTAGTGATGACGATAATGGGGATGATACCCCTGCACCTATCGTCATCGATACAACTGGTTGGTCTTTCGAGGCTATAACAGTTGTCTATGATGGCACGGAATACTGTGTTGAAGTTACTGGTCTTCCAGACTATGTAACACCAGTTTATACTGGTAACACAAGAACCAATGCCGGCACCAACACAGCCTATGTACAATTTTTGGTTCCAGAAGGATATGCTACTCCTGAGGGGATGGAAACAACTATAACCATTGAAAAAGCACCCATTTATATTATTACTGATAAAAATATGGTTCCCGATGAAAATGGGTTGAAATTCTCCATTCCTGATGGTGCTTTGCCAGAAGGAGTAACCTACACCTATTCTGTAAATGATGTTTCTGAAGATGGTGATTTTTCTATCACCAATACGGGAAGTTATATTGTCAATACAGAGTTTGCATTTGATGAAACATTCTCAGAAGAAATGAAGCAAAACTATATTACTGACAGTTCTGCCATATACAACGTCATTGAACATGAGGATGTTACACCAAGTGAATATGGACTTGATTTTGTCTTGGATCTGATTCAGGAAAAAACGGAAAACCCGAATGAAGTACGGATAACCGTTAATATTCATTTTCCTGACCCTTCTGGAAGGAATTCAAACGTAACTTATAAACCTGTGTTTGATTCTTCTATCTTAACTTATGTAGGATCAGAAGTTCCTGACGGTATGGGTGGAGGAAAAATAAATGCTCAGGGAGTTGTTGCTGGATATACTTCTAATATGGGGCTTTTAAATGATGGTACCTTAACTACATTTATTTTTACTGTTAAGGAGGGTGTCGATATTAAAAATTTACCTTTCATGGTAACGGATGTTTCTGGCTCTTGGATTGCACCTGATTTTACTATAGATTATTCCACAAGTGCACCAACATCGATTATCTTAAACCCTGATGTTGAAACAGACCAGTATACAGTGATGCTTCCTAAGCCATCTGACTCAAGTTCTTATTCTGTAAAGGCACAAAGTACAGCAGTATCTACAAGTGTAGCAGATTCCACCGATGCTTCATCTGAGGTAACAGACAGTGTGGCAGATTCCACCGATGCTTCGTCTGAAGTAGCAGACAGTGTAGCGGATTCCACCGATGCTTCGTCTGAAGTAGCAGACAATGTGGCAGATTCCACCGAAACTTCAACTGAAGTAACAGACAGTGTGGCAGATTCCACCGATGCTTCAACTGAAGTAACAGACAGTGTGGCAGATTCCACCGATGCTTCAACTGAAGTAACAGACAGTGTAGCAGATTCCATCGATGCTTCGTCTGAAGTAGCAGACAATGTGGCAGATTCCACCGAAACTTCAACT
>CAOKQZ010000001.1 GCA_948471055.1 uncultured Clostridium sp. | reverse complement strand
TTATAAAAATTGTGATATACTTTAATAAATTGATTGATATTTGTATCAATCGTTAGGAGAGCCGAAAAAGTTGTAGATAAGTACGTCATCGGTACCAAATGTGCGATGTTTACACATTGCATTTAATAATTAACTATTCACTCAAAGTTACTCCCGTATTACATATAGGGAGTGTGGCTAACGCTTCGCCACGTCCTCATCTGTACCATTAAAAGGATAAAAGTAACTGTATTTATGTAAAACTATTGATATTAACATAAATTTATGATATACTTATTTCACCTAAAAAAGTATAGGAGGTTTGTTTACATGAAAGGCAATTACAACAGGCAAGATGCTATTCTTTGCCACGAAGACGACAGGCATTTATTCAACCGGATAGCAAAAGGTAATCCTGAAGCAAAAATTCTGGTACTTAAAGTGAATGTTGGAGATGTGATTCTTTTACCTGCTGAACAAATTATTAAAAGGTGGAGAATTATATCAGAAGAGAACGGCACTTTATATCTTGGTTATTGTCAGGATTATCATTCACAAAGCACAGGAGGGTTAATGTATCCTTACAAACCTAAATTGCGTCCTCGACTTATTTATGTCGTTGAAAAAAGCAAACAGGAAGGAAACTCTTTTTCCCTTCGCCGTATTCGTAGAGAAACTGCAACGAATA
The DNA here is from genome assembly GCA_948471055.1 of uncultured Clostridium sp. Taxonomy (GTDB): domain Bacteria; phylum Bacillota; class Clostridia; order TANB77; family CAG-508; genus RGIG8482. Next base: position 173,406 of record CAOKQZ010000001.1, on the reverse strand, counting down.
ATCAACAAACTGCACCCATAGTCTTGAATTAAAGCTATGGTATCAAAACGTAAAAGAGTGTATAAAAGCACTCTTTTGCGTTTTTTATATAATAGTTATTGAAATTAAAAGAATTAGTAAAAATATGTAAATATGCTTTTTGGTGTGCCGTGTAATTATTGATTTATCAGCATTTCTTAAAAGTTCCTGTAAGAACACTCGCACCAAATATTATTGGTAACAGGTATATTTTAGTATACTTGTTGCATAATATTAAAAGGTTATATGAGGATAGAAAGGGTAGCTATCACGCCAGAGATGCTCTGAAAAGAGATGTAGGGTTGCCTACTTACCATGTAACCAATAACAAAGAGGATGTGTAGAAAACACATCCTCTTAATAATAAGGAATTAATTTTTTTGAATTTACTTCTTTTTTAAATTTATATTCAGTTAATGGAAATACTGTTCTTAATGTTAAGTTTCCTCGATAGGATAATCGAACAGCTACTAATGTGTAGTATCTTCTAATTTTTTAACATAATGAATGCTATTGTTTAATTTATTAAATCCTATATAATCTGGATACTGGATGATTTTAGGAATACTTGAAATACTTTGAATATATGAGTTTTCATTCTTATATTCACTTTTGTGTTTTTCACAATGATATATTCTATCTACTGTTAATAAAATATTTCTTGGATAACAGTCTAATTCAAGAATATCTATTACTTTACTGTTTAATTCTCCTATTTTTGTGGGATTATTGTGATTTGCTTTTAATATTGAATTTATATCTAGTTTGTCTTCCATGACATTCTCCTCATACTTGATAAAAAAATTATACATGTTTAATGGTAATATGTCAATGAAATAACAAAAAAGAGAAAAAATGTTTTGTAAAGAAAAGAAACAATAACCATATAGATGGTGCGTCATAACATATAGAGATAATTCAACTAGATATATAGTGGCATTTAAAGAAATGACTAGGTGGGCAATAACAACCAAAAGTCAGGGTGTTTTCGCACTCTGACTTTTGAAATTAGTAGACTTCAAATTGCTTTGCTACTTCAGGAAAATTAGCAAAAAAGGACTCTTGTTCAGCCTCACAAAGCCGATTGTATAAACCGCAGATTTCATGGAAAGGGTCGATGATGCAAAAATCGGGTGCCTGAAAATGGTAATCAAGCGGATTTTCCTCTTTCATCATATTGGTTACCGATTCACACAAATCTTTCCGATACCGCTCAGGTACTTTTCGAATGATACATTCGACCTGTGTTAATGTGTTCCGTGTTTTGATTGAAATGTCGTTTTGCATGTTTTTCTCCTTTTACTCTTCTTTCTTAAAACGGTAACAATATTATATAACAATTAACATAAAAAGTAAAGCCGAAAGTAAGAAAAAATAAGAACCATATAGATTTTCTATATGGCTCTTATTTTTTCTTTTCTTCTGGGACGATTATTTTTTTGTCTTTGGTATCTTTTGTTTTTGGTTTGGCAACATTTAGGTGTTCACGAACTTCTGAAATTTCTAAATCATTGCCGTCACCAGTAACAACTGTAATTTTTTTTGGTGTTTCTTCCATATCTTTTTACCTCTCTTACTTAAGATATCTTTATCTTACCATACATTCTAAAAAAGTGCAATGTAAAATAAAGGAAGAAATGAAATTTTTATGATACCATAAACCTTAAGAAAATACAAAGAAATAGAGTCTTTACAATTTGAATTATGTATAATATAATATAGAAATGAATAATAAGGAAAAGAAGGGAATAAAAATGCGGAAAAGAGATTGAATTTGGTATCGGTTTTGTAACAGGAAGACCTAATGTATGTAAAATCATTAATGCGTATTATGGGGACTTAATAGAGCAAGTATCCAATATGAAAAGACCAGTCAATATTACCATATTTATTTTATTTGATATGGGCTATCAGTATACCAAAAGAACCGATTTCTACAATATCCTGCCACAAGCTTATAAAAATATTAAAATTAAGTATATTACACCAGAAGATATTGAAGAAGAAAAGAAAATTTTAATGTCAAGATATGATTTGAAAAAAGAGGAAGTAGAGTTAATTTTAGGGCATGGACATGCCAAAGGAAGAAATACGGTTATGTATTTTGCATTAAAGAGAAAAATGGATTATTTACTATTTTGGGATGATGATGAATATCCATTAGCAGTAGTAAAAAATGAAGACAAAACCTTAGAATGGTTTAAGCAAAACAATGTGAAAGACCATATTCATTATATTGAAAAAGCTGATATTACCATTGGGCATCATTGTGGCTATATTTCTCCAATACCATATATGGAAATAGGAGATGACATTACAGAAGATGCATTCCGAGAATTTATCGAAGGAATTAGTAATGATATTGTAAATTGGGACAATATCAAAGAAAGGTTTCAAAAGGATAGTGGCGTTACTTATGCCAAAAGAGAAATTTTAGAAGGCAAACCCTATGAAATTGAATTTGATGGAACCGGTAAGTGGATAGCGGGTTCAACTTTATGTTTAAATTTAAAGTCACTTGATAAAATTCCAGCATTTTATAACCCAAAAGGAGCAAGAGGAGAGGACACATTCTTTTCTACTTTATTAGAAGATGCAAAAGTGTTACGAATTCCAACCTATCATTTTCACGATGGATTTTTAAAGTATACGCAAATTATGCGAGAAAGAATGCCAAAACATTTAAGAAAAATTAATGTAGATGAAGATACAATTGAACATCGTTTTAAACAAGCTTCTTTAGGGTGGATTAAATATAAGCCATTATTTATGTACATCAAGCAAAAAGAACACTATAAGGAAAATATATTAGAAGTAAAACAAAAACTAGAAAAGAGTATCCCACAAATTGATAAATTATTTATCAATACCGATTTTGGAGAATTGCTTATGGCATTAGAAGAGGCAGATGAAAATGTAAAAAAACACTACAAAGAATATCTAAAAACCAATGAAGTATGGAATAAAATAAAACATTTAACATGACCTTTCTTTTGAAATAGATATAGAATAAAATAGAGGTATCAAAATAAAGATAGTATGTTTATCAATTCATATGAATAAAACCTTATACAAGGAGACTTGAGGTATGAAAATAAGACAAAACATGGCAATAGGAGTGTTTCTTGTGATATTGATGATAACAACAATGGTACAAGCGGTAAATGATATTCATTTAACCATTACTTTACCACAGGACTATATCATGCAAACTCCACAAGATGAAAACCAAAAACAGTATTATAGACAAAACCACATATACTTACATGCCATAAACGAGAAAAATGATGAAGCATTTATGGTGGTGCAATTAGAAAATGATTTTACAAAACGAATTGCTAATTTAGCCGAGCTAAATGAACAAAATGTGAATACGGTATTAGAACAATATAATAAAGAAAAAGAACAGGGAAATCAAGTAACCTTACAACAAGAAACCTATCAAAAAGGGGATTTGTTGTTTATTGATACGGTTTTTGAACAAACTTCAGAACAAAGAAAAATACAAGTGGAAGAATATTACACGATTATTAATGGAAAAGCAATTGTGATTTCTGTAAGTTTTTTAGATAAGCAAGTGGATACCGATAAGGTAAGACAAATGATAGATAGTGTGGAAATTTCTAAGAAGGAAGAAACATCAGGAATTAATCATTGGTATCTATTGGGAATGCTTGGTTTTGCGGTGGTTCTTATGGTTTTGTATGTTAGAAAACAAACCAAAATGAAAATAAACCTTGCACAATATGAGAAAAAATCAATATTAGAAAGAATCGTAAAGCATTTTGATAACCTGTTACAGTACGATAAATTTAAAGGAGTGCTTGTGTTATTTACCATCACCCTTATCATAAATAGTATAAACCTATTTTATACAAGTGTTCAAATGTTAATGCAATATCAGTTGACACGGCTATACTACGGCTTATAAAATTAATATAGGACTGGTACTACTACAAAATCTAGTACAATTTATAGGGCTTATTTATATTGCTTACCACCTAACGAAAAGAAAACCAGAAACCATAAAAAGAGTAGAAAAAGCATTTTTCGGAATGCTAATGGGAGTTACTATTTTAACAGTAATTCGATTTATTCTACAAGCAAGCATGAAGATGAGTGAAGACCTTATGGCATATAGTATTTCGGAAATAAAAATATTAGCAAAAAGTGTCCTATATATTGGTGTGTGGTATTTGTACTTTAAAAACTCCATACGTGTGTCGGTTTATTACAAAGAAAAGAGTTTACAACAAATTGTAGAAGAGCCAAAAAAAGGGTATCAAATGAGTGTAGTTAATAAAAGAATAATGGAAGTAAAAATAATCGATTACTTTACCAGCAAAAAAGCATTTGATTATGCAAATGGAATTTATATGAATCAATTACCAAAAGAATATGCAGGTAGTGCTAGCTTATCGGACCTAACCACAAAAAAGATACTAAAACTAAAACGAGCAAAATATTACTTAAACCAAAAGAATTTAGAAAATCCAAAAGTAGAAACAAGAAAAACAGCAAAAACGATAACCATTATGGTAGTTATCTATATCTTAACTATATTACTAATTGGAACACTCTAAATAAAACAAACACTCTTAGGGAATATTTCATAAAATAACCTGAGGTGTTTTTTTTATGAGGATAGTAGAATATGATAGAAAAAGTGCTCCATATAGAAGGAGTACGAAAATGGTAAAAATCATAAAAATCGCTTGTAAAATAGAAAAAAACGAGGTAAAATAGATAAGCAAAGAAGAAAAAGGAGTAGAACATGTATTTAGTAGTAGGGCTTGGAAATCCGGAGGAAGAGTATAGGAAAACAAGGCATAATATGGGGTTTGAAGTGGTAAATGAAATTGCAAGTAAATATGCGGTTTCTATGGAGAGAAAAAAGTTTGATGCTATTTTTGGAGAAACCATTATCGAGGGGCAAAAGGTAATACTAATAAAACCACAAACCTATATGAATTTAAGTGGAGTATCAGTAAAACAATTTGTGGATTTTTATAAAATTCCGATGGAGCAAGTGATTGTCATTTATGATGATATGGATATTGAAAAAGGAACCATGAAAATACGAAAAAAGGGTGGAGCAGGAAGCCATAATGGTATGAAATCGGTTATTTCGCAAATAGGAAGTGAGGATTTTCCACGAATTCGTATTGGAATTGGAGCACCACTACACCCACGGAGATAGAATAAATTATGTATTAGAAAAGCTTTCAAAAGAAGAATATACCATATTAGATAGGGGAATTCAAAAAGCAAGTATGGCAATTAGTGATATTCTAAAAAATGGAATTGACCATGCGATGAATCAATATAATGAAACAATAAGAAAGGAAACTAGATGAAAGAAATAATAATCAATGTAGATGCCAACAATAACAAAAAGATACTGCTAGTAGAAAATGGAAAGTTGCTAGAGCAGTATGAGGAAAATAGCAATATGAAGCGATTAGAAGGAAATATTTATCTTGGCAAAATTCAAAATGTATTACAAGGAATGCAGGCTGCTTTTGTGGATATTGGTGAAAAAAAGAATACCTTTATTCATATTAAAGACATTTTACCAAAAGTAGACACCAAAACAGAAGACCCAGAAGAGGCTGTAAAAAACAATAATATTAAAGATATTGTAAAAGTAGGAATGCCAATTTTGGTACAAGTAAAACGCGATAGTACTAATAAAAAAGGGGCAAGGGTTTCTACTCACATTAATTTAGCAGGAAGATTTTGTGTGATTATGCCGGGCGTAAAATTTATTACGATTTCCCAAAAAATCGAAAAAGAAAAAGAAAGAACACGTTTAATTGAAATCATAGAAAAAAATCTTCCAGAGGGAGTAGGAATTATTGTTCGAACTTCAGCAGAGGGGAAAAAAGAAGAAGACATTATAAAAGATATGAAACAAACCATTGGAAAATGGGAAAATATTAGGAAGCAAGCAAACCAAGAAAAAAGCATGCCACAATTAGTGTACGAAAATTCGGACATGGTAAAAAGGATTTTAGTGGATTTAATTGACCAAGATATTGCTAGAATTATTGTGAACCGTGAAAAAGAGAAAAAAGAAATTGAAAAAACATTACAAGAAAATGAGCAACAAATTGAAGTGGTATTAAAAAAGCAAGACAGTATATTAGATATGTACGATTTGTCAACACAACTAGAAAAAATCGAAAACCGAAAAATCTGGTTAAAATGTGGTGGTTTTATTACGATTGATAAAACGGAAGCGTTAACCGCTATTGATGTAAACTCTGGAAAATACATAGGTACCAAAAGTTTAGAACAAACCGTGTATACGGTAAATAAAGAGGCAAGTATTGAAATTGCCAAACAATTACGACTTCGAGACATTGGTGGAATTATTATCATCGATTATATCGATATGAAAGAAAAAGAGCATAAGGAAAAAATTATACAAGTATTGCAAGAAAATTTAAAACAAGACCGTTCCAAAACACAGATTGTTGGATTTACCGAATTAAATTTACTAGAAATGACAAGAAAACATATGTGTAGTAACGATTAACAAAGGAAAAAAGGAGGGAAAGAAACATGGATTTTACAATGATATTACCAATTTTAATTGGTGTAGGGATTTTATTTGTGGTACTAAAACTATTAGCATTACCAATGAAATTAATCATCAAATTGGTCATTAACGGAATTGTGGGTGGTGTACTTATTTTTATCATCAATCTAATTGGTGCCAACTTCGCATTTGCCATTCACCTAAATTGGATTACCGCATTAATTGTAGGAATACTAGGTGTTCCAGGTGTCGTAATCGTGGCGATTATGCAGTTTGTGATGTAGAACCCTTTAGGCGACTACGTCGACAGCCCCCTTAGGTAAAGGGGCCTTTAGAAAGGCGACAGAGCTTCACGCTCTGTCGTCTTTCTAGTCGCCTAATATCTTTTTTAGTTCCTCATTTCGTTTAATTTTCTGGGTGGTGGTTTTAATCATTGGTTCATCGGTTACAAGAATATCGCGGATATGCTTATATGCTGGCATGGTTTTATTAATGGTTTTCATATCTTCCCAAATCATGTTTTTGTAATCTTCTTTTGTTTTGTCTGGATAAGTTTGTTTTAAATAATCCACATGATATACAATTTTTGCATTAATTTCTAAATCACCAGTGGCAGTTGGTCTGCCAAATACCATGTTTTCTGCTACATAAGGAAGACGAGCAATTAGAATTTCCAATTCTTCTGGGTAAATATTTTTTCCATTTTTTAAAACAATCACATTCTTCTTTCTTCCTGTAATAAATAAATAGCCATCTTTATCATAATACCCTAAATCACCAGTATGGAACCAACCATCGATTAACACTTCATCGGTTGCTTCTTGATTATCATAATAACCAAGCATGATATTAGGACCTTTTACGACAATTTCGCCAATTCCTTGCTCATTTGGGTTTTCAATCTTAATTTCTACATTCGGAAGAGCAAAGGCAACCGACCCCGGTTTTTGGTATTTATCGTTTTCAGCCGAAACAATAGGAGAAGCCTCGGTTAATCCATATCCATTTAGCAATTCCACTCCTATATTTTTAAGACCTTTTATGGTAGATGTATCCATAGGAGCAGCACCATAAATCACCAAACGAAGATGACCACCAAGTTCCTGAATAATGGATTTAAACCATTTTCTTCGTACATCGATTCCGCATTTTAAGAGTAGATTAGAAAGGAAGGTTAAAATCACAAAAGGAATTTGCAAATGCTTTTCTTTTACTCCTTTTTGAATTTTTTTATACATAGCCTCTAAAATAAGAGGAACACAAACAAAACCAGTAACCTGATATTCTTTTAAGTTAGATGCTACATAACGAAGCCCATCACAAAAAGCAATGGTAATACCACAGTAAAGCCCATACAAGAAAGTAGTAGTAGATTCGTACGTATGATGTAGTGGTAAAAACGATAAAAACGTATCTTCAGACGTTACTTTTGCAATACAACCAGTGGAGTAAATATTAGCACAAATATTGGCTTGGGATAACATTACAATTTTGGCAAGTGATGTGGTACCAGAAGTAAATAGCATAATACTCATAGCTGTATTATCCATTACGACTTCATGATAACGCCTATCTCCATTTGTTTGTAGTTCTTTTCCTTTTTGTAACAAACAAGGAAGAGAAAGAATATTATCCTCATCTTTTTCTAAATCCATACAAATATAATGTTTTAACTTACAATCTGGATTATTTTGTAAGTTTTGAAACACATTCCTATATTTCTTATCAAAAATAACAGCTTCTACTTCACTACGGATAATTGAATTTTCAATTTCATTATCGGGAAGAGCCTTATCAAGAGGAACCACAATCATACCGAGAAGTCGTAACACTTAAATAACTTACACACCATTCATAACGGTTTGGAGCAATAATGGCAACACGTTTTCCGCATTAACCCCAAATCAATTAACCCAGTACCAAGATTTCCGAATATCTTGTTTTAAATCCGCATACGTATGGCGAATATAAGTGGTATCTTTTGGATGTTTCTTATAAATAAAAGCAGTTTTATCCGAATAAAGGCGACAAGAACGCTCAACCAATTCCCTAAAATTAGAAACCGCTTCCACTTCATACAGCTTACTTCTTGATAATTCTTCCATACGCTTACCTCCGTAAAATTCATTTTCTTTATTCTATACTTTTTCTAACAAAAAAACAAGGCTTGGGGAGATTTTTTAGAAGAATTGTAAAAGATAATTTGACAGTATTTGCAAAAGAGATGACATAATCCAGCAAAATCGTTTACAATATGTTAATAAGTATGATATACTAAATAAGAAAGTGATACGAAAGGTTTTAATAAAAAAACAAAAAAATATTGACGAACCTTGTAAAAAGTTGTATGATAGAATAAATTAATACAAAATAGAGTAGAAAATAAATCGTTAAGACCTAGTAGACGGGAAGTTGTTACTAGGGCAAGAGAAGTGATTTTCGCGTATTTGTTTTCGCATTCCGCTATTGGGGTTATTTTTGGAAGTAAACAAATATGATAAAACGGTTTCTTCTTTCCATGCGCGGAAAATGTATTGGAGGGAGGAATTTTTTTATGTCAAAATTAAAAAAAGTAATTTTATCTGGGATTTTATTAGCATTACTCATTGTACTAAATCGATTTATATCGATTAAAACACCATTATTGGTAATTAGTTTTTCATTTGTACCAATTATGATGGGAAGTATTTGGTTAGGACCTAAGTATACTACCCTAATTGCAGCATTAGGAGATTTGATAGGAGCAATTTTATTTCCGTTTGGTACATATTTCCCAGGATTTACAGTAAGTGCAGGATTGACAGGACTTATTTATGGCTTGTTTTTATATCAAAAACAAGGGGAAGAAAGAACAAGCAAACAATGGATAATAAGATTAATCATTAGTAATCTATTAGTGTTAGGAATTGTAGAAATTTTTGTGGTTTCCATGTGGTTAAATATAATGTATGGAAAAGCATATTTAGTAGTGGTTTCTACAAGAGTGCTAGCACAAGTCATTATGTTTCCAATACGCATTGTAACCATCTTCTTTTTAGAGAAAATAACAAGACCAATGGTAAATCGTTATTTGTATGAAGAATAAAGTGAAAATGTACTTTAACCTAGGAATTGAGGGAAGGAAAGAAATCATGAAAACAAAGGAGTATTTGGCTGGGTTTTATAAAGGAACCAAAGGACCAACCCTAGAGGCAATCGAATATTTTATGGAAAAACTTAACCATCCAGAACAACACCTAAAAGTAGTTCATGTTGCAGGAACGAATGGAAAAGGCAGTGTTTGTGAGATGCTATCCACAGTGTTAGAACAAGCAGGCTATAAAGTGGGATTGTTCATGTCACCTCATATTGTAAGGTTTTCTGAAAGAATTCGTGTCAATCATGAGGAAATATTAGAGGAAGAATTAGAAGAATTAACCAACCAATTGAAACCGTTTGTGGAGGAGTATAACGGTACACACGAAGTAAAAGTGACCTTATTTGAAATTGAAACAGCAATGGCGTTTTGCTATTTTGTACAAAAAAAGTGCGATATTGTAGTAGTAGAAACGGGCTTAGGTGGACTTGTGGATTGTACCAATGTAGTACATCCAGTGGTATCGATAATTACATCGATTGGTTATGACCATATGGATATTTTGGGAAATACCTTAGAAGAGATTGCCCTTCAAAAAGCAGGAATTATAAAAGAAAATTCGGAGACGATTTTTCTTTGCCAAGAACAGGTGGTAAATGCCATTATAGAAGAAACTTGTAGAAAAAAGAACAATGTACTACATGAAATTAGAAAAGAAGATTTTGGAAATATATTTTATCAAGATGGATACCAAGTATTTGATTATAAAGAACAAAAACAGGTTAAAATAAATCTAAAAGGGAAAAAGCAAATTGGAAATGCGTGTATGGTATTAGAAGCAATAAACGTATTACAACAAAAAGGATATGGTATTTCCAAAAAGGCTGTAGAAGAGGGATTAACGAAAGTAATTCATAAAGCTAGGTTTGAGCAGATTTATCAAAATCCAACTATAATATTTGATGGAGGACACAACGAACCAGCCATTTGTAATTTAAAAGAAACCATCCACCAATATTATCAAAATAAGGAAAAAGTATATGTGTTATCCATTTTAAAAACAAAAGACTATAAAACCGTTATCAAACAACTAATGGAAGATACAAAATCTATCTTTATTTTCACAGACGGCACCAAAGAGCAAGATGAGGTAAAATGCTATGTAAAAAAAGAAGATTTATTAAAAGAAGCATTAAAATATAGAAGAAACGATTTGTACGTAAATTCACTAGAAGGTGCTCTTGCAAAATGTAAAAACGAATACAAAAACAAAACTATTTTTATAGTAGGCAGTTTCTATACATACAAAGAAGTAATTGAGAATTTAAAGAAGTAAGATAACATTTTTTATATTAATTCATTTTAAGAACCCTCAAAAATATAATTATTTACTTTTTTGAATAGTTACAAAATAAGGAGAGAAATTTAAAAGCCATGATTGAATTAAAAAATGTAAGCTATGATTATGATAAAAAAAACAAAATCATAAAAGAACTAAATAAAACGATTGAGCAAGGGCAATTTATTTGTGTGATTGGAAAAAATGGTTCTCGGAAAATCAACTTTTGCCAAGCTAATAGCAGGAATTACCAAACCAACGATGGGGGAAGTTTTTGTAGAGGGAAAAGATACGAAAAAAAAGGAACATTTTTTGGATATTCGTAAACAAGTGGGAATTGTATTTCAAAACCCAGAAAATCAAATTATTTTTAACCAAGTAGAAGATGAAATACGTTTTCCTTTGGAAAATCTGAAATTAAATCATATTGAGGAAAGAATAAAACAAGCACTAAAAAAAGTAGGCTTAGAGGGAAAAGAAAAAAAAGAAGCTTACACTCTTTCATTAGGGCAAAAACAACGACTAACTATTGCTAGTGTTCTTGCTATGAATACTTCTTATATTGTACTAGACGAGCCAACCGCAATGCTAGACCCAAAAGGAAAAGACGAAATATACAAAATTGTAAAAAACTTAAAACAAGAAGGATATACCATTATTTACATTACTAATGTAATTGATGAAATTCTATTATCCGATGAAATCTGGCTTATGGAAGAGGGGCAGATAAAAACCACTTTTGCAAAGCGTGATATTTTAGAACATATCGAAGAAATGAAACAAAGTGATATCAAAATACCAGAAATCCTTACAATGCTACAGGAATTAAAAAAACAAAATATACCCATTGAATTAGAAGAATGGACGATGCAAGAACTCACAAGAAAACTAATTAAAATCTATCAAAACAACAGCAAGGAAACTATGTAGAGGCAATATTAAGAACCCTCAGTCGCTCCGCTTTCGTCCCCCTTGTTAAAGGGGTTTTCCTGTAAGCCTTTGAAGTTTGTATGCAATAAGCAAGTACAAAATGCTAAAAAATATATAATAATTTACCAATAACTCAAATTTACTTGATCTTACGAAGCGTTGCAAGAAAGCCCCTTTAACAAGGGGGCTGGCACGCGGGAGCGTGACTGGGGGTTCTTAAAAAATGACATTAATTTTAAAAGCGAGGAGATAAAACATGAAAACTACAATAAAATTGATTGCCTTTTTTGTGTATACGATTGGGTTATTTTGCATAAACGATTTTTACCTACTAGCATTTTTAGGGATAGTGCAAATATTAATTATGTTTGTATGCCGTATTTCAATAAAAGAAGTAACCAAAACCATTATGCAACTAATGCCATTTATCTTATTTACAGTAATAATCGACCTATTCCTAATGGAATTGGTAGAAGCCATACAAATTGGAATTCGACTTATTTTGGTTTGCCATATGACCTATCTTTTCGGAAAAACAACGACCACTATGCAAATTGCAAAAGCAGTAAAACAATTGTTATATCCACTAAAATGGCTTGGGGTAAATATAGACAATATCGGTATCATGGTAAGCCTAGCCATTACCTTTATTCCCATTATCAAACAAGAAATGGAACAAATACGATATAGCTTAAAGGCAAAAGGATTTGACATGCGTTTTAAAAATCAAGTAAAACACATAAACTACATCATGGCACCACTTTTTTATTCGCTTTTACGAAAAGTAAGTAAATTAGAAGAAGCCCTAGAATCGAAGGGATATGTAGAAGAATAGGAGAAAATTATGGAAAAAACATTTTATTTTACGTCTTCAACAGGGAAAAAATTGTATGCTAAGAAATGGCAAAACGAGGAAATAGAAAAATATAGAGGGGTTGTACAATTAGTGCATGGCATGGAAGAGCATATTGGACGTTATGAAGATTTTGCAAAACTTCTTATGTCACAGGGGTATATTGTAGTAGGGCATGACCATTTAGGGCATGGTAATAGTGTAGAAAATAAAGAGGACTTTGGCTATTTTGCAAAAGAGAATGGTTGGGAGCATTTAGTAGAAGATATTCATATTTTGCAAAACGAAGTAGCAAAAGAATATCCAGACCTACCATATATTATTTTTGGGCATAGTATGGGTTCTTTGGTAACAAGAACCTATTTAACCAAATATCAAGATAACCTAGCAGGAGTCATTCTTTCTGGAACAAGTGGGCAAAAATCGGGGTTAATAGTAGGGCAATTATTAACAAAAGCGATTATGTTGTTAAAAGGGGAGCGATATCGTAGTGGGTTGTTAGAATATTTAATAACTGGTTCTTTTAATAAAAAATTCAGACCAAACCGTACAAAATCGGATTGGATTACACGAGATGAAAACGAGATTGATAAGTGCCAAAAAGACCCAAAATGGGGCTTTCACTTTACTACAAATGGCTACTTAAATTTACTAAAAGGAAGCTATTATTTATCCAAACAAAAAAATATTAACAAAACAATGGATATTCCAATATTACTAATATCAGGCGACAAAGACCCTGTAGGTGGTATGTCCAAAGGAGTCATTCGTGTAATGAACATGTTACAAAAAGCAGGTCTATCACAAGTAGAAATACGATTATTCAAAGATGCAAGACATGAACTCTTAAATGAGATTAATAAAGATGAGGTGTATTATGTAGTATTAAATTGGCTAAAGAAAGTATTAAAAATAGAAGAAAAATAAAAATTCCCAAATTAGGAATAATAAAAAATCGCTTGCATAAAATAACAGTGTATGCTATAATAATTATAGTTAGCAAGTTCATATGATGTCAAAAAATTGAATTTGTTCGAGATATGTTCGTCGCATATCTCCTTTTTTTATGTAATTACGAAAAAAGAAAAAGCGGGTCGTCATCCTGCTAAAAAGATTACTCTTTTTCTTTGCTTTGGTTTTCATTGCTACTATTACAAAGTAATAATAAAACAATTAGTCTCCAAATTAGCTCGTATGATGTCATTGAATTGTCCTCCTTTCTACAAGTTTTGCCTTGAGAAGAGGCTGTTTTCAATTATACATAAATTTTAGTTATTTGTCTATGGGTTTACAAAAAATAACTAAGTGTGTGGGGTTTCAAAAATAAGTGTGGTGATGTGTTTACATAGTTCTTCTTTGGATAATTTGCTACTTGTTTTTACCCACCAATCAATGGTGCTAATGACTGCACCAGAGTAAAACTCACAGATTAATTGAGTTGGTACGGTATGCGTAATACCAGTATCTTCTTCCTTTTTTAGCATTTCTTGCATGTAGGAAACGCACGTGCGATGAAATAGTTTTAAAAATCCAGTATTTTCATTTTTTTTCATAATGGAACGGAAAAATTTTCGATGTTCTTCAATGTAATTTAGTACACTCATAATCATATTGGTATAAAAATCTTCAATGTTAGAATAAGCGTATGGTTTTAAGTTACTGGTAATTTCTTTTTCCACTTCGGAAATCGTATAATCCAATAATTCATATTTATCCGAAAAATGCGTATAGAAGGTTGTTCTATGTATCATCGCTAAATCGCAAATATCATTTACTTTAATTTCATCAAATGGTTTTTTTGTTAATAATGTAAAAAGCGAATCTTGTAATAATTTGTAGGTTCGTTTTGTTCTTAAATCTCCCATAACTGACACCTCTAATCAAATTTCTTTTATTTATTATAAAACTTTTTTCTATCCTTGTAAAGATAATCGACACTTGTATACGTATACACTTTTAAAAAAGTGTCGATTAACTAGATAAGTATCGAAAAGTGTAGTTGCAAAAGTAAAAAAACTTTCTATAATTATGTATTAGCAAGGAAAAGAAAGGAGAAATGCGTATGCAAATGTTTGCAAAAATCATTTGTAAATATCGAAAGGCAATTTTAATCATTGCGCTATTACTATTAATTCCTTCCATCATTGGGATGAAAGCAACCAGAATTAATTATGACATCTTGGTCTATTTGCCAGAAGATATCGAAACCATCAAAGGAGAAAATATTTTATCAAGCGAATTTGATATGGGAGCTTTTTCAATGGTTATTGTGGAAGATATGAAAGCAAAAGATGTCATTTCGCTAGAAAAGAAAATAAGAGAACTAGACAATGTTCAAAAGGTCATTTCAGTAAATGATGTGATGGGAACGAGTATCCCAAGGGAAATGCTACCAGAAGAAGTAAAGGATAAGGTCTACAAAGAAAATGATACCATTATGCTAGTTACATTTAAAGAAGCGATTTCATCAGATGAAACCCTAAAAACAATCGAAAAGTTAAGAGAGATTACGAACGAACAATGCAAAATTAGCGGAATGTCTGCTACGGTATTAGATACTAGAGATTTATCTGATTCTGAAATTGTCATTTATGTAATCATTGCAGTTTTGTTATGCTTGGTAATCTTAGAGATTGCATTAGATTCATATGTAGCACCAATTTTTTTACTATTAAACATTGGAATTGCGATTTTGTATAATATGGGAACCAATATTTTCTTAGGGGAAATTTCCTATATTACCAAAGCAATTAGTGCGGTATTGCAATTAGGAGTTACCATGGATTTTGCGATTTTCCTATACCATAGTTATATGCAAGAAAGAGAGCATACAGGGGATAAGGAAGTAGCAATGCAATTAGCAATCACCAAAACACTAACATCTGTATTAGGAAGTTCACTTACTACCATTGCAGGATTTTTAGCACTTTGTAGTATGAATTTGACCTTAGGAAAAGACATTGGAATTGTGATGGCAAAAGGGGTATTATTTGGAGTTATTTGTGTAGTAACCATTTTACCTGCCATGATTTTAGAAGGAAGTAACCTAATTGAGAAAACAAAACATAGAGAAATCATGCCAAAATTCAAAAGATTAACCAAATTTAATATCAAGCATTACAAAGCAATTATTGTCGTGTTTATTATTGCATTACCAATTGCTTTTTATGGCTATCAAAATACAAAGGTATATTATAACCTAGATAAATCCCTACCAGAAAGCCTTCCAAGTGTAAAAGCGAACAACCAATTAAAAGAAGAATTTGAAATGGTATCGACACAAATTGTATTACTCGACAAACAAGTACCAAATTATAAAGTTAATGAAATGCTACAAAAAATTGATGAATTAGATGGAATTGGTTGGACAATGTCCTATTCCAAAATAGCAGGAGGCAGTTTGCCAGACGAAATGCTACCAGAAGAGATAAAAGAAGTATTTGAGAATGAGACGTACCAATTAATCTTAATCAACTCCAAATACGAAATGGCAACCGATGAATTAAATCATCAGATTACAGATATTAACAATATTATCAAACAATATGACGAACACGCTATTCTAGCAGGGGAAGGTCCACTAATGAAAGACTTAGTAGAAATTAGCGACCACGATTTTAACAGTGTAAATACCGTATCCACCACGATTATCTTTCTATTGATGATTGTAGTATTAAAATCCATTACCTTACCAATTGTTTTAATGCTTACCATCGAATTTGCTATTTTTATCAATATGGGAATTCCTTATTATACAGGTACGATTATTCCATTTATTGCTTCTATTGTAATTGGTACCATTCAATTAGGAGCGACGATTGATTATGCGATTTTAATTACCACCAAATATGTGTCAGCAAGAAAACAAGGAAGTGCGAAACAAGAAGCAGTAGAAGAGGCATTAGGAACATCGATTGGTTCGATTGCCGTAAGTGGCTTATGTTTTTTTGGCGCAACATTTGGTGTAGGTGCATATTCCAAAATCGAAATGATTGGTTCGCTTTGTACCTTAATGTCAAGAGGTGCTATCATTAGTATGATAACCGTTATTATGGTATTACCAGCATTTTTGATGTTATTCGATCGAATCATTTGCAAGACGACCATCGGAATGAAACAAAAATCGGTTTGAAACAATAAGAATTAAGTTATAAAAAGTAGTTAGCCTTTTATAAACGACAGGTTAATAAAGGCAAGAAAGGAGAGTTCATATGAAGACAAACAAAACAATAAAAGTAATTTCAGGTATAACATTAGTATCTATGCTTTGCTATACCATGCCAGTGATGGCATATACAAAAGAGGAAACGGTTTACTCTAAACTAGATGAAAAGGGAGAGGTATATCAAACAATCGTATCAACCCACATTAAAAATACAGAAGAAAGCCAAACTCTTCAAGATTTATCCGATTTATTGGAACTTGAAAACACAAATGGGTATGAAACCTTTGAACAAGATGGAAACACGGTTGTATGGAATGCAAATGGAAACGATATTTATTACCAAGGAGAAAGCAAAAAAGAGCTACCAATTTCTTGCCATATTTCCTATGAATTAAATGGAGAAGAAATCTTGAAAGAAGAGCTTGTAGGCAAAAGTGGAAGGGTAAAAATAACGCTAACTTATACAAACCATGAGGCACACACGGTAAATATAAATGGAAAAAATGAAGTGATTTATACTCCATTTTTAGTAATGGCAGGCACAATCCTTGATAACGAAACCAATAAAAATATTACGATTTCAAGTGGAAAAGTCATAGATGATGGTTCCAAAACAGTAGTCATTCGGAATGGCAGTTCCAGGAATGGAGGAAAGTCTTGGGGGCGAGATAGAACTTCCAAGTAAGATTGAAATTGAAATGGATACAACAGATTTTGAAATAGATACCATTGCTAGTTTTGTAACACCACATATAATAGAAAGCAAAGAAGATTTAGAAAAACTGGATAAATTAGAGGAAGTATACAGTAAAATAAATCAATTACAAGATGCAAGTACGCAATTAGTAGAAGGAACAGGGAGTTTACAAGATGGAATGGAAACCTTAAATACAGGAATTGGTATGTTATCTAATGAATTAAGTGTAGCAATTGGTAAGTATGAAACCGTTAAGAAACAAACAGCAGACCGAGAAGCACTAAAAGAACAAATTGCAAACATATTAAAACAAGAAATGAATCAAATGCTTCCCAACATTCAAGAACAAGCCCAAATAGAAGCAAGAAATTCGATAAAAAGACATGAAACCGAAATTGAACAATCCGTTGTAGAAACATCGATGGAATATACTAAAAAAGCAATTAATGAGAAACTAATAGAAATCCAGAAAAACAATGGAAAAGTATTAACGAGTGAACAAGAAAAACAATTAGAAAATGCAATTACAAAAGACATTGAAGAAGTATACCAAAAAGCAATGCAAAACCCACCAATCAATGCATACCTAACAGAATTGGTAAATGCAATTAAAGCAGAAAATAAAAAAATCGAACAGGGATTAAAAGCAGAAGCAAAAGAAAAAGTATCCAATGAAATAAAGGCAAAAAAAGCCGAAACCTCAAAAATGACACCAAAAGAGCTTGCTAAAAAATATGCAAATGAAATTGCAAAAATACAAGCAATTGGCCCTAAAAATGCAGACGGTACACCAGCCATTACCACGATGCAAGCCTTACAAATGATAGGTGTTGTTTCCGAATCGACCTTAACAGAAGTAGAAACCAGTATCAATCACAAAATCGATACCATTCGTGTAAGTAATACAAGCCAGATAGAGCAAAACATAAAAAGCTATTTGGACAGATATATTAACGATATTTCCGAACAAATGGCAAATAAAATAACAGGAGGAAACAAAGAATTATTAGAAACCTATGAAAAAGCAATGATGAAACAAATGGTAGAGGTGTTACAAAATCAATTAGCAAACGACCAAGTATTACAAGCCTACGGAAATAAAATAGCAGGAGAAGTAAACAAAACCATTGACACTGTTGCAGAAAAAACAGCAAAAGAATTAGCAAAGAATTACACCAAAACTATTGCAAACGAAATTGCCAATAATCTAATTCAAAAACAACTAAGTGGAGAAGCAGTAGAAGGCGTTATTAGGGAAGAATTAAGCAAATACGAAACCGTAATTTACCAAGAATTAGAAAAAGTAGATACAAAAGTAGCAGAATTAAAAAAAGCACTACCACAACTAACGAATGGAGCAAACAGGTTAAAACAAGGTTCCGAAGAATTAGCAAAAGGAATGAATCAATTTCAAAAAGAAGGAATCGAACCAATTTGCAATTTGGTAAATGGAACAGTAAAAAATATGGAAACAAGAGTAAGAAAGTTAGGCGAGCTTTCTTTGGAATATAACAATTATACCATGCTAAAAAATGGGGAAGAAGGAAAAGTACAGTTTATTATGCTGGCGGATGGCGTAAAAAAGGAAAGTAGGAAAGAAGAACAGGGGCAAGAAATAATGGTGCCAGAGAATAGGAAAGAAAAAGAGGAAAATTAGAGAAAATAAAGAAAAACAATTAATAGCATGTAAACCATTGAAATGGTATGAAAAGATAATTAGAAAAATTTTAAAGTTTTTCGATAAATGAAAACGAAGTTCTAATACAACCCTCGTATGAATACAATGTAGAAAACAACGTATTCATAAGGGGGTCTTTCATTTGGGAAAAATCTACATAGAAGAACGAGCCGTTAATCTTGCACAGTATATAATAGATAGTGGAGATACCGTAAGAGGAGCAGCAAAGAAGTTTGGAATTAGCAAAAGTACTGTACACAAGGATGTAAGTGAAAGATTACAAAAGATAAACCCATGTTTAGCGTTGGAGGTTAGAAAAATATTAGATGAAAATAAAGCAGAAAGACATATTAGAGGAGGGATGGCAACGAAATTAAAATATAGTAATGAAAAAGAACAGCATGTAGGATAATATGATAAAAAATGCGTGAGGCCATCCTCACGCATTTTTTTAGTAATTGTTATTGAAGTTATTACGTTGTTGTTTTCTAGCTTTTCTACATTCTGGGCATCTTTGTGGTTCATTTGTGAAACCTTTTTCAGCATAGAATTGTTGTTCACCAGCAGTAAATACAAATTCAGCACCACAATCTTTACATACTAAAGTTTTGTCTTGATATTCTTCCATGTTATAAAACCTCCTTCTTAGAAAATTGAATTAATTTTTTCTGGACATATGAACCGTTCTAACAAGAAGGAAATTGTCTAAAATTAATTAAATTCTTAAATGTCCTTTTCTAGGACATTTATAACTATAACATAGAAATGACAAACTTACAAGCAAAAAAGAAAAAAACGTTATTTTTCTTTTGTCACCAATCCCCAAAAATCGACATACCATATAAGTGGGACATAATTTAAGTAAGGTGAGGAAAATGGGAAAGATTAAAAAAGGGGATATTGTAGGAAGAAAATCCTATGGAAAAGATATTTTGTTTAAAGTAGAAAAAATTTTAAAAAGAAAAAACGAAGAACCAATTGCTATTTTAAAAGGCTTAATTATTCGAATTGAAGCAGATGCTACATTAGATGATTTAGTCGTAATGGAAACGAAGCAAATTCAAACTAATATGCGAAGCTTAGAAGACCGATTGGAAAATAAAATTAAGAATTGTGCAGTTTTATCAAAACAAACGGCAAGCTCATTTTTTAAAAGAGGGTTTTTAAAACGTGAAACAAGAGGAGAAGAAAATGGAGTGATTCTTCATTTAGATGGAGATAAAAGGTATAGTGATAAATCGGTAAGATGTTACAAACAATTAAACTTAAATGCCATTGTACGAAATGTTCCAGAAAATAAACAAGAATACGTGGTATATGATTTATTAAATCGATACAAACCAGATGTGCTAGTAATTACAGGGCATGACGGTATGATAAAAAACGGAACAGGTTTTAATGACATCTATAATTACCGAAACTCCAAGTATTTCATAAACACTGTAAAAGAGGCAAAAAAATGGGTAGCAAAAACGGGAAAAGATTTAGTCATTTTTGCAGGAGCCTGTCAAAGCTATTATGAAGCACTAGTAGCAGCAGGAGCAAATTTTGCCTCATCTCCAGCAAGAGTGTTAATCGATTTTATGGATCCACTCATTGTAGCAGAAAAAGTAGCAACTACAGAAGACTACAAATACATTACCATAAATGACATCGCAGGAGAACTACGAGACGGCACAAAAGGAATTAGTGGCATTGGAGCAAGAGGAAAACGTTATACGAGAAAATTGTAATATTTCTGTAACATTAAAAACACACAAATGTAACAAAACTGTAAAACAACTGAAATCATCGTAAAAATTAGATGTGACAGTATCTTTTGTTTTTTGACATTATCCTACACGGATGATATAATAACCTCATATTTAAGAAGTAGGTGATAAGATGCTTTACAGAAATGATTTTACTAGTTTAAAAACAGATATTACAGAAAACATAGGACAAAAAATAATTGTGAAAGGTACCTTAGGAAGAAGTAAATATTTTGAAAAAGAGGCAACCATTGAAAAAGCATATCCCAATTTATTTATTGTAAAATACGATGAGAATGATAGAAATGTTACTTATAGCTATACAGACGTATTAACAAGAACCGTTGAAGTAAAGCTATTTGACGGAGAAAATTTCAATCCAATTATTCCACCAGTCGTTGAAACGAAAAAAAGTAAAAATTTTTAAATCATAAAAAATTCCTAGAAATAGGAATTTTTTTTTGTCCCTTTCATATATATTACATATAAAATTAAAATGAGAAAGAGGGGAAAAACATGCAATTAGATATGACAAAGGAGAGTCTATGTATCAATAAAATAGTAGGACAAAAGACAGAAAACATCTTAGTAGAAGGCGACATGATTGTGCCAGATGTGAAGCCAGATATCTTAAATACCATTAGTACGACTGGTAATGTGTGTATATACAAAAAAGAAGTATTAGAAGGGAAAGTAAGAATTGATGGAGAAGTAGAGGTATATGTTATTTATCTTGCAGATAGTGAGAACGAAGAAACAAGAAGTTTAGCAACATCAGTCGATTTTACACAGATTATCGATTTTGAAAATTGCAATAGTGGAATGAGTTTAGATGAAGCCATTACCATTCGGAAGTTTAGAATGCCGTATTTTAAATGGAAGAAAAATAAGTGTAAAAGCAAATTTACAATTTGAAGGAACCCTATATTCCAATGAAACCATCGAAATTGTAAAACAAGTAAACAATCTAAGCGATGTACAATCATTAGAAAAAAATTTAAAGCTTAATTCCTTAGTAGGAGAAGGAATTTCCAAAACCTATGCCAAAGATACCATTATGATAGATAACATTGACAATCTAGCAGAAGTTTTAAAAACAGAGCTATATATAAAGAACAAAGATATTAAAATTAGTTATAATAAAGTGTTAGCAAAAGCAGATGTCTGTGTAAAAATGCTTTATTTAACCGAAGACAATCGTATTAAGTTAGTAGAAAATACCACACCAATTATGGGATTTGTGGATATTGAAAATGTAACCGAAGAAGATATTTGCGATATGAGGTATCGCCTAAAAAATATGCTAGTAAAACCAAATTCAGTAGAAGAACATTCGGTATATATAGAAGCACAAATTGAATTATCCGCAAGAGTGTATCAAAACAAGGAAGTAAAGGTAATTGGCGATTTATACAGTCCAAGTCAAACACTACTATTTAACCAAAAAAACGTAAATACCATGTCTAATAAAACAAGTGTGCAAAGTATGTGCAATATAAGAGAAAAAATGGCACTACCAGAAATTGGTGGAAACCAAATTTACGATGTGGAAGTAAAACCACTCATTATGGAAAGAACCATTGCCAATTCGAAGGTGATGTTCCAAGGAGAGGTAACATTAAAATATTTGTATGCTACCAATCAAACTTGTGGAATTGGGGTAAAAGAAATGAAAGTACCGTTTGAACACCAAGTAGAAATTCAAGGGATTACCCAAAGCACTAATATTCGTACCGAAATGGAAGTGGTAAGCCAAGATTTTGTAGTTGGAAGCGATGGTATGGTCGAAGCAAAAGTAGATATTAACTTTTTACTAGATGTTTCAAATACCTTACAAATTAATATGATTAATGAAGTAAGTTTAGATGAAACCAGAAATAAAGAAATTTATAGTATGGTAATCTATTTTGTAAAACCGGGAGACACCTTATGGAATATCGCTAAAAAGTTGGGAAGTACGGTATCGGATATTGTAAGAGTAAACAAAATAGAAGATGAAAACAAAATCTATCCAGGACAGCAACTATTTGTACCAAAATATGTATACACAAAAAGGGAAATAACTGCATAATATGAAAAAGAAAGATGACCAAAGGGGAGAAAACCTTTTGGTCATTTCGAATAGGAGGACATATGGATAGTATTTATAAAAGAAAACAAATTCGTATACCAAAAGTGATGGTTAGGCATTTTGGTAAAATGGAGCCGAAGAAAACAAAGAAAATTTTCAAATTTATTGCAATTATTACTATAATGATAGTTAGCTTTCAAGCAATTTTAAAATCCATAGAGCCAATTTTAGATACCCTATGTAAGGATAAAGCCAAAAGTGTTGCAACCATTATTTGTAATGAGGAATCTACCAAAATTATTAAAAACTATCAATATGAAGACATTATTACCATTCACCGAGATTCGCAAAATAATATTACCATGATACAATCCAAGGTAGTACCCATCAATTACATCATTTCCGATGTAGGAGAAAAAATACAAAAAAGAATTGACCAAACCGAAAAAGAAAAAATACACCTAAGCCTCGGAAGTTTCACTGGAAGTAAACTACTTTCCGGCATTGGACCAAACCTACCCATCGAGTTATCCTTAGTAGGAAATGTAGAAACCAATCTAGTAAGCGACTTTAAAAGCCAAGGCATCAACCAAACCCTTCACCGAATTTACTTACAAGTCGATTGCAAAATCAGTATCTTAACTCCATACCACATAACCGAAGAACACATATCCAACCAAGTACTAATTGCCGAAAACCTAATTGTAGGAAAAATTCCAGAAGCGTACTATAACTTAGAAGGACTAAGCAAAGACAATGCGGTTGATATTATGCAGTAAGGTTTAGCAATAGAAAAATAGGAGATTACCATTTAATGATAAGGATGAATAAAATATGTAAAACAAGAAACAATATATTGACAAATACATATTTTTGTATTACAATGTATTACAAAAGGAGGGAGAGAATATGACAATATCTGTAAGATTAAATGAAGAAGATACAAAACTTATAAAAGCATATGCAGAAATTAATAAAATGTCTGTATCTGACATGATAAGAAATGCAATATTAGAAAAAATAGAAGATGAATATGATTTAAAAGCCTATAAAAAAGCAATGGAAGAATATAAGAAAAATCCAAAAACCTATACCTTAGAAGAAGTAAAAAAGGGGTTGGGATTATAAAATGAAATACAAAGTCGTATTTACCGATAAAGCAAATGAGCAATTAAACAAACTAGATAAACATGTAGCATCTCTTATCATTGGATGGATAGAAAAAAATTTAGAAGGAACCGAAAACCCAAGACAACATGGAAAAGGACTAACCGCCAACCGATTAGGAGAATGGAGATACCGAATTGGAGACTACAGAATAATATGTGATATACAAGACGAAGAAATTATCATATTGGTTTTAGAAATAGGGCATAGGAGAAGTGTTTATGAATAGATATTTTCATTTGTGATGATGAAAATTTGAATAATTTTAGCAAATCCCAAAAACCTATTGCCATTTTATAAAAGATGTAATATAATTGTAATGAATTTGTAACAAACAGGAAATAATAAATATAAAAACAGGAAGGAACGATTGCAATGTTTGGGTTTGGTCAAGATATTGGAATTGATTTAGGAACAGCAACAGTAATTGCTTATGTAAAAGGAAAAGGAATTGTATTAAGAGAGCCATCTGTTGTGGCAATCGATAATAGAACAAAGGATGTGCTAGCAGTAGGGCAAGAAGCAAGAAGAATGCTTGGAAGAACACCGGGGAATATTGTAGCAACACGTCCCTTAAAAGATGGCGTTATTTCAGATTATACCGTAACCGAAAAGATGTTAAAACATTTTATTACCAAAGTATGTGGTAAATTTATTTTTGCACCAAGAATTATGATTTGTATTCCATCACAAGTAACCGAAGTAGAAAGAAAAGCGGTTATTGATGCAGCTTCACAAGCAGGAGCACGTAAAGTTTATTTAATTGAAGAACCAATTGCAGCAGCCATAGGAGCTGGAATTGATATTTCAAGACCATGTGGTAATATGATTGTTGACATTGGTGGAGGAACGACCGATGTTGCAGTTATTTCACTAGGAGGAAGTGTTGTTAGTGCTTCTTTAAAAGTAGCAGGTGATAAGTTTGATGAAGCGATTGTAAAATATATTAAGAAAAAGCATAATGTGATGATTGGAGAAAGAACTGCAGAAGATTTAAAAGTGAATATAGGTTGTGTCTATCCTAAAATTCAAGATATGGAAATGGATATTCGAGGAAGAGATTTAACAACAGGACTTCCAAAAACCATAACCATTTATTCAAGTGAAATGATGGAAGCACTAACCGAGCCAGCAATGATGATTGTGGATTCCGTCCATTCCGTATTAGAAAGAACACCACCAGAACTAGTATCGGATATTAGTGATAAAGGAATTTACATGACAGGTGGGGGTTGTCTAGTAGATGGATTAGACAAGCTATTACAAGAAAAACTAGGAATTAATGTAATGATTGCACAAGATGCCGTATCTTGTGTAGCACTAGGAACCGGAAAGGCATTAGATAATTTAGATTCTTTAGATGGAAAAAATAGATTATAGAATCAATAACACATTGTGTTTTAGCAATGTGTTATTTTTAAGAACCCCCAGTCACCTACGGTGACAGCCCCCTTAGGTAAAGGGGCCATTACTTTACGAATTGTAATTTGGCACCGTCCAGAGAGAATCCCCTAAACTCGTAATACCATCTTGACCTTCCAGTGCTAGGCTGGAGGAGAGGAGAAATAAAATATGAACAAGCACATGAACCAAAAAACAGTTGCATTTTGCACCTTAGGATGTAAGGTGAATCAATACGAAACCAATGCGATGAAGCAAAAAATGATAGAGGCAGGTTATGAAATTGTAGAATTTGAAGAAACAGCAGATGTCTATGTTGTCAATACTTGCACAGTAACCAATATGTCAGACCGAAAATCTAGACAAATGATTAGAAGGGCGAAAGAACATAACGAAAATGCAATTTTGGTTGTGACAGGATGCTATGTACAAGTAGCAAAAGAAGAATTAGAGTCAATAGAAGAAATCGATATTGTATTGGGAAATCAAGAAAAAAAGGATATTCTTTCTTATATTGAAGCACGTCAAGTACAAAAACAAAAAAGCATATCAGATATCTTACATGAAAAAACATTTGCAGAATTTGGGGTAACAACATATACCGATAAAACTAGAGCAGTGATTAAAGTACAAGACGGATGTGACCGTTTTTGCTCTTACTGTATTATCCCATATGCAAGAGGGCGAATTCGCAGTAGAAAACCACAAGATGTTGTTTCCGAAATTCAAGAGATTGCAAAAAAAGGAATAAAAGAAGTAGTCATTACAGGAATTCACTTAGCCTCCTATGGAAGAGAATGTACCCCACAAATTTCACTTATCGATTTACTAAAGCAAATCAATAAAGTCCAAGGAATTAAAAGAATTCGACTAGGCTCCTTAGAGCCAACCCTAATGCAAAAGGAATTCATCGAAGAATTAGTAAAACTAGAAAAAATATGTGGCCATTTTCACTTATCTTTGCAAAGCGGTTGTAACGAAACCTTACAAAGAATGAACCGAAGATACACAAAGGAAGAATTTGAAGAGGGGATTAGACTCCTTCGCAAAAACTTCCCAAATGCTTCTTTGACAACAGACATCATTGTCGGTTTCCCGGGTGAAACCCAAGAAGAATTTCAAGAAACCTATGAATTCTTAAAAAAAGTCAAATTCTACAAAATGCATATTTTCAAATACTCCCCAAGAAAAGGTACAAAAGCAGCAACCATGCCAAACCAAATAGAGGGAAAAATGAAAGAAGAACGAAGTAAAAAATTAATCGAATTATCAAACCAAAACCAAGAAAAACAAAATAGAAATTATTTGGGAAAAGAAGTAGAAGTGCTATTAGAAGAGCAAGAAGGAGAATACATAAAAGGACACACCTCAAATTACATCATGGTGTATGTAAAAACAGATGATAGAGCATTAGAAAATACGATGCAAACAGTGAGAATAAGCAATGTAGGAGAAGATAGCTTATGGGGAAGCATACAAGGCCCCTTTATTTAAGGGGGCTGTCGACGTAGTCGACTGGGGGTTCTAGTCACACAATTGTAATATTTCTGTCATGAATATTTAATAATAAAAAACGCGAAAATGCTTGCTTTAATATAAAATGTGTAGTATAAATAATGTGATAAAGGAATAAAATTACAAAGGAGGAAATAAAAAATGAGCGAGAAAATAATGGGTGGAGTAGAAACTGAATTTGTATCTGAATCAACATTACCAGCAAAAACCGGTTTCTGGCCAAAAGTAAAAGCATTTTTATTTCAAGAAATAAAAGTAGAATTAACACCAGCACAACAAAAATTTGAAGACGACTTAAATGATTTTCTACATATTGAACTTACATGGCAAGATTTTCATGATTTCTTATTCCAAGAAATTACATTTGGAAAAAAGAAAGAAAAATAAACCATAACAAGCGGAACTTAGATTTTCTAAATATGGATGTATTTAGAAAATCTAAGTTCCGTATTTTTTTTACGCTATTTTTTCTCCAAACGGCTTGACAGTTTAATAGATTACATATAAAATAGAAGGGTAGGTTTAATATATAAAAAAAGAAATGATATATATTAGAACATTGAAAATTAAATAGAAAGAGGTGTAAGATTATGGAAATCGTAATCGTAATCGCCACTGTTCTAATCTCAGCTGTTATTTTTATACCAGTTGGTGTAGCAATTCGTAAAAAAATAGCTGAATCTAAAATCAAAGGTGCAGAAACCGAAGCAAACAAGATATTAGAACTTGCTAATAAAGAAGCTGAAAATAAGAAAAAAGAAGAAATATTTAAAGCAAAAGAACAAATTATGCAAGAAAGAAAAGACTTAGAGCAAGAGATTAGAGAAAGAAGAGGCGAAATTCAAAAACAAGAATCAAGAATGATGCAAAAAGAGGAAAATCTTGATAAAAAAGAAGAAGCATTAGAAAGAAAAGAAAGGGAAAATGATAAGAAGTATCAAGAACTCGATGAAAAAGAAAAAAAATTAGAAAATGCAGTACAAGAGCAAATTGATAAACTACAACAAATTGCTCATCTATCCGTAGAAGAAGCAAAAAAGATTTTACTAACCGAAGTAGAAAAACAAATTAAACAAGAAAAAGCAAATATCATTCGAGAGGAAGAAGCAAAAGCAAAAGAAGAATCTACAAAAAAAGCAAAAGAACTTCTAACCTATGCGGTTCAAAAATGCGCAGCAGACCATACATCTGAGACAACCGTTTCCATTGTCAATCTTCCCAATGACGATATGAAAGGTAGAATTATCGGTAGAGAAGGTAGAAACATAAAAACCATCGAAAACCTAACAGGAATTGACTTAATTATTGATGATACTCCAGAAGCCGTTATTTTATCTGGATTTGACCCATTAAGAAGAGAAGTTGCCAAAATTGCACTAGAAAAACTAATTGAAGATGGAAGAATTCATCCAGCCAAGATTGAAGAAATGGTAGAAAAAGCAAAAGAAGAAGTACAAGCCATGATTAAATCAGAAGGAGAACGTGCCACTTTAGAAACTGGTGTTATGGGACTAAATCCAGAATTAGTAATGCTACTAGGAAAACTAAGATATAGAACCAGTTATGGACAAAACGTCTTAAACCATTCTATTGAAGTATCGAACTTAGCAAGAATTATGGCAGACGAATTAGGATTAGATACCAAACGTGCAAGACGTGCAGGCCTATTACACGATATTGGAAAAGCACTCGACCATGACATGGAAGGAACACACGTAGAAATTGGTGTAGATATTTTGAAAAAATTCAAAGAAAATCCATTAGTCATTAATGCCGTACAAGCTCATCACGGAGATGTAGAGCCACAGACACTAGAAGCTGTTTTAGTACAAGCAGCAGATGCCATTAGTGCCTCACGCCCAGGAGCAAGAAGAGAAACCCTAGAAGCATACATCAAACGTCTAGAGCAATTAGAAGAAATTGCAGATTCTTTTGAAGGAGTCGATAAATCATTCGCCATCCAAGCAGGTAGAGAAATTCGTATTATTGTAAAACCAGAAAAAATTACCGATGCAGAAATGACAGTACTTGCAAGAGATGTTGCAAAAAAAGTAGAAAATGAAATGGATTATCCAGGACAAATTAAAGTAAATGTGATTCGTGAATCACGAGCAATTGAATATGCGAAATAACTGATTTGTTAGTGGCTTTGCCACTTAAAAATCAGTATATGCGTTAGAATAAGAAAAAGACCCGGAATGCAAATAACAAAATTTGCGTGCCGGGTCTTTTTTATTCATCGATATAAGCAATTTACACGCATGGAGGCCCAATGAGTCTCATAAAACTTTGAAGAGACCCAAAAAAATAGCCATCCATGGCATTCTGCGAAACCGAATGGCCAAAGCTACATTCATCCAAACAGCAACGTTGCTGCGCCAGAGGTGCCTCATCTGTAACCAATTTGCCGTCTTCCGTAATTGCCTTGAAAATAAAGCGATTAGGGATAACCGGATTCTCATGGAAATAATCCTGAAGAGCTTCTTTTCCTTTCGCTGAAGCTAAAATATCCCGATGGATAAATAATGTTGTTTCATTGTTTGATAATTGCATAAATAAGTCCTCCTTTTTGGTGATTTCAAACAATTTAAATTTACAGTGAATAAAATTATTATAGCATAACAATTTACATAATGCAAGAAAATGCACAAAATTTGCTTCATGTAAAATTACAGTTAAGACGGTACATTTTCTATATAAACTGATTAGTTACCTTTGAATAGTTATACGTATATCTGAACATTAATTCATGTAAAAAGTGTTTTCATTTTTTTCAATATAGTGTATAATAACCACATAAGAAAAGAAAGGAAGATGAAATTTGAGAATTTTAGCGGTAGGAGATATTGTAGGAGAAAACGGCTTAAAAAAGGCAGGAGAAGTGTTGCCAAAATTGAAACAAGAAAAAGAGATTGATTTTGTAATTATGAATGGCGAAAATGTAGCGGATGGAATGGGAATTACCCATAAATTATATAAAGAAATGTTACGAATAGGAGCCGATGTCGTAACACTTGGTAATCATACTTGGGCAAAAAAGGATGTGTTTTCCTTTATTGGAGAAGAGGAAAGATTAATTCGTCCAGCCAATTATTCAAAAGGGCTTTTGGGAAAAGGATATGTGATTGTAGAGTGTAAACAAAAAAAGATAGCAGTTATTAATTTAATTGGAAGAACCGAAATGAACGTCTTATCGGAAAACCCTTTTACCAAAGTAACCGAAATATTAGAAGAAATAAAAGATAGAGTAGACGTGATTGTAGTAGATTTTCATGCAGAAGCCAGTGCCGAAAAAATCGCAATGGGGTATTTTTTAGACGGAAAAGTAAGTGTTATGTTTGGCACACACACCCATGTACAAACCGCGGATGAAACCATTTTAGAAAAGGGAACGGGCTATATTACCGATATTGGTATGACAGGACCAATAAAATCCGTTATTGGAATGGAAGTAGAGGCATCCTTAAAACGATTTGAAACAAGTCTTCCAGAACGATATAAATTAGCTAGCGGAACATGTGGCTTTTTGGGTTGTATTTTTGAAGTTAATGACGAAACTTGTCGAGTGGTGAAGATTGAACGCGTAAAAATGTAGAAATAGAGCGAAAAAACGCGATGAAAACTTCCTGTTTTTTCCAAAAAATACTAGACAACAATCTTAAAATATAATATAAATATACTTGTTAAAAAAATGAAACAAAAATTAAATTTTAGGAGGCAGAAAAAATGGAAGTTTTAAAAATTTCATCAAAATCAAATCCAAACTCAGTAGCAGGAGCAATTGCTGGTTTGGTAAAAGAAAATGAAAGAGCAGAAATGCAAGCAATTGGAGCAGGAGCATTAAACCAAGCAATTAAGGCAGTAGCCATCGCAAGAGGATTTGTGGCACCAACAGGAGTGGATCTTGTTTGTGTACCAGCATTCGCGGAGGTTCAAGTAGAAGGGGAAGACAGAACCGGAATTCGCATTGTGGTAGAATCGAGAGATTAAAAATGGGGTTTTAAATAAATGTGGGGGGAAACAAATAGTTCTCTCCCTTTTTTTAAGAAGAAGGATTGCATATTTGTTTAATTTACTGTATGATGTAATAAAAAAGGAGGCACAAATGAAGTCAAATGTTACAAAATATATATTTATCGTAATAGTAGTAGGATTACTCATTTTTGCAGGATACTATATTTATCATAACCAACAACCACAAAAAGCAAAAGTCCTACCAGCAGAAATTGAAGAAGAAGTCGAAATGATTACCAATCTTCGTCTACCCGTAGTAGCGTTTGATACGATAAATCCAATCTTAAGCAAAAACCAAAACATACAATATATATCGAGGCTTATTTATGAACCACTTTTAACCATCACCAGTGATAATAAACTAGAATTATGCCTTGCTAAAGAATGGAGTAAACAAAGCGAAACCTCATATGTTGTAAAACTAAAAGAAGATATAAAATGGCAAGATGGGCACGACTTAACGGCAAAAGATGTTCAATTTACCATTGATAGATTAAAAGAATTAGGAGTAAATTCAATTTATGCTTATAATGTAGAAAAAGTAATTGGAGTGGAAGTAATCGATAATACCACCATAAAAATAAACTTAAGCGAAGAAGTCCCATTTTTTGAATATTATTTAACGTTCCCTATTTTATCAAATGTTTACTACCTAAACGAAGATTTCGTAAATACTGCTAAAAATAATGCACCAGTAGGAACCGGAAGATTTAAAATTGCTACTCACAATGAAAAAATAGTGTTACAGAAAAACCAAACTTGGTGGAACCGTGACAAAGAAGAGAGTAAATTAGAAGAAATACAAATCATAAAATACCAAAATATGGGAGAAGTTTATAATGCCTTTAAAATAGGAAATATTGACATGTTTACCACCAAAACGCTAAACCTAGAAGAATATATTGGAACCATTGGCTATCATAAAAAAGAATATTATGGAGAAAACTTAGACTATCTTTCCTTTAACTGCAAAAATAATGTATTAGCAAATGTGGAAGTAAGAAAAGCCATTTCGTATATCATTGATAAAGAAAATATCGTTGGTACCATATATCGTGGTGAGTACTATGTTACGAATTTTCCTTTCGAAAACGGAAATTACCTTTACCAAGATAAAAAAGTAGAATATGGAAGAAACCAAGAAATGGCAAGAATGATACTAGAACAAGCAGGTTGGGTCTATAATCAAAAAACGTGGTACCGAGTAAGAAATTATCGAACCGAACGATTGCGATTTGATTTGATAGTAAATAGCAGTAATGAAAATAGAGTACAAGTAGCAGAAAACATAAAACAGGCGCTAAGTGATTTTGGCATTACCGTTACGATAAGAAAGGTATCTGATGCACAATACCAAAGCTATTTACAAAATAAAAACTATGATATGATGTTAACAGGAGTGAATCGTGGAGTTTCCCCAGACTTATCAAGCTATTTTGGGCAAAATAACTTAAGCAATTTTGCAAACGAGGAAATGATAAATTTATTAAATGAAGTAAAAAACATACGAGAGGAAACTGTTTTAAAAGAAAAGTACAATCGAATCATAGAAATCTACGAAGAACAAATGCCATATGTGTTTTTATACAATAATAAACAGACACTAGTTTATAGCCCAAATCTAATTGGCGAAATTAATCCAAACCGATATAATGTATATGAAGGAATTGAAACTTGGTATCGACAGTAAAAATGTTACAGTTCAGAGGTAAATATTGCTATAAATAAATTTCTAGAACCCTCCGTCAGTGCTATGCACTGCCACCTCCCTTAAATAAAGGAGGCTTTTCTAGGGACGAACTTCGAAGAAATAACACTATACAAAGGCCCCTTTACTGAAGGGGCCTGTCAGCGAAGCTGACTGGGGGTTCTTAAAAATATGATAAATCTAAATGTCAACACGAAAATTGAAAAAATTTCAAAAAAACTATTGACAAATGAAAAATGTAATGTAATAATACAGTTACAAACAAACGTTTTAATATGATACACAAAATGATTTCTAGGTGGTAAAGCTACAAACTTAGGTCATTTAGTAAAAATAGGAGGAAAAAAGAATGGAAAATTCAGAAAAGAAAAAAGCATTAGAAGCAGCAATGGGACAAATCGAAAAACAATTTGGAAAAGGATCTGTTATGAAATTAGGAGAATTCCAAGCAATGAACATAGAGGCCATTCCAACTGGTGCCTTAGGGTTAGATATTGCACTAGGAATTGGTGGAGTGCCACGTGGAAGAATTATTGAAATATATGGGCCAGAATCTTCTGGAAAAACCACCCTTGCTCTACATGTTGTTGCAGAAGCACAAAAAATGGGAGGAGAAGCCGCATTTATTGATGCAGAACACGCACTAGACCCAGTATATGCAAAACACTTAGGAGTAGACATTGACAACTTAATTGTATCTCAACCCGATACCGGAGAACAAGCCTTAGAAATTACCGAAAGCCTAATCCGAAGTGGAGCCTTAGATGTGATTGTTGTAGACTCCGTTGCAGCACTTGTACCAAAAGCAGAAATCGATGGAGACATGGGAGACTCCCACATGGGCTTACAAGCAAGACTTATGTCACAAGCATTACGAAAATTAGCAGGAGCCATCAATAAATCAAAAACCGTTTTAATTTTCATTAACCAATTAAGAGAAAAAATTGGCGTTATGTTTGGAAATCCAGAAACCACTACAGGAGGAAGAGCATTAAAATTCTATGCCTCAGTTCGTATGGACATTAGAAAAGCGGAAAACATCAAACAAGACGGAGAAGTTGTAGGAAGTAGAGCCAAAGTAAAAATTGTAAAAAACAAAGTAGCACCACCATTTAGAGAAGCCGAATTTGACATTGTATATGGAAAAGGTATTTCCAAAGAAGGAAACATATTAGACATGGGAGTAAACCTAGACATTATTGAAAAAAGCGGTTCTTGGTTTAGTTATAATGGTACTAGAATTGGACAAGGAAGAGAAAATGTAAAACAATACTTATTGGACAACCCAGAAATCATGAAAGAAGTAGAACAAAAAATAAGAGACAACTTTGCCAAAGCCTTCGAAAAAAGCTTAGGAGAAGACCTATCGGTTGACGAGGAGGAACTTGACAACTAGAATAAAAAATATTAATATGAATATACTAGAAATAATAATATTGCAATATTATGAAAGAGGAATCCCCTAGCCTAGTATAGGAATATACTTTAAGTAGGGTATAAGTGAAAAGAGGACGTTCTTATCTTTAAACTAAGAAGAAACGGGGGCAATTAATGTCCTCGTTTTATTTTAGCAATAAGGAGATATAAACAAATTTTAACCAGCAAATATAGATTTTGTAATAAGCACAGTGATATAATTTATAAAAAGGCTAAAAATACATATACACAATATAGGAAAGGAACAAATAAATTTTTAAATTCTATTTGTTGTAATTTTATGTTATTAGAAGAAAAATCAATAAAATATAAGGAGGAATAAAATGTATTCCATAGAAGAATTTGAAAAAGAAAAAACAAAAGTCATGAATTATATTATGTATAAAAAAAGAACCATACAAGAAGTAAAAAATAAATTTCAAAATACGATACAAAACGACCTCCTATGTGATATAATAGAATATGTAAAGGAAGCAGGTTATTTAAATGAAGAAGATTATGTGAAAAGAGCAGTGAATGAGTTCATGGCATTAAAAAATTTATCCATAAGAGAAATGAAATATAAATTATACCAAAAAGGGCTTCAAAAAGAAGTAATAGAGGACTACTTTGATGCACATATAGATGAAATAGAAGAATATGAAAAAGCTTCTGCACAAAAGATTATTATAAAAAAACAAGCAACTTTAGAGAAAGAAGAAATAAGAAATTGTTTAATGAAAAAAGGATATAGAGAAAACACAATAAAGGAAGTATTAATTTGAAAATAAATTTTTCATGATAAGATATGCCTTTAGAGAAAAGGAAGGAATCAATTTTAAAATGCAAAATATATTAACTATGCAAACAAAGCAATATGCCATAAAAATTAATAACTTTGAAGGACCACTTGATTTACTATGTCATTTAATCGACAAAAACAAGATGGATATTTATGATATTCAAATAAGTGAAATTGCGGACCAATATTTAGAATACATTCATAAAGCAGAAGAAATGAACTTAGAAATTACCAGTGAATTTCTAATCATGGCATCTACTTTATTATATCTAAAATCCAAAGGACTTCTTCCAAAACAAGAAGACGTAGAAGAAGAACTAACCGAAGAACAATTAATTGCAAGAATTATTGAATACAAAGCCTATAAAGAAATGGCAGAAAAATTAAGACAAAACTATAACGAATATTCCAACCGCTTTTTTAAATTACCAGAAGAAATCAAACTACCAAAACAAGAATTAGAAAAAGAATACACAAAAGAAATGCTAGAAAAAATATATGAAAAATTAATAAATAAAAACAAAAATCGCTTAAACAAAAATGCCCAAAACATAAAAAAAATTGCCATTACCGATACATATACCGTAGCAAGCAAAGTAAAAGAAATGTTTAAAGAACTCTTACGAAAACCAAAATTTGTATTTAACCGATTATATTCCTTATCGAAATGCAATAAACAAGAAGTGGTAACCGCATTTACAGGACTACTAGAATTAACCAGAAGAGATAAAGTAAAAACCACGCAAGAAGAATTATTTGGTGATATTGTAGTAGAGAAAAATAAAAAGGTGAGCTAACATGCACGAAAAATTCGTGTATGTTTCTGTACCACAAATTATTATACTTGAAATTATAATAATTTGTGGTATAAAATTGCGAAAATACTTCAAAGACAAGTCTTGCAAATTGTCTAAAATTGTGCTATGATATAGCGTATTGGTAAACAATACCAAAACTTATCCAAGAAAAGACAAAAGGAGGGAAAGACCAATGTGGATGAGGGCATGTATACTTGCTCTAACAATAGGAGCAAGTGCACAAACAGCAGCAAAACCGTTTGCATTAAGAGAATGTGAACGAGAGGCTTCCGAAAGGCGGCAGGAATATACCGTCGCTTATGAGGAAGAGGCAATTTCGGAGGACTTCTATGAGGCAGTAATAAACTTTTTAGAGGAAACACAGAAGAATTTAACTTCTGAAGACTGCGTAGAGGCATATTCCGATTTCGTGGACGATTATCTGGACTTGTTATGGCAATATCCCAAAGAAGCCATTAAGAATTCGGATGATAACATTCACGAAAAAGAAACATTAGGAATTGTAGAACAGACAAGGTGCCAGTATAATGCTGATATGTGTTATATTAAAAAAGAACTTGCCATATACGGAGAGTATGTAGATTTTCAACTTTCCGAAGAAGAGTTTGAAGAGGCATTATTGGCTGTGAGCATGGAGGAGACAGAAGAAAAGGAGAAGAAAGAATGAGACGGGCAATGAAAGTAATTGGCATTGTGGCTACTGTATTGGTAGTGGCAATTGTTATTGTCTTTTGTGCAATGGACGAAGATATAACCAATATGGTCTAACATGTTCGTGCCAAATAGGAGGCAGATGCGAAAGCATCTAGCCTCTTTTTTGTTGGTACACGAGGTACAACAATATACCACGTGCTATGTGCATGGAAAAAGAAAGATTTCGTATTGAGTAGAAGGTCTTCTATGGTATGTAGAAAAATGTCGATAACTTCTTATAAATCGCTAAAACTTCCTATGTTTTGCTATTGGAAAATATTACCAAATGATTTATAATATGTTTAGTAAAATACAAAAGGAGGTACCAAAGTGGAGACAAGTTACCAAGAAAAAGATAAGTTACTCATATTTGAAATGACAGAAGAAATTGATCATCATACCACAGAAAAAATAAGGAGGAAAATGGACCATGAAATTACAAGATATATGCCAAGAAAAATTGTGTTTAATTTTAATCAAGTTACTTTTATGGACAGTGCAGGGATTGGAATGTTAATGGGAAGGTATAAGCTAGCAAAAATGTTAGGAAGCAAGGTGGAAATTATGAAGATACAACCAAGTGTAAGAAAAGTGCTAGAAATGAGCGGAGTATTAAAGATAATTCCTTTAAACGAAGATACTATGGCAGGGTAAATACTTATAAAACAATATAAATAAATGATTAAGTAAAGATGAAATAGAAGAATATGGAAGCTTAATAGAAAAAACAGAAGAATATGAAAATTTTAATAAAAATAAATAAGCTTATAGAAAAGGTAGGTTTATAGGTAAAACCTTCATAAAAACCTAAATATATAGATACAAGGAATGAGAGGTAACATGAAAAACTTATACGATAATGAAATGAAATTAGAGTTTTTAAGTAAATCCAATAATGAGGCATTTGCACGTATTAGTGTGGCAGCCTTTGTTTCCCAGCTAGACCCTACCATAGAAGAATTAGCTGATATTAAAACTGCTGTTTCAGAGGCTGTAACCAATTGTATTATACATGGCTATGAAGACACCGAAGGTCAAATTGAATTAATCTGTAAAATATTTGCTAATACCGTTGTGATTGAAATATCAGATAAGGGAAAAGGAATTGAGAACATCGATATTGCCAAAGAACCACTCTATACAACAAAACCAGATTTAGAACGTTCTGGTATGGGATTTACTATTATGGAAAGCTTTATGGATGACTTAGAAGTGGAATCCATTTTGGGCTTAGGTACCAAAATCACCATGAAAAAAGTAATCCAAAAACAAGAGCCAAAAGAAGAAAAACAAGAAGGAAAAATCTTTAGTTCCTTTAGAATTAAATGACCTAAGTTAGTGGCTTCGCCACTTACAAATCATTATATGCGTTAGAATAGAAAGGGTGCTTATATGTACGAAAACAATTTTGCAGACATAGAAAAAGCCCAAGCACGGCGACAATGAGGCCATGTCAAGATTAGTAGAAAACAACCAAGGCTTAATATGGAACATTGTAAAACGCTTTACCGGTAGAGGTTATGAAACAGAAGACCTTTACCAAATAGGATGTATGGGCTTTATTAAAGCAATGAAGCGATTTTGTGTAGGTTATGAAGTACAAGTTTCAACATATGCAGTACCATATATATTAGGAGAAATCAAACGATACATACGAGATGATGGAATGATAAAAGTAAGTAGAAGTACAAAAGAGCTAGCAATTAAAATACGAGAATTACAAAAAGAATATTTCGCAAAAACAGGGGAAGAAATTACCATTTTAGAAATGGCAAAACGATTAAAAGTACCAAAAGAAGAAATTACCTATGCAATGGATTCGTTAAGACCAGTTTCTTCCATTTATGAAGAAACATCGGATGATGATACAAGAAGCATTTTAGATAAAATGCCAAATGTAAAAGACGAAACCAATCATATTGTAAACAAAATTGCTTTAAAACAATTAATTGAAAAACTAGAAGACCGTGAAAAACAAATTATTTTACTACGATTTTATAAAGATAAGACACAATCCGAAGTAGCAAAAGTTTTAGGAATTACACAAGTTCAAGTTTCACGAATTGAGAAAAAAATACTAAATTCCATGAAATTAAAACTAACCTGTTAAACTGTAGCAAATTAGAAATAATACGTAAGAATCCCCAGCCGCTTAAGCGGCAGCCCCCTTGTTAAAGGGGCTTTCCTGTAAAGCCTTCGAAGATTGTATGCAATAAGCAAATATAAAACGATAAAAGTGAACAGTTTGAACAATATTAAAGAAAGGACATAATATGAGAAAAATAGTAATAGGGATTATTTTGTTTGTGCAAATCATTTTTCTAATCCCAGTTATCTTTACAAAAGGATTTCAGACAAAACAAACAAGTACAGAAGTAAACTTAGGCCCAAATACTGTAAGCGAAGACACAAAAATAGAAGACTACAATTATGGCGAATACCAAACCTTAAAACTCTTACATGCCAAAACGGGTGAGGTAGAAGAAGTAAACTTAGATGAATACTTATGCCATGTGGTATCTGCTGAAATGCCAGTCGATTTTGAAGAAGAAGCACTAAAGGCACAAGCCGTTGTGGCACGAACCTATACCATATTTAAAATTACCACACAAGGAAAAAAACATGAAAATGCAGATATTTGTGATGATAGTGGATGTTGCCAAGCATGGGTATCAAAAGAAGACCGCCTTGCAAGATGGGAAGAAAGTGTACGAGAAGAAAATTGGAAAAAAATAGAACAGGTTGTAAATGCTACAAAAGGAAAACTAATTACCTATGAAGGAAAGCCAATTAATGCTTTCTTTCATTCCAACAGTGGAGGAAAAACCGAAATTCCGGTTAATGTATGGGGAGGAAGCTACCCCTATTTACAAGCAGTAGAAACTTCACGGAGAAGATGCGTATAGCCAATACCACTCCGAAGTAATTGTAACAAAAGACGAGTTTATAAATAAAATAAAACAAAAACATAGCAATTTAGAAATTGACTTTACCAAAGAAGATGCCATAATGGTAAAAGAAAAAACAGACAGTAACCGAGTAAAAACCTTAAAAGTAGGAAACTTAGAACTAGCAGGAGTAGAAATACGAACACTACTAGGACTTCGCTCCACCGATTTTACCTATACCATAGAAGGAGATAACATCAAATTTTCCGTGATTGGCTATGGACACGGAGTAGGTATGAGCCAAACAGGGGCGGATGCCCTTGCAAAACAAGGCAAAAATTACGAAGAAATTATCAAACATTTTTATACTGGTGTGGAAGTTGTGAACATGTAAAAATGAAATTTTTATAAATTTGGAAATTGTTTGTATAAATTTTGAAAATATAGGAAATACTTTTACTAAATTCAAAACGAATGAACAGTTTTAAAAGGTCATAGATTAAAAACTGTAAATTCGCATAATTTAGGAGGAGTATTATGAGAAGAGATTCAAGAAGAAGAGAGAAAGAAGAAAAAAATTATAATGTACTTTATATTGGAGGAAGTATTTTACTAATTGGAATTATTGCCTTTGTTGTTACCTTTGTAGCATATGGAAATAAGATGGACAAACAAGCAAGTTTAGACAATCAGAAAATAGCAAGTCTTGTACAAGGAAGTAACAAAGACAGTGAAGAAGTAAGTACGAGCATGGGAAAAACAGTAGAAGAAATGCAAAATGAAACCCCAAAAACGGAAAATACTAACAAAAATACAACTACAAATACCACAAAAGCAAATACAAGTAACAATACCAAAACAACAAAAACAAATACCAATACCGTAAAAAAACAAGAAACCACAAAATCTTCGGAAACGAAAAAAACAGAAACAAAACAAGAAGAAAACAAACAAGAACCATTAACCTTTACAAAACCAGTAGAAGGAGAAATAGCAAAAGAATATGCAAAAGATAAATTAGTATATTCAGAAACCTTAGAAGAATGGGCTACCCACTTAGGTTGGGATATAAAAGCCGACAAAACCACAGTGGTAAAAGCCTCAGCAAATGGAAAAGTAAAATCCATCAAAAATGACCCAAGATACGGTTTATCCATCATCATCGAACACCAAGACGGATACGAAACCCTATACGCAAGTTTACTATCCACTGAATTTGTAACTGTAGGAGAAGAAGTAAAACAAGGACAAAGCATAGGAACTGTAGGAAACTCAGCAGCATTTGAAGTAGCAGACGCTCCACACTTGCATTTTGAAATAATACAAAACGGAGAATCCATCGACCCAAGTACTTTTATAAAATAAATGGTGTTTCAAATAATTTATAAAATCCTTTAAAGAACACTTGAAAAGTGTTCTTTTTTGGTATAGAATACTTCTATGCATAAAGTAATAAAAAAAGTGGTACATTAAGAAAAAATGGAGGTAAGGAATGATAACATTAGAGGATGTAAAGAACAATAAGGAAGTACAAGCCTTAATTGAAGGGACACAAAAGCAGTTAAATGTGTTAGGCTATACGGAACATTCGGTAAGACACATAAGTATTGTTTCCAAACGAGCAGCCGATATTTTAGAAACATTTGATTTTCCGAAAGATCGAATCGAGCTTGCGAAAATTGCAGGATATTTACACGATATTGGAAACTG
Source organism: uncultured Clostridium sp. (assembly GCA_948471055.1). Classification (GTDB taxonomy): domain Bacteria; phylum Bacillota; class Clostridia; order TANB77; family CAG-508; genus RGIG8482. Next base: position 132,152 of record CAOKQZ010000001.1, on the reverse strand, counting down.
CGTAAACCGTGTTGACCATGCACAGTCAGGAGCACTACTAGCCTATAACATTTTAAAAGATATGGGAATGCCAGATAAAGACCGAATTGAAGTTATGATGGCAATTGGAAACCATGATGAACAAACAGGAACCGCGGTGAGTGATATTTCCGCAGCCCTTATTTTAGCGGATAAATCCGATGTGCACAGAGACCGTGTGGTTAATAAAAATATTGCAACCTTTGGAAAGCACGATAAGGTAAACTATGCTGTAACCCATACAAGGTTAGATATAGACAAAGAAGACAGAAAAATCACACTAAATATTAATATTGATACCGAAATTTGCCCAGTATTGGACTATTTTGAAATCTTTATGGACAGAACCATGATGAGCAAATATGCAGCCAAATATTTGCATGTATGGTTTGGACTTGTGATTAATAATACAAAATTATTATAAAAATAGAAAAGGCAAGTTTGAAAAAGTCAAATGTTGTGCCAAAAAGAAAGGATGTAAGAAAACATGGAAACAAGAAAATTAGGAAAAATTTTAATGGTATTATGTATTATTGCAATTTGCCTTATTTCATTTATTGGAATTTTTGCAAACAAACAAGGGCAAATGAAAAATATATTGCCAGAGTATCGTTTGGGAATGAACTTAACAGGAGGAAGAGTAGCAAGATTTCAAGTTAGTGAAAAAACAGAGGATACCATATATGATGCAGAAGGAAAAGTAAGCGAAGAAGGAACCAATGAAGATGGTTCACTAAAAGAGGGATATCGAAAAGAAACCAATCCAGTAAATGCAGAAGAAGTATTGACGATTGGTAATTATCGAAAAGCAAAAAAGATTATGGAGACTCGTTTAAAAAGCATGGGAATTAGCGAATATGTAGTAAACTTAAACGAACAAACCGGAGAAATGCTAATCGAAATTCCAGAAGATACCAAAACAGACCAAACCTTATCTAGCCTTACTTATGTAGGAAAATTTGAAATAAAGGATAGTGAAACTGGGGAAGTATTATTAGATAACAAAGAGGTAAAACATGCATCCGTTGTATATGGCAGTACAGGTTCTGGAACAGCAGTATATTTAAGTGTGGAATTTAGCAAAGAAGGAAAACAAAAGTTAGAAGATATTACAAAAACGTATATTTCTTCAACCGATGAAGAGGGAAATACGGTAACCAAAAATGTTAGTATCGAATTAGATGGAGACAGCCTAATTAAAACCTACTTTGGAGAAACCATTTCAACAGGAATATTACAATTATCCATTGGAACTGCGTCTACTTCCAATGAACAAATAACAACCTATATTGAACAAGCAAGTAGAGTAGCAGGGTTAATTGATAGTGGCGCAATGCCAATTGTATATGAATTAGAAGAAAACAATTTTATCTCCAATAAAGATAATATGGTCATCGTAAAAGCAATCATGATGATACTTATTGTAACTGTTATGATAGGACTTATCTATTGGATTGTAAAATATAAAATGAATGGACTTTTTGCCGCCATTTCGTATATAGGGCTTTTGGCAATTGTGTTACTTGTTCTTCGTTATGCCAACGTAGTAATTGCATTTGAGGCATTAGTAGCAGTAATTAGTATATTTGTTGCAAATTATGCCGTATTACAATATGTTTTAGGAAAACTACAAAAAACACAAGAAAACAAAGAAGAAATCATAAAAGAAACCTATAAACATTTTGCAAGTATTTTTGCACCACTATTTATATTAGGAATTGTATTTACTTTTGTATCGTGGCTACCAATAGCAAGTATTGGTATGATCCTATTCTGGGGCTTAACGGCACTTGCAATTTACGATTATATGAGTATGAAATTTTTATTGGATGAGGTAGAAAAATAGAAAGGAGAAATAAATATGGAAAAAATAAAGAACCCAAAAATAATTTATTTAATAGCAGTGATGATCATCCTATTGGGAATGATTGTTACAGGTATATGGAAAACGAATTTCTCCTTAGACTATAAAGAACATACAAGAATTGATGTATATCTTGGAAAAGACTATAATTTAGAAGATATGAAACAAATTGCAAAAGAAGTATTTCCAAAAGAAAAAATTCGTTACCAAGAAATCGAAACATTTCACGATTCTTTGAGTGTTCATGTAAGTGCGTTAACAGAGGAGCAATTAGGTACTTTTAAAGAAAAAGTAAAAGAAAAGTATGAATTAGAAGAAACCGATAATAGTATTGTAACAACAACCATACCACATTATCGTATACGTGATATGGTAAAACCATACATTATTCCAATGATCATTGCAACGATTCTTATTTTCGTATATGTAGGAATTCGATATTTAAATCTAGGCGTGTATAAAGTAATTGGAGTATTGTTACTTCGAATTGTTGTATCAGAAGCAGTACTTGCAAGTGTAATAGAAATAACAAGAATTCCAGTGGGAATCTATACTATGCCAGTAGGAATAGTGGTATATATACTAGTAACCGTTCTTACTGTAGTAGGATACGAAAAACAAATATCTAAGAAAAAGGAAGAAGAAAAGAAAAAATAGAAAAAGAGAAGAGATAAACAAAAGGTCATGTTTATCTCTTTTTTTAACAAGTCGTTATTATGTGAAAGTGGCAAAGCCACTAATACAGGTCATTTATGTACGGAAACAATTTTTTCCTAAAATAATTGTTGGATTTTTTTTCGAGATTCTTGTTCTAAATGATAAACTGTTTTTAAATCTTCTCTTAGTTCATCAATATCTTTTCTAAGAGAAAGAATTAAGTTGTGGTTTCTCTCAATTGCCTGATAATTCCTAAAGATTTTAACATCAAGTTTACTATAAGTATCGTCAATCTTAGCATCAAGTTTTTGGTAATTATCATCAATTTTGGCATTAAGTTTTGCTTCAAGGTTATCAATCTTGGTATCAAGTTTTTGAAAATTATCGTCAACTTTAGTTTTAAGATTATCGATCTTAGCATTAAGCTTGGCTTCAAGATTATCGATCTTAGCATTAAGTTTCGTTTCAAGGTTATTAATTTTAGTATCGAGTTTTTGATAGTTGTCATCAATTTTTTTGGCTAATGTTGTAGTGGTCTGGTTAATTTGTTTTAACATAGTTACCACATAAGCCATATTTTCTTCTTTTTCCATTGGGCTTCACCTCCTTTTTTTAAAAATAGTTCAAACTCCCAATGGTAATGACCAAGAAAAATAGTATCATAGATATAAACAAATGTCAAGCAGTATTTACAAAAAGACAGATAAAAGCGCAAAAAAATATTGACTATTTTTTGGAAACTGTGTATAATAATAAAAATTAAAAGAGGTGTTTTTATGGTAGATTCAATGGAAAAAATCGTAAATTTATGTAAGGCAAGAGGATTTGTGTATCCAGGTTCTGAAATCTATGGAGGGCTTGCTAATTCATGGGATTATGGTCCATTAGGGGCAGAATTAAAAAAGAATATTAAAGATGCATGGTGGAAAAAATTTATTAAAACAAATCGCTATAATGTAGGAATTGATGCAGCCATTATTATGAACCCACAAGTATGGGTAACGACAGGGCATGTAGGAGGTTTTTCCGACCCATTAATTGATTGTAAAGCTTGTAAAACAAGACATAGAGCCGATAAACTAATTGAAGAATGGGCATTTAGCAAAGGAAAAGAAATGGCAGGATTAGATGGTTGGACCAATGAGCAATTGGTGGATTATATAAAAGAAAATAACATTGTATGTCCAGCTTGCGGAAAAATGGACTTTACGGAAATACGACAATTTAATTTAATGTTTAAAAGCTACATGGGAGTAACAGAAGATGCAAAATCGGAAGTATATTTAAGACCAGAAACCGCACAAGGAATGTTTGTAGATTTTAAAAATGTACTAAGAACCACAAGAAGAAAAATGCCAATGGGAATTGGACAAATGGGACGTTCTTTTAGAAATGAAATTACACCAGGAAACTTCATTTTCCGTACCAGAGAATTTGAACAAATGGAACTAGAGTTTTTCTGCAAACCAGGAACCGACTTAGAATGGTATGAATATTGGAAAAACTTCTGTAAAAATTGGTTGTTAAACTTAGGCATCAAAGAAGAAAACTTACGCCTTCGAGAACACTCCAAAGAAGAATTATCCTTCTACAGTAAAGGAACCACAGACATAGAATTCTTATTCCCATTTGGATGGGGAGAACTATGGGGAATTGCCGATAGAACCGATTATGATTTATCAAGACACATGGAGGCTTCCAAAGAAGACCTAACCTATTTAGATTTAGAAACAAACGAACGATATGTACCATATTGTATAGAACCAGCCGTTGGAGTAGACCGAATATTCCTTGCTATGCTATGTAATGCTTACGAAGAAGAAACCATAGCCGAAGGAGATACTCGAACCGTACTACATTTACACCCAGCACTTGCCCCATACAAAGTAGCAATATTACCACTATCCAAAAAACTATCCGAAAAAGCAGAAGAAGTATTTGAAAGTTTATCCGAAGATTTCATGTGTGACTATGATGAAGCAGGTTCCATTGGAAAACGTTACCGTAGAGAAGACGAAATTGGAACACCATACTGTATTACTATCGACTTTGATACTTTAGAAGACGAAAGTGTAACCATTCGTGACCGTGATACCATGGAACAAGTAAGAGTTAAAATTCCAGAGCTAAAAGCATGGATAGAAGAAAAAATAAAATTTTAAAAAAGTATTCACAAAACATAAAAAATGAGCTATAATGCTTCTTGGTGTTCAATAAAGAAGCCAAGGAGGGTTATTAAGAATGTTACAAAAAACGGAGAAAATTTTACAACAAGAGGTAACAATGCCAGACGAATACGAACGGGTTCCCAATTTATTTCGGTGCTTAACAACCAAGGGAGAAAATACTCTTATTGGAAGGTATACAAACCATACGAAGAGGTATGATAACCTTGTAAGAGAGGTGTTTGAAGAATTAGTTTGGGAAAACAAAAAACAACAAAGGAGCATTGAAGAATTAATTGATGCAATTAATGCAGAAGGCAGGGTTCATATAAAATCAGAACCAGTAAAGCATTTTTCTACAGCAAACGGAAAATTTGACAAACCCGTAAAGAAAGTGTATTTGGCAATAACCGAAAATAGGGGGATATATCCACCAAAACAAAAAGCAAAGAGGGCGTAAGCCCTTCTTTGCTTTTTATCCTAAAAAAATTTTTATTTATTATATAAATCATTCTCATACAAATCCTCAATATAAACATCTTTTTCTTCAAAATTATCAATAAAACTAACCTTCGCAATATTATCATGTACTTCTTGTACCCATACAGGTCTTTCATCATAATACACATTCACTTTTTCCTTATTATTTAACATTACATGTAATCGCTCCAAATTCATAGCTTGTACCTCCCTTAAAAAATCTTTTGTTAATGACAGTATATCCACATACTTAGCAAAATATACCAAATACTAGTTGATTTTAAAAAATCCCTATGTTACAATAAGGGTATTAAAATTAGAAGAATATAGTAAAAGAAATATTGTCTACCAACAAGGAAACGTTAAAAATGTTATGCCTTTTGGCGAAAGGAATGAGAATAAAAGATGAAAATCACATATGAAAATCAAAATATAGAAGCAACTTCAGGAATAACAGTTTATGAATTGTTAGAAGGGGAAATTAAGCAGGCAAAAACAGAAGTCATTGCTTGTAAAGTGAATAATGAAGTTAGAAGTTTGAATTTGAAATTAACTGAAGATGCCAAGGTAGAATTAATTGATTTAAACTGCAAAGATGGTATGATGATTTATATAAGAGGTATCATGTATATTATGGCAAAAGCATTAAATGAGTTATACCCAGAAGCTCTTTTAACCGTGAATTATCAGTTATCCAATGCGATGTTTTGTGAATTAGACAATATGGAAATGACAGAAGAAATGATTGAAAATATTCGTAAACGAATGAGCGAAATAATTGATAAGGATTTAGAAATTCGAAAAGTAAAAATGACAAGACAAGAGGCAGAAGAGTTTTACGAAAAGGAGAAAACCTTAAAAGGAAAAATACAAATTGCACAAGATACACCATATGGGGCATCTTTATATTATTGTGAAGAATATTTCAACTATTTCTTTGGAGTTATGCCAATTTCGACAGGATATACAAAAGTGTATGATATTGTAAAATACAAAGATGGGTTTATTGTGCGTTATCCCAATTGGAAAACACCAACCAAACTGAGTCCATTTGTAGAAAATAAAAAGCTAGTAGCAACCTTAGATGAATATGAGGACATCTATAAATTAATCGGAATTAATACGATTTACAAATTGAATAGGGAAGCCAAAAGGGACGAGGCACAAGATGCTATTTTGTTATCCGAAAGCCTACATGAAAAAAAGATAGCAGACCTTGCAGACCATATTGCAAACGATAAACAAGTAAAAGTAATTTTAATTGCAGGTCCATCTTCTTCAGGAAAAACAACTTTTGCGAAACGTCTAGGTTTTCAGTTACGTTTAAATGGGTTAAAACCAGTTACCATATCGGTTGATAATTATTTTGTAGAACGAGAAGAAAACCCAAAAGATGAGCTAGGAAATTACGATTTTGAATGTATTGAAGCATTAGATGTAACATTATTTAATGAACACCTAGTAAAATTATTAAATGGGGAAGAAATTAAAGTACCAACGTTTGATTTTACTGTGGGACACAAGAAATACAATGGAGAAACCATGAAATTAGCCCAAGACGAAATTTTAGTGATTGAAGGAATCCATTGTTTAAATGATAAATTAACCAGTGCCATTCCCAAAGAGCAAAAATATAAAATTTATATTAGTGCACTAACTGTACTAAATATTGACTACTACAACCGTATTTCTACAACCGACACTCGTTTAATAAGAAGAATTGTAAGAGACAATCAATTTAGGGGGTATAGTGCAAAACATACCATAAAAATGTGGTATTCAGTAAATCGTGGGGAAGAGCGATATATTTACCCATACCAAGAAGAGGCAGACAACATGTTTAATTCTTCATTGATTTATGAATTGGGGGTGCTAAAAGATTATGCCTTGCCACTCTTAAAACAAATTACCAATACCGAACCAGAATACGCAGAAGCAACCAGACTAATTCGTTTGCTTAGCTACTTTGAATCCATCCCACAAGACGCCATTCCCAAAACCTCACTGATTCGTGAATTCATAGGAGGAAGTCTTCTTGCGGATTAAAATATACGTAGGGGCGGACCTCGTGTCCGCTCGCACATTTGAAAAAATAGGAACAGACACAAGGTCCGTTCGTATACAATAAAGAGGAGAGAATATGTTAAGAAAATTTACCGAAATAGACGAAGAATTTATATGCGACAATTGTGGCAAAACAGTGCCAAAACTAGGCTACACCTGTAGAAACCATTGCCCACATTGTTTACACTCCAAACATGTGGACAAAAACCCAGGAGACCGTGCCGAAGAATGCCACGGTGACCTAGAGCCCATCGGTATCGAAAACAATCCCAAAAAAGGATATGTTATTGTATTCAAATGCAAAAAATGCGGACAAATTCGTAAGAATAAATCCGCAAACGATGACAACATGGAATTAATCATAAATTTAAGCAAAAATCCAATCCCTACACCTCACGAATGAAATTTGCGTTTGTGTAATCTTTTCCTTCTAATCTTTTTTCTTTACGGACTGTTTCAATAATATGATTTATTTCTAATAAATTTTCATCTAATATATCAATTCGTACCGAACGGATTGGTAATCCGGAATAATCCAAAGAGGTAATTTTACTGTTATAAACCGTATTTATGGTTTGTACGTTATCGGCTACTACTCGGAAATAAAGCCCTAGGCGGTCTTTTAAATAATAATCATTTTTGCTTTTACACAAAGCCTTACAATTTGGGTAACACTTATTGGACTTTCCAAGCACACAATACCCAAGTGTCATAACCGGTGTTTTTCCATAAACGATTAGTTCACTTCCAAAAGGACAGTTACTTGCAAGCTTTGCTACATGCTCCTTATTTAATTCAGGAGATAAGGTAATTGTAGATAATCCTAAATCATGATAAGCATGCGCTGAGGCTTGGTTAAACACATTTAAGGTATAATTTCCAATGAATTCATAGTTCTTCTTATAAGGCTCCAACATGGTAAGAGTGCCTAAATTGGAAACCACAAACCCCTTTATTCGAAAATCCTCTAAAGCCTTATCAATATGGGTTGTAAACAAGTTTCGATAATTGGATTTAATAATCGTTGGCATGTAAATATACGTATCAAACTGGTTTGAAATGAGTTTTAGAATATTGGCATATTCCCCCATAGAAAAATACGATAGAGGAATGTAAACGCGTTCAACCTGTTCCAGTTCTCCATAATTGGCATTTACATCTAAGGTATTTAACAAAAGAGAAATTTGCTTTCCTGAGGTAGTAGAGGCGATATGGGTAGAGGTACTATTCACAGGAATACCAAAATCTTGTGATACCACGATGTCTTTTTTAGGAGTTCTTCGAAAGTTTCCAATGATTACCTTGGTTACTTTTTCTAATACCTTACGACGAAGCTCATTCATATCACGAACACTTAAATAAACATCCTTTTCCAAATTGATGGTAAAATGTTCAAAATCAAAAGGTGTATTTCCTGTTTTGGAAAACTGGGTGATGATACGCTCTTTGGTAATTGGCTGGCTTTTTGCAGTTGTTGGAAGAAGATCGGATTGATAATCCACTTTTAAGCCCGTATTATCCCAAACCGAAATCGTAACAGGTGTATCTTTATGCACTAAAATAGAACACGATAAAGCATGCTTCCTAAATTCATCTACATAGGTAGCTTTTGTTTTATTTAACAAAGTCTTACTATCTAATTTATAAATCTTATCCCCGGGGGCAATATTTCCTTTCATTCTTCCAATGGTAACCAAAGACTCTTTTGTCGCATAATCAATATTTTTTTCACCCATCATTAATTCAGAAATACGATATTTGGTTTCTTCCTTCTCAAAACAAATCGTATCACCAATAGTTAAATTATCATTCAAATTTAATGTGATATGGCCTTTTTTAGCATTATAGTTTGCTACATTTCCAATGTAAATTCCCATATTGTTTGGCTTTTCTTTAAAAACAAGGCTACGGTTTGGTTCGCTACTTAAGTGACCAGTAGAAAAACCGCCACGATTAAATACTTGTAATAAATCTTTTTCATCTTGTACATCAAAAACAAATTCTTCCTCTGAATAAGCAAGGTCAATATATTTTCGGTAAATTCGGGTAACGGTTGCTACATATTCAGGTGTTTTCATACGTCCTTCTATTTTTAAAGACGAAATTCCCATACGGATTAATTCTGGAATATACGAAATACCACATAAATCCTTTGGGCTTAAAATGTACCCCTTATCCATACAAATTTCTTTATTGGATTTTACGATTAACTCATAGGGAAGTCTGCAAGCTTGTGCACATCTTCCACGATTTCCGGGAACGTCCACCAATCATACTAGAAATAAGACATTGCCCAGAGTAAGAAACACAAAGGGCACCATGAATAAACACTTCAAGTTCAATATTGGAGTGGTTTTTAATAAACTCTAATTCTGTTACAGAAGTCTCACGAGATAGCACAACCCTAGAAAAACCTAAATTTTCTAGCTCGGTCACACCTTCTAAATTATGAATGCTCATCTGTGTACTAGCATGCAAAGGAAGGTCGGGAAATTTTTTTCTTAAAATAGAACATAGCCCAAAATCTTGTACAATAAGGGCATCAATTCCCATTTCATAAGCATGTTTGGAAAGAACAAGAGCCTCCTCTAATTCCTCATTTTTTAATAACGTATTTAAAGCCAAATGCACTTTTACACCACGTAAATGAGCATAGGAAACAGCCTCTTCTAGTTCGTGTAAATCAAAATTCTTAGCAGAAGCCCTAGCACTAAACATAGAAGCCCCCAAATAAACAGCATCTGCACCATTTTGTACAGCAGCCTTTAAACACTCAAAATCACCAACTGGTGCTAATAATTCAATATGATTCATGTAATATACCTCTAGAAAAAATTTTTTTTCATCTACATTGTAACACAAATTTCAAAAAATTCATACTATATCATATAAAAACAAACAAGGAGGGAAAAAACAATGGATGAATCAAGAAACTGTGGATGTAACTGCGGATGCAACAACAATAACTGCGGTCTAGGAGGACTTTTCGGTGGTTGTGGTGATAGCGAAATACTATTCTTCATCATTATATTCTTACTATTATTCACAAACTGTGGATGTGGATGCGGAAGAGGATGTTGCTAATTTCCAGTTCGAAATACTTAGAAAAAAGAGCACGACCAGAGGTCGTGTTCTTTTTTGCAGAGTATTTAAGTTCCTTTTCCAATTCCCACCAATCCTTCACTCTAGTAACCGTAGTAGGAAGTGCTTCATTTACACAAGAGGTAAATAAAATACTACGAATACCAGCATTTCTTACTGCTTCGCAGTGTCTAATGGAATCATCTACCATAACGTCAATTCCATAATCCTTACAAACTTTTGCTTTATCGGTACAGTTAAACACGATATCGGTATAACAAATACCATGCTCTTTTAAATAAGCCAAAGTAAGTGCTTCTGCGCCATAAAAAATCTTTCGTTCTTCACCACGAGCGGTAATTAAATAAATTTCGTTCCCATTTTCAAATAAGTCTTGTATGACTTCATAGGCATGTTCTTTTACTTTGGCAGATTTCGCAATAGAAAGAAAATGATCAACAAAAAATTTTTCAATAAAAGGGGTAGAGGCATCGCCTCTCATAATATCTTCCATATTAGCTTTCAACTCACCATTTTCATCATATTTCATAACATAATCTTTCATAGAAGATGAGGTATCTGTAATGACATCATCAATATCAAATCCAATTTTCATAAATAAAACTCCTCATATTTTGTAATCTAGCACACATTATAACACGAAGTTGCATTTTATTCTACAAGACTATGGACTTTTTTGAAAAAATGTCATAAAATAGGTGTTAGAAAAAAAGAAAGGGGAAAATCATGTTAGCAGAAAAAATCATTTTCAATGTACTTGCTTTTTCTTTATTTGTTATCTTGTTTTTTAAAATGATTAGGCGAAATGATGTAAATTATGTAGCAATTTTGTGTATGCAAGCGCTTCGGAATTGCCATTAATTTTATTGAGATTATTTTTCGCTTGCAATTACCAATCGGAATTCGAGTGATGATTTATATATTATCCATTGTTCTTCCTATTATCATTATTGGAATAGAATGGAAAAACATTAATTTTTCAGAACTAATTTATCTTGCTCTTAGTAAAATAGCATTACTTTTTAATCATACCAAACTTGCTAAAAACTTTTTAGCAAAGCTTGTAGAAAAATATCCACAAAGTTATATAGGGCATAAAATGCTAGCCGAAATTTATGAAAAAGAGGGTGGCATGCGAAAAGCCATTGATGAATATGTACAAGTAATTGATTGCAATAGGCAAGATTACCAGGCCTATTACCGTATTTCTTTTTTATTAAATGAACTTGGGAAAAAGGAAGAAGCAAGCCAAATGCTAGAAACCTTATTACACAAAAAGCCAGAAATGTTAGAAGCAACAGAACTTTTAGGAGATATTTATTGTGAACAAGAACGTTATAAAGAGGCAGCCAATATCTATAATGATGCCATAAAATACAATCCAGCAAGTTATGAATTATACTATAATATGGGAATTGTCTATACCATGTTAAATGACTTTCAAAATGCGAAAATATGTTATGAAAAAGCAGCGGCGATTAATACCTTATTATACAATTCATATTACAACCTAGCACAAATCAACTTTATTTATAACGATTTAGAAGAGGCAGAAAAATATTACATGAAAAGCTTAGAAAGCGAAGAACTAGAACCAGAAGCATATTACCAGCTAGCCAAAATCTATGTCATTCGAGGGGACAAGGAAAATGCCATCAAATTCTTAAATGTAGCTATTGAAATTGATGCCCATATTTACAAAAAAGCAGAAGCAGAACCATTATTTATCCCCATAAAACCATACCTCCACTTCCCAAACTTAGAAGAAGTAGAACCAAGAAAACAAACCTTAACCAAAAAAGAAAAAAAGGCAAAAAAGCACTTAGAAGAAACCACAAAACTAGTAGGAAAATTAAGCCATAACGACCAAAAAATAAAAAAAGAAAAAAGTAAAGAAATCGAACAACAAAGAGAACGAGAAGATTAAAGACAAGGGATATATATAGCAAGAAAAGACTAATTGAAGAAGAATAAAGGCCCCTTTACTTAAGGGGGCTGTCACCGAAGGTGACTGGGGGTTCTAAAAAAGAAGCAATAAGAATGAACAAAACAAACAAGAATAATCCAATTAAAACCCGAATAAAATAATAAGAAGATAAAAAATAGGAAAGGAATGTGAGAGAATGATTAAAAACATTGCCGTTGTTGGAGGAGATTTACGAATTGTAAAATTAGTAGAAATGCTACAAAAAGAAGAATACCAAGTAAAAACCTATGCCTTAGAAAAAGCCACTGAAATAAAAGATACCCACACAAATTCCATATCCGAATGTATTCAAAACGCAGATATTGTACTAGGACCATTACCATTATCCACGACTGGTCAACAATTAAACACCCCCTTTAGTGATACCAAAATACAAGTAGAAGAATTAGTAAACCAAATTGGAGGAAAGACCTTTATTGCTGGTTCCATAAAACCAGAAGTCTATCAAATGGTAGAAGAAAAAGATATTACCTTGTTAGATATTATTAAAAGAGAAGAACTTGCTGTACTAAACGCGATTTCCACTGCAGAAGGAGCCATTCAAATCGCCATTAATGAAACACCAAAAAATTTACATGGTAACAACGTATTAGTCCTAGGGTTTGGGCGAATTGGAAAAGTATTATCCAAAATGCTAGATGGCATAGGTGCCAAAGTAGCCTGCGAAGCAAGAAAAACCACAGACTTAGCATGGATTAAAGCATATGGGTATGAACCAATTAACCTAATCGAATTAAGAGAAAACTTAAACCGATTTGACATTATTATTAACACCATCCCCTATATCGTATTAACCAAAGACATGTTACAAGAAGTAAAAAAAGATACCTTAATTATTGATTTAGCCTCTAACCCAGGAGGAGTCGATAGGCAAGCCATAAAAGAACTAGGAATAAAATTCAACTGGGCATTATCCCTTCCAGGAAAAGTATCACCAATTACTTCCGCAGAATTTATGAAAGAAACGCTATTAAACATGTTTAAAGAAATCGATAATCAATAAAAAAAGAAAAGAGGAAACCAAAAATGACAATATTACAAGCAATTATTTTAGGAATTGTACAAGGATTAACCGAATTATTACCAATTTCAAGTTCAGCCCATTTAAACATTATTCCATGGGTACTAGGTTGGACAAAATCACAAGAATTTTTAACCGCTTTTGAAGGGTTTGATGTAGCCCTTCATTTTGGAACACTACTTGCTATTGCAATTTTCTTTTTCAAAGACTGGATAAATTTAATAAAAGGTGGTTTTAACCAAGTCGTAAAAAAAGAAAAAACAACAGAAGGAAGAATGTTTTGGTATATTGTACTTGCCACCATTCCAGGAGGAGCCATTGGGTTTTTACTAGATCATTTTGTAGGAGATGCTTTAGAAAAACCAATCATTATTGGAATTGCCCTTGCGGTGATGGGAGTAATTTTATATATTGTAGATAAAAATGCAAAAGCCAATACGGATTATGAACATATGAGCTTAAAACAAACCTTTTTAATTGGGTTGTCACAAGCGCTTGCGTTTATTCCGGGAGTTTCTAGGTCAGGTGTTACCATGACAACAGGAAGAATGATGGGAGTTGATAGAGAATCCACAGCAAAATATTCCTTCTTACTTTCTACCCCAATCGTATTTGCAGCAACCATATACAAATTTAAAGATTTTGTATTTAGTGCGTCATTCTTTATTGGAATCGTAATTAGCTTTTTAGTAGGAATTTTCGTTATCAAATTCTTACTAGAATATCTAAAAAAAGGAAGTTTCAAAGGGTTTGCAATATACCGTGTAGTAGTAGGAATAGCGATTATTGCATTATCGTTTGTTTTGTAAAAAAGAAAAATTTTGTAGAGGTCGGCTTTGTGTCGACCTTTTTATGATTCTTTTGAAAAAACGAAAAAAGCAAAAATACCTCTTGACAATATTTATTCATAATGGTAAAGTAAAGACATAAATGAATGTGTACATTGACAATTGAATAAAAGAAAGTATTTACAATGCTATTGTTATTTAAATAAAAACAGAAGACAATGTGCATATTTATGGAAAAAATGTAAACAATAAGAAAAAAGAAAATTAGAAAGAGGAGGCAAAAGAGAAAATATGAGTAAACAAAGAAATATAGGAATCGATGCCCACATCGACCTAAAATGTAAAACGATTGTAGGGGCATCTTCCTGCGGGAATACCCATAAGACAGACACCATTGTGCCCTATCCACATGGGAACAAGGCAGGAATCACATTGGTGGCACTCGTAATCACCATCATTGTGTTATTAATCTTAGCAGGAATCACAATAAATCTAACCATAGGACAAAGAGGTATATTAAGAAGAGCAGAAGAAGCAGGAAGAAATTACCAAGAAGCAGCAAAAAAAGAAGATGAAGATTTAGCAAAATTTTTAGGAGAAGCAGATAATATCATAGCAGGAATAAATACACCTAATCCACTAGGTGGAGATAAATACACAATAGTAGATGAAATACCAGTACCAAAAGGATTTGAACATATAGAAGGAACGAAAGAAACTGGATTTGTAATACGAGATAATAGTGGAACTGAGACGAACGGAAACGAATTTGTTTGGGTACCATGTACCGAAGATGGAGCAGGGCGGAAGTATCAAATATGACCGATATGCCTTTTCAAGAGAAGGATGGGATTTTTCGCAAAGCAAAAATGAAGAAACAGGAGAAATAAAAAGACCAACAGCTACAGGGATGAGTGCCGGTGCTTATACAGAAGAAATGTCAAGTATTGAACTAAATAGTATCAAAAAATATGGAGGTTTCTATATCGGAAGATATGAAGTTGGAATAGAAGGTGGTACACAGGATTTGTCAGGAGTCGACCAAGATAGTTCTATAGCACCAAGTGAAGAATGGACAGGATGGAAAAATGGAAAAGCAGTAGTTCAAAAAGATAAACAAGTATGGGATTATATTACAAGGGATATGGCAAAAAAAGTAGCAGAAAGTATGTATAACAATAATGAGGCAGTAGTAAGTAGGTTATGTAGTAGTTATGCATGGGATACGACATTACAATTTATAGAAACAAAAAATACAGGGTATGCAACCAATAGTGAAGGAGATAATCATTCAGGAAGTTTGAACCATACAGGAATAGGAAGTACTGCAAGAAATAATATCTATGATATGGGGGGAAATGCGGCAGAATGGACAACGGAGGTTTATATTTGGGGACCTTGTACCTGGCGTGGGGGAGTGTATCAGGTCAGCGCAAGTGAGCATCCAGCGGGCAGTCGTACTTACCTTAGACAGATCGATATGGGAGAAGGAATGGGTTTTCGTTCCAGTTTGTTTGTAGCACTGTAAGCTGAAGCACATAACAAAAAAATCCACACGCTTTGTGTGGATTTTTGAAATATTAACTTTTATTTTAACAGAGTCTAATAATTTATGCAAGTTTTAAAAACATGCGAATAAAATAGAGAAGAAAAGATAAAATAAGAATAAAAGAATGAAAACAACGTTAATGAATAAAATCGGCAAAAAGAAACCATTGAAAATACCCAAAAACCTATGGTACAATAAAACCATAATAAGAATAGAAAAAATCCCTGCGTAGTACGACAAACAAGATATTTTAGAACCTACAAGTTTCTAAAACGGGAGCTAATCTCTAAATATGGCGTGTATGCTTGCATTCATGTAAGAAACCCAGGAGTATTTAGGTAAGCACCCACCTGTATGAGTACAGGTCCGTAAAATCTCTTGAGAATGACGGCTAAGGCGGGGTTTTTGTTTTGTTGTTAAAAAAGAGATGAAAATAACGATATAAAATATTGTACTATTTAACATAATGTGGTAAAATATAGGAAGTGCCATCAAAGGTAAGTAAGAGGCTAACATATGCTCTTAAATGGTAAATAATATTTAGGAGGAAGAAAAATGAAGCGAGAGATAGTACGTAAGCGGAGAGATTATGTGAAAGAGAACATTATTAAGAAAACGATTAAAGAAATGGCAGATGAATGGGGTGTTCATCCAAGCACGATAGAGAAAGATCTTATTTTTTTAAGAAAAAATGAGGGATTAAAAAGCAAGAGTGCGCTAAGAGATGATGCAATTGCTAAATTATCTGCAAAGAGCACAAGGGTTCAAGAGATTGCAGAAACGATTGGGACAACAACAAGAGATGTGTACTATCGTAAAAAAGTGTTAGGGATTGATTGATTTCAATCCTTAATATATTTATTAAAATTAGAGAAAAAGATTGGGCAAAGCATTGCTTAAATAGATTAAAACAAAGATATATATATTAATTGATATAAAAGTGAAAATAAAAAATAGCTACAACAATAAAAACACATTAATTATAATAAATATGTAATATTAATAAATAAAATAGGAATATGAGATTCGAATGAATCCAAGTGAAAATGAAAGCTTAAAAGAGTTACTTATAAATTTGTCCTCGGCTAGCAACTTTTGTAACAAGGATAGTAAATGTGTTTTGATGAAATGTATAAATAATTCTATAATCTCCGTACTCGAAGACGATAATCATTTTTGGAATTAACTAATTTTTTTACATCACCACTTGGTAAATTGTAAATGGCTTTGTAAATACGGAGCCTTTGTGATTTGTCTTGCTTTTCAATAAATTTTCATGCCTTGGGTCTAATCGTTATTTTGTAAGTCATCAATTGTCAACCCCTCTCTTTGTAAAATTTCTTCTAAAGAGATAGCATTTTTTGATTCTGATTCTTTTGTATCTTTGCATTCCATTAAGTAATCGAGATACATTACCTTTTCTGTAATATCCATATGTTCTAGAATAATAGTAGGTTCTAATTTTAGTAATTCTGAGTCAATTGTTTTTTCCATTAATAACCTAATTGAATTTAAACAATCGATGGTAAGTCTTGGGGTCATTTTAATAACATCTTTAATTGCTTGTAATTGTGCATCAGACATTTCTACCAACTCCTTTCATACAACCATTATAACAGGATTAGAAGACAATTACAATAAAAAGCTTGAATATTTTTGCAACTTGTGGTAAGATAATAAACATAGAAAAACCATATAAAAAGCAAAGTAAGTTAGACTGTTTTGGAAAAAGAGAATTTGGGTATTAGCTGAGAGCCTAAATCCATAAATTTAACTGAAATTTCACTTTTTTGGTTCTAGTTTGAAGTGTAGTAGGGCTAGACGGTAGTTTACGTTATAACTGTAATGAGATTAATTATTTTAATTAATAAATTTAGGTGGTACCACGAATCCATTTCGTCCTATATATGACTTAGGAGGAAATGGATTTTTTGGTGTTAAAAGGAGGAGAAAATGAGAATAGGAATTGATATTGATAATACAATAACAGATACGTTACCAGTATTTATAAGGTATTGCAAAAAGTATAATGAAGAAATAGTTAAAAGAAATATTCCAATGAATGAGACAGGTTTTAATATTACAACTTTATATGATTGGACACAAGAAGAAAAAGATGATTGTTTCTTAAAATATATAGATGAAGCAAGAGAACAAGTAGAAGTTAAACCTAATGCAAAAAAAATTATTCAAAAACTGAAAAAAGAAGGTAATAGTATATATATTATAACAGCTAGAAAACGTGGCATAATGGATCCATATGAAACAACACTAAAATTTCTACAAAAAAACGGTATTGAATATGATGAGTTTGTAGTACAAAAAGATAAAAAACAATATTGTATAGATAATAACATAGATATTTTAATAGATGATGAAGAAAAAAACATAAATTTAGTATCTGAAATAATACCAGTTATTGCATTTGAATATATACATAATGCCTCATGTAAAGGAAAAAACATTATAAAAGTAAAGACATGGGATGAAGCATATACAGTTATTAAACAAATAGAAAAGAAAGGAAGATAGTGATGAAAGAACAAATTGAAAAAATGAAAGAACTTGCTAAAGAAGAAATTGTGAAGGCAGAGGATTTGCAAAGTTTGGATGCGGTGCGTGTGAAGTATTTAGGAAAAAAAGGAGAATTGACCGCCATGTTAAGAGGAATGGGAGCGTTGGCTCCTGAGGAAAGACCAGTGGTTGGTGAACTAGTAAATAAGGTGCGAGATGAATTAGAAACTTTAATGCATACCAAAACCGAAGAATTAGAAGAGGCAAAATTACAACAAAAATTGGAAGAAGAAACCATTGATATTACTCTTCCTTCTTCTAAAGTAAGAAGAGGAAGCAAACACCCAATAAACCGAATTATTGAAGAATTAGAAGACTTATTTGTCTCTATGGGGTATGATGTAGTAGATGGACCAGAATTAGAAACCGACGAATATTGTTTTGAAAGACTAAACCTTCCAAAAGGACATCCAGCAAGAGATATGCAAGACACTTTCTACATTACTACAGAATACTTACTAAGAACCCAGACATCTTCTGTGCAGGCACGAACCATGATGGCAAACAAAGAAAAAACACCAATTCGTGTCATATGCCCGGGAAAAACCTACCGTAGAGATGATGATGCAACCCATTCTCATCAATTTGGTCAAATTGAAGGATTGGTTATTGATGAAGGCATTAGCCTTGCTCATTTAAAAGGAACCTTAGAAGTATTTGTTCGCCATATGTTAGGAAAAGATTCTAAACTACGTTTTAGACCAAGTTATTTCCCATTTACGGAACCATCTTATGAAGTTGATGTCAGTTGTTTTAAATGTGGAGGAAAAGGATGTAACCTTTGTAAACAAACGGGTTGGATTGAAATACTAGGTTCTGGAATGGTGCACCCAAATGTATTAAAAATGAATGGATATGACCCAGAAAAATACAGTGGATTTGCTTTTGGAACAGGCCTAGACCGTTTGGCCATGTTTAAGTATGGAATTACCGATATTCGTTTGTTATATGCAAATGATGTAAGATTTTTAAGTCAATTTGACCGAAAAGATAATGAACAAGAAAGGAGAATATAGATGAAATTAAGTACCAATTTCGTAAAAGATTATGTGGATATTGAAGTAGAAGTAAAAAAGCTTGCCGAAGATATGACAGGGGTAGGAAATGAATACGACAGTGCAGAAAAGCTAATTAATGCCACCAAATTAATTATAGGGGAAGTAATCGAATGTGAAATGCACCCAGATTCTGACCATTTACACATTTGTAAAGTCAATATTGGAAGTGAAATACTAAACATTGTATGTGGTGCTCCAAATGTAAGAAAAGGATTAAAAGTAATTGTAGCACAAGTAGGTGCCGAACTACCAGGGGACTTCAAAATAAAAAAAGGAATGATAAGAGGGCAAGAATCCAATGGAATGTTGTGTTCTATGCAAGAATTAGGACTAGAAAGTAAATTTCTAACCGAAGCGGATAAAAATGGGATTCATGAATTACCAAGTAATGCACAAGTAGGAGAAGACCCAATCAAACAATTAGAATTAGACGATGAAGTAATCGATTTTGAACTAACTGCCAACCGTGGAGATTTACTAAGTATATTAGGAATGGCATATGAAATAGGAGCGATTTATGATAAAAAAGTAAAACCAATGGAGGTATCCTATAGTGAAAACAAAGAAAATATAAACGATACGTTTAAATTAAACATTGCTACCGACAATTGCAGTATCTTTTTATCTAAAAAAGTAAAAAATGTAACGATTAAAGAAAGCCCAGCCTTTATCAAAAATAGATTGATGGCTTCTGGCATACGACCAATCAACAATGTAGTGGATATTAGCAATTATGTTATGCTAGAAACGGGTCAACCACTACACTTCTATGACGCTGATTCTTTAAAAGGAATGTTAGAAGTAAGAATGGCAAATGAAGCAGAAGAATTGACGACATTAGATGGTATCAAAAGAAATTTATCAAAAGAGGATATCGTCATATCCGATGGAACAAGAGCCATAGGACTTGCCGGAGTAATGGGAGGGCTAGATACCGAAATTGAAGAAACCACGAAAAATATCATCATTGAAGCAGCTATATTTGATGCAATTAAAGTAAGATGTACCTCGAAAAAAATTCTAAGAAGTGAAGCAAGTACCCGTTTTGAAAAAGGCTTAGACCCAAACAGAACTTATCTTGCCATAAAGCGTGCCTGCCATATGTTAGAAAAATATGCAGATGCCGAAATTGTAGGAGGAATGGCAGTTTACGATACGACTAAGAAAGAAGATAAAAAAATTGATATTACCTTCACCAAAATTACCGATATTTTAGGATTAAACATCCCAAAAGAAAGTATCTTAGACGCATTCAGGAGGCTTGGTTTTACGTATGAAGTAAATGGGGATACGATTACCGTAGCTGTTCCAACAAGAAGAATTGACATTTCCATACCAGAAGACTTAATCGAAGAAGTAGGGCGTATTTATGGAGTGGACAACATAGAAGGAATTCTACCCGTTATGCCATTAAAACTGGGTAGTTACGATAAAACCACAAGACAAATTCGAAACAAAATGGTAGATTTAGGAATGAACGAAACCCTATCCTATATTTTAGTAAACGATAAAGAAGCCAAACAATTTATGAAAGACGACGACATAGAAACACTAAAACTATTAGACCCACTAACCGAAGAAAGAAACACCTTAAGAGCAAGCATTTTGCCATCATTATATAAAATTTACGAATACAATATTGCAAGAAATGTAAAAGATGTATCCATTTTCGAAATCGGAAAAAGCTTTTACAAAAAAGACGAAGAATATGGAGAAGAAAGAAAATTAGCAGCTTTGCTTTGTGGTGAATATCATATAGGAATGACAAGTAAAAAAGTAGATTTTTATGTAGTAAAAGGTATTGTAGAAGAAATGCTAGATTATTTGGGATATGTAGGAAGATACAGCTTTCTTCCACTAAAAGAAGTACCACAAGAATTCCACAAAGGACAAAGCGCCGAAATCAACCTAAATGGGGAAAAAATTGGTATCATAGGAAAAGTACATCCGAAAAAAACACCAAATGATGTATTCGTATTTGAAATAAACCTAGACAAATTACTAAGCAAAAAAACAGGAAAAATGAAATACAAAGAAATTTCAAAATACCCAGTCGTAAAAAAAGACTTAAGTCTAGTGGTAAAACAAGAAATTACCAATGAAGAACTACAAAAACAAATCAAAAAATCAGCAGGTTCCTTACTAATAGGCACAAAAGTATTTGACCTATACACCGGTTCCAACATAGAAAAAGGAAAAAAGAGCATGTCCTACTCACTAGAATTTAATGCAAACGACAGAACCCTAACCGACGAAGAAATCAACAAATTACTAGAAAAAATTATTGTAGAGTTAGAAAAAACACTAGGAGCAGAGCTTCGAAAATAGGAGGAGAATTTAAAAAAGTATTGATTTTTTAAATAAAATGAAGTATAATGAATATACTATGAGAGATAAAGAGATTTATCAAAAATTAGGTTAGTACGAACCTTTGATTAAATTCATAAATAAGTACTAATAGCATTAAGGTTAGATATGAGCCTTTAGGAAAATCCTATAAACGAATATCCTTAAACATTAGGTTAGAAACGAGCCTTTAGAATTAAATTCTATAAACGAGTTTCCAGAAAAATTGTGGGAGATACAAAAAAATGTATCTCCCTTTTTGTATGAAAGGAGGAAACATGAAAGATTACAAAAAAATAAAGTTACAAAAACTTAATTTTTACATCATAGCAGAAAAATATATTCAATATTTAAGCCAATTTGATAAACATATTGCATATAATAAAAATGAAAAAAGACCTTACATAGGAGTTGTGCTTATTATGAAAGAGCAGTATTATTTTGCACCTTTATTTTCACCAAAGCAAAAGCATAAATAATATAAAAATAATATATCTTTCTTTAAAATAGTTAATGAAAAAACAAAAAGTGATTTAGGAATTATTCGTTTTTCGGATATGATACTAGTGCCACCAGAAAGTGTTTCATTGTTAGAGAGTGATACAAAAAGTTATGGATATAGAAGATTACTTTCTGAACAATACTCTTGTATTAATAAACCTGAAAATAGGAAGAAAATTTTAGAAAAAGCAGAAAAAATTTATTTGATTGTGACAGGAAATGGAAAAAGCAGAATGGCACAATTTTATAGGAACTTGAGTTGCAATTTTAAAGTATTGGAAGAAAAATGTTTACATTACAAAAACGAAGAAGTATTAAAATAATATGTTCAATTATGAGAATGTGTGGTAAAATTATTGAAGATTGAAAGGAGAGAAGATATGAAAATAGAAATAAGTAACAAAATAGAGAATTACCAATATATTAGTAGAGGAATTCATAAGTATAATAATGAAAATGGAAAGACACCATATTTTAAAAATAGAAGTGATGAACCGAAAGAAAAAGAAGTATTTGGTTGTTATGCCTTTGAAAATGGAAAAATCATAGGTGGAATGGTAGTATATGAAGCCTTACAGTGGTTACAAATTCAAAAAACATTTATTAGTGATGAATATAGAGGGAAAAGCCTTGGAACATCCATTTTTAAAAAGCTAGAGGAATATGCAAAACAAAGAAATTTAGTAGGAATTAGAGTAGAAACACTCGATTTTCAAGCAAAAGGATTTTATGAAAAAATGGGTTGTAGTTTGTTATATGAATTAAAAGATTGCCCAAAGGGAAATATAGAATATGGATTTGTAAAGTATATAGAAAGTTAGGGATATAAATGGATAAAAGACCAATTGGAATATTTGATTCTGGTGTGGGAGGTATGACCGTATTAGCACAAATAAAAAAGTACCTTCCCAATGAAGATTTAATTTATTTAGGAGATACGAAAAATTTTCCGTATGGAGATAAATCAAAAGAAACAATTATTAAATTATCAACGAAATGTATCGAATTTTTAATAAGACAAGAAGTAAAAATGATTATTATTGCATGTGGAACAGCGACAAGTCAAAGTTTAGAGAAAGTAAAGAAAATCTATCGACTACCAATCGAGGGAATTATTTATCCAACGGTACAAGACATAAAAAATAGTATCAAAACAGAAAAACTCCGTATTGGTGTAATTGCAACAGAAGGAACCATACGAAGTAATAAATGGCAAGAAGAATTAAGGCGAGAAATGAAAGAAGTAGAAGTAATAAATAAAGCCTGTCCATTACTTGCACCAATGGCAGAACAAGGCTGGACCAATAATAAAGTAGCAAAAGAAGCAATTAAAGAATATATGAAACCATTTCAAAACCAGAAAATAGATAAATTAATTTTAGGATGTACACATTATCCGCTATTTTGTGATTTGATCAAAGAAGAATTAGGAAATAGTGTGGAAATTATAAACACAGGCGAAAAAATAGCAAAATATCTAAAAGAATATTTAGAAAAAGAAGAAATGGAAAACGAGGAACAACATGTAGGAAAAAGCAACTATTATTTAACCGATACAGAATGTAATTTTATAGAAGTAGCAAGTAGACTATTGAAAGATGAGACGTTAGAAACAAAAATACAAAAAATAAATATTGAATAGGCCAAGAATACATTAAAACTGAAAAAAGTGGAAACACCCACTTGACAAATAACTATACCTAATGGTAAAGTAGAGACATAAATAAATGTGTACATTGACAATTAAATAAGAAAAAGATATTTACAATGCTATTGTTATTTAAATGAGAATAGAGGAAATGTGCATATTTATGGAAAAAATGTAAACAATAAGAAAAAATATACAAGAGGTTGCATAAGTAACAACTCCTTGTAAAAAATAGGAGGCAAAAGAGAAAATATGAGAAAACAAAGAAATGTAGGGGATGATGCCTATATCGATTCAAAATATAAAACGACTGTAGGGGTACTTTCCTGTGGGAATACTCGTAAGACAGACACCACGGTGTCCTATCTACATCAAAACAAGACAGGTATCACATTGGTGGCACTCGTTGTTACTATTATCGTGTTATTAATATTAACGGGAATAACAATCAACCTAGCAATGGGACAAAAAGGTATATTACAAAGAGCAGAAGAAGCAGGAAAGAATTACCAAGAGGCAACCAAAAAAGAAGCTGAAGATTTAGAAAAATCTTTAGGAGAAGTAAATAATATTATAGTAGGAATAAATACACCTACTACACCAAGTGAAGATAAATATACTATGGTAGATGGAGTACCAGTGCCAAAAGGATTTGAACATGTAGAAGGAACAAAAGAAACTGGATTTGTTATAAGAGATAATAGTGGTACTGAAACGAATGGAAATGAATTTGTATGGGTGCCATGTACCGAAGATGGAGTAGGGCGGAAGTATTAAATATGACCGATATGTATTTTCAAGAGATGGCTGGTATTATTCGCAAATAAAAAATGAAGCAACAGGAGAAATAAATGTTCCGGTTTTCGGAAGTGCTGTTTATGTAGAGGCTATACCAAGTACTGAACTAAATAGTATCAAAAAATATGGGGGATTTTATATAGGAAGATATGAAGTTGGAGTAGAAGATGCTACACAGGATTTGTCAGGATTTAACCCCCATAATTATGAAACACCAGGTCAAGAATGGACAGGATGGAAAAACGGAAAAGAGGTAGTGCAAAAAGATAAACAAGTATGGAATTATATCACAAGAGATATGGCAAAAAAGATAGCAGAAGAAATGTACAGTAATAATGATGTAGTAGAAAGTAGATTATGTAGTAGTTATGCATGGGATACGGCATTGAAATTTATAGAAGCAAAAAATACAGGATATGCAACTAATAGTGAAGGAGATAATTATTCAGGAAGTTTGAACCATACAGGTATAGGAAGTACTGCAAGAAATAATATCTATGATATGGGAGGAAATGTGGGTGAATGGACGACAGAGGTTTCTAGTCACCCAAGTCATCAATGCACTGTACATGGAGGTCGTTACGACCGTAGTGCTAACAACGGTCCAGCTGGCCAGCGCGAAAATGGTACCCAGAGCAGTGCAGACGTCACCGTTGGTTTTAGGTCTACTTTGTTTGTAGGATTGTAGGATGAAGAAGTTATAACCAGACAATAAAAATTAAAACCAAATGGAAAATAACGCAGAAACTATAAAATAGATTGAAATAGGTAGTATAATGATAAGAAAGTCTTAAAAAAGAATTAATAAAAAAGTGAATAAAAACAAATCTCCTCTAATATAAGTTAGTATAATGAATTTAGAAGGGGAGATTTTTTTATGAAAAAAGTATTATCATTTATCATGATATTAGCCATTCTGTTTTGCAGTGTAAGTCCAGTATTAGCAGCCGATGAATATAGTTTCGATTTACAATATACAGGAAATCTTGTAAAAAATGTAGAAAAAGATGCTGTGGTATTATTAACAGGAGTAGGGGGAACATTACATACCAGTGTACAAATTAAAGTAGAAATTACAGGTCCTGCTACACCAAAGATACTTGCAACCGATACGACAGGAGTAGAGCATGATATTGCACAAACGGGAATTTGGGGACCTGTTTCTGGTTTTGCGGTACAAGGGGATTTTGTTAATAAGACACCAATAAAAGCTACTTTTGTAGAAGAGGGAAATTATAGTATTAAATTAAGTCTAATTGACCTTGCCAATGCTAATGCAGTAATTACAACGAAAACATTTGATTTACAAGTATATGAAGATACAGTGCCAGAAAATAATGTGGTAGATAATACTGTAGTAGAAAATAATATGATAGAAGAACTACCCAAAACAGGTACGAGTATATGGGAATATGTAGCATATGTGGCTATACTAACAGTTGTTTTATGGGCGTTTGGAATGTATTTAAATAAAAGAAAATTTGCTTAAAATAAACGTTGACAAAAGAGTAAAAGAAAAATATAATGGAAACATACCAAAGAAGAAAGGGGAAAGAAAATGGAAGAAGGAAAAGAAGTAAAAGTAGAAGAAACAAAGAAAGTAAACACAAAAAAACAAGAAGAGAAACAAGAAAAACAGGGGCATCATGTATTACGTATAATAGGTATGATTTTATTTATTGTAGTAGCAATTTATGTAGGAAACGTGATAAGAAACTTTTATATTTTAAATACACATATGGTAGTTACTAATGAATATAGTACGAAGGATAATTACAAAGAAACAAGAATAACCTATAAAGGAAATGAGCCATATGTTACCATGATAGGCTATAAAAAAGGAAATAAAACTCTTGTTAATGTAGAAGCCAAACAAAAACATACAACAATTGCATATTATGATAAACAAACACAAGAATCAATTGTAAAATTTAGTGTGGACGAAAACAAAGTTGCATTTGTTAAACAGTCAGAATGGCCACCAGTTCCATCGATAGCAGAAATAAAGCCATTTTGGGGACTATCTGCATGGCAAAATTTTTTAATGTCACTACGTTCTATCATTACAAGTGAAAAATATGATGGTAAAGATTGCTATAAAATTAACATTTGTGGATATGAAGAAATTTGGGTTGATAAAGAAACAGGTTTAGTAGTAAGACAATCAAGTGGATATTTTGTAGGTGATGAAACTACAACAAATGAGCGTTGTTATCATGATTATACTTACGAATTTGGAACAGTAACAGACAAAGATGTAGCAAAACCAGATTTGACAGGATATAAAATACAAAGAGACTAAGGCGTACAAAAGAAGAAGGGAGAAAACATATGAGAAACCAAAGGAGAACTAGAGTAAAAAAGCCCCAAGTACCAGAAAAAGAGGATGTGCAAGAAAAGAAAAAGTATAAACTAGTATTACAAATAATTGTAATTAGTATGATTATGTTAGTAGCTATTTTTATTGGAAATACCATAAGAAAATTCTATATTTTTAATACCTATATGGCAGTTACCAATGAGTATAGTACAAAGGATAATTACAAAAAAATACTAATACAATACGAGGAAGATGAAGTCGGTTTTGCAGTAATGGGATATAAGAAAGGTGATAAAACTCTTGTAAAAATGTATTCAGAAGATAATACAAAAACGATTTCCTATTATGATAAGAAAAAACAAGAATCGATTACAAAGGTTGAGGTAGGAAAAGACAAAGTTGCCTTTGTAAAACAAGAAGATGAGGCACCTGTGTTAGTATCATCTGTAGCGTATATAGAAAGTTTTACCGAAATATCGGCATGGCAAAATTTCTTATTAGCGTTACATTCTAAAATAGTAAGCGAAACCTATAAAGGCAAAGAATGCTATAAAATAACTGCTTATGGGGATTTAGAACAGTGGGTTGATAAAGAAACTGGCTTGATTGTAAGACAGTCAGGTGGATACTATCAATCGAAAGATGGAACAATGACACGCATTTACCACGAGTACAATTATCAATTTGGAATTGTAACAGACGAAGACGTGAAAAAGCCAGATTTAACGGGATATAAAATAGAAAAACAATAAACAAAAAAAAACACATTAACTTCGGTACATAAATAAGTGAGTACATTCATAAAATGAATGGAGGTTATTTATGAAAGCAAAGTTAGTGTGTTTTAAATTGTCCAAAATAATGTGTGTGTTAGGAATGATTGTACTTTTTGAAATAGGGTTTATTTTGGTTCAAGTAAATGAATTACGAGAATATAGGAGTTTTAAACAAATACAAGAAAACATGAATATAACAAAACAAATGACAAAAAAAGAAGCTAAACCAATAGAAGAAAATAGTAATCAAATGAATACTACAAAAAGTACGAATAAAGCAAGTCAAAACGTCTTAAAAAAAGAATACGAAACCATGCCACAGACCCTAAAAGGCTACAAAGTTATTCGGAAAAATAACCATTCCAAAACTACATTTAGATACTTGTATTTTAGAAGAAACCACAACAAAATCATTAAAAGCATCGGTAACCAAACTATATGGACCAAGTATCAACCAAGTAGGAAATTTCTGTATTGCGGGGCACAATTACAGGAATAATAAAATGTTTGGTGGTATTAAAAAATTAGAAAAAGGTGATACCATTATTTTAACAGATACTTATGGAGAAAGCCTTACCTATAAAGTATATGAAAACTACCAAACCGACCCAAAAGACGTAAGTTCTCTAACCCAAGAAACCATGTCAGAAAGAGAAGTAACTCTTATTACCTGTACCGCAGGAGCCATTAAGAGAGTTATTGTAAAAGCAGTAGAAGTGTATGATTAAAAAAATAAAGGAACATTTGGAAATTGCCTAAATGTTCCTTTTAATATAAAGATTAGTCTAATTCATATTCATCATCATCGATACTTCTATCCCCTTTATCAAGTATTCCATCATATTTTTTATACAATGAATCAAGAGTAGAAATTAACATTGCCTTTTCTTTGTTAGAAGTACTGTTATGTAGTCTATCTTCTAAGTCTTTAATTTGCATTAAAATAGTTTGACTATTTTCAACAGTAGGAGTTGCAACCCTTTGCAAATTTTCTAGCCTTTTTTTAGAAGAGGTTTGATAACAAGATTTTCCAGAAGAAATATCTACTCCAGTTATCAATCTTTTTCTATAATCCTTACTGCCATCTACAGAAGATAAACGTGCTATTTCTTTTAAATCATTCCATAAACCCATTTGAATTCTCCTTTTCTAACAATCTATACAACTATTATAACATTATTTTTACAATATAGCAATCACATATTACGTAAATGTTCAGACATAGCGTTAATATTCAGAAATACTTTACTTTTGAGAACCCCCAGTCACGCTCCCGCGTGCCAGCCCCCTTGTTAAAGGGGCTTTCTTGCAACGCTTCGTAAGATTAAGCAAATTAGGGCTATTAGTAAATTAATGATATTTTTAATACTATTCTATCATTGTGTACTTGCCTATTGCATACAAACTTCAAAGACCTTACAGGAAAGCCCCTTTAACAAGGAGGCTGTCGCGGAGCGACTGGGGGTTCATAAAATAAAATCAGGTCGCATACAATAAAATAGAGAAGATTAAAAAAGTTTGACAAGATACGACAAAATAATTGTATAAATCACTTTGGTTTGATATAATCAAGCTAAAGTGATTTGTATTTATAGAAAGGAGAAATGGAAATGGAACAAAGTGAGAAGAAATGTTGCGAAAATTGTGGGAAAGATGAAGAACTAGAGAAAATGTTATGGGTGTATAAACAAGATAAAGATAACTTAATTCAAATATTAAATGATGTACAAGAACATTATGGCTATATTCCAGTGCATGCACAAAAAGCAATATCGGAATATTTAAGTGTACCAATGGCGGAAATTTATGGAGTGATTACCTTTTATTCCAGATTTACCTTAAAACCAAAGGGAAAATACCATATTGCGGTATGTTTAGGAACCGCTTGCTATGTAAAGGGGTCACAGAAAATTATGGATAGACTAGAAGAAAGGCTTGGTATTAAAACCGGAGAAACCTCAAAAGACGGTAAATTTTCAATAGAAGCCACAAGATGTGTAGGAGCCTGTGGGCTTGCTCCAGTGTTTACGGTTAATGGAGAAGTGTATGGAAAAGCCACAGTTCAAAAGCTAGATCAAATTTTAGACGAATTACAAGAAAAATAGGAGGTGTGAAACCATGAAAACAGTAGAAGAAATTGCGAAAATAAGAAAAGGAAAAAAAGAAGAATTGGATTTACGTGTAAACAAGGAAAATAAGGGAAGAGAAAAACATATTTTAGTATGCCAAGGAACAGGATGTACTTCCTCAAAATCGCCAGAAATATTAGAAAACTTTAAAAAGCTAATTAAAGAAAAAAAGATTGAAAATGTAAGAGTGATTAAAACAGGATGTTTTGGACTTTGTGCCAAAGGTCCCATCGTAATTATTAGACCAGAAGATACCTTTTATGCTATGGTAAAACCAGAAGATTGTGAAGAAATAATTGAAAAACATATTGTAAACGGAGAAATTGTAACACGTCTTTTGTGTAAAGATGTTGGAGGAAGCAAAGTAAATAGCTTAGATGAACTAACTTTCTACAAAAAGCAAAAAAGAATTGCCCTTAAAAACTGTGGTGTCATTAATCCAGAAGACATTGATGAATACATTGCCTTTGATGGCTATTTAGCCTTAGAAAAAGTATTAAGTGGCATGACTTCAGAGGAAGTAATCGATATTATAAAAGACTCACGGACTTCGTGGACGTGGAGGAGCTGGTTTTCCAACAGGGAAAAAATGGGAACTAACCAAAGCCTCTAAAGAACCACAAAAATACGTGGTATGTAATGCCGATGAGGGAGACCCGGGAGCCTTTATGGATCGAAGTATCTTAGAAGGAGACCCACATTCGGTAATTGAAGCAATGGCAATTGCAGCTTATGCTATTGGTGCAGATAAAGGCTATATCTATGTAAGAGCCGAATATCCAATTGCCGTCAAACGATTTGACATTGCCTTAAAACAAGCAAGAGAATATGGCATATTAGGAGAAAACATCTTTGGAAGTCAGTTTTCTTTTGATATTGAAATCCGTTTAGGAGCAGGAGCCTTTGTTTGTGGAGAAGAAACTGCCCTTTTAGAATCCATTGAAGGAAGACGCGGTCAACCACGTGTAAAACCACCATATCCAGCTGTATCGGGCTTATGGGGAAAACCAACCCTAATCAATAACGTAGAAACTTATGCCAATATTGCCCAAATTATTTTAAATGGCGCAAAATGGTATTCAAGCATTGGAACCGAAACCTCAAAAGGAACCAAAGTATTTGCCCTAGGTGGAAATGTAAACAATGTAGGGTTAGTAGAAGTACCAATGGGAACCACCCTTCGTGAAATTATTTACGATATTGGTGGAGGAATTCCAAATGGAAGAGACTTTAAAGCAGCCCAAACCGGAGGACCTTCACGGTGGATGTATTCCAAAAGAACACCTAGACACTCCAATCGATTATGAATCCTTAAAAGAAATTGGCTCCATGATGGGGTCAGGAGGGTTAATCGTTATGGATGATACCAAATGCATGGTAAGTCTTGCTAAATTCTACCTAGAATTTACGGTAGACGAATCTTGTGGAAAATGCACCCCATGCCGAATTGGAACCAAAAGAATGTTGGAATTATTAGAAAAAATCTGCAATGGCGAAGGAAGCGAACTAGACCTATACAAACTAGAAAAGCTAGCAAACAACATCAAAAACGCAAGCATTTGCGGACTAGGACAAAGTGCCCCAAACCCAGTATTAAGCACCATGAAATACTTCAAAGAAGAATACAAAGAACATGTTATCCAAAAAGAATGTAAAGCCCTAGAATGTAAAGCAATGGCAAAAATCACCATAAACCAAGAAAAATGCAAAGGCTGTGGACTATGCCAAAAAAACTGCCCAGTAAATGCAATCGAAGGAGAAGCAAGGCAAATAAGAACCATCAACCAAGACAAATGCATCAAATGCGGAACCTGCCTAACCAGTTGCCCATTCAAGGCAATTGGAAATTAGAAAAAGGCCCCTTTAGTTTTCGGGGGCTGTCACCGAAGGTGACTGGGGGGTCTTATGTAAGGAACATAGATGCAAAGTAAAAAGGAGGAATTTTTATGAAAGAGGAATTAGTTACCTTAACCATTGATGGAGTCGAGATAAAAGCCAAAAAAGGTACTACCATATTAGAAGCAGCAAGACAAGCTGATATTGATATTCCAACCTTGTGTTTTTTAAAAGACATTAATGAGGTTGGAGATTGTAGAATGTGTATTGTGGAAGTAGAAGGAAGACGTGGATTTGCTACTTCTTGCATTCAAACCGTAG
This sequence comes from uncultured Clostridium sp., assembly GCA_948471055.1. Lineage (GTDB taxonomy): Bacteria > Bacillota > Clostridia > TANB77 > CAG-508 > RGIG8482. The sequence continues at coordinate 100,150 of CAOKQZ010000001.1, read as the reverse complement.
AAGAGGGAATGGTAGTAAAAACTCATACACCAAATGTATTAGAAGCAAGGCATGTTATTTTAGATTTAATTGTTTCAAACCATGCCAAAGAATGTTTAACTTGTACGAGGTCACGGAAATTGCGAATTACAAGAACTTTGTACGAAATTTAATATTCAAAACATTGAATTTGAAGGAGAAAGAACCGAGCATAAAATTGATAATTTATCCCCATCCATTGTAAGAGATTTTAATAAATGTATTTTGTGTAGAAGATGTATTGCGGCTTGTAAAAAGGTTCAAAAAGTAGGAGCCATTGATTGTATCAATCGTGGGTTTCAGTCTTGTATTTCAACCGTAGGAGACCATAGCTTAAACGATGTAAACTGTACTTTTTGTGGACAATGCATTCAAGCTTGCCCAACTGGAGCTTTACACGAAAAAGAAAGCATCGATGATGTATGGATGAAACTAAAAGACCAAGATACGTATGTTGTGGTGCAAACTGCACCAGCGGTAAGAGTGGCTTTAGGGGAAGAATTTGGTATGCCGATTGGTAGCAATGTAACAGGAAAAATGGTAACCGCACTAAAACGTTTAGGGTTTGATAAAGTATTTGATACTAACACAGGAGCCGATTTTACCATTATGGAAGAAGCAAACGAATTTATAGGGAGAGTACAAAACAATGGAGTTCTTCCTATGATTACCTCTTGTAGCCCTGGCTGGGTAAAATATATTGAAATGAACTATCCAGAATTATTACCACATTTATCAACATGTAAATCACCACACCAAATGTTTGGAGCCTTAATCAAAACCTATTATGCAAAAAAAGAAGAAATCGACCCTGAAAAAATCTATGTAGTATCGGTTATGCCATGTATTGCTAAAAAGTTTGAAAGACAAAGAAATGAAATGGAAAATAACGGAATGTATGATGTAGATGCGGTTCTAACGACAAGGGAATTAGCAAGAATGATAAAACAAGCAAACCTAGAATTTACCAAATTAGAAGACACCAATTTCGATTCACCAATGGGAGAAGCAACAGGAGCAGCCGCTATTTTCGGGACCACAGGAGGAGTTATGGAGGCAGCTCTAAGAACTGCTGGGGATACACTAACCAGAAGAGATTTAGATAAAATCGATTTTGAAGAAGTTCGTGGAGGAGATGGCATAAAAAGAGCGACGGTTAATATTGCTGGAAATGATATAAAAGTAGTAGCAGCAAGTGGACTAAAAAATGCACAGGAAATACTAGAAGAAATCAAAAAAGGAACAGCAGATTATCAATTTGTCGAAATTATGGCATGTCCGGGAGGATGTGTCATGGGAGGAGGGCAACCAATTAAAAGCTCCAAAATACGAAGAGAGGTAGATGTAAGGAAAAAAAGAGCCGATGCCTTATATAGCATTGACGAAAAAAGTGTGATTCGTAAATCACACGAAAACCCAGTCATAAAGAAAATCTACAAAGATTTCCTAGAAAAACCAGGAAGCCACATAGCACACGAATTATTACATACCACATACCAAAAAAGAGAGAAATACAATATATAATGATTGTGTTAGAATAACCGTAGGGGTCGATGACAACATCGACCCCTACAATTTATTCGTAAATACCAATTCCTCTCATATAATTAATATAGGCATTGTCGATATTTGTCCATGTTTTAATTTCGTGGTCTAATACCGGCGTGTCCAACGGTGCCTTACAGAAATTCTCATAATTTTGGATAATTTCCGTTTTGAAATCCTCCGGATAGGACCTACTTAAAATACGAGCAATATCATCATATTTATTACCAAACCCAGCGAATCCAAAATCAATAATGCCAGACACATGATTGTTTTCATCTAACAAAATATTGCTAGAATTAAAATCCCCATGAACCAAACAATTTTTGTCCTTTTTGTTTAAATCCTCAGAATGCCAAAATACCTTATCTTTTGGATCAACATGCACCTCTAATAACTCATCTAAGAAATTTACTAAGTTTAGTCCAATATCTTTTGTTTCAAAAATAGCATTTTTATCAAACGATAAGTGATGCAATTGGAACAAAAACTTTGCAATATCATTTGAAACAATGTGAAGTTCCTCAGGGGTTAAATTATTTATCTTATCTGCAAGCACAGTACCTTCAATCTTCTTATGCATACTAAAAGGGCGACTATGGTCATATAATAAAGTAAGTTTTACGGTATTAAAATCCGTTTTTCCATAAATAAACTTGGCAAACTCATAATCCTTTACAATGGTTCTTGCCCAAAAATCATCTCTAGGAAATCGGAAAAAGAAATCTCCTTTTATGGTACTTACTTCATACACAATATTCGTCCAACCCGTTGTAACGCAGTTCATTTTGTAAATGGTAGTATTTGGTAAAGCATTTTGTATAATTTCTTCAAAATTCTCATCAAGAGTAAAATAATTCTTCATATAAAAAATCTTCCTTTCTTACTTTATTCAAAAGTACACATAGTTATGGAAGTGCATTTTTCGAACGATAAGCACTCATAGGAAATCATTTGAAAGAATTCTCTTCTAATAACTTATGAACCAAATCAAGAAATTCCTCTTCTGAAGCTTGGTCATAATTATTATATAAAAAGTAATTAAATTGATTTCGTAAATTTTCATCGGTGGTTATTCTTTTATAATGCTCATCAATCTCCAAAAGCCTATCTTGTTCTACATTATGGGGAAGATGACGTTGTCTTGTCTTATCCTTTGCTTCTTCAATACTCTTCGGAAAAAAGTAAATCACACACAAATGAGGACACACCTTTTTAAAATCAAAAATGGTATCATAATGTAGTTCAAATACCGTGTGCTTCTCTGAATGAAGAGCCTCATAAGTATATGCATACGTATTTCCACATAAATCAAACTCAAAAGCAATCTTACCACTATCTCTTAAATCCTGTAATTCCCTAGGAGAAACAAAAATCTTATCCTCATTATTTTTCTCCCCCTCACGAGGTGCACGAGTAGTAATAATCTTTACTTTCTCAAAGCCCAACTTTTCCACTAATTTATCTTTATAATAAGACTTTCCAACACCAGTTACACCAGCAAGTGCAAGTAACATACAAATTCCTCCTGTCGAATTTGTTTTCCTTATTATAACGTGAATAAACAAAAAAAGCAACTTTTTTAAAGGAAATGATTGAAAAATAGTGAAAAGGTATAGTATAATAAGAAAGGTATATCGATAAGATGTTAAGGTATACAGAAGAATGTGATTTTATATCATTAATTAATTTGAAAAACGTTTCGTTTTGAATTGAGAATATACATTTATTATTAATGTAAAATAGGGACATAAAAATTGGAGGAAACAAATGAGAAATAAACATGGAATAACACTTGTAGCTATGGTAATTACAGTAATTATATTATTAATTTTGGCAGGAATTACGATATATTTATCAAGTGGACAAAATGGAATAATAGAAAAAGCACAAGCAGCAGGAAGAAATTACATAAATGCAGAAGCCTATGAAGAAAGACAATTAGCAGATATGTTGGAAACGATAGATGAAAATAAAGGTATAAGTAATAATAAAGAAAATGGAACATATGGGTATTTTTCAGTAAAAATAGATAATAATAAAACTCCAAATTCGAAAGTAGCTTTGAATAAAGTGGAAGGAAATTTACTTTTTGATGAGGTTAATAAAATAGTAACATTAGAAGCAGGAAAACACTATTATATCTGTTTTTCAGCAAGAACTTATGACCCAAATGATAGTGGTACTATTGTTTTATACAATGAGACTCAAAATGAAACGATAAATGATGCTGAGTGGCCCAGTGGTATTTGGTGTTACAATGTTTTGCAAAGAGTATATACTCCCGAAAACGAGACCAAGATATCAATAAGGGTAACAACAACAAATAACATAGAATATTTAGATAATGCTATGTTAACAATATATGAGATTTAGTTTATGATAAGAATAAAAATGTAAAAATTGCACATCTTAGCTTATGAGGTGTGCTTTTATGAATGAAAATTTAGAAAAGAAAATAACAAGCGAAGAACAAAGAAGAAAAAACTTTGAAAAAGCAAGAGAAGAGTTTGGTGTAGAAGTCGGGGAAGATAGTACGAAATATGGAGAATTTGTATCTTCGTATTTTGCATGGATTCCCTTACCAGAGCAAAAAGAAAAGGCAAAGGAAATGCAGGATATGACAAAAGAATATAATAAAAATGAGTGATAATATGAAATAAAAATCATGAAAAGTGACGAAATAGGTAGAAAAAGAGAGATACAAAAAAATAATTTAAAATAACTAGAATAAATAAAAGGAAATAGGAATATATTATAGTTAGATTTATTTGAAATAATAAATAAATCTAGTATAATATATTTGTAGGTCAAAGAAAGTCAAAGTCAAACGAAAAAGGAGGAATGCAAAGTGAGAATGTCGGATGTGATTGAAGAATTTATTAAAGAATTACTTAAAGAGGAAGACGAATATGTAGAAATACAACGAAATGAACTAGCAGAGAAATTTAATTGTGTTCCTTCACAAATTAATTATGTGATACAAACGAGGTTTAAGCCATCACAGGGCTATTATGTAGAAAGTAGACGTGGCGGACGGAGGACATATTCGTATCAAAAAGGTAAATATCACGAAAAGCAATTATTTGATGCATATTATTGCAAGTCTTGAGGATAAAATGACAGCAGGAGAAGTGGATATTTATTTAAGCAATTTTCTGTCTTATGAAGTAATCACGGAAAAAGAGGCAAAGTTGTTAAAGGTGGCTACAAGTGATAATGTGCTTAGTATTCCACCAGAAATACGAGATAGCTTACGAGCGAATATTTTTAAAAATATGTTACTAAATTTAGTGGACTAAAGTATAGCAATTTAAAAGGCACTTTATTAGAATAGCAAAAATGTAGGAGCGATTTTAATCGCCCGATATATAAAAATTTTATAAATTAGAGGTTAGAATTTCGATAGAAAGTTAAATGAAAATTAGTTAGGAGGGATTTTTATGCAGTGTGAAAATTGCGGAAACAATGAGGCAAATGTACGATACACGCAAATTGTAAATGGCGTAAAAAAGGAAATGATACTTTGTGAGGATTGTGCAAAAGAAATGGGAATTGGCGATATGGATTTTAATATGCCAATTAATGTATCGAGCTTTTTTAGTGAATTTTTTGAGGATACAGAAGATAATTTTTTACCAGAATTTACGAAGAAAGAAGAATTGCAATGTAAGGAATGTGGTATGACTTATGATGAGTTTATGCATAATGGAAAATTTGGGTGTGCCAATTGCTATGATACCTTTTTAAATAAAATTGACCCAATTTTAAAAAATTTACATGCTTCTAATCAGCATGTAGGAAGAAAAGGAAAAATCAACAAACCTAAATTGCAAAAAGAAACCATACAAAACGAAGAACTAAAAACCACAACCTCAAAAACAGACGAATTAAAACAACAATTAAAACAAGCAATCAAAGAGGAACGCTACGAAGACGCAGCTAAAATCCGAGACAAAATTAAAAAATTAGAAATGTAGGGGGCGATGTTAATCGGTCCAAAGAAAAAGGAGGTATACATATGTTAAATTGGTATTTACAAAGCGGAAAAGAAGCAGATGTTGTCATTAGTTCAAGAATTCGACTAGCCAGAAACTTAAGCAATTTTCCATTTATAACAAAGGCAGACAAAAACACAAAACAAAAAATAGAAGAAAACATAAAAGAAATAACCCCAAGTTTAGGGTATGGGCTTCAATTTGTAAAATTAAAAGACATGGACGATATTACCAAAATGGTATTAGTTGAAAAGCACTTAATTAGTCCAAATTTTGCTTTAAACAAAGAAGAAACAGGTGCAATGCTAATTAATGAAGAAGAAAACATATCGGTTATGATTAACGAAGAAGACCACTTACGAATTCAAGTAATGAATGCCGGGTTGGACTTAGAAAACTTAATGAATTTAGCAACTGAACTTGACGAAAGAATAGGAAAAGTGTTACCATATGCCTACCATGAGAAATACGGCTTCTTAACCGCATGCCCAACCAATGTAGGAACGGCTCTTCGAGTATCGGTAATGGTGCATTTACCGGGACTTGCAAGAACTGGTAATATTCGAAAAATATTAGAAGTAATTCATAATTTCGGTATGAACATTCGAGGAATTTATGGCGAAGGTTCGAAGGCAGGCGGAGATATGTACCAAATCTCCAATAAACAAACTCTTGGGATATCGGAAGCAGAAATTGTAAAAAATCTAAAAGTAATTACGGAAAAAGTAATCGAACAAGAACGTCTAGCAAGAAAGATTTTAGCCAAAGACCAAATAGAATTAGAAGATAAGGTATATCGTGCATTTGGTACGTTAACCAATGCAAAAAAAATATCATCAGAAGAAGCAAGAGACCTACTTTCCGAAGTGAAACTAGGAACCGATTTAGGGATTATAAAAGAACTTACCGATTTAAAAGTAAAAAAACTACAGCTTTACACAAAGCCAGCAAACTTACAACAATACCTAGGAAAACAAATAGAGTCCTACGAAAGAGACATCAAAAGAGCAGAAGTAATTAAACAGATTATAGGGGAAAAATAAAATCCCCCATAGGGGATTGACTTAACGATGGAGATAAGGATATTCATCTGAATCTTCGAAATAGTAGGACTCTTCATCATCTGGATTGGTGTCATTTGGACTTGAAGGAGTTTCTTCCATATCTCTATGAGAGAGTGCTTTTGAGATATCATTTGATGCATCCTTGATTGCATATACAATGAGATTAAGAGCAAAAATAAGAAGCATCATATCAAGAGAAAGGGAGCCTTCATAATAGTGAAAGTAAATACACACAGCATCAATTAAGAGAGTACCTATAAGTGTTACCATTTAAAATCCTCCTATGGGTCTCATTAGAAATAACTTCTAATGGCGAAATGTTCTAAAAGAACATGATACTTTAAGTAACGATACCATTATATAATATTTTACATAAATAGTCAAATAAGAAAGAAGGTAGATAATAATGACGTATAAATTTACAAATAGTGCCCAGAGGGCAATTGAAATTGCGAATGATGTGGCAATCGAAATGGGGCATAATTATATTGGAACCGAGCATATTTTGTATGGTTTGGTGAAAGAGGAAACTGGGGTGGCAAGTAAGGTGTTGCAAAACCAGAAAATAGAACCAGAGGCGGTTTTACAAGAGATTGAAGAATTAATTGGGAAAGAAGAGCAAGCTAAAGTAGAAGTGGCTGGTTTTACACCGCGAACCAAACGTGTCATTGAAAATGCATTTCGTGAAGCTAGAAAATTGGGTTCGGATTATATTGGAACGGAACACATTTTAATTGGCATTATGAGAGAAGGCGATAGTGTTGCGGTTCGTATTATGCTAAATTTGGGAGCAAACCCAAGCAAATTATATAATGAAATTGTAAAAGTGATTAATGAAGACGAAAACATACAAGGACAAGCCGAAAACAAAACCGTAAAAAATAAGCAAGGAAGTTATAACCAAACACAAACCCTAAACCAATTTGGAACCGACTTAACCAAACAAGCGGAGGAAGGAAAACTAGACCCAATTGTAGGAAGAAAAGATGAAATTGAACGTGTTATCCAAATTCTTTCAAGAAGAACCAAAAACAATCCTTGCTTAATTGGAGAACCGGGAGTGGGAAAAACTGCGGTAGTAGAAGGCCTTGCCGAAAAAATCATACAAGAAGATGTACCAGAAATGCTAAAAAACAAGCGAGTGGTCACCATTGACCTTTCGAGTATGGTAGCAGGAGCTAAATACAGAGGAGACTTTGAGGAAAGAATTAAAAAGTGTTTAAATGAAGTAAAAAAAGCGGGGGATGTTATTCTATTTATTGATGAAATTCATACCATTGTGGGAGCTGGTTCTGCAGAAGGAGCCATTGATGCAGCAAACATTTTAAAACCATTATTAGCAAGAGGAGAAATCCAGTTAATTGGTGCAACTACACTAAATGAGTATCGTAAATATATCGAAAAAGATGCAGCATTAGAAAGAAGATTTAGCCCAGTTACGGTAAATGAACCAAATGTAGAAGATACCATCCAAATTTTAAAAGGAATTCGAGATAAATACGAAGCACATCACAATGTAAAAATTACCGATGAAGCAATTAAAGCCAGTGTCAATTTGTCAGTACGCTATATTACAGACCGTTTCTTACCAGATAAAGCCATCGATTTAATTGATGAGGCAGCCTCAAAGGTAAGAATGAGAACCTACACACAACCCAATAGCCTAAAAGAATTAGAACAAACCATAGAAGTAACCAAACAAGAAAAAGAAGAGGCAATTCGTACACAAGATTTTGAAAAAGCAGCGTCATTACGAGATAAAGAACGTAACCTAAGGGAAAAATTAGAAAAAGAACAAGAAAAGTGGAAAGATAAGAACACCAAAAAAGTAACCGAAATTACCGAAGAAGAAATAGCAGAAGTAATTGCAAACTGGACCAAAATTCCAGTAAAAAAATTAACACAAAACGAAAATGAAAAGCTAAAGAATTTAGAGCAAACTCTACATAAAAGAGTGATTGGTCAAGAAGAAGCAATTAGTGCGGTTTCAAAGGCGATTAGGCGTGGTAGAGTAGGGCTAAAAGACCCAAAACGTCCGATTGGTTCCTTCCTATTTTTAGGACCAACTGGGGTAGGAAAAACGGAGCTTTCCAAAGCACTAGCAGAAGCTTTATTTGGAGATGAAAATGCCATGGTTCGAATTGACATGTCCGAATATATGGAGCCACATTCCATTTCTAAACTAATTGGCTCTCCTCCTGGATATGTAGGGTTTGATGATGGCGGTCAATTAACGGAAAAGGTAAGAAGAAAGCCATATTGTGTCATTTTATTTGATGAGGTAGAAAAAGCACATCCAGATGTGATGAACATGTTATTACAAATTCTAGAAGATGGGCGTTTAACCGATAGCCAAGGAAGAACGGTAAACTTTAAAAATGCTGTTATTATCATGACCTCAAACATAGGAGCAAGGCTAATAACAGAAAATAAAAAATTAGGTTTTGCAGGTGTTTCAAGTGATGAAGAAAAGGAAGAGAAAAAGAAGTATGAAGAAACCAAAAAAGAAGTATTAACCGAATTAAAAAAGCAATTCCGTCCAGAATTTATTAACCGTATTGATGAAATTATTGTGTTCCATAAATTGACGGATACCGAAATCAGTAGTATTATCGAAATTATGTTAAAAGAAGTGCAAACAAGATTACAAGAAAATAACATGGAAATTAAAATGGATAAGTCTGTAAAAGAATTAATTGCCAAAGCAGGAATAGACAAAGCTTATGGAGCTCGTCCACTAAGGAGAACCATTCAAAGTTTAGTAGAAGATAAAATAGCAGAAGCGATTTTAGATGGAGAAATAAAAACAGGAACCAAAGTAAAACTTGTGGCAAAAGATGGAAAGATAGAAATAAAGCAGGTGAAATAAAACGATGTAGGGGTCGATGCTCTTTATCGACCTGAAAACAAGAAAAAGACACAAAAACGGGTTGATGAAAGCATCAACCCCTACAAATTACATCGGATTTACATGAATAATCGTTTTATAAACCTTATCCAAACCAGTAATATCCTGTTCTAACGAATCCGCCAAAGAGTGGCTATCAAAAGTGGTCATATTACCATCTACATAGATGGTTAATACAATAATATATTGATATCCCACAGGAGTAGAAGAAATATCATCTAATTTTTTAATTTCTTTATAACTATGAGCCAAATCCAAAATCATTTTTTCAGTATTGGCATCTACTGAAATATCCATTAGGACATTATAACTTTCCATAAAAATTTTAACCCCAGTATAACAAATCCAAATGGAAATACCAATTCCAACAATGCCATCAAACCAATAAATATGAAGCAAGCTAAGTAAAATGGAAATAAGAGTAAAAGTAGTTACAATGCAGTCGTTTCGGTGGTCTTTCATATTTGCTTTTAATAAAATATTATCGTATTTTTTGGATAGATGATAAGTATATAAAAATAAAAATAATTTTACCAAAATCGTGGTAATACAAACAGCTACCAAAAACCATGAAAAAGTAAAGGTATCTTGATAGATTAGTGAAATGGTAGAGTCGTACAATAATTTTGCTGAAACGAAAATCATAGAAATACTAATAAATAAAGAAAAGATATATTCCGCTTTTCCATGCCCAAAATTATGAGATTTGTCCCCAGGCTCACTTGCAATACGATTACCAATAAAAGTCATTAAAGAAGCAAAAATATCACCAGCACTATTGGCAGCATCTGCAATCATGGCTTGGCTATGACTAGCAAATCCAACCATTCCCTTAATAATCAGTAAAAAGATATTTCCAAAAATTCCGAAAATACCAGCTTTTTTAGTGCTATTGTATCGATCCATAAAATCACGCTCCATTTAAAGTATAGAAACCATTATACCATAAAAGAACCAAAAATTTCATAAAACATTAAATTTTTATGAAATTTAAAATAGATTGCCATCAAATGACAGTATCAAAGTCAATAATGGTAATTAAAATAATTTCTTAAATTTGTATTAATTTATACCACATAGTATTGAAAAAGACGAAAGTTAGTGGTACAATGGCAAATGTATGAAAAGGGGGAAGGTTTCATGCTAAAAAATGTATTAGAAGCCTTAGAAAAATCAAGTAAGCAAAATGAAACCAAAATTATTTTTGGACAAAGCGATAGAGAAATTACTTATGGAGATTTTGTAAAACATGCCAAAACCATTGGAACAAGTCTATTACAAAAAGTTAGTAAAAAACGAGTTCCGATTATGATATGGATTGATAAAACCATATCTTGCCTAGAAACCATGATGGGAGTGTTGTATAGCGGCAATTTTTATACCATCGCAGATATAAAGTCACCAAAAGAACGAGTGCAAAATATGATAGACATTTTAGAATGTCATACCATAATTGCGGATGCCAAAAATATTGCGAAATTAGAGAAATTAGAATTAAAAGGAATTCATATTTTACGATATGAAGATTTATTAGAAAACACAACCAATGAAACAATATTACAAGAAGTAAGAAATGCACAAATTGATACAGACCCAGCCTATGTGTTATTTACCTCAGGCTCCACAGGAGTACCAAAAGGAACCGTGGTAAACCATAGGTCAATTCTTGCTTATACTAGTTGGGTACAAGATTGTTTTAACATAGATGAACATACGATATTTGGTAGTCAAACGCCATTTTATTTTAGTATGTCGATTTTAGATGTATACACCACCATTTTAACAGGTGCTACTCTTTACATCATTCCCAAAATGTATTTTTCTTTTCCGATGAAGTTAATCGAATTTGTAAAGGAGAAGAAAATAAATACGATTTATTGGGTGCCATCTGCATTATGTATTGTAGCAAACCTCGGAGCATTGGAAAACATTGATTTACTAGATTTAAAAAAGGTACTTTTTGCAGGAGAGGTTATGCCAGTAAAACAACTAAATATGTGGCAAAAGGCTTTACCAGATTGCATGTATGCTAATCTTTATGGGCCAACCGAAACCACAGATATTTGTACCTACTATATTGTAAACCGAAAATTTGAAAATAACGAAACCCTACCAATTGGTACACATTGTAATAACTGTAACATCATACTACTAAAAGAAGACGGAAACGAGGCGAGTGAAGGAGAAGAAGGAGAGATTTTAGTAAGAGGCACGTTTTTAGCTGACGGCTATTATGGAAACAAAGAAAAAACAAAAGAAGCCTTCATACAAAATCCACTAAACACAAAATACCCAGAACTTGTTTACAAAACAGGAGACATCGGAAAATATAACGAAAAAGGCGAATTATTATATGTATCTAGAAAAGATTATCAAATTAAACATATGGGATACCGAATTGAATTAGGAGAAATTGAAAAAAACATTTATGGGGTAGAAGGAATTATTCTTTGTGCTGCCATATACGAAGAAAAGGCAGATAAAATTATCCTATTCTACCAAGGAACCATAGAAGAAAACGACTTGGCCAAACAAGCAAGCACCAAATTATTGCCATACATGAAACCAAACCAATACATAAAACTAGAAAAAATGCCATACAACCCAAACGGCAAAATCGACCGCAAACAATTAAAACAGGGGGTCGATGCCCTTTATCGACCTAAAAGAGAACCATAAACCGTAAAAACATTCTATAAAGCCATGCAAAAAGAGGCCCCTTTACTTAAGGGGGCTGTCGCCGATAGGCGACTGGGGGTTCTCAAACAAGCAATGAAAAATAGAATAGAGAAGGAGGAAACCATGGAAGAAGTAATTAAAATTTTAGAATTTGTAAAACCAGGAGTAGATTTTCAAAACGAAGATAATCTAATCGAAGACGAAGTATTAGATTCTTTCGATATCGTCAATCTAGTAGCAAGATTAAACGATGAATTTGATATTGAAATTACACCAGCAGATTTACTTCCCGAAAATTTTAAATCGGCCGAAACGATTTACAAATTAACCCAAAAATTACAAGAAGACTAAAAAATAAAAAGGGGAAGAAATCATGGTAATTAATTCATTAGAATTTCTACTATTTGTTGCAATAACCGTCATGATCTATAAAATCATACCACCCAAAATAAAATGGGTAGTGTTACTAATAGCAAGCTATTTGTTCTATTTTTTAAATAGCACGTACATGACAATCGCAATTTTAACAACAACCGTATCTGTGTACTGGATAGCCTTAAAGATAAAACAAATAAATGAACGTGTAACAATAGAATTAAAAGAAATTGAAAACAAAGAACAAAAGAAAACCAGAAAAAAGCAAGCAAAAACAAAACAAAAATGGATATTAACCATAGGCATTTTATTTAATTTAGGAATTTTGGTGGTACTAAAATATTCTGGCTTTATTGGAGAAAATATCAATTCTCTTTTTTCAATCTTACATATGAATGTGGAAATGCCAATTGCTAAATTTATCCTACCAATTGGGATTTCCTATTATACGTTACAAGCCATTAGTTATATCGTAGATGTTTATAGGGGAAAAGTGGAGGCTGATAAAAACTTAGGAAGAGTAGCCTTGTTTTTGGTATTCTTTCCACAGGTCGTACAAGGACCAATTGGAAGATACGATATGTTAGCAAATGACGTATATAAACCACACGAGATTACTTATCAAAACTTAACCAGTGGAACACAACTTATGTTATGGGGCTATTTTAAGAAAATGGTAATTGCAGATAGAATAGCCATGTATGCCAATGAAGTATTTACTAATTATACCGCATATTCAGGCCCAATTATCATATTGGGAATGATTGCCTATACCATACAAATTTATGCCGAATTTTCTGGTGGAATTGACATTATAAGAGGGGTAGCAGAAATTTTTGGAATTCATTTAAGTAAAAACTTTGAAAGACCTTTCTTTTCAAAGTCCATTGATGAATTTTGGAGAAGATGGAATATTACACTTGGTACTTGGTTAAAAGACTATGTGTTTTATCCAGTTTCCCTATCAAAAGCCTCTATTAAAATAACAGAAGGCGCAAGAAAAATCTTTAAAACTTCATATTTATCCAAAATAATACCAGTTGCCTTTTCTTTATTATGTGTATGGGTAAGTAATGGAATTTGGCATGGCTCTGGGCTTAAATATTTAGTATATGGCTTGTATTATTATGTGCTTATGATGCTTGGAAAATTGCTAGAGCCACTTGGAAATAAAGTGATTTCGGTATTTAAGATTAATACCAAAGCTTGGAGTTATCGCTTTTGGCAAATGTTAAGAACTGGTGGGCTTGTTTGTATTGGTATGACCATTTTTCGAGCACCAGATTTGCAAACAGCATTTACCATGTTAAAATCGGCGTTACATCCACACAATTTAGAAAGAATCTTTAATGGGCAAGCATTTTTATTAGGTGGGATGAAACCAGAAGACATTACTATTTTAATCATTTCTATGATGATTTTACTAGGTGTTAGTCTATACCAAGAAAAAGGAAAGAGTGTAAGAAACTGGTTAAAAGAACAAAATTTAGTATTCAGGTGGCTTGTACTGTATACTATGATATTTGCCATTATTCTATTTGGCATTTATGGGCAAGGGTATAATGTACAAAGCTTTATTTATGGACAATTCTAAGGTAAGGAAATGGGGTTATGAGTAAAAAAATAGAAAATAGTATAAAAGGAATTATATTTATTGCCATTTTTATCGTGCTTTTTTGTAGTATAGGAGTATTGTTAAATCCAAATGGAACGTATGAAGAATGGTTTCAATCTTATTCGGTGATTGAATTTTATAAAAAAAAGGAAGATACGGTGGATATCATCTATGTAGGAAATTCTTGCATTTATACGGGAGTTTCGCCTTTAGAGATATATGATAGGATAGGGGTAACAGGCTATCCTTTGTCAACGCCAAGACAAAAATTATGGGCGTCGTATTATTGGATGAAAGAGGCACTAAAATACCAAAAGCCAAAAGCATTTTTTGTAGAAGTAGGAGAGGCTTTTGCTACAAAAAAGAATAATGATGAGTTAGCAATCAGAAGGGCGATAGATTCCATGAAGTTTGGAAAAAACAAATTAGAAATGATAATGGATTCGGATTTTGAATTATCCAATTTTGATAAGTTATCCTGCATTTTTCCAATTTTACGCTATCATTCAAGAGCAACGAAATTAAAAGAAACCGACTTCCGAAAGTTAGTGGTAAGAGAAGATTATACTTTTTGTGGCTTTTTTGTAAATAAAGTAACAAAAGGCTACAAAGGAAAATTCGATAAAAAAGCAAAGCAAAAATATTTAGAACTAATGGAAAAGACGAAGGTAGAAAATACCACAGAAATTTCAAAAGAATCCGAAGAAAAAATGAAACAAATGGTAGAGTTATGCAAAAACAATCATTGTGAATTAGTCTTAATCAAAATTCCAGAACCACGTGACTGGACACCCCAAAAAAACCAAGCAATTGCCGAATTTGCAGCCAATAACCATATCAAATTTATTGATTTAAACTATGACGAAAACATCAACATTAATTGGGAAACAGATACACAAGACGAAGGAGACCACCTAAACATAAAAGGAGCCGAGAAAATAGGCGAATATTTAAGTAATTACATTAAACAAAACTTTACCATAGAAGACCATAGGAACGATGAGAATTACGGGGAATGGAATGAGATGTTAAGAAGGTATAAAGAAGATAAAAGTATAACAAAATAAGAGGAAACGAGAAATGTTTCCTCTTATTTTTGCTATAAAAAGAAAAAAGTTTTAGAAAACTATTCCAAGCGGAACAAATATTTGCTATAATAGAAAAGTGTTAAAGAAATGAGGCAAGATAGAAAAGAGAGGTGTATAATAATGATAAACGAATTAAATGTATTTGATGAAAATATAAATCCTGTTTTTGAAGAAATTAGAGATTTAATAAATAGTAGTAGAAATAGAGTATATAGTGCTGTGAATACAGAAATGTTGAATTTATACTGGAACATTGGAAAAATTATAATGGAGATTCAACAAGGAGATGAAAGAGCAACCTATGGTGATGCTGTTTTAGAAAAGCTATCAGAAAAACTTACAAATGAATTTGGAAAGGGATTTTCTGCTAGAAACTTAAGAACAATGAGAAAATTCTATATAATATATCCAATTTGGAAGACAGTGTCTGCCAAATTAAGTTGGTCTCATTATTTAGAATTAATTAAAATTGAAGAAAAACCGAAAAGAAACTTTTACCTAAAAGAAACAATAAATTCAAGGTGGAGTGTTAGAGAATTGCAAAGGGATTTATGTTTGTTGGCAGTCAAGTTAGAATAGCAATGGAAGAAGACCATTTTTATCCAGATTTAGTATTCTATAATAGATTGCTTAAATGTTTTGTAATTATAGATTTAAAAATTGGGAAGATTACGCATCAGGATATTGGTCAAATGCAAATTATCAACAGTAAATCCCACTTTTTTTGCCAAAGCACCAAAAGAAATATATGAGATTATATGTAAATAAAATTAAAAGCATTATAAATACGAAATAAAAATATAAAGTTTGTGACCGAATTCGTGTAAAATTCGTGTAGTACATAAAATATTATTTTTATATAAGGGAAAATATGATAATATAAGTTAGAAGAAAGTGGGTTGATAACTATGAATAATAAAAATACATCTAAAGAAATAATTATAAGTAAGACAGAGAATAATTTGATAGATATTGAAAAAATATATGATGATATTAGAAATAAAATTATTGTGGCAAGAGGTAAAATGTTAAAGCATATTGATACAACTATGGTCGAAGTTTATTGGTATGTTGGAAAAATAGCTTATGAATTATTTGAAAGCCGTTCTAAAGCAAGTTATGGAAAAAAGATAATAGAAGCGTTATCAGCTAAGCTAACCAATGAATTTGGAGGTGGTTTTTCGCCAGTTAGTATTAGAAGAATGCGAAAATTTTACGAAATGTATCCAATTTGGTCGGCAGTGCCGACCGAATTAAGTTGGTCACATTTTCAAGAACTAATAAGGATAGATAGAAAAGAAGAAAGGGAGTTTTACGAAATTGAATCAATTAAATCCAATTGGGGTTATAGAGAATTAAATAGACAAATAAACACAAAGCTATATGATAGATATTTAATATCACCAGATAAAAACAAGATTATGCTAGAGTCAACAAAAGGTCTAATTGAAAAGCAGCCAGAGGAACTTTTAAAAACTCCTTATATTTTTGAATTTGCTGGACTAAAAGAAAATAAAAATTATTTAGAAACAGATTTAGAAAAAGCCTTACTTTCTCATTTGACAGAATTTCTATTAGAACTAGGAAGAGGATTTTCATTTGTAGCTAGTCAACAAAGAATTAAAATCGGTTCTGAATATTATTATCCAGACTTAATATTTTATAATCGTCTTGCAAAATGCTTTGTAATTATAGATTTAAAAATTGGAAAACTAACACATCAAGATATTGGGCAAATGCAAATGTATGTAAATTATTATAAAAAGACTCAAATGATAGATGGAGAAAATGAACCAATAGGAATATTATTGTGTGCAGATAAAGATGATGCTGTTGTAGAAATGACACTAGGAGATGATGTGAAAAACGTTTATGCTTCAAAATATTTAACCTATTTACCAACGAAAGAAGAATTAATAAAGATTATAAAAGATGAGAAAGAACTGATTGAATTGGCAAAAGAAAATGAAAAAGAATAATATAGAAATTGAATTTAGAAAGAAAAATGTCGGTGTAAATGTCGGGCTAAACGTCGGTGTAAATTCAATACAAAGAAAAAAATTAAAAAGACACTGAACAAATAAAGTTGGATATGGGGGAATACTTTTAAAGTAAAAGAGAAAGGAAAATTAGAATGAAGGAAAAAGATATAGAAGCAATTATTTTTGACATGGATGGTGTAATGTTTGATACGGAGAGACTATATGAAGAAGCATTTGCAATGATAGCTAAGAAATGGGGATACGAATCTGAAGTAACAGAAGAATTTATAAAAAGTTTTAAAGGAAAAAAGAAAGAAGCTATAAAATTAATGTATAAAGAATTGTTAGATAATTTATCTATAGAGAGAACAGGTAAAGAGTTCGATGCTGATGAGCATATGAAGCAAGTTTTAGATTATCTTGATAACTATATAGAAAGTAAAGGAATGCCTATTAAGAATGGACTAAAAGAGTTATTAGAGTATGCCAAAATGAATAATATTAAAATTGCTATAGGTACATCTGAAAAGACTGGAAGAGTACAATTCTATTTAGATAAAGCTAATATAGATAAAGACATATTTAATGCAATTGTTTGTGGCGATATGGTAAAGAATGGAAAACCGGCACCAGATATTTATCTAAAAGTATGTGAAGAAATTAGTGTAAATCCAGAAAATGCAATTGTGTGTGAAGATGCACCAAATGGAATTGTAGCAGCATATCGTGCAGGAACTAAGCCAATTATGATTATTGACCGAATAGAGCCAACAAACGAGGTAATGCAGTTATTGTTTGTTAAACCTTTAAATACATTAATACAAGTACAAGAAATTATTAGTAATAAAAAATAAAATGCTAAGATAATGAAAAATTATCATAATAGTAAAAAGATAATATGTAAAAATATAAAGTTTGTGACCGAATTAGTGTAAAAAAATGTAAAATCAGAAAACTAGTGTGGTTGTTTCAAAAACTTAAATCAACACAACAAGAAATTTATAGATTTTGTAAATAAAATGAAAAAATGTGATATAATATAATAGATATATTGAAAAAATATTAATTTTATAGTAATATATCATATACGAGGAGGATATTTATGAAAATAAAAAATATAATAGCAACGCTTTATTTCGAGAAAGAAATAGCACCAAGAAACTTTATAGAAAGACTTGAAAACGTTTTTCCTGATAGGTTTAATAAACCATTTAATGTACAACCTATTCCAAATGATGCACCATCTATGATACCTAGAATAACGATTAATTCTCAAAATGGATTAGAAAATATTCTTATTTCTCAAATCAATATGCAATATACTATAAATTTTAATGAAGAAATAGATGATGTGAATCAGCTTATTTCAGAATATAAAGAAGTAATATTAAGCATTTTTAATGGAATAAAAGAAACATTAAACAAAGAGGCATACTATTTTGGTATATCTTCTGTAATAGAAAACGATAGCGAAAATCCAATTAACGATATAAAAGAAAAATACTTGAAGTCATTAGATGAAAATACTTGTGAATTAAACATTAGATATGGAAAAAAAGAGGAAGATAAATACTATATTAACTATTTAATTAACAATTCAACAGAAGTTACAGGAAACTTTACACTACCAGAGGGTGAACATGAAATAAATCTTGAAATAATATCAACTTCTAAATTTGAGGAAGTAAGACATTTCATTCAAAAAACAATAGACATAAATGATAAATTATCATTTAATAAAAATGATAACTATAGAACATCAAAAGAAGAAATATGTAACATAATAGACAAATTAAAAAATAAATTATTAGAAGAAGGTGAATAATATGATAAAAGAAATTTTAACTGCTGCAACATGCTGTGTTGGAGTTGCTACAATATCTTCATATAATCTACCATCTCAATGTGATTATAGTAATATTAAATATCATATAGAAAGTAAAATATTTGATTTATCAAATATAGCTCAAACAATATCATTAGATTTAGGAAATTTTA
This sequence comes from uncultured Clostridium sp., assembly GCA_948471055.1. GTDB lineage: Bacteria > Bacillota > Clostridia > TANB77 > CAG-508 > RGIG8482. Next base: position 80,880 of record CAOKQZ010000001.1, on the reverse strand, counting down.
CAAAAGAAAATATACAAGTTTCTAAAGAATATTCAGTAAAAAGTTTAGAAGCGATATTTGGTGAAATGACTAGTTTTACTAAAGAAGAAAATGACTATTTTTGGAAACGAATAGAATCAAAATCTACAGTAATAGAAGGTATAGAGTTAATATGATTAGTGAAAAATTTGTTGACTTCGTTAAACAAGTAGTTCCAAGTGTGGATAAAGAAAAAGCTGAAGAATTAAAAAAATGGATTAGAGATACTGAAAATTTAAAATATGAATCATACTATTCAAGTAAACAAGATGATTTAATACAAGGAGATATAATTGATGGAATTAAACTTATATTAATAAATGAAGAGGGGAAATTATATGCGACACCAAAAATGAAAGCAATGGTGATGTCTACATCATGTGATATAGAACAAGATGAAAATATTACTCTATGTCCATTATTTGAAAATTCAGATTTAAAAGAAACTGCTTTAGATTCAGTAAAAAATAATTTAAAATATGATACTTTCTATATAGATACGAAATCTTTAGAAAATTATCACGTTAAATTTAGTGTTTGTAATACTGTTAATAAAAAGTATATTTTTAATGCATTAAGTGAAGGAAGAATAAGGAAGATATTTACAATGAATATGATGACTTATTATTTGTTTTTAGTAAAATTAACAATTCATTATATGAGAAGAGAAGATGAGCAAACAAAACAATTAAGAAAAGATAAACAAGTATGAATAAGATGAACTGAAAAAACAGTTTGTCTTTTTTTGTTTTATAAATATATATAATTAGCAAGAATTATTCTTAATTGAAATTAACATAGTATCTTGTATTTCAAAATAAAAGATGGTATTATAACTAATAGGAAAAATAATGAATTATATAAAAAGATTTATACGAGGAGGTAAGAAATGACAAAAATTAAAATGATTATAATTGGAGCAAATGGAAGTGGATATAAAAGGACAATTCCAGCAATGAAAGATTCTGAAATTTGCGAAATTGTAGCAATACAATCGAGAAATGGAGAAAAGTTAAAAAGTATATGTAAAGAATATAATATAAAGAATTATTATACTGATATAAGTGAAATCCTTAAAAACGAAGAATTTGATTTAATATATATAGCAAATCCACCTTTTATGCATCTAGATACAATTAAAGAGTGCATAAAAACAAACAAACCAATTATTTGTGAAAAACCATTAGCAAGAGACTATAAAGAAGCGTTAGAAATAAAAAAATTAGTACAAGAAAAGAATGTATCTATTATGATAGCACATCATCTTAGACATCAAAAAGCATTTATGGATATAAAGAAAATGATAAATTCTCAAAAAATAGGAGATGTAGTAAGCTGTTGGGGACAATGGGGATTTGCAATAAAACCACAAGCAGCATCATCAGTATGGAAATTAGATAAGAACTTAGGTGGAGGAGGAACTTTTTCGGATAATGGAATACATGTAATAGACTTTATAATAGGACTATTTGGAACACCAGACAAAGTAATAGGAAATAGTAGGTTAAATAGTTTTAAAGAAACATATAGCAATGAGACAATGATGATGATATATAAAGATAAAGATATTACTATAAATTCTTCACATACTATGCCTTATGCCGGAAATCATTTACTTATATATGGAACTAAAGGTAGTATAGAAGTATATGGAGCAATGTCAGAAAAAGCTATTAAACAAATTATTATAAAAATCGATGAGGGCGAAGAAAAAATAGATTATGTTCAAGAAAATCTGTATAAAAATGAAGTTGAAGATTTTATAAAGTATTATTTTAATAATGACAAAACAGCCATCTGCGATACTAATATTGATGATGGAATAATAGCATTAAAATTAATTGAAGATATGAGAAAACAGATATAAAAAATAAAGTTTGTGACCGAATTCGTGTAATTGCTATTTATGTTTACGAAAAAGCGAAAAAAGGCGAACAAATTACACGAATTTGTTCGCTTTATTACACGAATTTTTAGGTTGATAATAATCATAATAAAAATAAAAGGAGGAAAAATGTTCAATTTAGTATCAGATTATAAGCCAACAGGCGACCAACCAAAAGCAATAGAATATCTTAGTAAAGGAATAATGGAGGGCAAGAAATTCCAGACACTTCTAGGGGTTACAGGCTCACGGAAAAACTTTCACAATGGCAAATATTATACAAAAAGTACAAAAACCAACACTCGTTTTAGCACACAATAAGACATTAGCACGGACAATTGTTCAGTGAGTTCAAAGAGTTCTTTCCAAAGAATAGTGTGGAGTACTTTGTTAGTTATTATGATTACTACCAACCAGAAGCGTATATTGCTTCTTCCGATACTTATATTGAGAAGGATTCTTCCATTAATGACGAAATTGATAAACTTCGTCATTCGGCAACTGCGGCATTGTTTGAAAGGAAGGATGTTATTATTGTATCTTCTGTTTCTTGTATTTATGGATTAGGAGACCCAATTGATTATGAAAACATGATTATTTCTCTTCGTCCAGGCATGAAAAAAACAAGAGAGGAAATCTTAAGAAAACTAATTACCATGCAATATACAAGAAATGAGATAGACTTTAAAAGAGGCACCTTCCGTGCAAAAGGAGATATTATTGAAATTTATCCGTCTGATGAAAATGAAAAAGGGGTTCGTGTGGAACTATGGGGAGATGAAATTGAAAAAATATCGGAAATTAACCCATTAACAGGGAAGGCAATTGGAACAAGAAACCATATTATGATTTTCCCAAATTCTCACTATGTTACATCAAGCGATAAAATGGAAAGAGCGATTTCTACCATTGAAAAGGAATTAGAAGAAAGGATACAGTATTTTAAAGAGAATAATAAATTAATTGAGGCACAAAGAATTGAGGAAAGAACGAATTTCGATATGGAAATGATGAAAGAAACTGGTTTTTGCCAAGGAATTGAAAATTATTCAAGGCATATTAGTGGAAGAGAGCCAGGAAGTGCACCATTTACATTATTAGATTATTTGCCAAAAGACTTTTTACTATTAGTAGATGAATCGCATGCGACTATTCCTCAAGTAAGAGGAATGTATAATGGAGATAGAGCAAGAAAAGAGTCGCTTGTACAATATGGTTTCAGGCTTCCTTCTGCCTTAGATAATAGACCGTTACAATTTGATGAATTTGAAAATAAAATTCATCAAGTGATTTTTGTTAGTGCTACACCAGCAGATTACGAAAAAGAACATTCAGGTGATAACATCGTAGAACAAATTATACGTCCAACAGGATTACTTGACCCAGAAATTGAAGTACGTCCAGTAGAAAACCAAGTAGATGATTTAATCCGGACAAATCCGTGAAAGAGTAGAAAAAAAAGAGAGAATCTTGGTTACCACATTAACCAAAAAAATGGCAGAAGATTTAACAAGTTACCTAGCAAGTTTGGAAATTAAAGTAAAATACATGCATTCCGATATACAAGCTTTAGAAAGAATGGAAATTATACGAGATTTACGTATTGGTGAATTTGATGTATTAGTAGGAATAAACCTATTAAGAGAAGGATTAGATATACCAGAAGTTTCCTTAGTGGCTATTTTAGACGCCGACAAAGAAGGTTTTTTACGTTCAGAGCGTTCTTTAATTCAAACCATTGGGCGTGCAGCAAGAAATACCGAAGGAAAGGTTATTATGTATGCCGATGAATTAACCGAATCCATGGAAAAAGCTATTACTGAAACCAATCGTAGAAGAAAAATACAAAGTGAATATAACCGAGTTCATGGCATTACACCAAAAACGATCAAAAAATCGGTAAGAGATACCATAAAAGCAACCATTGTAGAAGACATCAGTTCCGAATACGAAATTAAGAAAGAAGATGATATTAAAGATATTATTAATAAATTAACCGATGAAATGCTAAGCCATGCAAGTAATATGGAATTCGAAAAAGCAGCAGAAATTCGCGATAAGATAAAAGAATTAGAAAAATTGCTATAAAAAAGATTGAATTTAAAATAAGAAACTGACCCACTGCACAGGAAAAGCCTGTGGGCGAGGTACCCCATAACCGTGTTGTTTACACAATAGTAGAAAAGAATCCCAAATGCTACATTTAGGATTCTTTTCTATTAGACAACTTTTGGCTCTCTTTTTTCAAGGCGGTCGATTGCTTCTACTTCTTTAAAGTATTTTGAATCAAAAAAATCTTTTAACTCCATATTTAACCCTTCACAAATATGAATAACAGAACTAATGGAAAGCTCTTTTACTTTTCCTCGTTTGCAATCACTAATAATGGAATTGGAAATTCCGGCAAGATAGGATAGTTTATAAGCGGTTAAATGGTGTTCTTTTAATAGTTCTTGAATTCTTAAATTAATGGCATCGGATAATATCATAATTACTTCCTCCTTAGTTTTTCTTACTTAAAAGTATAGCAAAAGAACGAATAGAGGTATTACGAAATTTCCGAATAGATAATTTAAGATAGATAAATACATATATTTTTGTAATATACCTTGACAGATAAGGTATATTGATTTATAATGATACTAGAAAAAGGTAGGTGATGATATGTCAATCCGAGCGGATATGATTCGAGGGCACACAGAAACGATTATTTTAGCCCATTTAATGAAAGGCAATAGTTATGGCTATGAGATTAATAAATCCATTAAAGAAAAAACGAATAACCGATATGAATTAAATGACGCAACCCTTTATTGTGCATTCCGAAGGCTAGAAGAAGCAGGCTATATTACTTCTTTTTGGGGAGAAGGAAATAGTGGTGCAAGAAGACGATACTATTCTATTACCAATAACGGAATTGAGTTTTATAAAAAGAGCGTGGAGGAATGGAATTTAACCAAAGAATTAATTGATAAGTTAATTTAGTAAGGGAGGAAGATGAAATGCAAAAGAGATTATACAAAATTGAACAGGGCAAGAAAATTGATGGCGTATGTGGTGGAATTGCGGAATATTTTGATATTGACCCAACACTAGTACGTCTAGCATGGATTTTATTTTCTTGCTGTGGTGGTAGTGGAATACTGGCATATATTATAGCAGCGATTGTAATACCAAGAAAATCGGATATTGATTGAAGAGAAAGGAGAAGAGAAGGAATGAATGAGAAAATTAGAAAACAAGTAAATAGCTTGTTTGAAAGTGCTCCGAACACGAAAAGAGCAAATGATTTGAAGGATGAGATTATTTCAAATGCAGAGGATAAATATGAGGATTTTATAAAACAAGGAAAAAGCGAAGAAGAAGCTTTAAAAATAGTGCTACAAGAAATCGGGAATGTGGATGAATTAATTGAGGAATTAAATAAAAATAATCCAATTCATAGTGAGTACCGCGAAGAAGCAAGAAAAAAGACGGGGCTTATCGTATCGGTTTGTGTGGGATTGTACATTTTAAGCGTAATTGTATGTGTGGTATTAGATGAACTAGGAATGCCAGACTTTATAACAGCTTCAAGTTTTCTTGCTATTGCAGGAGTGGCAACCTGTATCTTAATTTATCATTTTATGACAAAACCAAAATATATCAAATACGAAGATACCATGGTAGAGGAATTTAAAGAATGGAAGGGAAAGAAGGATAAGAATAAGGAAATTAAAAAGGCAATTGATTCAATTTTATGGACATTAACCGTGATTATCTACCTAATTATTAGCTTTACCTTTGGCATATGGTATATTTCATGGATTATTTTCCTAATTGCGAGTTTAATTGAAAATATTATTAAACTTATGTTTAAGTTAGGAGAAAATTAGAAAAAACTGTTATAAGCAAATACTAGTTACATTAAATTTTCTTATGCAATCATTTATTTAATGTAAATTAAACTTATAAAATTGATTGTAAATATATTATATGAGGAAGAATAGTAATGAAAAAAGTAGGAATTATTGTATTAATTATAATACTTGTTATCTTGGTAATAGGGCTTTGCAAGCTTCTTGTATTTTCCATTCATCATAATAATTGGAATTGGTTTATGGGGTTTGGAAATTCCGGAGGAGTGCGTAAAGAAGAAAATATAAGAAAAGAACAAAAGATTGATATAACGGACATTACAAAAATAAATTTAGAGTTTAAATCTTCCGATTTGAATGTGTTTTTTACAGAAGATACGAATATTCGTGTAGTACAATATGCATTTCGCGAATTAAAAGAAGAAGACTTATTTAAGGTAAATAAAACTTCTTCAAATGTAAGCATTACCGAAGATAATAGACCACGTTTTCATTTCTTCTATTTTGGAATGATAGATGGAATGGCATATGATGTGTATCTTCCAAAAACATATGAAGGAAGCTTAGAAATGAAAGCAGTATCAGGTGATATTGAAGTAAATGAGAATTTGAAATTTAATGATTTGGTAATTTTTTCTACAAGTGGAGATGTCAAAATGGAAAATGTTGAAGCAAAAAATATTCGAATTGAAACAGTTTCTGGAGATATTAAATTACAAAAATTAAAAGAAGATGCTATTAGATTAAAAAGTGTTTCAGGAGACATTACTGTAGAAGAAGCAGGGGGAAACATAGAAGCCAAAACGACATCTGGTAATATTGAAATACAAAAAATAGAAGGAAATGTAGACCTAAACAGCATTTCCGGAGACATCAAAAGCAATAATTTCAAAGTAACCGGAAATTCAAAAATAAAAACTACCTCCGGAAATGTAAAAACTTATCTAAACCAAGAATCCAACTGTGAAATTCAAACCAAAAGCGTTTCTGGAAATGTAACCCTACCAAATAAAAGAAATGTAATGGGACACGAGCCATATGTAACACTAGACATAGAAACCATCTCAGGAAATATTCGATTGGAAGAATAGTTACATAATTAAAATAAAAATGCTATAATTAAAGGGTAACATAAACAACCAATCAAGGGAGGTAAATGGTGCAAGCAATAGCAATAATTGTTACATTGGCAATTGCCAAACAAATCACAAAATGGATTGACCGTATTCGGTGCGTAGGCTTAAAAATTGCATTAGAATTTTTACTTCGTATTTCAATAGTAGGATTATCAATCTATTTTAATATGGATTGGATGATTTTTATTAACAGTCTCATATTGTTTTTTGAGATAATAGGAATACGAGTGTTATTGAAACAACATGAGATAAAGCAAAAAGAAGCCGAAGAGGACGACAAAAGAGATGGGATAGTGCGTACCCTAACAGAAAGTGAGTATAAAATAATTGACTAGGCAATATGCTTGGTCAATTATTTTATGTTTTTAAAAAATCAAATCAAAAAACTTTCAAAAACCCTTGATTTTTGCAAATAAACAGGGTATAATAAGTATGCAAAACATAAATAACTAGAAGAGTGGGAACAAATCCCACTCTTCGGTTATATTAAGGAGGATACGGCTTTGGCTAGTATTGAAGAAAAAGTAGAAACTCTTTTGCAATCTAAAATCACAGAATTGGGATATGATTTATATGATGTAGAATATGCAAAAGAGGGAAAAAATTATTTCTTACGTATTTTTATTGATAAGGAAAATGGAATTGACTTAAACGATTGTGAGAAAGTAAATGACGGAATTATGGATTTATTAGATGAGGCAGATTATATTAGGGAGCAATATTTCTTAGAAGTATCATCACCGGGAATTGAACGAGTGTTAAGAAAGGATAAACATTTGGCATCTGCCATGGGAGAAAGAATTGAAGTAAGGCTATATACCACAATCGATAAAAAGAAAAAAATTGACGGCATTTTAACAGGATATGATGAAGAAAAAATTACAATGACATACGAAAACGACGAAATATCCATACCAAGAAAAGACATTTCACAAATGAAAACCAAATACGACTGGGACAAATAACTAAAAAAGAATAACAAACCAAAGGCCCCTTTACTTAAGGGGGCTGTCAGCGAAGCTGACTGGGGGTTCTTATATAAATTAAAGGGAGGAAAAGGGAAAATGAAAGCAATTGATAACAAAGAATTAATTTTAGCATTAGAAGAACTTGAAAAGGAGAAAGGAATTCAAAAATCTTATGTAATAGAGGCAATTGAGCAAGCATTAATTACGGCGTATAAAAGAAATTTTGATTCTGCCGAAAATGTAAAAGTGGTAATGGACCAAGTAACAGGAGAGGCTCATTTATATGCGGTAAAAGAAGTGGTAGAAGTAGCTGAGGATGATAAGTTACAAATAAATTTAGATAATGCCAAAAAGATTAGTAAAAAATTAGAGCTTGGAGATACCGTGGATGTAGAAATGGTGCCAAAAGATTTTGGAAGAATTGCTGCACAAACGGCAAAACAAGTTATTATTCAAAAATTAAGAGAAGCAGAACGTGACATTGTATTTAATGAATTTAACGAAAGAAAAGGCGAAATTGTTTCTGGTATTATTCAAAAAGCAGATACCAATATTGTGGTAATGGACCTTGGAAAATTAGAGGGAATTATGCCGGGAAAAGAACAAATTCCAACGGAAAAATACAAGGTAAATCAAAAAGTAAGAGGATATGTGCTAGATGTTGTAAAAGGAATGAAAGGAAACCCACAAGTTGTCGTTTCTCGTGCTTGCCCAGAATTTATAAGAAGATTATTCGAATTTGAAATACCAGAAATTTATGAGGGATTAATTGAAATAAAAAGTGTATCAAGAGACCCAGGTTACAGAAGTAAAGTAGCAGTATATTCCACCAATCCCAATATCGACCCAGTTGGTTCTTGTGTAGGGCAAAAGGGAGTACGTATTCAAAACATTATAAATGAACTAAATGGTGAGAAAATTGATGTAATTGAATGGAATGAAGACCCAAGTATTTATATTGCAGCTGCTTTATTACCAGCCCAAGTATTAGCGGTGGATATTAAAGAAGAAGAAAAATTTGCGCAAGTGATTGTACCAGATGACCAATTATCTTTAGCCATTGGAAAATCAGGACAAAATGCGAGACTTGCTGTAAAATTAACAGGTTGGAAAATTGATATTAAATCCGAATCACAATTTAGAGAGATGATTGCCAAAATACAAGAAGAACAACCAACAAAAGAAGAAGAATAGAAGCAAAGGAAGGTGTTTTATTTGAAAAAAATACCACAAAGAACATGTATGGGATGCAATGAAAAAAAGAACAAAAACGAGTTGATTCGAGTTGTCAAATCGAGTGACGGAAAGATTAATATTGATAAAACAGGAAAAATGCCCGGACGAGGTGCATACATATGTGAAAGAAAAGAATGTTTAGAAAAGGCAATAAAAACCAAGAGATTGGAACGAGTTTTTGAGACAAAGATAGAGGAAGAGATTTATGAAAAATTAAGAGGTGTGATGATTGAACAATCATAAAATAGAAGGGTTATTAGGTTTGTGCATGAAAGCAGGGGGAGTTTGTTTTGGAACCGAAGCTTGTATGGAACAAATCCAAAAAAGAAAAGTAAAACTGGTTTTGGTAGCAGAAGATGCCGCCGAAAGGACAAAAAGGAATTTTGAAATTGCTTGTAAACAAAATGACATACCAATTTCTATTTATGGAACCATAGAGGGGTTAAGTAATGCGATTGGAAAGCCGAATAAAGCGATTTTTGGAATTCGAAACCAGAGTTTTGCGATGGAAATTCAGAAAATAATTAATGGGGGTGAAATTATTGGGTAAGGTAAAAATACACGAAATTGCAAAAGAACTTGACTTAACCAGTAAAGAAATTATAGAGAAAGCTAAGAAATTGGGGATTGAAGTAAAAAACCATATGAGCTCGGTTGAGGAGAATCAAGCAAAAAAAATAAAGGAGAGTTTGAAAACGAAAAAGAAAGTAGAAAATAAGAAAGAAGACAAACAAGTAAAAAAAGAAAAAACAGATGCACCAGTTATTATTCGTAGGGAAGTTATTGTATCCGAAGAAGAACTAGCAAGAAGAGAAGAAGAAGAAAAGAAAAGAAAACTAGAAGAAAAACGTAAAGAAGTTGGGTTTGTAGAAAGAAATACAAACAAAGACTATAATATTGTGTACCGTAATAAACCGTCAAAACCAATGACGGTAAGTGAGCTATTTGGCTTAAAAACACCAAAACAAGAAGAAAAAGTGTTACCTTCTGAAACAGAAGAAAATAAAGAAATAAGCAAAAAAGAAAATGAAAGTAATGTGGAAGAAGAAAATTTAAAGAATAATAAAAGCAATGAAGAATTAGAAAATACTCCTAGTACCAATCAAGCTTTAAATAGCAATCCTAAAAACAGTGATTATCAAACAAGTAATGAACAAAATAGTCGTCAAGATAGCGATAACCAAGCAGGTAATGGAGAAAATAATTACCAAAACAACCGTCAAGGTAGTGACTACCAAACAGGTAATAGAGAAAATAGTTATCGAAACAATCGTCAAGGTAGTGATTACCAAACAGGTAGAGGACAAAATAATTACCAAAATAATCGTCAAAATGGTGGTTATCAAAATAACCGTCAAGGTGGGAATTACCAAAATAATCGATATAATAATCATCAAAATAATGGTTATAATGATAGACAAAGGGATAATGGTTTTAGAAGAGAGAATCGTTTCCAAAACCAAGACGGATATAGACAAAACGGTGGATTTGGAGGACAAAACCGAAATAATTTTGGAAGAGACAATCGCCCTCAAAATGGATATAATCAAAACCGAAATGGTGGTTATCGTGGTAATCAAAATGGTTATGGAAGACGACCACTTGATGAAAAAGGAATTGAGAAAAATATTAAAAACATCATGACCGATGTGGTTGAAAAAGAAGTGGTAAGAGAATACAACAAATCGATTGATAAACAAAAACAAAACCGTTATGAAGAAAACAAAATGAAAAAAGGACAACGTTCAAAACGTGGTGGAGATTATGAAATTAATGAAGATAAACTAAAAAGTTTAAAACAACATGACCGCTTATCTTCTATGTTTGATGAACAAGACGGTGGTATGCTTGATTTTTACGATTTAACTACCCAAAGAGGAAAGAAAAATAAAAAACGTATAAATAAAGATGAAGAACGCGTAAAACAAAAAATATTTGAATTAACCGAAATTACCATACCAGACCCAGTAACCGTAAAAGACTTAGCAGCCGAAATGAAGAAAACCACAGCAGATGTTATTAAAAAGTTATTAGGGTATGGTGTAATGGCAACCATTAATAATGAAGTGGACTTCGATACGGCGTTCTTAATTGCAGGAGAATTTGGTATTACTGCAGTGAAAAAAGAGACAGTAACCGAAGAAGATATTCTATTTGATGAGACAGAAGATACCGAAAATGAATTACAACCAAGACCACCAGTTGTTGTGGTTATGGGACACGTAGACCATGGAAAAACCTCATTATTAGATGCGATTCGTAGTACGAATGTGATTGAAGGAGAAGCGGGTGGAATTACCCAACATATTGGTGCCTATAAAGTTAAAATTAATGATAGAGAAATTACCTTCTTAGATACACCAGGACATGAAGCATTTACCAGTATGAGAGCAAGAGGAGCTCAAATTACCGATATTGCTATTTTAGTAGTTGCTGCCAATGATGGTGTTATGCCTCAAACCATTGAAGCGATTAACCATGCCAAAGCTGCCGAAATTCCAATTGTAGTAGCTCTAAACAAAATTGATGTAGAAGGTGCCAACCCAGAAAAAGTAAAACAAGAATTAATGAAATACGAATTAGTGCCAGAAGAATGGGGAGGAGATACCATTTTTGTTGAGATATCAGCGAAAAAGAGACTTAATATTGATACCTTATTAGAAATGGTATTATTAGTGGCAGATGTAAAAGAATTAAAAGCAAATCCAAATAAACAATCCAAAGGTACCGTTATTGAAGCAAAACTAGATAAAACAAGAGGACCAGTAGTATCAATGCTTGTACAACGTGGAACTTTAGATGTAGGAGATACCATTGTAGTAGGTTCTGCGATTGGTAGAATTCGTACCATGACCGATGATAAAGGAAAGAAAGTAAAAAAAGCAGGTCCATCGACTCCAGTTGAGGTAACTGGTTTAACCGAAGTACCAGAAGCAGGAGATACCTTCTATGAAGTAAAAGATGAAAAAACAGCAAAACATCTAATTGAAAGAAGAAAACGTCAAGCAAGAGAAAAGAGTATTAATCAAACGGCAAGAGTAAGCTTAAACGATTTATTTAGCCAAATTGAAAAAGGCAACTTAAAACAATTAAATATTATTGTAAAAGCGGATGTACAAGGTTCAGTAGAAGCAGTAAAACAAAGCTTAGAAAAACTAACCAATGAAGAGGTACAAGTAAAAGTTATTCACGCCAATGTTGGTGGTGTAACCGAATCGGATGTTACCCTTGCAAAAGTATCCAATGCCATTATTATTGCCTTCAACGTACGTCCAGACCCAATTGCAAAAGACATGGCAAAGAAAGAAGAAGTAGAAATTAAACAATATTCGATTATTTACCAAGCCATTGAAGATGTAGAAGCTGCTATGAAGGGAATGCTAGACCCAGTCTTTGAAGAAAAAGTAATTGGAACAGCAGAGGTAAGACAAACCTTTAAAGTAAGTGGAGTAGGAACCATTGCCGGAGCCTATGTAACCGACGGAAAAATTGCAAGAAATGCTGGTATTCGTGTCATTCGTGACAATGTGGTTATCCACGACGGAAAATTAATTTCTTTAAAGAGATTTAAAGATGACGTAAAAGAAGTAGCCTACGGATACGAATGCGGATTGCAAATTGAAAATTACAACGATATTATCGAGACCGATACCTTAGAGGTATATGTAATAGAAGAGGTTAAGAAATAGATAGGAGGCGACTGGGGGTTCTTATGAGGAATGCTACAAAAACAAATACAAGTAAGGAGGCAAGACATGCCAAAAAATAATACGAGATTTGAGAGAATAAATGAAGAATTAAAAAAGGAGATTAGTCATATAATTAGTTATGAACTAAAAAATCCAAATGTAACGGGGTTAATTAGTGTGACAAAAGCAAAAATAACACCAGATTTAAAATATGCTAAAATTTATGTTAGTATGCTAAACACCAAAAACGAAACCGAAACATTAGAAGGATTAAAAAAATCTTCTGGATTTATTCGTACTCAAATTGCCAAAAAAATGAATTTAAGAATTACACCAGAATTAGTATTTGAAAAAGATGATTCTATTGAGTATGGAGCAAGAATTGAAGCAATTTTAAAAGAAATAAAACCAGAAGCCGAAGAAAAAGGAGAAAGTGAAAATGACCCTAGATAATATAAAAGAAGAAATACAAAAAGCGCAGAATATTGTAATTTTAACACATGAAAATCCGGACGGAGATGCCATTCGGAAGTGCTCTTGGCTTATACAATGCATTAATTAGTTTAGGGAAAAAGGCAGAAGTGATTGTGCCAGAATATCCAGCGATTTATAACTTTTTGCCAAATGCGGACAAAATGCAAAAACAAGGGACAAGGGAGATTTACGATTTAGCCATTGCCGTGGATAGTAGTGATGTAAAACGTTTAAATGGGTTTGCTGGTTATTTTGAACAAGCAAAGACCACCATTAATATTGACCATCACAGTGTCAATTCTATGTTTGCAGATTACAATTTTGTAAACCCCGATTCACCTGCTTGTTGCCAAATTCTTATTTTAGTACTAGAATACTTAGGAGTAACGATTACCAAAGAAATAGGAAGTTGTTTGGTAACTGGAATTATTACCGATACGGGTGGGTTTAAATATGCAGGAACCTCAAAAGAAACCTTTGAATTTACTGCATGGCTTTTAAGCATTGGGGTAAATGTTTCCGACATTTACCGTAATGTATTAGAAAGACAAACCAAAGGTCATTTTGCCCTAAGTAAAATTGCAATGGACCGTTTAGAATTACTAGAAGACGGAAAAGTGGCTTTTACCTATATTACCAAACAAGATGAAAAAGAAGTGCAAGCACAAAATGGAGACCATTCCGGTTTAGTCGATATTGGAAGAAGCATTGAAGGAGTAGAAGTATCTATTCTTCTTACCGAAAAAGAAGACGGAAGTTACAAAGGGTCATTACGCTCCAACGACTATGTAAACGTATCAGATGTATGTATGATGTTTAATGGAGGAGGACACATCCGAGCAGCAGGCTGCCAAATCCATGCACCACTAGAAGAAGCAAAAGAAAGAGTTCTTCACGAAGTACGAGAACATTTAAAATAGAAAATTAAGAACCCCCAGTAGCCCCCTTAAGTAAAGGGGCCTTTTCTCTACTGGTTAGAATTAGGAGTAAACAATAGAGAAATGTAGGGGCGAGCATTGCTCGTCCGCAAACCGTAGGAGTACAAGATGGAGGTTCTTTGTGTGTTAGGAGAAAAAATAAATGAATGGAATTATTCTAATAAACAAAGAAAAAGATTATACCTCACATGACGTAGTTGCGATTGCAAAAAAAACATTAGGGCAAAAAATAGGACATACTGGTACCTTAGACCCAAATGCCACAGGGGTATTGCCATTATTGGTAGGAAAAGCAACTCAAATTGCAAAATATTTGGTAAACCATGATAAAATTTACCAAGCCGTATTAAAGCTAGGAATAAAGACAGATACTGGAGATTTAACAGGAGAAATATTGCAGGAACAAACGGTAGGTGTATTAGAAACAGAAAAAATACAACAAATCATGTGCTCTATGGTAGGAAAGTTAACCCAAACTCCTCCAATGTATTCAGCAATTAAAGTAAAAGGAAAAAAGCTATATGAATACGCAAGAAAAGGACAAACCATAGAAATACCAAAAAGAAACATCGAAATCTACACTCTAACCCTAGACAAAATAAACCAAGAAAAAAACGAAATCACCTTCACCGTGCATTGCTCCAAAGGTACCTATATTCGAACACTTTGTGAACAAATTGCCGAAAAACTAGGCACCATTGGTTGTATGAAAGGCCTAAACCGCCTACAAGTAGGCGAATTTTCCATAAACCACAGTATTACCATAAAAGAACTACAACAAAAAAAGGACAACCTAGAAGATACGATGATTACCATAGAAGAATTCTTTAACACAAAAGAAAAAATAATCCTAAACAAAAACCAATTCGAAAAATTCTTAAATGGAGTAAAACTACCCTATGCATTACCAGAAGAAACCTACCGAATATACAATGAAAAAGCACAATTTATTGGGCTAGGGATTGTACAAAATGGGTTTTTAAAACGAGATGTAGTGTTATAAAAAGGCCCCTTTACTGAAAGGAGGCTGTCGCCGATAGGCGACTGAGGGGTCTATGAATAAGAAGAAAGATTAACACGAAGATTAACTAGAAGAATTGGTAAAATAAGAGAAATGGTGGCAAGGGCAAAAATAGCAATACTACCTCCGCTTATTTTGATTTTGTTTCCATTCGTAAATGCCATAAAACAAGGTTTTTAAAAAGATAAATATGGAAATTAGTCCAATGACAATTCTCACGATATACACCTACTTTCTTTTAATATTAGCTCTCCATAAGAATATAGCTGGATTTTATGGTAGTATCTACAGATACGTTAAAAAAGGAATCTTTAAAATGGTCTAACCAATTAAAACTTTCCCATTCTTCAAAGGTTGAAAAATTTTGTACCACATGTTTTCCAAAACTGTCAATGTCACTTTTTAATTCTTTTGAAATTTTATATAAATATTCATATAATTTTGTTGTTAAATACGAATTTAGAGCTTCTTCTAAGGTTTCCATTTCATTGGAAGAAATATATTTTGAAGTTTCATCCATGGTTAAAATACGTGCTTCTAGTTTTACATTAGAAGTAATATATGGTGAGCCATTAACTAGCTTTACCTTATTTTTTGTATTTTTAACAAGACGAACACGTAAAGAAATCGTCTCATTTTCTTCAAATGGGCTTGGAATATTGATAATACAACTGTTTAAACTACTAGAAATCATATGATGGCAAATGGTTTCTAGTCCGTTTAATTCTCCTACTAACTTATCCCCAGAAAAAACAGCAAGTCCCATATTTTCAATATTACTTTTTCCTTGAATTAAGGTTTCATTTGCTTTATTGGTAGAATCTTTTTCAAAAGAATTTTCCCCTGTATTTAAGTCATGGGTATCATCGGAATTGATACCACCAAGAATGGCATAACAAGTTTGAAAGGTATCGGTGTAATCAGAGAAGAAGTCGCTAAGAGTAATGTTTTGGGTAAAACCAGTATATTCACTAGAAGTAGGAGCAATTTCGTAATATCTTGCGGATAGCTTTTCTAAAACGGGTTTTGAATTGTTTAGAAAATATTCAGCACTACACCTACTAACAAGTACATTACAATCGGGACGAACTTCTACTTTATTCATTAACGTAAATAAGGTTTCAGAAATACCATTTGTTGCGAATTCTTCTGAAAAGACAATGATTTTGCAATGGGCTAAATTGGATTCTTTACTTAAATAACTATTTAATAAATTAACACCAGAATCAAAAGAATCACATTCAATAGTAGTAACAATAGATGAATCGGATTGAGAGGAGCCACCACTTTCGGAAGAGCCACTAGGAACCGAAATTTGGAAACTAAGTTTTAATTTATTATTTTCGCCGAACATCAAACCCAATGGCTACGACAAAGGCTAAATGGTCAATATTTTGCTCATTATAGCAACCAGAAAGGGAAAAAAGGAGAATGGTTAAAATAAGGAAAAGACAAAGAGCGGTTTTCCATTTTTTCATTATGAAATTCCTCCTTCCTTATGGGTAGGGGCATTGCTATGCCCTTTGTTTAAGTGCTTTTTTCGATACTTTAAATTTGCGAATAGTAAAATTGTAAAACCGATGATGAATACAAAGATAATGGTTAGATAGCGAAATACCACATCTTGTATAAAGCGAATTTGTGCAATGTTTTTAGGTATGAGAGCAAATACAAAGATAAGGGCACAAAAGCAATAAATCATTGGTTTGGTATCAGAGGTTTTGGATACTTTTTTGAATATATTAGAAATGGTCCAAACCGTAATACTTAAATAGGACATAAGTGATAAAATCCAACCTAAAATAAAAAGAGCATCTGGTCTTTGCAGAAATCGACCAAAATTGGTTCCACGAATGAGCAAATAAACAGGAGAGATTTCGTTTATGGTTAAAACATCTGCAAAAGAGAAGAGTAGAGTGGTTACACTTAAGAATAAGTAAAATGCAGAAATTCCAATTGAAACATAGCTAATTTTAGGAAAGTCTTCTGGATTTTTTAGTAAGGGTTTTAAAAAGTATAAATAAGCAATTCCAGTAAAGGCAAATAAGTTACTCATACCACTAAAAAAGGTCTGGTTTAAACCATATCCCCAAATTGGGAAAATGCGTTTTATTTCGAACCTAGAGAAAATGCAAAAAAAGGCAATGAGTAGATTTAGTAAAATGATTGGTACAACAATGAGATTACATTTGGCAATGGTTCGAAAGCCAAAACGATTAGCAATGGCTGCCGCGATTAAGAAAAATAATAGCATTAAGCAAATGGTAGCTTTTTCAAAGTAAACGACTTTTATCATTTCCGAAAAATTACGAAGAACAGTACTAGAAATGATGATAAAGTATAGGATAAATAGTACACCAAGAATGGTTTTTAATACGGTTCCTCCTAAAAATTCACTAATATCTAAAATATCACTATTACCAAAGGGTTTCCATAGTTTTAGAAGAACTCTTAAAAATAGGAAAACCAAAATGGTAATAAAAATAATATTTAAAGGGGAAGAGGAACCACAATGTTCTAGTATGTTTTGTGGTAAATTTAGTACAAGGTGGTTTAAGATAATGATAACAATAAAAGCAATTCCTTCAATGGTACCAAGTTTTGAGCTACTCATAAAAAACTTCCTTTCTTAACTTTATATAGGTAGAGGCAAATGAAGTTGCCCTAATGGTTTTGATGTTTCCAAGCCATACTGGTATCGGATTGTCTCTTTGGTTTTTTGGTATTTAGAAAATCGGCACGGTGTTCTCTTTTCCAAGAAGGAGAAAGAAAGATGCCTTTGTAATCTTTGGTAACAGGGATGTAGGGTTGTAAATAAGAATAACCAAAGGATTTTAAATCGGAAAGGATAAGTGCATGTACAAATAAACATAGCCCAATTCCTAAAAATCCCAAAAAATAGCCAAGTAGGATGTAGACGAAACGTGAAATACGGCAGTGGAACCCAAAGGAAAAGTCTGGAATGGCAAAAGAGGCAATGGCAGTAATGGCAACAATAATAATAAGGATTGGGCTTACAATGTTGGCATCTACGGCTGCTTGTCCTAAGATAAGGGCTCCAACAATTCCAATAGTGGGACCAATGGGAGTGGGAACACGTAGACCTGCTTCTCGAATTAATTCAAAGGAAAATTCCATTACCAAAATTTCGAAAATAATGGGAAGAGGGATGTTTTCTCTTGAGGAAACGATGGCAAAGAGTAGTTCGGTGGGAATGAGTTCTTGGTGAAAGTTTGTAATTGCTACATAAAATCCCGGTAATAATACGGTTAAGGCGACTGCTAAGATACGAATTACCTTTAGCAAATTGCCAAATTGATATTTTAGGTTGGTATCTTCTGGTGAGGTAATAAAGTCAATAAAAGTACCAGGAGCGATTAAACAGTAGGGGCTTCCATTTACTAAAATAACAACTCTACCCTCTAAAAGGAAATTTGAGGCTTTGTCTGGTCTTTCGGTAGAAATCATTTGAGGAAGACTGAATTTTCCATCATCTTCAATTAACTGTTCTAATTGACCGAGAAGAGAGAACACTGTCTACATCAATATTATTTAAGCGATATTTTACTTCTGCTACTAATTCATTGTTGGTAATGTTTTCGATATAACAAACGGCACATTTGGTTTTGGTAATGTTACCTACTTCTAGGTTTTCAATAATTAGTTTTTCATTATTAACAAAACGTCGAACTAGGGACGTATTGGTACGAATGTTTTCGGTAAAGGCCTCTCCAGAACCACGGATGACGACTTCATTTTCTGGCTTTCCGACACTTCTTTGTTTAAAACCTTTTACATCGATATCAAAAACAGTAGTTAAGGTATCCACAAAAAGACAACAGTTGCCAGAATTTACACTAGAAGCCACATCATCAAAGGCGGAAATTTGTTTTACACTATTTTGTGGTACTAAGTGATTAAAAATATAATCGCTTAAGTCAAATTTTTTTACTTTTCTTACGATAATATTATTGGCTAGGGCCTGTTTTACGGTTTCTGTTTCTTGGTTTTGGTACATATTGGCAGTATTTCTGAGCATAAGAGGGTCTAGCACAAAATGGTTGATGCTTTTGGTATCTACCATACCATCAATATATAATAAAAAGGCTTTATATTCTTTGTTTTTAGCAATCAAACGAAATTCTCGAACAATAATATCACTATTAATTAAAGTGTTAAATCTAGAAGTAATTGCTTCTAAATTAACACCAATGCTAGGAAAAACCTCCTTAGGAGTTTCTATATTACTAGTCTCTAAAGAATTAGGATTATTCTTAATTTCCTCGTTTGTTTCGGGAATTGAAAAATGATATTGTTCTTTTGGTTCATAAGAAAATATATTTTTAACATAAGTTATAAGAGAATTTTTCACGTAAATTTACTCCAATCTATCAATTTTATTCTAACTTTATAGCCATTCTTTGTAATCGCCAAAGGCGATAACTTAAGCCATTTATTCTTTCACATATTTTTAACAAAAAAGGAAATAAATATTCATAAAAAAATGAAAAAAGAGCCGACATGATATCGACTCTGTGATTTTATAAGATAATACAAATCAATCCGCCACTGCCTTCGTTTACAATACGTTCTAGTGTTTCTTGTAGTTTTCCTTGTGCGTCTTCTGGCATACGGCAAAGTTTATTTTGTAATCCTTCGTTTACTAGTTCATGTAAGCTTTTTCCAAAAATATTGGATTCCCAAATTTTTTGTGGGTCAGATTCAAATTCAGAAAGTAGGTAGTTTACTAGTTCTTCGGATTGCTTTTCACTTCCCACAATTGGAGATACTTCGGTTTCGATATTGGCACGAATTAAGTGTATTGTTTGGAACAAACAGAAGTATTTTTGCGACCTCTATTTATGCGATATTCAAGTGTATCATCAATTAATTTTAAATTTACTTTAACATCAATAACATTTTTTTCTTCTGTTTTATATACTTCTACTTTATCTAGTAGGCTGTCAATAATGCTATTATTAAAACCGTCCTCAAAATCAAGTTCTTTTGCGATAATTTTACGTAATGCCTCAATGCTTTTTTCTATTTCAATGTTTGCTTGTTCTTGTTCTTCCAAATCTTTAATTTTTACTTTTAATGTATCTATTTCAAGATTAAAAGAGTTATTACGTTTTTCAAATTCATCATCACTTAATTTCCCAGCAATAGACAAATCAAGTAGCTTGTCTTTTCTTTTTAGAATATCATTAATGTTTACTTTACATTTTGCAATATCTTGTGTGATGTTAGACTGTTGCGATAGGGTAGTATATATTTTGATTAAGTCGTGAATTATATCAGCTTTATTTGTAACAATTTCATCATAGCATTGTTTCATAATCTGGTTAAGTTCAGTAGTATATAAAATAGGCATATCACAACCCTTTTTACCTTTATTGACATATTCTCTACATTGCCATATTTCTTTATTTCCACTAGGGTAACGATACATACTTCTTTGATAACTGCATTTATGTTCGCCACATACAATTTTACCAGAGTAGGTATATTTGTTGTTATAACTTATAGGGGTATCACTCTTTAAATTATTACTACGTTTGGCTAGTATTTTATTTGCTTTTTCCCATAGTTCCTCACTAACAATAGGTGGGACATCTTCTTCATCTTTATACATAACCCAGTCTTTCTCATCAAATACTTTTCTGTCCTTATTTCTGTAATCGTACTTGTGTGTTTTTCGACCACAATAATAACCTTTATATTTGGGGTTAATTATAATATTTTTTATTGTTGAAAAGGAGAAAGGGTTTCCCTCTGTATTCAAATAACCTCTTGCTGTTAATTCATTTGCTATTGCTCTTATTCCTAGATTTTCAGTTGCATATAGTTCAAAAATAAGTCGTACAACTTCTGCTTGTTCTTCATCTATAACAAGTTTTCCATTGTCTTTTTTGTAACCCCATATTCTATTGTTACCAAGAACAACACCATTTTCAATAGCCCTTTTAAAACCAAATTTTACACGTTCGGAAATTTTACGAACTTCATCTTGTGCAATGCTAGACATTATTGTAAGTCTTAATTCGCTATCGGGTAATAGGGTATTGATATTGTCTGACTGGAAAAGTACACCAACACCATTTTGTAAAAGTTCTTGTGTATATTTGATACTGTCTAACGTGTTACGAGAAAAACGACTTATTTCTTTTGTAATGATGAAATCAAATTTTCCGAAGTTTTGCGTCATCTATCATCTTTAAAAAGCTGTCACGTTTATTGACACTTGTTCCAGAAATACCCTCATCAATGTAACCCTCAATATAAGTCCAATTTTTATTGCTAGTAATAAAATCACTATAATATTTTATTTGATTTTGTAGTGAGTTTAATTGTTCGTCTTTATCGGTAGAAACACGAGCATAATAGGTTACCCTCAATGGTAATTCATAAATAGATTTTCCTTTATTTATTTCAGTTCTCATAGTATATAAGTCCATAATTTTTACCCCTTTCAATACATTTCTGTATGCTACAAATCATTATAATACAAATAAAACAACTTGTCAATAAAAAAAGCCTACAAGATTTTATATTTCTTGTAAGCTGTATATATGTATTTAAGATTTTATTATAAGTTCTTTCGCCTTTGTGTACATTTCTTCAGTTATGTAGCCTTTTTCAAAAAGTGAGTGATTAATAGATAATTTCACTTCTATAATAAAGGCATTCATATTTTTTTGTTTATCTGTCTGCTCTTGCTGTTTCATTTATCTAAAACCACCAACCTTTCATACTTAACAATATGATAGGCAAGTCCAAAATAGAACTACTTTATTCTTGATTTTGCTATTTTATTATAATGACGATAATTTATAATATTTACGAACTTGTCATCATCTGTAAGTTTTATAGTTTTTTCAAATGTAAGTGCTTGACCTTTTACTTCTTGCATAGCTTGATGATGTGTCATTTTTTCTATTTGTGGCTTTTTGATACCTTTACTTGTACGGTAGATTTTGAAGTTAGTAGGGTATAGTCCGTAATCTTCCAGATTTTATAATAGCTTTCTTATGTTCGTTCTTATCTATATTAGAACTCATTTCAAAGAATTTTGATACATCTAAATTACAAAGGTAGGCTGTTAAATATACACCGTACATTATTGATACCGTTTTAATGATGTAATACTAACAAAACCGATGTCGCCATATTTTAGCCAAAATTTGATTTTCAATAAAAGGAGCTTTCAGAGGGAAGATATATATTATATGCAAGTGCCAAGCACCGTCTACCGTTGAGGCTCTGCACAAGCTATATATTCACATTTGGGTAAATTATTATTTTCTAAATAACGTTGAAATCTCATATTAAATTTTCTATAATCATCATATAAACGTTTTTCATCTTTCATATTCTCTTTGTAAGTTAGAGTAACCCATAAACATTTTTTTACATCTACTACGTTTGTATTTATTATATCTCTTAAATTTTTTAGACTTCTGGAGATACTTTCAAGATGTGAGGTGCGATTTTCACTTTTTGAAAATTCTTTTATTTCTCCGTGTACTTAATTCAACATAATTTTTACTATCTAGCTTTTTTATTGTCGCCTTTGGCTCACGAGCCATTGAACGAATTTCTGTTATATTTCCCATACGTTTTACGGTTGCAATACTATTTGTAGAGGGTGTAAAGTTATTATCTAATCTTTCTATTATCAAAAATTTTTCTCCTTAAAATTGCGTGATGAAGTATCATAAGAAACAAGTTAAATAGCAAACTTCGTTTGCTTACGTTCTGTTTCGGTCTATTGCTTTCGCAACGACCTACACAGAACGTTTACAACTTATTTCATTTTTTCAGCAATTCTTTCATTTAATTTTTGAACATCTCTAATTTTATCAACTTTACACTTTTCAATATCTGCACCGTCCCTTAAAATATAACCGTTCGCCCTGCTTAAATATAGTAGTAGTCATTTTGTCTTTTTCTTCACTAAATAGCATTTCTTTTTGTTGTTTACTTAATCTGCCTAGTGCAATAATATTTTGGAAATTATCTCTTGCTCCATTTTCAAAGAAAAAGGCATCTCCGTCTTTGCATACCTACGATTATTCTGCAATTATACTCTCTGCCAAGATTTAATATAATGCTTATCATATCTCGTAAATCATCTTTTTCTTTTTTAGTTTTTTGTGCTTGTACTAAAGAACTTAACTCATCTACAAATAAATAAGTCATAGGGTAAGGCTCTTCTTGTTCGTCATTGTGTTCTATTCTATACTGTAATTCATCGTGAAATTTTTTTATTCCGTCTACAGCTTTTTTATGACCATAGAAGTTAGGCAAATTATGAAATTGTTTAAAACTATTTTTGTAATCGCATATTGTAAAAGTTACACTAGGATAAAATTTTGCGATGGCACAAAGTATTACTAAAATACAATAAGACTTACCGTGAGCCAGTTTTTCCTACTACTAATAAATTTAACCACTCTTTAAATTCTTCTTTATAAGTACCTATAATGTAGGGTTTCACATATTTGTTTGGTAGAATATTTATGCGAGTATAATCTGTATTTTTTTCATAGTCCATATCGTAAATTTTCCCTTTTAATATTAATTGAATAGTTGATGTTTTTTCTTTAAATTTTTCAAGTGGTATTTGTAAATTTTCAAATGAATAAATGCGACCATATAATTTTTCTGTATCATTATATACATCACATAAAGGTGGTATTTCATCTGTAGTTGTTTTTAGTCCACAACGTCTAAAACCAGTAATACATCTTTTTTTTAAAAAATAATGACTTGTTTTGCCTATATATATAATTACTTGAAATAATAATAAAACTAACAAAGCAATAGCAATTCCAAAGTAAATTACAGATATTACATTATATATTATTTTAGGCAAGTCATCAAAAGGGAATATAACCCAAAAGGCATATAAGATATTCCATAAGAAAAATGCAACAATGGAATATAAAACAGCAAATATATATTTCCATTTTTTACTATATAATTCGTGAAGTCCATTATTTATTAGCTTTGACAATTTTTCTTTTTCTTTTATTTCATTATTTGACTTATTTTCAACAACTTTATATCTCATAAATTTTAAACTCCTTTTATATATCTTTAATTATAGAGGGGAGAAAGCCCCTCTATTCATAGACTATTTGTTGTGTATTAATTCTATTTTTTCAGCTTTAGCCCTTAATTCAGCTGTACCAAAATCTATATTAGATACAGTTAATACCATATTTGTAAAAGTACATGGTATTTCTTCGCCATTTTTGTAATCTGGTATTGTACAAACCCCAAGAACTATTACGTCTAACTTTTCATATCTAATCTCTTTTTCTGGGTTATGTACAATTATTGTGTACTTTGTGCCTATTACTTTGTCAGTAGATTTTTTGGCAACTTTGTCGTATTCTTTGTAATCTTGCATACCAATTAATAAAAATTCCTTTGCTCCTAAAATTGTGTTTTTAACTTCTAAATAACTACTTTTTACTTTCATAGTTAGATACCTTTCATATAACTTTCGCTATATGCCTTTCTTTTAAATTTTATTTTTTTATATTCAATTTTCAATGTACTGTAGGTTAACCTATATATATTACAACATTTTTTTGAACTTTTTAGAATAACACACAAAGTTAGAAGTGAAATCATTGAAAAAAAGCCAGTTTTTACATTTTTAGATTTTTGAAAAACGAAAAATAGGCTTTTATAGAGTACGATTTTAACTTTCAAAGTTAGAAAGTTAAAAAAAATAACCATAAATTTTTAAAATTTATGGCAATTTTTTTAATTTTTATATTAAATTATTCTATTTTGAGTTTTCTCTTAATAAATATTTGTCTGCTATTCCTAGTTTCCTTAATAATTCATTACATTGGCTTATAGATTTTCCACCATAATGCGAAATAAGATACATATAAGCATAATGTACAGGGTCTGTAATATTAAATGCACGACCATATGCACGTCTTAATGATATAGCATTGGTTAAATCTATATCATAGCCTATACAAAAAGCAACAAAGGTATTTAATTTTGGTAAATATGTTGATTTACTGTTAGGCTTTACTAGACATTTAAAACGTGAAAACGTCATAGGTGTCAAGTCAGTTTTAGCACAAAATATTACAGTATTGGTACTGTCAATTATAGGCTTTATCATTTCAGCAAATGTTTTATGGTTTTCACGAGAAAAATCAAATTGTTTCTTAAATTCTTCGACCCATAATTCTTCGTCAGTTATTTCTAAACCTTTCATAATATACTACACTTCCTTAATACTTCATTATTACTTTTCTTTCTTTATCTCTAATAAATAGTGGAAACACCATTGTATTACAAGTTGAACATTTTCGTCCTATATGCCTATTTTTTTCTTTCATTTCATTAACTAATTCAATAGGTAATTCCATACTTTCTTTGCACTTTTGACACTTATAACAAACCCTCTCATCACTAAAGTATTGTTCATCAAAACCTATTCTAAATGGTTCTGTCATATATTTTGATTTTGGCTTATTAAATCCCATTTTTTTCTCAAAATATTTGTAAATTAATTCGTGTTCTTGTTCTTTTGTTATATCTTCTGGAACAAGTGGGTCAATATGAAGATAGTTTTTACAAATGCTGTTTAAATCTTTTAGCCTTTCCATAATTTCATACATTAAATCATCTTTTAATTTTCCATTAATTCGTGGCTCAAATTTAGTCCTATCATTAAAATAAATTTGCATTAGGTCAAATAGTTCTAACATATCATAATGGCAAAAGTAAACATTTTCTAATGCTTTTAAACTTTCGTAATTAAAATCGACCATAAATTACATCTCCTTTCAAATTACGTACATTGTAACATATTTCTATTTATTTGTAAATATTTGTATTTTTTTAAAATTGTATGTAATAATAACAGCATTTCTATTCATTATCTCCATATATTTACTCATCAATGTTCTTATTGTAAGCTAACATACTTTTCTTTTTATAATGTCAAGGTCATAAACCTATTGGGCTGTTTTTGACATTATCGAAAAGTATGTTTTTTATTTTGCAGAACATTGACAAGTAAATATATTACACAGAGATAATTAAGAAAGGAAGTGTCTGTTATGACAAAAAATGAACTTTTAGAAAAGTACAACAAGAATTACACAGAGGAGGAATTTTACAAGCAAAATGTTACTTATGCTTTCTCTAATGAGCAATTACAAAATGCTATGAAGAAACTAGGAGCAACAAGCGAAGATGAATTGACATCTTTCGGTTATGGAAGTATTTGCTTAAAATCAAAATTCATAGAAATAACAAAATGGATGTTGAATAAAGAGAGAGAAAGAAAAGAGTGGTTAAGAAGTCTACCAGATAAAGAAAAAGACATCATAATAGAATATGAGTTATACAATTATGAGTGTGATTATACATACGATATAGACAACGTAGTAGACTTATTCAAAAATGTTTTTACTTGGAACGACATCATGCACGTATTTCATAAAATAACAAAGGAGTAGCAATTAAGCTACTGTTTATTTTTTGATTACAAAGTAAAATAGTAATTTTAGATCAAATAAATTTAGAATCTAAAATTACTATTTCCTTTATTGTATTTTTTAGCGACTACGACCATACGACCGTTTTCTTGTGAATATTCGCAAGTAACTAATGTAATAAGTTGTTCGCCATAAGTTGCAGTTTTGCCAGTATCATATAATTGTATTTTTTTACAATTATTGATGTATTCATTATATTTGCTTTCATTTTCAAAATCAAAATAACGGTAAAATCTAAAAACATTTTTTTCATCTTGATAGAATATTCTTGACTTGAAAGCTATTATTATTTCGTATTCTTCTTCGCTTTCATCTGTTGCAATTTTTATAATAGGGTGCTGTTCGTAAAATGTTTTATCTTTATATTGCAATAAGTCTTTAAACATCTGTCCGTCTTGCATATCGTGTCCGTATATAATTATGTTTGAATTTTCATTTTTTAGATTACAATTACTATTAATAAAAATACTACCATAGCTTGATTTTTCTTTTTTATAGTTATGAGTTAAGTAATAATCGTTATTATCAGTTTGAAGTAGGGGGTAGTTAATTTTTGTATCATCAATACGTACCCAACCTTTTACATCTGCATTTTCTTGTTGTAATTCTTTTACTTTATCTACAAATTGATTATTTACTTGTGCTAGTTCGTTTGTTGTTTCATCTGGTATTATATCTTGCTGTAATTCGTCATATAAGCCTTTATTTTTACTAGAGTTATAAAAGTTATATACTAGATAAGAAAAAGCTAATATAAGGCAAATAGAAAAGATTACAGCTAATATTATTTTGACTTTCTTATTTAATTTTGATGTTTTTTCTTTTTTCAATTAAAAAACCCCTTTATATATTGATACCCCAGAATTATATCAAAATTCTTATAATTCTAGGGTATATATTAATTATTTTTTAAATTTTAATGTTACTATTCCACCTAGTGAAATAAGAGCAACTACACTTGCAAATATTGTATAATCTACAACACCGTGTTTTAGGCTCATTGTCTAATTTTCTGTCGCCTTTTAAAGCTATCATAAATGGAGATAATTCACTTACTGTTACTGTTGCTTTTCCGTCTTTTACTGTTGCTGTTAATGTTTCATAAGTATTATTACTTTTTTTATGTAATACTATTACTTGTTTTCCATTGTATTTAGTACCAATATTAAAAGATATTGACATATTATTATAAGTATTTCCATAGGCTGTCAGTTCGTATGCACCAATAATATTTGCAATTCCTTTATCTTTTAGTTGTTTTTCCATTTCTGTATAAATTTCTTTATCATATTCTTTATCAAGTTTTGCCATATTAACTGGTGTTCCATTTTCTAATGTTACACCATAAGCACCTAAATTCCAAATTGGCTTTGTTTCATATAGCACACCATTTTTATAGAAATGTAATAACATAGGTACACCCCAAGGTGTAGCACCACCAATACCACCTGCAAACATTGAAGTTTTAATAGTTATAGAACTATCATTGATTAAAGTATCAAAATTATAACTTTTATAGTCCCATTTGCTAGCACTTTCTTCATCACCTATATTATACATTGTGAAAACTGCATCTGTTGTTATATCCTCATCGCACTTATATTTTGCAAACTTAATATTTTTTATTGCATTTTTTACATAAGTTTCATCAGTTTCATTAAAATTACTTTCTTTTGCATATTTAATTGTTATTTCTTTTTCATAATTAGTAGATTTTAAACTAACTCTTATTGTATAGAAGTCTGCAAAAGGGTCAAGCATTTGTACATCTATTAAACTTTTTTCACTTTCTTGTATATCAATTTCATCAGATTTTTCTAATAAATCTAATATTTTTGTTTTTACTTCTGCATTAATTTCTTCTACTTTTTTACTAAAAATATTACTATTTTCATTTTTTTCATTTTCAATAATAGCATTTACAAAATCTGTTTTAGTTTTAGTTATTTCAATAGTATTTGGAATTAGTTCCATTATTTTTTTTGAATTTTCAATATTTGTGTCGCTATATTTAACATTGATTTTCTTTTCAGTTTCGCCACCAGAACTTCCACTACTACCACCTGTTTGACTTGTACTGCTAACATAAATACTCATTTTATGAATATCAATATAATCTTTCCACCCAGCTTGTGCTTCATAGGTATAGTCACCAGAAAAACCTATATAATAATTAACTTCTTGTGTTGTGTTTCCATTAGTAAAAATTATTGGTAGGCTTATATTGTTTGCCTTTAATAGTTCATTAAATTTAGTTTGAACTAAATCGACTGCTTTTCCTCTATTGCCGTCAAATTCATCACTACTTCCATTTAATGCTTCACTTTCTTTAATAGTAAGACTTACTGTATCTGGCATAAGACTTTCTACTTTAGCTTTTAAAGTATCATATTCTGCTTGTGTTGTTACAGTTGTTGCTTGTACCATATTTGTATTAAATAGGCACATTGCTATTAGCAAGATACTTACTAATAATAAAATTTTAAAATTAAATTTTGTTTTCATTTCTTGAAAAACCCCTTTCTTAAATTAATTAAAAAAATAATACCATATAAAGTAATTAAAAACAATACTTTTGATGAAATTTGTTAAGAACTGCCTAACATGCTTTTGTTATCCATTACACTACAATAATGTTAGGAGGTACTTAACTATGGAAAAATTAAAATTTGATAACGATATTTATAATACTATTAGAAAAAACATCAAGAAATATAGACGTCAAAGAAAAATGACATCTGCCGAACTTGCCGAACTTGTTAACTTATCACATGATTTTATAAGACAAATAGAAAGTGAAAAGACAGCTTATAACTTTTCTGTTGAAACATTTTATAAAATCTCTGTTGCTCTTGATGTTTCTCTTGATATGCTAATACAAAAACAGCAATAATAATATTTTAGTCATCATCTTTTTTTATGTCTAAAGTAATAATATATTCCATAAATTGCTAACCCTAGAAGAAAAACACCCATTAAAACCCAAAACGTCTTTTTTTCTTCTGGGGTCATACTCATATAACTAAAAATATACATTTTTAACCCCCTTACAACGTATGCTCACAACTTACCATACTAGTTTGGCAAATTGAAGTTAATGTCATTTTATCATAAATATTATTTCAATTCAATAAACTACTTCGATAAATTGAAAAAAATTTTAAAAATTTCAATTCGCCAAAGTGGTGTAACATTGTATTTTCGTATAATTTTATTAGTTTTTCAAATAATAAATAGGGGGGAACTTATGAAATTATCAAATGCAATTAGGAAAAGAATTAAATTTTACTTAAAAGAACAAAATATAAATGTATGGACTTTATGCAAGAACTCTGGAATTCCGTGTTCAACAATATCTACTTTTATGAGTGGTAAAACAGAACTAATAAAACTAGATACTTTATTACATATATGCGAGGGCTTTAACATTACACTAGGAACATTTTTTACAGACCAAATATTTGATGAAGTAGAACAAGATTAAACAATTAAAACACCGTCTTTTTATAAACGGTGCTTTTTCTCTTATATAGCAATGTAGAGCTGTACGTTGTATGTTATTTCTGTAGGTATGTTGTTTTTCTTTCTTGGGAATTTTACACTTCTGTTTGATACATTCAATATGGATACTTGGAGCGGTTGCTTTTAGTTTTACACCAAAGCGAGAACCTTGTTTTACCATTTCTGGTTCATCTAAAATAAGCTCATCAATGGAAGGTGTTACAATACCATAACCTTTATGTTTTACTTCTTCTAAAGCATAAGCAATTTTGTCGTATTCTTTTTTAGTGGAAGCAAGAGTAGTAATCGTAGAGAATAAGTCACCTTCATTGCAAATTTCCACTCCAGAAATTTCGGTTAGTATTTTATAGAATAACTCTTCTTTTAATTGAACCGAAATGCTAACATTACCCGTTCCTAACATAATGGACTCTAAGGATGTTTTTTCAATAATATCGGTTTTATAAATGGTACTAATAGAAGCATCTACTTGTTTTAACATTTTGACATCACAAAAGGCATCTTTCATTTGGGCATATAAGCTTTGTTTTAACCAATGCTCATCACTCAAACCATCCACCCATTTTGGAAAATTAATATTAATTTGTTCAATTGGGAATTCATATAAAATTCTGGCAAAAATATCATTTAAGTCATCACTATTTAAGTTTGCACAATCGGTAGGAATAACACTAGTTTGATACTTATCTTCTAATTTTCTTGCAAGTTCCTTGGTATATTCCGAATAAGGTTCACTAGAATTTAATACGATAATAAAAGGCTTATTTAATTCCTTTAATTCTTTTACGACTCGTTCTTCCGCAGAAATGTAGTCTTCTCTTGGAATATCGGTAACACTACCATCGGTCGTAAGTAAAATACCAATGGTAGAATGTTCTTGAATTACCTTTTTTGTGCCAATTTCAGCAGCTTCCTCAAAAGGAATTTCCGTATCAGACCAAGGTGTTTTTACCATTCTAGGTGCTTCGTCTTCTAAATAGCCGATGGCATTATTTACCAAATACCCAACGCAATCCACAAGTCTTGTTTTTAATTTCAAATTTTCACCAATGGTAATTTCAATTGCCTCATTTGGTACAAATTTTGGCTCTGTGGTCATAATAGTACGACCAGCAGCACTTTGTGGCAATTCATCTTTGGCACGTTCTCTTTTGTATTCATTGTCAATGTTTGGAATGACCAATAAATCCATAAATTTCTTAATAAAAGTAGATTTTCCAGTTCGAACAGGTCCCACCACTCCAATATAAATGTCGCCATCTGTACGCTTTGCTATATCTTCATATAAGCTTAAATTTTCCATTTATTCTATACCCCCTCAAAAAATGTTTGTACAAAATCAACTTTACTAATGTATATTTGCAAGAATGTAGATTATTCCTATTTTTAAAATTTTTTATTGAGAGGATAACATTTATTATAAAAATAGTAGTTTCTCGTAATTTTTAGGGAATCCCATTTTGGATAAAACTTTATGAATCGAAATAGAAGAAAGACCTATTTTTAAATTCTCTAAAGCAGTAATGATTTTAAGATAAAATTCTTGGAAAGAATGGTTTTCTAAAAGTATTTTTAAAACAATAACAACGGAAAATAAATCTCTTGTAGCATAAGTAGAATTATTACCATGCTTACTTAGTCCCAAAAGTTTATGATAAGGAGTAACATTTATTCGTGTTTTTAGAATAATATCAAATAGTTTTTCGTCATGAGCACAAATATTTCTTACATTGCCTAAGTTAATTAAATAAGTTTTCAATATATGATTGGGAATATGAAAGTTTTTGCAAATATTATTTTATTCTTTTGGTTTCATGAAACTATAAAATTTAGAAATTTTTCCGAAAGATAGGATTCTAACTAATACCCATAATGGAATATAGTTATAGGTGTCTAAATAGTGTACAATCATTTTGTTGGAATTTTTGTATTGATGAGAAATTTCAAGATGAATGTCATTAATAAATTTGTGAATTAAATCCTTGTTTTTGGGGGTATTATTAAAATTTTCAGGAACTAAGTAATTTTTGTGACCATACTTTTTTGAAAATTCGTAAGCAATATAGGAGTCTATCTTTTGTTCAATAAGTAAAATGTATTCTAAAAATATGGTACGTAATTTTCGATCAAACCAATATAATTGGTAAATTTCTTCTAAACGTGCATTGGGGAGAAAAGTTTTATTAGCACTATGCTTATCGATAAATAAATCTTTATATCCATTGATTAAATAATAGTAGTTATTGTTTAACAAAACGTTTTTTGCAAAGGGTATATTTTCGATATGTAAATTTTTCATTTGTAACAATGTAATTTGTTCTTCAATTGTTTTAAATTCTTTTTCCAACAGTTGCCTCCTCACATAAAATAAAAATGCACCTCAGACTTTTTGAAAAATCCGAGGTGTGTTTTCCGAGTTTAGTCCCGTAGGTTTGCTAAACTACTGATCTAGTATAGATAGTATAACATTTTAAACTTAAGTTTGTCAAGAAAAATGTAAACAATCTACTAGTAAAATAGTATATTAGTCATGAGGTGTTTTATACAAATGAAATTAAAAATTAACCAAAAACTCACCTCAGGAATAAGATAAGAAAGAAAAGATTGCATTCTATATTTTTTTGTGGTAAAATGTAGGACGTGAGATTAAAAATGTAAGCCGATATCGGCCGTAGCACTAGAAAGGAACGATGTTTCATGGAACAAGAAGTATTAGCGATTGTTATGGCAGCAGGAAAAGGGACTCGTATGAAATCGAAAAAATCAAAATTAGTACATAAAATTTATGGAAAAGAAATTATTCGAAGAGCGGTTGAGAATGTAAAAAGAGCAGGAATAAAAGAGGTTATTACAGTAGTAGGATATCAAAAAGAGCAAATTGAAGAAGTATTGGCCGATTCTGTAAAATATGCGCTGCAAGAGGAACAATTAGGAACTGGTCATGCCATTATGCAAGCTGCTAAACTATTAGAAGGAAAAAAGGGAAAAGTATTAGTATTAAATGGTGACCATCCTATTATGAGACCAGAAACACTAAAGAATTTAGTAGAAGTGTCGAACCAAAGAGGAGAAAGTGCAACCATTCTTACCATGGTTCACGAAAACATCTTGCCATATGGTAAGATTATTCATGATGAAGAGGGAAGAATTAAAGGAATTATTGAACATAAAGATTGTACCCTAGAACAACAACAAATTCGTGAAGTTAATCTTGGTATGTATTGTTTTGATATTGAAAAATTGTTAGAAGCCTTAAAAGAACTAACAAACGACAATGTTCAAAACGAATATTACTTAACCGATGTGATAAAAATCATGTATGACAAAGGCTTAAAAACAGGCTCCATTGTGGTATCGGATAATGCAGAGGTACTAGGAATTAATGATAGAATGGATTTACAAGTATTAACCAAAGCCTTACAACTTCGCATTAATACCGAGCATATGAAAAATGGAGTTACCATTGAAGACATCAATAATACCTATATATATGATGATGTAGAAATTGGAGTAGACACAGTTATTCATCCAAATACTACTATTAAATCTGGTGTTGTGATTGGAGAAGACTGCGAAATTGGTCCAAACGCATACATTCGTGAAGGATGCCGTTTAAGTGATAAAGTAAAAATAGGAAGCTTTGTAGAAGTAAAAAAAGCTGTTATTGGAGAAGGCACCAAAGTACCACATCTTTCCTACATGGGAGACTGCGAAATTGGTTGTAAAACCAATATTGGCTGTGGAACTATTACATGTAACTACGATGGCTTCAACAAAAGCAAAACCATTATTGGAGATAACTCCTTCATCGGTTCAAACACAAACCTAGTAGCACCAGTTACCTTAGGAACAAATACCTTTGTTGCAGCAGGTTCTACTATAACGGATGATGTACCAAACGATTCACTAGCCATTGCAAGACAAAGACAAACCAATAAAGAAGGCTGGAATCGAAAATAAGAATAGAAATATATATTAAAAAAGAAGATAAAATAAACAATGAAACATTATTTATTTTATCTTCTTTTGAAGTTGTAATAAAAAATTTGGAATAAAGGCTATAATAGTTTTGGCAACAGTGGTCGTCAAATTAAAATACAAAACAATAGTAAGAAATTTGTGAAAATCATACGATAAACATACTGGAATTTCGTGATAAATCATCTTGCATATTATTGGAATTTTGTGATACAATATAGATAGGATGGTGATGAGATATGGAACTTTTAAAAAGAAAAATTGATGAGTACTTAATAGAATGGAAAAGCGATTTAGAGAGAAAACCCTTGATTGTAAAAGGAGCCCGCCAAATAGGAAAAACAGAATCGATTAGGAATTTTGCAAAAAGTAATTATAAAAGTGTTATTGAAATAAACTTTGTACTACAAAAACAATATAAAGACATTTTTGATGATGGGTTTGAGGTAGATAATATTATTAAGAATATATCATTAAGAAATCCTAATTTTGAATTTATACCAGGCAATACCTTAATATTTTTTGATGAATTGCAAGAATGTATTAATTGTGCTACTTCTTTAAAGTCATTTCATCAAGATGGAAGATACGATGTAATTTGTTCAGGCTCACTTATGGGGATTAATTATAATGAAATAGAATCAAATAGTGTTGGAAATAAAGAAGATTATGAAATGTATTCAATGGATTTTGAGGAGTTTCTTTGGGCAAAAGGCTATAAAAAAGGACAAATAGAAAGTTTGTATGAACATATGAAAAATTTAATTCCATTCTCTGAAACGGAACTTTCTGTAATGTTTTCTAATTTTAAAGAGTACATGATAATAGGTGGAATGCCAGCGATTGTAAATTCTTTTGTAAAGAATAATAATTATAGTGGAACATTAAAAATGCAAAAACAGATTCTTCTTGATTATGAAGAAGATATAACAAAATATGCAGGTCGGATTAGATTATGGTAAAATTCTTAATGTATACCGTAGAATTCCAGTATTTTTAGGAAACGAAAACAAAAAGTTTCAAATTTCAAAAGTAAAGCATGGTGCAAGGAGCCGAGAATATATAGGAACAATAGATTGGTTAAAAGATGCAGGAATTATTAATGTGTGCTATTGTTTGGAAAGACTAGAACTTCCACTTGGAGGTAATTTCAATCCAGATAATTACCGAATCTATTTTAGAGATACGGGACTATTAATTGGTTCATTAGATGAAGAAGCACAAGAGGATTTAAGAAATAATAAGAACTTTAATACTTATAAAGGTGCAATTTATGAAAATATGATTGGAGATATGCTTGTAAAAGAAGGATATCAGTTATATTTTTATAAAAACGAAAAAGGTACCATAGAAATGGATTTTTTTGTACGAGATAGGAATTCTCTAATTCCAGTTGAAGTTAAAGCAAATGATGGAGCAACGATTTCTTTAAATAATTTAATAGAAAGCGAAAAATATAAAGATATTCAGTATGGAATAAAGTTAGGATATAAGAATATAGGATTTAATGGCAAATTTTATACGTTTCCTTATTTCTTAACATTTCTTTTAAAAAGATATTTAAAAGAAAAATAATATAGGAAAAAAGCTTATGAAAAGCAAAACGAATTATGCTTTTTATAAGCTCTTTTCATTTCCTATAGCTTATTATCACCAGGAATAAAGTAATCCACAACTCCATATACAAGAGCACCGATGATAGCAGCTATCCAAGAGATTGTGTAACCTGCCACAAAATATTGGGTCACATATAAAACGACTGCTGAAAGGATAAATCCTACAAATCCCTTACCAAAAGGGCTGGCATGTAAACCAGTAAATTTTACGATTAAATAATCCATAACCGTAAGAACAACAGCAGCAAGTGCTAATGACCATATATTATTGATGGTAAATCCAGGTGTAAAAAATGCAGTAATTGCAAGAACAACCGCAGCAGCTACAAATCTCCATACGATTTGACCAATTGTGCTTGTTCCATTAGAACTTTGGACATTACTTCTTTCATTATCCATGTTAAGAAACCTCCTATCTTGAAAAAAGATAACTTGAATAATAGAAATTTCAATTATTCAACAAATACAATGTTTATGACATTATTATGAACAAAAAAAATAAAATTATGCGAAAACAATTTGTATAATTATTGAAAAATGGTTCAAAATAGATGTAAGTAGAAAATAATTTGAAAATTTTTATAAAATTTTAACGATAAAAGAAAATGAGTTTGAAAGCAACCTTTGTACATGTGGAAAAGATACATTTCTTATAGCGGATGAATAAACAAAAGTGGAAAGGAAGGAATTTTTGTATGCTAATTACATTTATAAGAGCTATTTTTTTATACATAGTTGTATTAGTGGTTATGCGATTAATGGGAAAAAGAGAAATAGGGCAACTACAACCTTTTGAACTTGCTATTTCTATTATGATTGCAGACCTTGCCTCCATTCCCATGACAGAAACAGGAATTCCGATTACTAGAGGAGTCATTCCTATTTTTGGCTTACTTATTATGCACTTATTACTCTCTTTTATCAATTTAAAAAGTGTGAAAGCAAGAGAGGTTGTATGTGGAAAACCACGCATTCTAATTTATCGTGGGAGAATTGATGAAAAAGCATTAATGAAGGAACGTTTTACGATTAATGAATTAGAAGAACGTTTAAGAGGAAACAATGTAGCAAGTGTAGGAGATGTGGAATATGCCATATTAGAAACGAGTGGACAATTAACAGTGATTCAAAAACCAAATAAAAGAACTACAATTCCAGAAGATTTTAATATTATGCCAGAATACGAAGGAATTCCTTATAATTTAGTAGTAGATGGAAAAATTATGGAAAAGAATTTGCAAAAGATTGGAAAAAATTACACATGGTTAAAAAAGCAAGTAGAAAAATTTGGTATGAAACCAGAAGAAGCATTACTAGTAACACTTGATGGAAAAGAGCAAATCTTTTGCCAAAAGAAAGGGGAAAAGGATGTATAAAGAATTAATTATTAGTGCCATTGTTGCCATTGTAATTTTAGGGCTAAATACCATTACACAAA
This sequence comes from uncultured Clostridium sp., assembly GCA_948471055.1. Lineage (GTDB taxonomy): Bacteria > Bacillota > Clostridia > TANB77 > CAG-508 > RGIG8482. The sequence continues at coordinate 43,561 of CAOKQZ010000001.1, read as the reverse complement.
ATTATACCCAAAATGCCGTAGACCAAATGCAAGAAAGATTAAGTAAAACCAGACAAGAATTGGTAAAAGAAGAGGCAGACTTTGAAAAAGCAAAAAAAGCTTCCAAAGAAGCCTTCGATAAATGGGAAGAGCTAGATGATACGATTGCACTTTACATTGAACACGCAGAAATCGAAAAGGTAAAAACCGCTGTTATTTCCATGCAAAGTTTTATCGAAATGAAAGATGATTCGCAAGCAGTGGATAGTATTGACCGTTGTAGCTATATGTTAGAAAATATAAAAAGAAGAGAAGAATTTTCCATTGATAATATATTTTAAGATGAAAAGATTAATTTTCATCTACATAAAAGGCAAAATCTTCTACATCCGTGATTTCTTGTTTCACAAATCCATCATAAATCGTATTTTCAGAAGAAATATCTTTTAATGGAATTTCAAGTGTAACAGTCGATTTGAAATGTTCATTTGCTTGGTTTATAATATGAATATCAAACGAAAGCGTACAGTTAATACGAGTTAAACCAATATTGCAACGTTTTAATAAACTACCATCATAGCGAAGTGGTTCTTCTATATTGGTAATAATAAAATTGGTTTTAATATCCTTATTCACAAATCCTAGGCAAATAGGAGAAAAGCTTGTATCGTATATTTCTGGTTTTTCATAATTTCGTTCATTTTCATAAGGTAGAATTTCAAAATGTAAAGTATCTTGAATGTTATTTTCTTCGGTAAAACTTAATTTCCCAAAATCATTTTGGTTTTTATAATACAAAAATGGAGTACCAAGAGTAGGCATTTGTGGGTATTGTATGTTATCAATATATAACTGAGAAATTGTATTTTTACTACTAAATCCATTTTCAGAATGATTGTCAATATAGATTGCCATATCCGTAAATTGTGACACATTCACATTCCAAGTAGACTTATTGGTAGCTTCATTTTGAATAGCATCTGCACTACTAAATAACATGATTTTACGAATTTGAAAAGTATCACTCTTTTTTGGTGCTTGGTTGTTAGAAGAAGAGCGTTGCTTTTTTTGTACCTCAAGTTCATAAACAATAAAACCAACAAACAAGCTAATGATGAGGATAATTAAAATAAAAAGCACAAATTTCGATTTTGTTTTTTCGTGACGTTTTTTCATTAAGAAACCTCCATGAATTTTTTAATATCCTAACTATAATACAAAAAGAAAAGATAAGCAAGTAGAAATGTATTTTTTCCAAAAATTGAAATTGACAAAAAACAAGAAAAACAGTAGAATAGTGTTAGGTGATTACAAATGACGACAAAAAATGAAGAAAACAATAAGAAAAAGAATTATTTACATATTAAATTAATTTTAATTATACTAGTGATTACGAGCATTGCTTTTGTGTGGAATAAAACGATAAATAACGAGATTTCTTATGCCGTTTCTGGAGAGATAAAAATGGCAAATGAAGTAACCAAACAATATAAAAAAATGGAAACCTCAGACATCGATTTTGATAATACCATTGAACAAAATAGAAAAAAACAAGAAGAACAAATTGTAGTAGAGGAAGTGGATTTAGAATATACCACTACTTATCAAAATAGTGAAGAACTATCCAAAGATACGTTACAGGTATTACAAGAAGGAAAAATGGGAAAACAACAACAAATTACCAAAAAAGTATTTGAAAATGGAGAGCTTGTGAAAGAAGAGCCAGTAGGAACCAAAGTGACGACATCTTCCATTGACCGTATTGTTTTAGTAGGAACTGCGAATTATAAGAGTAATTATAAAGTAAAAAAAGGAGATACCGTGTATGTAACATCACATACATTAGATGTAAGACGTGAACAATCTGAGGGGTCAGAAAGGGTATATGTGTTAAAACAAAAGGATAGTGTGCAAATATTACAAATAGGAAATGATTGGTACAAAATAGCCTACGGAAATTATTCTGGTTGGGTAAAAAAAGATTGTGTAACCTATATTAATCCAAATGCACCACAAGACGGAGCAGGTGAAGGCGGGTTTACAAAAGCACAATTACTTGCCAAACTTAGTAAAAACATGAAATTAAATACCCCAAGTGGATTTACCTTAGAGCAATTTAAAAAGGTATTATCTAATAATTCTCAGGATAGTAATCGAATTTTACAAAAAAATGCACAATATTTTTATTATATTGAAAAGCAATATAAAATAAATGGCGTATTTGTAGCAGCTGTTGCCATTCATGAAAGTAACTGGGGAACCTCCAAACTAGCGACCACCAAAAACAATCTATTTGGCTATGGAGCATATGATAGAGACCCAAGTGGCAGTGCTTATAACTTTGCTACTCATGCAGAGGGAATTGACTTATTAGGACGTGTGTTTATGAAATATTATTTAAATCCAGCAGGAACGAAATTGTATGGAGGGGAAGTTGCAACCGGAAAATATTATAATGGACAAACCTTACAAGCTGTTAATAAAAGATATGCTTCGGATAAAAATTGGGCAAATGGGGTGTATAAATGGATGGAATATTTATATAACAGATTATAAAAAAGTTTTCAAGAAATTCTTGCTATTTTTTGAATTGTATTGTATGATATTAAAAGTAAAAAAGAATGGAAAAATGGAACAGTATGAGAAAGGGGAAAAAGTCGAAGATGAAAAAGATAGTACTTGCTTTTTTTATCATGCTAAGCATACTTTCCGTAGGAGTAGTAAATGCTAGTAATGATAATGTATTAAAAGAATCAACTTCAGGACAAATTATTGAAATAAAAGAAAAACAATTGAATGAGCTAAAAGATTATACGGAAAGTTATGGTTCAGAAACCTATGGCTTTACAGCATATTTACTAAACAAAGTTCGTATTTATAGTATACCACTTTGTTTTATTGGAATTGCAGTAGGAGCTATTTGGCAATATGTAATTGGTATTCGTAAATTAGATGTACATGATAGAGGTTTATTTTTAATTGTTGGTTTTGTTACCGTGTTTGTGATATGCCAAGTATTACCATTAGTATTTGCCATTGTTGTAAAAGGTTTTAGAAATTAATTATTTTGGAGGAGTTACGAATGAAAGTATTATTTGCAGTTAGTAATGAAACAATATCAGATTCGATTGTAAAAAAATATCAAAAGGATTATAAAGAGATTATCTCTTATAAAAATGTATATTACTTTAATGCAATACAAAAAGAAATACAAAGGGATAAAACTTATGATAGGATTATCATAAGTGAAGATTTAGAGCCATTTGCGAATAATGATTATGAAGCAATTGATCGTTTCTTATTTGAAAAATTAGATAATATTAGTGATGAAGCAACCGATAATAATGGGGAAGATACTCCTATTATTTTGATTTGTTCGGACCGTCGTACAAAATCAGAACAACTATTAGTAAAATTATTTGGAATTGGAATTTATAATGCTTTATTAGGACAAGATAGAAGCATTGAAGAAGTATGTAAATTAATCCGAAAACCACGTACCAAAAAAGAAGCTAAAATTTATTATAAAATAGAATCAGAAGATGTAAATTACCAAGCAGAAGCGGAAGATACCGTAAGCGAAGCAGAAATTCAAAACATTCGTGCCCATTACCGCAAACTTGGAAAAAACGAAGAAGCATATGTAGAAAGTTTTGATAATATTGCTTCACAATATACGGATGCACAATTAAAAATCATTGTTAAATTTTTACCATTAAGTGTACGAGCCGTTTTAGAAAGAGATTCTAGTAAATACCAACAAGTAATGGCATTTGCAGGAAATACCACAAGTGTAAAAATAACCAAAACGCCAACCAAAAAAGAAGATGCTCTAAGGATTGATTTTATTGAAAATCAGTTAAATAAATCAAAGCCAACCAAACCAGTGATTGTTCCATCAGCAGTAGGAGCAAAAGAAGTAAAGAAAATTACGACAAAACCAGTAGGAAAAGTGGAAAGTAAGTCGGAACCAATGCAAGAAACAACAAGAAAAATGGGAAGTAGACAAGAGCCAACACAAGAAGAAAAAGTGGCAGGAAAAATGGAGAGTAGACATGAGTTAATGCAAGAAGAAAATGCAACAAAAAATGCGGAAACATTGGCATCATCAGCAAATTCGGCTGTGGACGAAAGAAGCCAAACACCAGTAAGCCAAGTAAATATGTTCGAATTAGATGAAAGCGAAGAAAAAGCACCAGTTGTAGAACCAGTAAAAAGAGGAAGAGGAAGACCAAGAAAAGTGCTTACCGAAGAAGAAAAGTTAAAAGCACAAATGCCAAAAAGAGGAAGAGGAAGGCCAAGAAAAAATCCACTTCCAGAAGAAAATCAAAATGTAAATCTATTTGATTTAGATGAAGAAAAAGCACCAGTAACAACAGCACAAGAAAACATTTTACCAGGAATGGAAGATTTTGAAGAAATTCCAAAAACAGAAGAACCAGCTACATTACCAGGTTTTGAAGAAGAAGTAAGCAAAGAAAAGCCAAACGCTTCTTACCATGCTTCAGAAAATGTTGCTTATCCAAATGGAATTATTAAACAAAGTGCGCCAAGTATTAATATTGAAAGCTTACTAACAAAAGAAAAGAAAATTGTTTCTTTTGTAGGAACCACAAAAAATGGTACTTCTTTCCTAGTAAATAACTTAGCAGAACTATTTTCTTCTATGGGAATTAATACCGCTATACTAGATATGACAAAAAATAAAAATGCTTATTTTATCTATACTAAAAATGAAGAAGAACTAAGAAGAATTGCTACCAATTGCATGGAAAACCTTGAAAATGATGTAGCCTCTGGTATTAAAGTAAACAATAACTTAACCGTATATACTTCACTACCTTCAGGAGAAGAATATGAAAACAAAGAAGCAATATTAGCAACACTTGTTAAGAATCATTCACTTGTATTAATTGACTGTGACTTTCATACACCAGTAGAATATTTTGAAAAATCACAAGAAATATACTTAGTACAAAGTATGGATATTTTAACCATTCAACCATTAACGGCATTTTTAAGAGATATCAAAGCAAAGAATGTATTAGAACAGGAAAAACTAAAAATTATTGTAAATAAATATACAAAAGTAAGAGGATTAAATTCAAAAATCGTTATTGGAGGAATGGCATTTTATAATGACCCATCCATGTCATTTATGACAGAATTATTTAATAAAGATGCCGTAAAATATATTAATATTCCATATAATGACAAGGTATATGCAAAATACATAGAAGGCTTAGTAAACTGCAAAATAACATTAAATGGATATGACAAAAACTTTATGATTGCATTAAAAGACCTAGGAAATATGGTATATCCATTACTAAACAACAAATATAAGCCAGTGGAGGATTATTCCAAAAAAGCAAAATTTTCAGCTGGCACAGAAAATGAATAATTTATTTTCAAAATTGATAAAATAGTAAAATGAGGTGAAAAAAGTGACATATGTACTAATACTACTAGTCGTTATTATAATAGCATTAATGGTATACAATGTTATCATTTATAAACGTATTCGTAATTTTGATAACATTAATCAAAAAATCACTGGATTAAATGTATTACAAGATTTTATGAATACAATCGGAGAATATTCTACCGTAGACGAGAAGATTGAAAAAATTAATGAGATTGTGATTGAAAAATATAATATTAAATATTCTACTATTGTTATGTTTGATGGAGCAGAATATGTAATTAAAGCTTCCAATGTGCAAGAACAACATTGGGAAGCCTTAAGAAGCCTTCATACACAAGATATTTTTAAAGATAGTATTCAAACTGCAATGCCAAAATATGTTACAGTAAACCATGAAGGAGAAAGACTACCATACCAAACCATGGAATTTGGAAGAGCAAAATCAGCAATGTTTTTCCCTTTGTATATTGATAATATTTATATTGGATATTGGGTTTTAGAAAGTGGAGAAGCACATGCATTTGATAAAATTGATACCACTATTTTAGAAGTAGTAAAAGAAAACATTATTGCTGTTTATAAAACCATATCTTATCAAAATACAGTAGAAAATATTGCAAGAAAAGACCAATTTTCAGAACTTCCATCTGCCGAGTATATTTATGGAAAAGGTAAGAAAATAATTGATAAATATGATACTTCAACGGTATGTATGTTTAAGATTACAAACTTAGAAGAAATTAATAAAAAATATAATCGTGAGACTGGAAACGATATTATTACAGAAGTAAGTTCCTATATTAGAGATAGTATTTCATCAGAATATATTTTTGTAAGATATATGGGACCTAAATTTGCCATTGTTTTTTCAGGAATAGATTTACAAAGTGCGACAGAATTTGTGCAAGATTTAAAAAATAATATTGAAGATATTGAAATAGAAGAAGTGGCACAGAAGAGTAGCAAGAAAAATGAAAAACAAAGATATGTCAGTGCAAAATTGAATTTTATATTAACCACGTATTATAAAGGGACAGCCATTGAAAATGTAACCAAAAAGCTAGAAGAATATTTAGATAATGCCAATAAAACAGAAAGCGATATCAATAATTTATAAAAAATAAAGGAGGTATCATTATGGATATGGACAAAACAATGAGTTTTACTGTTGAAAAGGATAAAAACGTACGTGCAAGAGAAATTTTAAAAACAGTATATCAAGCCTTATTAGAAAAAGGGTATAATCCAATTAATCAAATTGTTGGTTATATCTTATCAGGTGACCCAACCTATATTACATCTCACAAAGATGCAAGAAACTTAATTCGTTTATTAGAAAGAGATGAGTTATTAGAAAAAATGGTAAAAAATTATATAGGATTAGATGAATAAAATGCGAACCTTAGGAATTGATTATGGAGGTGCAAGAGTAGGATTAGCCATTTCAGATGCCCTTCGGAATTACAGCACAAGGGTTAGAAACCATTCATCATAATGGAAAGGATAAAATCGTATTAAAGCGTTTAGAAGAAATCATGAACCAATACGAAATCGATACCATAGTAATTGGCATGCCATATATGTTAGATGGAGGAAGCTCAGATAGGGTAGAAGTAACAAAACAATTTATTCACAAACTAAATTGTAAGTTTCCTCACATAAAAGTAGTAGAAATGGATGAAAGACTAACCACCGTTGCGGCCCATAAAACAATGAATTTTTTAGAAATTGACAAACATAAGAAAAAAGATATAGTAGATACCATTTCTGCGGTATACATATTAGAAATGTATATGAATAAAAAGAAAAATAAGGGGTAACCGTATATTAGGTGAAATTTAAGTTAATACTAACTAAAAGTTATCAATGTTGTAGAAATACACTTAAAATACAATAATTTGAAAGGAGAAAAGAAAGATGGATGAAGAAAACAATATCCCAGAGGAGGAAGTAGATAATATCATTGTACTAAACGATGAAAGCGGAGCAGAGGTTCAATTTGAGTTTTTAGACTTAGTAGAATTAGATGGAGAAGAATATGTTGTATTATTGCCAGTAGATGAAGCAGAAAACGAAGATGAAGTTGGAGAAGTTGTTATCTTAAGAGTAGAAGATACCGAAAACGAAGAAGAAGAATCTTATGTTAGCGTAGATGATGAAGAAGTATTAAATACCGTATTTGAAATGTTCAAAGAAAAATTCAAAGACGAATTTAACTTTGTAGATGAAGAATAAAATAGCACAAAAACTTCAAAATCTTACAAAAAAAATCTTGACAAAACCTATGATAGTCGTTATAATACTATCATAGAGATGCAGGTGTAGTTCAATGGTAGAATTCCAGCCTTCCAAGCTGGCTATGCGGGTTCGATTCCCGCTACCTGCTCCAACGGTTTGCACCACAGAAAAAAGTGGTGCTATTTTAAATTGCGGGTGTAATTTAGTGGTAGAATGTCATGCTTCCGACCTGATAGCGCGGGTTCGATTCCCGCCATCCGCTCCACCTAAGTAAAATTGTCGCACTTTGGCGAAATGATTTGTAAATCAACAGTGTAAGGGTGGATAACTTAAAAAAATACTTGAAAAATTATAATATTTATGTTAAAGTAAATACAATAAAGTGAATTATCTAAGAGAACTTGAAATAAGGGGATGGATGTAAATGATTAAAATTTTAAATGAACAATTGGTGGATACAAAAAAAGTAACGAATATACTTGTTACCATAGCGATTATAATAGGAGCATTTGTTGTGCCAACGTTTTTGGCGAAAGTGATTCCACTTGGAAAATATCAACAATTAGTAGTAGGAACAATTGTAAATATGTCACTTATTTTAACGGCTTTATATACAAAAGGAAGCATAAAAACAATTGCAATTGCAACCTTGCCATCAATTTCTACTATTTTGGGAGGAGTACTATTTGGAGGAATGACGCTTTATAGTAAAACAATGATTCCAGCAATATGGTTAGGAAATTTTGCATTTATTCTATTATACAAAACATTGTATGTGAATAAAAAAGTACAATATCCAATATCTGCAGTAATTGCAGTACTAGTAAAAGTAGCAATCATTTATTTAGGTTTTACGATTATGATAAATGCAATGACAGTACCAGACATGGTAAAACAAACATTGAATACTTCAATGGGAATAACACAATTAATAACAGCAACATCGGGTTCGATACTGGCAAGTTTAATTATAATTTACACAAAAGTAAGAAAGAAAACAACGAAAGAAGAATAAGAAAGGAACGTCATATTTTATATGACGCTTTTTTGTGGAAAATATTGTAAAAATCGTAAAATAAGAGGTGGCAAAATGCACAGACAACTAAATAAAGTATGGTTTGAAAAATATTTTTTTTATGGATTAGAAAATAAAAATGAAGTAGTAAAATGGATTATTGTAAATGGTGCTAAAAAATTAGTAGGGAAGCATAAAGAATTAGATAAGGATACTCAAAAAACAAACTATGAGAAAGATAGAGAAACAATACTAGAATTGATTGTACAATTAGAAAGATTTACGTCTTTGCATGATGATCCAAAACATAGACAATATTTTTATCATAATCTTACAATACATTCAGAACAAGTTCATCAAATTTTTAATAAAAATGCAATAGAAATAGAAAAAACGAAGGCAGTTTCCTTTGTAACCTATCGACCGGTTTCGGGAATCTTTTTTAATACAAAGAAATATTCGTATGAAGTTCAAGAAAAGTATCAAGTATATTCAGGGGAAGAGCTTTTAGCACGATTTGGTAGTTGGGTAGAAGAAGTGTATGAAGTATTATGCTATTTAAGTGAAATAGAAAAAGAAAATCGAATCGAATATTATTTAATGTTTCTAGATTCTAAATATGGAAGGGCAATGCACCGATATAAAAACAATGTAACAGATGATAAGGAAATTCGTGAAATTAGAGCAGTTTATCGAAAGTTTTTGGAAAATAGATTGCATTCAGGAATTGACCTAAAATTAGATAAGTATGACCTAGGATATGAGATGATAACAACTCTAAAATCGGATGCGATAAAAGAAAGGGATATAACACCAATTGTGAAGAGAGAGGAAAAGAATGGTAATAATATGATTTTAAAGCGTAACAATATTGAATTTGTAATTTAAAAAGAATACACAGAGACAGGCGAAAAAAGCTCAAACAAAAGAATATTACAAATTAATTTCAACAATATTACAAAAATTTGCATTTTTTGTAATATTATGTTATAATACAAATGTGAGAGGCAAAAGATGAAGTAACAGAAGTTCCAAAAGAAGGTGATTGTCATGTTAGAAGTTATGTATATTTTAGTTTTTGTAATCGTTTCTTTAATTGCATTTTCAGTAATGCAAATTAAAATGGCAGGAATTCAAGTAAAAGATTTCTGGTCCTTTATTAAAGCAAATGAGTTATTAGATGAATTATATATTTTTGCAAAAAAAGGTGGAAGTTTAAGCCCACAAGAACAAGTAATTTTCTTAACAGAGGCAGAAAAGGTATTTGAAGCATTTGAAAAAGTTCCAAGCATGTTATGGGACGAAGAATACCAAAAATATAGAGAAGTTCTAAATAAGTATAAAGATATTAAAGTTCTAAGATGGGCTTCGAATTAAAAAAGTTTAACATAAAAAATTCTATATATAAAATAATTTGTAAGTGATTTTATCTCTTACAAATTATTTATTTAGCATAAAAATAGAGGTAAAACACATACCTCTATTTTTAATTTGTCCAACAGAAGATGAAAAAGAAAATAAAATTCTAATAGCATTTTACAAAAAGGTTTTTAATTGTTCTACATTGTTTTCTTGCATTTTTACAAAGGTATCTAGCACTTGGCGTACTTCTGTATCAATATTCGGATTTTGGTTTAACAATTTTCGTCCTTCAATAATACCCATCGTAGTACCTTGAATTAACATGTCTGCAATATGAGAGTTACTTTTATCGGTTAACGTATTCATTTGAATACCAGTCCATGCCATAACCTCATTCATAGGATGATTGTCTTTTGGAATATCCCCATATTTTTTATAAATTTCATTAACACTATCTAAAATATCCCCATATTGCGTATATTGAAAACTTAAGTTGTCCTTAAAATTTGGCTCCGATACTTTCTCAGAAACGGTCGAAATCGAATCCATTCCCATTTTTGCTCCTTTGTGAACTTCATTTAACACATACAAATTTGTATTTTTTTCCATACGATTACCTCCATTTTTTATTCATACTATTTAGTATAAACGAAAAAACGAAAATTATAACGACAAATGAAAACAAAATAATTTACAAAAAATAATTTTATCGATATAATAAGACAAAGAAAGAAGAGGAAAAAATATGAGTGAAGTAAAATGGACTAAGGAGCAATTGCAGGCAATTTCGGAGAAAGATAGTAATATATTAGTAGCTGCTGCTGCTCGGTAGTGGGAAGACGGCAGTTTTGGTTGAACGTATGATAAAGAAAATTTTAAAACAGAATATGAATATTGATGAATTATTAGTGGTAACTTTTACCAATGCGGCAGCAAGTGAAATGAGGCAAAGGATGTTAGATGCCATTTATGCTTATTTAGAGGAGCATCCTGAGGATACCAAAATGCAAGAGCAAATTGTAAAAATGGGGAAAGCGAGTATTTGTACCATTCATGCTTTTTGTTTGGAAGTAATTCGTAATCATTTTTATGAAATTGGGGTTTCTCCTAATATTCGTATTGGAAAGCCAAATGAAATGGAATTACTAAAACGACAAGTGTTAGAAGATTTATTTGAAGAAAAATATGAAACAGAAGATAAGGATTTTTTGTTATTAATTGATACGTATACCACTTACCAAAGAGATGATGCCCTAAAGGATTTGGTGCTAAATATTTTTAATACTATTATGGCCAATCCCTTTCCAGAAGAATGGCTAAAAAAAGCGGTAGAGGATTTTAACATAAGCGAAAAGGAAGATTTTGCAAATACGAAATGGGGTAAGATACTTTTAGAAGAGGCAAAGGAAGAAATAGAAACCTGTGTGTTAGACTTAAAAAGTATTAAAAGAGAGTTAGAAAAGTACGTAGAATTAGGCAAATTTACAGAAACGATAAATCAAGACATTAGAAATTTAGAGACAATTCTTGGAAATAGAGTATCTTCAAACGAAAAGGAGCTAGAGAGTGACCAAAAAACAGTTACGATAAATTTGACTTCGTGGGATAAAGTATTAGAACAAGTAACCAATACCAAATGGGGCACTTGGCCAAGAGAAAAGATAGAAAGTATACAAAAAGACCAAGCCAAAGAAAAAAGAGACCAAGTAAAAAAGAAATATAATAAGGTAAAAGATAAGTTTTTCATTGCTAGCTCAGAACAAATTAGGCAAGATATGGTAGAAATGTACCGAAAATTAGCATGTCTTCGTGATTTGATTTTTGAGTTTGAGACTGCTTTTGCCAAAGAAAAGCTAGAAAAAAATGTAATGGATTTTCATGATATTGAACATTTTGCCCTAAAAATTTTAGTAAAAACCGATGAAAACGGTGAAAAGAGACCGACCGAAGTGGCACTTAGCTACAAAGAAAAGTTTAAAGAAATTGCTATTGATGAGTATCAAGATAGTAACTTAATCCAAGAATACATATTAAATATGATTTCCAATGGAAATAACTTATTTATGGTAGGAGATGTAAAACAAAGTATTTACAAATTCCGACAAGCAAGACCAGAACTGTTTTTAGAAAAATACGAAACCTACCAAACAAAAGACAAAAGTAGACCAGAGGAAGACCTAAAAATTCAGTTATTTAAAAATTTCCGAAGTAGGGAAAATGTACTAGAGGTAACAAACCATGTATTTGAAAGCATTATGAGCAAAACCTTAGGAGAAATTGATTATAACAAAGAAGAATACCTAAATTTAGGTGCAAACTTCCCAAGTTTGCAAGAAGATGTAAAAGAGAAACAAAGCAAGAATGAAAAAACAATATTGCCAGTACGATTAGAAGAAAAGGAAAAAGAAGAACAAAAAAATAATGCAGAACAAGAAGAGAAAAGCGAAAGCAATGCAAAACAACAAGAAAAAAGCGAATGTAATGAAAAAAGAGAAGAAAACGAAGAGGTAAAATTAAAAAACCAATACAAAACAAGTATTCATGTAATTAATTTAAAAAAGCCAGAGGAAGAAAAAGAAGACGAAGAGTTGGAACAGGTAGAAAATGCGGTGCTAGAGGCAAGGTTTGTGGCAAATCAAATTCAAGAATTAATAAAAGGCAAATTTCAAGTATACGATAAAACGAAAGGATATCGTGACATTTGCTATAAAGATATTGTTATTTTACTAAGAAGTACTGCAAGTGTAGCACCAATTTTTGAAAAAGAGCTAAATAGCCAAAATATTCCCGTATTTAGCGACACCGGAAGTGGGTATTTTGACTCTATCGAAATTCAAACCATGTTATCCTTACTAAAAATAATCGATAACCCAAAACAGGATATTCCCTTTGTTAGTGTGCTACGTTCTCAAATTGGAAAATTTGACGATAATGAACTAATTCGTATCAAATTAATGGGACAACAAGGAAACAAAGAAGATTTTTATACTATTTTTAGGCAAGCACTTGAAAATGAGAACCTAGGCTCGGAACTAGAACAAAAAATGAAAGAATTTTTATCTATGCTAGAGGAATTTAGAAACAAAAATGAATATATGCCATTAGATGAATTTATTTGGCACATCTATATGGAAACCGGCTATTACCAATATGTAGGGCTTATGCCAAATGGACAGGTAAAACAAGCCAATTTGAAAATGCTATTTGAAAGAGCAAGAGAATATGAAAAGGCAAGTTTTAAAGGACTATTCTATTTTATTGCCTATATCAATCAATTAAGAAGAGCAAGTAGTGATATGGACTCAGCCAAAATCATTAGTGAAAACGAAGATGTAGTACGTATTATGAGTATTCACAAAAGTAAAGGACTAGAGTTTCCAGTGGTTATCCTAAGTGCTACTTCGAAAAAATTTAATTTAATGGATTTAAATGCTCCTATTTTGTTACATCAAGATTTAGGAATAGGACCCAAATATATTGATGAAGTAAGAAAAATCGAATATCCAACTTGTGCAAAGCTTGCCATTAGTGCAAAAGTAACAAAAGAAACCTTATCGGAAGAAATGAGAATATTATATGTAGCACTAACAAGAGCAAAGGAAAAGCTAATAATAACAGGGGTTCGTAAAGATTTTGAAAAAGAAATCGCAAAGAAAAAAGAAAGACTAGCCCTTGGAGAAACAAAAGAAATACCACCAAATTTAGTAAAACAATACAAATCATACCTAGATTGGCTCGAATTAGTTTATTGGAAAGACGAAGAAAAAGCCAAAACCATGCTAGAATTAGAAGTGCATGAAAAGCAAGAACTACAAAAAAATAACGAAAGTAACGAAAAACAAGAAAGAGAAGTTCATTTTATACAAGAAAGTAAGAAATACAAAGACACACAAGAGTTACAAAAAAAATTAGAATGGCAATATCCATATGAAAGTTCTTGCGATATTCCAACCATGACATCGGTAAGTAAAATAAAAGAAATGGAGCAAGAATTACCAGATGTATTAACGATAATAGAGCCAAATACACGGAAGGCAACCAAAAGAAAAAAAGGTACCAAACTTCTTAAAAGACGAAATACAAATCAGCTCAGCAAGAAAGGGAACCTTAGTCCATTTATGCTTGCAACACATAAATGAAAAAGAAGAATACACCTTAGCCAAAATTGAAACACTCATAAAAACATTAGAACAAAAACAAATCATTACCAAAAAAGAAGCAGAAGCAATTCCGACAAAAGACCTACTAGACTATACCAAATCGGACTTGTTCTACAAACTAAAACAAGCAAAAGAAATTCATAAAGAAACACCATTTTATTTTGACATGCCAGCAAAAGAAATTGTGAAAAAAGAAGTAGAAGAACCAATTCTAGTACAAGGAATTATTGACTTATACTATATTGATAAAGAAAATCATATGATACTAGTAGACTACAAAACTGATTTTGTAAAAAAAGAAGAAGACCTAATAAAAAAATACCAAAAACAACTAGAAATCTACAAAAAAGCCCTAGAGGCAGCGACTGAGAAGAAGGTAGAAGAGGTATGTATTTATTCTATCTATTTGCAAAAGGAGATTAGGGTGTAAGAGTTTACAAATTATGTTATCTATGATATAATAGGTCTATCTTAATAAAGAAACGGAGTAATTGATATGTGGAAGATTAATATAACGGGAAAAGGAGCAGAGGGAAACCGAATTCGAACATTTGGAATTTATGCACTTTGTGTGATTTTATTTTTTATTTTTTCAAATGTTATGATTGATATTGCATTAAAGGCAACCTATGACCCAATTGATACCTATAAAACAGAGCCAATTGGTATGCAAATTGATATAACAGAGGCAAAAGCAACCTATGTAAATGGATATGTAGGGGGAAGCGTTACACATACCAATGAAGTTATGTCCACGGTATATGTGAAAATTGATTTATATACCAAACGAGATGTTTGTATGGGAACTAAATATGTGGAGTTAAATCATCTAATACCATATAAATCACGTGAATTTCGTATGGGATTTCAATATACAGATGTTGATTATGCACGAATTACGGTAGTGGATGAAATACCAGAAAATACACCTGAGGAAGCATTTGAAAGTGAGAATTTAGCAGGACCAATGCTAATTGCTGCTGTTATTTTCCTATGTTTCTTTGGATAAAGAAAGTAAGTAAAAGAGTTTATGAAAATAAGGATAGAGAACTTGAAAAAAGTCTCTATCTTTTGTAAAATATAGGAAAGATAAAAAGAAAAGAGAAGAAAAATGACGATACAGGAAAATTTATTGTGGGCAATAGAACAATTACAACAAAAAGGAATCGAAGAGCCAAAATTAAAAGCAAGATTACTACTTAGCTATTGTTTAGGAGTAGAAAAGGAGTATATCATGGTTCATGATACAAGAGAAATGGAAGGCGAGAAGAAGGAAGAGTATAGGAAATTTATACGAAAATTAGAAGAGGGGTATCCACTTCAATATATTACGCATCATCAAGAATTTATGAAACTAGATTTTTACGTAGAAGAAAATGTACTAATCCCAAGGGCCGATACGGAAATTACAGTAGAAGAAGTAATTACATACTGTAAAAACAAAAAAGAAAAGCTTCGCATATTAGACTTATGCACAGGAAGTGGTGCCATTGCGATTTCACTTGGAAAATATCTTCCAGATTGTGAAATTGTAGCAGTGGATATTAGTATAAAAGCATTAGAAGTAGCAAAGAAAAATGCAAAACAAAACAAAGTAAATCATGTGACCTTTCTACAATCGGACTTATTTGAAAAAGTAGAAGGAAAGTTTAATGTCATCGTATCAAACCCACCATATATTAAAACCGAAGTGATTGCCACCTTAGAGCCACAAGTGCAAAAAGAACCAATGCTTGCTTTAGATGGTGGAGCCGATGGACTAATATTTTACAAAAAAATCTTAGAACAAGCAGGAAAATTTCTAGAAAAAAACGGAGCCATATTTTTAGAAATTGGCTATGACCAAAAAGAAGAAGTCATTCGTATCATACAAAAAACGGGGGAATATAGCGAAATACAAACCAAGAAAGACTTCTTTCGGAAATAACAGAATGATTAAAGCAAAAAAGCAAGAGAAGGTGAAAAATAAATGTCTTTTTCAAGAGAATTGAAAGAAGAATTAAGCAAATTAAACACATTAGCCAATAAAGAATGCGTGAAATGGGAACTGATTCGGTTATTTGCTTAGTAATAATACCAATATTGTAAGAGGAAAACTAAAATACACAACCCAAAATGAGTATAATATTAATCGATTTGGGAAATTGTTAAACAATTTGGGAGTAGATTACAAAATAGAATTACAGGGAAAAGTGTATGGAATTACTTGCTCTAAAGTACTGATACAAGAAGTGATTTATGAAAAAAAATCCATTTTACTATGTGAAAGTGCTAAACAGATAGACCTAAAAAACAACGAAAATGTATTAAAAGCATTTGTGAGAGGTTGTTTCTTAGGTGGAGGGTCTTGCAACAATCCACATCATCAGTATCATTTTGAAATACGTGTCAATGAACAAGAAATTGCCCAATTCGTATTGGAGGTATTGCAAGCCTTTGGAATTCATTCCAAAATACTAAGTGGGAAAACGGGAAGTTCTGTTTATTTAAAAGACGCAGAAGAAATCTCAAAAACAATAGCCCTTATGGGAGCAAGTAAGGCAGTACTAAATTTTGAAGAAATTCGCGTAGTACGTGATACTAGAAATAATGTAAACCGATTGGTAAATTGTGAAACAGCCAATTTAAATAAGATAATCAATGCATCGGTAGAACAAATAAAACAGATTGAATCTTTAAAGAAGAAAGGAAAGTTTGACAAACTTCCAGAGAGTCTAAAAGAAATTGCAAACGTAAGACAAGCACACCCGGAGGCAAGTTTAGTAGAATTAGGACAAATGCTAACACCACCAATTGGAAAATCTGGCGTAAACCATAGGTTAAAGAAAATTTGCGAAATTGCAGAGGAGATTAGAAATTGATGTTCTAAATTTGAAAAGACTTATCATATTTGATAAGTCTTTTCAGAAACAAACATAAAAAGGAGAAATAATGTTTACAAAGGAAAAAAATCATGGTATGCTAATGAAAATGAAATATTAGGGGGGGAAAGCCAATTATGAAATTAAACAAGAAAGTAACTAAAGCAATAAAAAATCAAAGAACAATTTTACTAATATTACTATTAATTTTAATTTTGCAAATGTTTTTAGCAGTTAGTTTGGCAAAAGATAAAGGAAAAGTAGGAGACATAAATAATGATGGATACATAGATACAGCAGATGCAAGAATGATTTTACAATATTTTGCTGGTGAAATTATACTTACAAAGGAACAAATGATATTAGCAGATGTAAATAATGACGGAAGGGTAAGTTCGACAGATTTAAAGATAATTTTATTATATTATGTGGGTCAAACTCAAATTTAAAAAAGAAAGGGATAGAAAATGAAAAATTTAAAAAAAATTGTAGCATTAACTATGATAATAATGATAAGTGCATTAATACTTGTAAATAGTACAAAAGCAACGGTAAATGATATGCATTTAGGTCTGATGACTAACAACGCACATATACAAGCAGGGGAAAATGCAACTATAGGAATATGGGCAACAACAGATATATTAGAAGATAATGACGGATTACTTTTGGAATTTGATAAAACAAAATTGCAATTTGTTTCTGCAGAAGCAGGAAATATAGATGGTGTAACGATTGAAGTAGGAAACAGGGAAAACCATCCAGCAGGAGCAGATGGAGTTGCAATCGCAATGTGTTCAAAGTTAGCCGGTAAGGCAAAAATACCAGGAGGAAGCGATATTGCAACAATTACATTTAAAGTATTAAAAGAAGCAAAAGGAACACAAAACATAAAATTAGTGCATTACAAAGGTAGTACAAGAACTGAAATTGTTCCAATAGAAATTTATGTACATGATTATGCTGATGAAACAATAGGAGACAACAAAGACGAAAATCAAAATTATATAAATAGCGACGGAGGAAATATTCAAAATAGTGAGTCTAATAAGGAGAATAATACTACTAGTGGTGATAACAACAATAACAAAGACGAAAATCAAAATTATATAAATAGTGACGGAGGGAACATTCCAAATAATGATTCTAATGATGTAAATAATACTGTTAATAATGATGATAACAAAGACGATAATAATCAAAATTCAGAAAATGTTTCTTATGAAATGCTTGAAGGAGAAAATCTTACATGGAATTATGATAGAAGTAAAAATTTGGTATTTCGTTCTAATGCCGATTTTGCAGATTTTTTAAATGTCTCAATAGATGGAAATGTAATTAATAAAGAAAATTATATAGCAAAAGAGGGAAGTACAATAATAGAATTAAAAGAGGCATATTTAAAAACAATCAAATCTGGTACACACGAAATCAGTATTAATTCTAAAAAAGGTAGTGCAATAGCGACTTTCAAAGTAATACAAGCAGAAGAAAATTACCCAACTATATTGCCTCAAACGGGAGAAGAATTAGATCTTTTAATGGTAATTGTAGGAGCGCTTTTACTAATAAATGTTGGAATTGCTACAATTTTGTATTATAAAAATAAATAGAAAACAAAATATAAGAGATAATAGAATAGCAAGAAAGTTACGTTATGGAATAAAGGGTAGTAGTAGGAGATTAAAGATAGTGAAAGAAGAGTTGGGAATTTATGTGCATATTCCTTTTTGTAAACAAAAGTGTTTGTATTGTGATTTCGTATCGTTTGCAAAAAGTGAAATGTGGGAAAAAGAGTATATACAAGCATTAAAGAAAGAGATTGAAGAAAATAAAGAAAAAGCAAAGGGATATTTGGTAACCACGATTTACTTTGGCGGGGGAACACCTTCTTATATAGATAGTAAAGCGATTGTTAGAATACTAAATACCATAAAAGAAAATTACGAAATCGATAAACAAGCGGAAATAGCCATAGAAGTAAACCCGGGAACGGTTACTAAAGAAAAACTAGAAGATTATAAACAAGCAGGAATCAATCGTTTAAGTATAGGCTTGCAATCAGCGGATAATGCAATATTAAAACAAATTGGAAGAATTCATACCTATGAACAATTTTTAGAGACCTATGGCTTAGCAAGAAAGATTGGTTTTACGAATATTAATGTAGATTTAATGCTAGCACTACCAAACCAAACCGAAGAAATTCTAAAAGATAACTTACAAAAAGTAATCAACCTAACCCCAGAACATATTTCCTTGTACTCACTAATACTAGAGGAAGGGACCCCAATGGCTACCTTGGTAGAAGAAGGAAAACTAATCTTACCAGATGAAGAAACCGAAAGAAACATGTACTGGAGCACAAAAAAGATATTAGAACAAAACGGCTACATTCACTACGAAATTTCCAATTTCGCGAAACCACAAAAGCTGTCCAAACACAACCAAAACTGTTGGAGCCAGAAATCATACCTAGGGTTTGGGCTTGCTGCCCATTCCTACTACAATAAAACCAGATATTCCAACACCACCAATCTACAAGATTACATGTTAGAAGCAGAGTTAAAGTCTGCGCATGAAAAACAAACTATCCACGAAATCCAAACAATAGAGGATGAAAGGAAAGAATATATGCTATTGGGATTAAGAAAAATACAAGGCGTATCCATAGCCGAATTTAAAGCTAAATTTATCCAAAACCCAATCTATCTTTTCCGAAAAGAATTAGAAAAATTAGTAAAACAAGAATTCATAGAAATAGACTTAGACACGATAAAATTAACAAACAAAGGGTTAGATTTTGCCAATCTTGTATGGGAAGAATTTGCATAAGTTATGTTGTTATGTTATAATAATAGGCAATGTCAATAAAGATAAAGGAGGAAAGTAAATGATGAAACGGAGGATTCGAAAAGGAATAGGCATTGTTGCAAATCTAGCAGTGGCAATAGTAATAATTGGATTTGAAATAGTAGCAGTGGTAGTAGTGGCAATGGTAGTAATAGTAGGACTACTAATATTTATACTCAACAATGCACTATTAATTTCGGAGATATCTAGAAGTTTTAGTAATACCAACATATGTATGCAAAGATATACAATATATTGGGGAATTGAGATGGTATTTGTCATAATATTTTTTATAATTATTTTATGCAATGCCAAAAAAAGACACAAGAAAAAAATAGAAGAAATGAAGCAAGAAAAGAAAAAATTTTCTTCAAAGTGTTTTTCATTGGAAGAAGAAATATGCACTTTAAACAATGAAATTTGGAAGCTTAAGGAAGAAAGAGATGCTCTTAAGCGGAAGGATAACCAAAACTAAATAACGTTTCATGGCTGGAGAAGGGATATAAACTCTCCAGCTTTTTTCATGATAAGAAAGAATATATAAAAAGACACCACTAAATGTGGTATCGTATTAGTTATAGATTCGATAATCAATTTCCGGGAAAATGGGGTCTTTTTCGGAGATGTCTTTTAGGAATATCTCATCAATTGAATCGGATTTTATTTGGTTGTATAATTTGGTAAATCTTCCAATATGGTCTTTAATTCGTTTTTTGGCATAATCTACCATGGTTCCATTGGTAATAATAAATAACCAATCACTACTTTGAGCAAGTAGTAATTCTCTGGCACATTGGTTTAGTGCTTGTTTTTTTAAATCATTTGTCTCATTTGGATATAAATGCGCAAGTTCTACCATGCGATCTCCTGCAACATGTAAATGCCTATGTACATAATCATTGGTTGGGTTTAGCCATACACCACTATAGCCATTTGCCCCCCAACTAGAACGACATGGGGTAGATACTTGAATATTTGGGTAACGGTCAATGTATTCGCTTGGTGTAATTAGTTTAAAATCACATTTATCATAGTATATCTTTTTAAATAATACATATAGCCAATCTGGACCTTCATACCACCAATGCCCATAAAGTTCAGCATCATAAGGGCATAGAATAATGGGTGGAGTATCCATGTGGCTAGCTAAATTAGTAATTTGTGCTTGTCTACAATCAAAGAAATGTCCTGCTTGTTTTTCTACACTATCCATAGCCCAACGTGGGTTATAATAGTCTTTTTCGCCAGTATTTCCTGTAATGCGATAGTATTTAATTCCAGTAGGAACACGAACACCATCAAACGTAAGATATGGCTTAATGTAGTCATAGTCTGCATCATAACCAATATCACGGTAAAATTCGCGGTAATTATAATCACCAGGATAGCCATTAATGGAACTCCAAACTTGTCTAGAGGATTCAATATCACGCCCAAAGGCAACAATGCCAGTAGGGGAAACAATAGGAGCGTAGGTACCATAAACAGGAGTAGGATTTGCATATAAAATTCCATGAGATTCCGTAATAATATATTCAATGCCAAATTCCTTTAAATATTTGTCTGCTTCTGGTACATAGCCACATTCTGGAAGCCAAATACCACGTGGTTTTCTTCCAAAATATTTTTCATATGTTTGTACGCCTACTGCAATTTGTGCTTTTACTGTGTTTTCATTAATGTATAAAATCGGAAAATAACCGTGGGTTGCACCACAAGTAATAATTTCTAATACACCAATATCTTGAAGTTGTTTGAAACCGTCAATAATATTGCATCCATATACATCTTGGAAAATATGTAAATCATTAGAATAACGATTAAAATAATAGTGAGATAATTCATTTAAACGATTATCATAAGAAGTACGTTTGATTTCCTTTTTGGAAAGTTCAATATGTTTTTTTAAATAGCTTATATAACGTTTTTGCAATAGTTTATTATCTAACATATTAAGAAGAGGAGGTGTCATCGACATAGTAATACGAAAATCAACCCCTTCTTCTACTAATTTGTTAAAATTCGTAAGTAAAGGAAGATAGGTTTCGGAAATTGCTTCAAATAGCCATTCTTCTTCTAAATAATGTTCACTTTCTGGATGATGCACAAAGGGTAGATGTGCATGTAAGACAAAACTAACATAGCCTTTTTCTTGTTTATTCATAGATTTCTCCTTCGTAAATTGGTAGGGGCAGATTTAATATCTGCCCACATTTATTCTAAGTTAGGTCATTTATTCTAACGCATATAATGATTTGTAAGTGGCAAAGCCACAATACAATCATTTATTTGAAACTAGAAGATGAAAGGGAAGATGGATTTATTAAATTACCGTCAACGATTTCATCAAATAATTCGTTTTTATAAATTTGTTTATATAAATCATAAATACCATAAATTTCTTGCATGTTTTTCAAATTGGATAAATGCGAAAAGTCTTTTTTGGTGACTTGTCCTGTTTTTACATTACGGTAAGTGACATGAGGGTCGAAACGTTCAAATAAAATATGATCATTTGGTGTTTCCATTTCATTAGAAGAGGCAACATAGATGTAAGGGTCTTTTACCGTATTTTGGTAATGATTAGGACGTCTACCAAGTTCAATTACATAATCACAATTTGCGTCATTTACATGTAAATACCAACTGTTAGCGAAATCATTAATTTCAATTTCAAAGGTGTAATTCATGGTAGTATTATGAACTAGCAAAACAGGTTTGGTTTTAGAAAAAAAGTCTTCTCCATATTTGGTAGTATATGTTAAACGATCCTCATCTGAAATATCCCAATACACAAATAGCATTTCTGGTGTTTGTGCAAGTACTTTAACAGTAGTTTGGTTATAACGATAAGGCAAATCATAATATTCCAAAATCTCGATTTTCTTTTTTGTAACTGCGGTTTTTCTAGTAGAAGTAGCACTAGAAGCCTTAGCTTTTGTAGTTGTAGCTTTTTTAGCAGAAGAAGAACTAGAAGCCTTAGCTTTTGTAGTTGTAGCTTTCTTAGCAGAAGAGGCACTAGAAGCTTTAGCTTTTGTAGTTGTAGCTTTTTTAGCAGAAGAAGAACTAGAATCCTTAGCTTTTGCAGTTGTAGCTTTCTTAGTAGAAGAGGCACTAGAAGCCTTCGCTTTTGCAGTTGTTGTTTTTTTTGTGGTAGATGAAGTGGATTTTTTTGTAGTAGCAGTAGATTCCTTTTTAGTAGTAACTTTTTTAGATTTTGTAGATGCAGTAGCATCTTGTTTTGTAGTAGCTTTTTTAGTAGTTGCGGTCTTTTTAGGAACCTTTTTTACTTCAGTATCTTCATCATTTTTCTGTTTTACTGATTTAGCTACATCTTTTGTTGTTCTTGGCATCAAAAAATACCTCCTTGGTACAAATTAAATTTCTTCTACTATACTATACTAAAAGCAAAATAAATTCAAGTAAATTGTCGAAATAAATACAAAAATATTTTTTGTATTTAGAAGAATAACTTGTTATACGATGATGTCGATTTATCATATTAAAAATAAGGCAATTTCATTGTGAAAAGAATAAACAATCAATATAATAAAATGACAAGGAGGACGAAAGAAGAAAAGAATAAAAAAAGAATAATTTTTCGAAAACTATTTACATTTGTCAAAATTTTGTATAAAATGAAATCAGTTGTAAAAAACAAAAGAAAATTGTTAGGAAGGGGCGTAAAATGCCAATGAAAATTTTAATGCTAACATGGGAGTATCCACCAAGAATTGTAGGGGGAATTGCAAGAGTTGTAAACGACCTATCGAAAAGACTAATAAAAGACGGACACGATGTCACCGTTGTGACATACCGTGAAGGAAATGCACCTTATTATGAAGATGATAAAGGGGTAAAAGTGTATCGTGTGGATAATTACATGATTCATCCGAACAATTTTATTGATTGGATTATGCAAATGAATTTTAATATGGTAGCAAAAGCAAATGAAATTATGGCAAAAGAAGGTAATTTTGATGTCATTCATGCTCATGATTGGCTTGTGGCATATGCGGCAAAAACCTTAAAAAATTCATATGATATTCCAATTGTAGCAACCATTCATGCAACAGAAAGTGGCAGAAATTCTGGTATTCATGATGAAACCCAACGTTATATTAATGATACCGAATGGATGTTAACCTATGAAGCAACGGAAGTAATTGTAAATAGTAATTATATGAAAAGAGAATTACAATACCAATTTGGTCTTCCTTTTGAAAAGATTAATGTCGTACCAAATGGAATTAATGTAAATATGTTTAGTGGTGTGGAAAGAGATTACGATTTTCGAAGACAATATGCAGCGGACCATGAAAAAATTATTCTATTTATGGGAAGACTTGTTTATGAAAAAGGAGTGCAACATTTGGTGTCTGCTATGCCTAAAATTTTGGCAGGATACCATGATGCAAAGCTTGTGATTGCAGGAAAAGGTGGTATGACCGATGAATTAAAAGCACAAGTAAATACTATGGGAATTAGTAATAAAGTATATTTTACAGGTTACATGGATGCAAAACAAGTGTGCAAAATGTATAAATGTGCAGATGTATCGGTATTTCCAAGTACCTATGAACCATTTGGAATTGTAGCTCTAGAAGCAATGCTTTCTGGAACACCGGTAGTAGTATCTGATATTGGAGGATTAAATGAAATTGTAAGCCATGGGGAAAATGGTATGAAAAGTTATGCAGGAAATCCAAATTCCATTGCGGATTCTATTTTAGCATTACTATATAATCCACAATTATCAGCAAATGTGGTAAAAAATGCTAAAAACATGGTAAAAAATGAATATAACTGGGCTAAAATTGCACAAGATACCCACTTTACCTATCAAAAAGCAATTTGCCAAACTATGGCAGAACGCCAAGCTCGTCAAATACAACAAGAAAAAGCGCATAAGACAAAACGAGCAAAAAATACTCAAACAGAAATTACCAATCTATTGGCATTTAGAAAAAGACAAGCTTATGCATAAAAGAAATAAAAATATGGTTATAATATGTGTAGGGGTCGATGCTCTCATCGACTCAAAAATAGATAATACATTGTCCGCCTAAAAATAAGGTAAGGAGGAAATTTTACATGAACGTTTACGATACTGCCAATCGTTTGGCATATGAAATCAAAAATTCAGAAGAATACAAAAACTACAAAAAAGTAAAAGAAGAAATAGCAAATGAGCCAGAATTAAAAGAAAAGCTAGAAAAATTTGAAAAAGAACGCTATGAAGTGCAAATTGCTGCAATTTCAGAAGGAAAAAAAGAAGTAGAAAAAGCAAATGAGTTACAAA
Organism: uncultured Clostridium sp.; assembly: GCA_948471055.1. Taxonomy (GTDB): domain Bacteria; phylum Bacillota; class Clostridia; order TANB77; family CAG-508; genus RGIG8482. The sequence continues at coordinate 18,363 of CAOKQZ010000001.1, read as the reverse complement.
ATCTATATGCCCAGCTAATTGCAAACGAAAAAATGAAACAATACTTTGATGCGGAATTAAAATTCAACATTATGCTAGCCGATGTAAACAAAATCATATCCGAAGCAGTTGCAGATGTGATAGAATAAGAAAAGGGGAATTATTCAGTGATAAATATTGCTACCAATATTAAGAACCCTCCGTCTTGCTTCGCAAGACACATCCCTTAAATATCAATATACAAAGGCCCCTTTACTTAAGGGGGCTGTCGACGTAGTCGACTGGGGGTTCTTATGATGTACATCTGAATAGTTATAAAAAATGCAAGGAAAGTTTGAAAAAAATTTGCATTTTTGATAAGAGTATGCTAGAATATCAATGTTATTAACATGAAGGAGGAAATAGAAAGTGGAAGTATTAAAATATATATTGATAGGGATTTATGTAATAGTATGTTTTGCATTGGTGATTGTTGCGATGATGCAAACAAAAGATGATAGTGGAGCAAGTGCTACCATTACTGGTTCTTCAAGCAATTTCTATGAGAAAAACAAAGGTAGAACCAAAGAAGGAAAAATGAAAAAGTGGACAATTATTTTAGGTGTCGTATTTGCGGTACTTAGCATTCTTCTTTCGATTATGTATGTAATATAGAAAAAAAGATACACTAAAAGGAGCAACAAAAGTTGCTCTATTTTTAAGGCCCCTTTACTTAAAGGGGGCTGTCGACGTAGTCGACTGGGGGTTCTTAAGGGAGGAAAAATTGAATAACGATAAAAAAGAATTAGTTTGGAATTTTATAAAGGACAAAGAATATGTGCCAATGAAGAAAAAAGAAATGGCACAAGTTTTAATGGTGCCCAAAGAAGAAATGGGAGAGTTACAAGCTGTTTTAGATGAGTTGGAGCGAGAATATAAAATCCGAAAAAATAGAAAAAACCAATATATTATCATGGACGAGCCATATGTTCAAGGCGTGTACCATAGGCATCAAAAGGGATTTGGCTTTGTGAAATTAGAAGACGAAGAAATCCATATTGCTACTACACAAGCAGGAAGTGCCTTCGATGGAGATGAGGTTTTGGTAAAAATATTAGAAGAGGAAAATAATCTAAAAAAGGAAGGTAAAATTGTAAAAATTTTAAAAAGAGAAGTTCGAGAATTAGTAGGAACGTTTAAAAATAGTAAAAACTTTGGTTTTGTTGTACCAGATAACCCAAAACTTGGTACCGATATTTTTATTTCGAAAAAGAAATTTCAAGGAGCCAGAAACCAAGATAAAGTAGTTGTAAAAATCACAAAATATCCAGAAAAACGGAAAAAATGCCGAAGGCGAAATTATCGAAATTATTGGAAAGACCAATCAAGCTGGAGTGGATATGATGTGCTTGGTAAGAGAATACCATTTGCCATATGAATTTCCAGCCCCTGTTTTAGAAGAAGCAAACTACATTCGCCAAAGGGTAGAAATAAAGGATATTCCAAACCGAGTCGATTTACGAGATAAATTAATTTTTACCATTGATGGGGAAGATGCGAAAGACCTAGACGATGCGGTTTGTGTAGAACGATTAGAAAACGGAAATTATAAACTAGGTGTGCATATTGCGGATGTTAGCCATTACGTAAAAGAAGACTCTAATTTAGACAAAGAAGCCTATTTAAGAGGAACCAGTATTTATATGTTAGACCGAGTGATTCCCATGCTACCACAAAAACTATCTAATGGCATTTGTAGTTTAAATGAGGGAGAAGACCGATTTACCTTATCGGTGGAAATGGAAATTACACCATCTGGAGAAGTCATTGATGCGGAAGTATTTAAAGCCGTTATTCAGGTTACCAAGCGAATGAGTTATACCAATGTTACTAAGATTTTAGAAAATTCCGATAAAGAAATAGTAAAAAAATATGAACCATATATCGATGAATTTAAGAAAATGGAAGAATTAGCCATTATCTTACAAAACAGAAGAAAACAAATGGGAAGTTTGGATTTAAACATTCCAGAAAGCAAGATTACTTTAGATGAAAATGGAAAAGCAGTTGCAGTTGCTCAATATGAGCTTAGCTTTGCCAATTCTATTATTGAGCAATTTATGCTAACGGCCAATGAAACCATTGCGGAAAAATTTTATTGGCTAGAAGCACCATTTATTTATCGTGTACATGAAGTACCAAGTTTAGAAAAAGTAAATGAATTAAATAAATTTTTATTTGGTTTCGGGTATCGAATTAAAGGAAACAAGGAAAATTTACACCCAAAAGAATTTAGTAAAATACTAGAAGATATCAAAGAAAAGCCAGAAGAACGAGTGATTTCTACGTTACTTCTTCGTACTCTAAAAGTAGCAAAATACGAAAGCCAGAATAAAGGACATTTTGGAATTGCAAGTAAATTCTATTGCCATTTTACATCCCCTATTCGAAGATATCCAGATTTGTGGATACATCGTATGATTTCAAATTACTTAAGAGAGGCTTATCAGGTAAAAGAGGAATGGAAAGAAGAATATGAAAGACTTGCTGGAGTAGTAGCAGAGCAATCTTCTGAAAGGGAAAAGATAGCAGTAAAAGTAGAAAGAGATAGTATCGATTTAAAGAAAGCAGAATATATGCAAGATAAAATTGGTAATGTTTATGAAGGAATCATTAGTAGTGTGACCAATTTTGGTATTTTTGTGGAATTAGAAAATACCGTAGAAGGGCTAATCCGTTTTGAAAATTTAGGAGAAAATGAGTATTTTATTTATGATGATGAGCATAAACATTTAATAGGAGAAAAAACAAATAAGATTTATAAGTTAGGGGATAAAATAAAAATACAAGTAATCGAAGCAAACAAAGAAACTAGAAAAATAGCATTTGTCAAGGTTACAGATGAATAATCGTAGGGGGCGATGCCCTACATCGACAGGAGACAAGAAAATGCGATAAAATGGCATTTGCAAGGGCAGAATCCATTTCTGCCCAAAATGGAAAGGAGACCAACTATGAAAGAACAATTACAGCCAAGCACAAGCTTGGCACCAATACCAGCTGTTATGGTATCTTGTGGCAATATGGACAAAGCCAATATTACCACAATTGCATGGACAGGAGTACTAAACTCTGAACCACCACTTGTGTATGTATCCATTAGACCATCGAGACATTCTTATGAAATCATCAAACAAACCAAAGAATTTATCATCAATCTTCCAGATGAAAATTTAGTATGGGCAACGGATTTCTGCGGTACGAAATCGGGAAAAGACATGGATAAATTCCAAAGTGCAAACCTTACCAAAGAGGCAGGAAAAATGGTGGCAGCACCTAGTATTAAAGAATGCCCCATTAATTTAGAATGCAAGCTAAAGGAAATCAAACACCTTGGTTCACACGATATGTTCATTGGAGAAGTGGTATGTGTAAATGCCAAACCAGAATTTGTAGAAAATGGCAAAGTAAACCTAGCCAAGGCAAGGATTCTTACTTACTTAGGAAGTGAATATTATGTAGCCAATAAAAAAGTAGGAGATAGAGGAATTTGCTTAAAATAAATGATTAACAAAAAAAGCAACCATTTTGAAGTATACTCAAATTATTAGACAAAAAAGTTTAATAATTTGGGTTTTTTTAATGGTACCATATAGGAAATCGAATTGATAGAATATTTTCTTAAAATTCTTTTAAAATTGTTTGCGAAAAATGTATTTTATGATATAGTAGTAGCATACTAAAAATAAAAAAGGAGAATTTTAATGGAAAACAGTAAAGAAGGAAAAAGAGCCAAAGTTAAGAAAGAAAAAAAGGATATTTGGAAGAAAATTGTTGTTGTGGGAGCATTACTGATTGTCGCTTGTATTGTTTTGATTATTTCACCAAACTTTAAAAAAGACCCAAATGAAGGCAAAATCAATTTTATTATTAATAACAATAATGTAACAGGAAAACTAAAACATGATATATGGATTAATGAAAATAATGTTGTATATGCATCTATGGAGGATATTGAAAACTATTTTGATGGACAGATTTATTATGACAAAACAAACAATCAAATTATTACAACTTCGGATACAAAAGTGGCAGTTCTTTCTTTAACCCAAAAAAAGATGATGGTAAATAGTGCAGAGGTAAAATTAGTAGATGGGGCACTAAGAAAAGACAGTGTATTTTATTTACCAATTTCAGAAATGGCAAAAATATATAATCTTGAAATTGAGAATATTGATAATAAAGTGATTACATTAGATTCTTTGGATAGAGAATTAATAAAAGCGGATACTTCCAAAAAAGTAACCGTAAAAGCAACCACAAAATTGATTGCAAGAACCGTAGATAAACTAGACCAAGGTTCCAAAGTAGTGGTTATTTCAGAAAAAGACGGATATAGCCGTATTCGTACAGGGAATGGAAAAATTGGTTATATTAAATCGGATAAACTAGCGAATAAAACAACGGTAAGAGAAAAATTAGAAACAAAACCACAAATTGCAGGAAAAATAAATTTAGTATGGGATTATTATTCCGAATATGTAGAGGCACCAGTGAGAAACGAAACCATACCAGGGATTCATGTAGTAAGCCCATCCTTCTTTTCACTAAAAAACGCAGATGGTGTTGTTATTAACGATAATACCAAAAAAGGAGGAGAAGCCTATATTGCATGGGCAAAAGAAAAAGGATATAAAATTTGGCCAATGTTTTCCAATAATTCTATGAAAGCCAAAACCTCTGAAATATTAAACGATTATACCTTGAGAACCGAAATGATTGAGCAAATTGTACAACTTGCTACCAAATACAAAGTAGATGGTATTAATGTCGATTTTGAATTTATGAACATGGAAGATAAAGACGTCTATTCGAGGTTTATTATTGAACTTGCTCCACGATTAAGAGAATACGGAATTGTAACCTCAGTTGACGTAACAGCACCAGATGGAAGCGAAAATTGGTCGTTATGTTTTGATAGAGATGCCTTAGCAAAAGCATCTGATTACATGATGTTTATGGCATATGACCAACATGGAACAAGTACAGGAGTAGGAACCGTTGCAGGATGTGATTGGGTAGAAGCTAATATTAAAAAATTCTTAGGACAAGAAGATGTACCAAAAGAAAAAATTATTTTAGGAATGCCTTTATATACAAGACTATGGAAAACAGACAAAAATGGAAAAGTAACTAGTTCTGTAGTGAATATGAACAAAGTAGAACAAAGCTTACCAGCAGATTCATCAAAAAATTGGGATGAACTTACAAAACAATATTACGTAGAGTATACAAAAGGAAGCGACAAATACCAAATGTGGATAGAAGATACAGATTCCATCCGTGCAAAAATCGATTTAATCAATCAATATGAACTAGCAGGAAGTGCCTTTTGGGAAAAAGACCGAGAAAATGAGGATATTTGGAATTTAGTAGAAGAAAAATTAAAATAAGTAAAAAAGCATTTTAGTAAATAAAGTTACTGAAATGCTTTAATATAATAGTTAAAATCTATGTAGAAGAGAATAAGATAAGGTTAGTTGAGGTAATAGGAACAAATCAGGCGGCAAGGAGAATATATAAAGATAAAAAATCTTTACAAGAACACTTGAAAAGTGTTCTTTTTTGATATAGAATGGTAATGTCTTAAAAAGGACAAAATATATAGGTACAAAAATGTACCAGAATTGGAGGAATTGAAAATGTCAATTAGAGTTGGAATCAATGGATTTGGAAGAATTGGAAACTTAACCTTCCAAGCAGCATTACAAAAAGGAGATGTAGAGGTAGTCGCAATTAATGACCCTTTTATTACAGCAGACTACATGGCGTACATGGTAAAGTATGATTCAGTGCATGGAAAATTCGAAGGAGAGGTAAAAGAAGAAAACGGAAAATTAGTAGTAAATGGAAAAGAAATTAAAGTATATAACGAAATGGATCCAAAAAATATTCCATGGGGAGCAGATGGAGTAGATTATGTTTTAGAATGTTCTGGCGTATTTACCACATTAGAAAAAGCACAAGCTCATATTGATGCAGGAGCAAAAAAGGTTATTATTAGTGCACCATCAAAAGATGCACCTATGTTTGTTATGGGAGTTAATAATGAAACTTATGACCCTAGTATGAATATTGTTTCAAATGCTTCTTGTACCACAAACTGTTTAGCACCACTTGCCAAAGTAATTAACGATAACTTTGGAATTAAAGATGGATTAATGACTACGGTTCATGCTACAACAGCAACCCAAAAAACCGTAGATGGAGCATCGAAAAAAGATTGGAGAGGTGGTAGAGCAGCTGCTGCTAACATTATTCCATCTTCTACAGGGGCAGCAAAAGCAGTAGGAAAAGTAATTCCATCTTTAAATGGAAAATTAACAGGTATGGCATTTCGTGTACCAACACCAGATGTTTCTGTTGTGGACTTAACTTGTAACCTAGAAAAACCAGCAACCTACGAAGAAATTTGTACAGTTATGAAAAAAGCATCTGAAAATGAATTTAAAGGAATTATCGAATACGTAGAAGACCCAGTTGTTTCTACGGACTTTGTAAACGATGAACATACCTCAATTTTTGATGCAACAGCCGGAATTCAATTAACCGATACTTTCGTAAAATTAGTTGCATGGTATGATAATGAATGGGGATATTCAAATAAATTAGTAGATTTAGCAAGATACATGGCAACACGTGGATAATCAAAAATGTGTCGTAGGGGCAAATCTATTTTGCCCTTGCAAACATGGAAACAGGGCAGAAATAGAATTCTGCCCCTACCATTGTATAAAAGGCATATATATTATCATAAATAAAGGCCCCTTTATTAAGGGGGCTGTCACCGTAGGTGACTGGGGGTTCTTCAATGGTAATATATATACCTTTTGTATAAAATTGGTATAGCATCCATATAATAAGATAAAAATAGGAGGTTTTTTGTATGAATAAAAAAACAGTAAAAGATATTGAGGTAAAGGGAAAGAAAGTATTAGTTCGTTGTGATTTTAACGTACCACAAGATGAAAACGGAAATATTACAGATAATAGAAGAATTGTATCTTCTTTACCAACCATAAAATATTTATTAGAAAATGGAGCAAAGGTAATTCTTTGTTCACACTTAGGAAGACCAAAAGGAGAAGTGAAAAAAGAATTTTCATTAGCACCAGTGGCAAAAGAATTATCAAAACAATTAGGAATAGAGGTAAAATTAGCCGAGGATGTTATTGGAGAAAGTGCGAAAAGTTTAACGAGCAATCTAAAAGAAGGCGAAGTTGTTTTACTAGAAAATGTTCGTTTTGATGCACGTGAAGAAAAAAATGACCCTGAAATGGCTCGTGAACTTGCATCACTTGCTGAAATCTATGTAAATGATGCCTTTGGAACCTCTCATAGGGCACATGCTTCAACGGCAGGAGTAGCAGACTATTTACCAGCTGTTTCTGGGTTCTTAATTGAAAAGGAAATCGATTTTATGGGAAATGCACTAGAAAACCCAAAAAGACCATTAGTCGCAATTTTAGGTGGAAAAAAAGTTTCCGACAAAATCGGAGTAATAAACAGTTTACTTGAAAAAGTAGATACCTTAATGATTGGTGGAGCAATGGCATACACCTTCTTTAAAGCACAAGGATATGAGGTAGGAAATTCGATTTGTGAACTAGACAAACTAGATTTAGCCCTAGAATTAATGGAAAAAGCAAAACAAAAAGGCGTAAAACTAATGCTACCAGTAGATACCAAATTAGGAAAAGAATTCGACAAAGATACCGAAAGTAAAACGGTAAAATGCACGGAAATACCAGAAGGCTGGGAAGGTTTCGACATAGGAGAAGAAACCATTAAATTATACAAAGAAGAACTAAAAAAAGCAAAAACAGTCGTATGGAATGGACCACTTGGCTTATTTGAATTTGACCAATTTGCCATTGGAAGTAACGAAATTGCCAAAACCTTAGCCGAAATTGATGCCATTACCATTGTAGGAGGAGGAGACTGTGCAGCAGCCGTAGAAAAAGCAGGAGTAGCCGACAAACTAACTCATGTTTCAACAGGAGGAGGAGCAAGCCTAGAATTTTTAGAAGGAAAAAAATTACCAGGTATTGAATGTTTACAAGACAGAGCGTAAGAAAACGAATTTTTTAAGGAGAAAAGATGGAATTAATCGATGTAATTGATGAAAATAACAATTTAATAGGAAAGATAGAAGATAAAGATGTTGTTCATGGAACAGGGATGTGGCATAGAGAAATTTCTGTTTGGATTATGAATCGAAAAGGAGAAATTTTACTACAAAAAAGAGCAATGAGTAAAAAACAGCATCCGGGAAAATGGAGCATTGTAGCAGGTCATATACAAGCGGGTGAAACACCACTTGCTGGAGCAAAAAGAGAAACAAAAGAAGAAGTAGGAATTGATGTTCCTGAAGAAAAATTTGAGGCAATGGTTTGTGAAAAGAAAGAATGTGCTTTTCCGAATGTACAACAATATAATAAATACTATGATTACGTGTATTTTCTATTAGTGGATTATAAAATAGAAGAATATGTCATTCAAATAGAAGAACTTAGTGAAGTAAAATATGTAACGATAGAAGAATTTATAAAAGAATTGAAAGAAAAAAATGAGAAATACACATATAAGTATGAAGAATTAAAGGAAACCATTCAAAAACTAATAGAAAAAAGGAAAGAATTAGAAAAATAAGAGTAATATTAGTAAAAGAATAAGCATAAAGGACGTTGAATAAATGAAAAATAATTTGCAACGAAGTTTTTTAGAATATGTGCGAATAAAAAATTCACCACAAGACTCAAAATTGCATAAGGAAACTTTAGGGGAAGAGATTGATTTGTATGGTGAAAATCAAAAAAGAATAAGAACCATCCTTCGAGGCGAAGAAATAGGCGAAAATGAATATAAAAGATGCGTTTTATGTTTTGTAATAGACCAAAAAGGAAATGTAATTGTAGAACATAAAAAAACAGGGGAAAAAGATGTAGTTTCAGGACATATAAAAGCATACGAAGTAGGCTTGCAAGCAGTATTACGTGAATTATATGAAGAACTAGGAATTGGCATAGAAGAAGGCTTACATGCAAAGCAATTAGGAATAATAAAGGTTATATTACAAGAAGCAGATAGCAAACAGCCATGTATACTAGAAATATATTGTTTATGCCGAACACAAAATACCGAAATAAGAATCAATAAACAAGAAATTGAAAAAATAGAAAACATGCCATTTAAAATATTTATGACAAAATTCCTAAACGGAAAAATTTTTCCATATGTTAAAGCATATGACCCAATTGTACCAAAATTAGTAAAACAAGTAAAAGAAAAATCCCATAAAAAAGAGGCGATAGAATGGGAACGCTAATTATGGCAAAAGTCTACAAAGCCATACAAGAAAGCCCCTTTAACAAGGGGGCTGTCGCCCGAATGGGCGACTGGGGGTTCTAAAAAGGGCTTCGAAGGGTTTGTAAGCCTAGAAAAACGAAATAGGAGGTAAAAAATAATGAGAAAAAAAGTAATTGCAGGAAATTGGAAAATGAACCATAATCCAGAAGAGGCAAAGAAATATTTAGAGGAGTTCATTCCGATGGTAAAAGATGCTACAAGTGAAGTAGTGCTTTGTGTGCCATATTTGGATTTAAAATGTATGGTAAAACATGCAAATGGTTCTAATGTTCATATAGGAGCACAAAATATGCATTGGGAAGAAAAAGGAGCCTATACAGGAGAAATATCTGGTTCTATGTTACAATCCATTGGTGTAGAATATGTCATTATTGGACATTCCGAAAGAAGACAATATTTTGCAGAAACCGATGACACTGTCAATAAAAAAATAAAAGCAGCTTTTGCAAACAATCTAAAACCAATCGTATGTGTAGGAGAAACCTTAGAGCAAAGAGAAGCTGGAAAAACCAAAGAAGTGATTACCGCACAAACAAGATGTGCCTTAGAAGGGTTAACCGAAGAGCAAGTGGCAAACACCATTATTGCCTATGAACCAATTTGGGCAATTGGTACAGGAAAAACGGCCACAAGTGAAGATGCCAACAATAGCATAAAAGAAATTCGTGAAGAAATTTGTAAAATATATGGACAAAAGGTATCCGAAAGAGTTATAATTCAATATGGTGGTAGTGTAAAACCATCCAATGCAAAGGAATTATTTAACACCTCCGATATTGATGGAGCATTAGTAGGAGGAGCAAGCTTAAAACCAGAAGACTTTGCAGGAATTATTAATTATTAGAGAGTGAAATGTGGGAGTATATTTTGAAGGGAGTTAAATTTATGAAAAACTCAAACTATCCTTTGAAGAAGTTTTCATATGAAGACTTGCTAAAACTAGATTATAACAAAAGAGAATTGATTAATGGAAGAATATATTTAATGAATATATTGCCAGTACCATTATCTATACGTATAGGATTACCAATTAAAGGAAAAAGAACAATGAAGAATTTAAGAATAAATTATAATACTTATGTAACAAAATAAAAGGAAGGTAAGGAATTTATGGAAAACAAACTAACAATGCTAATGATATTAGACGGATTTGGAGAAAATACAAATGAAAAAGGAAATGCAGTTAAATTAGCCAATACACCAAACATCGATAAAATAATGAAACTATGTCCAACCACAGACATGTATACAAGTGGATTAAATGTCGGTCTTCCAGATGGACAAATGGGAAATTCAGAAGTAGGGCATACGAACATTGGAGCAGGAAGAATTGTATACCAAGAATTAACCAGAATTACAAAATCAATAGAAGATGGTGATTTCTTTAGTGTACCAGAATTTGAAGGAGCAGTTGAAAATTGTAAAGCACATAATTCTGATTTACACATTATGGGACTATTATCCGATGGAGGAGTGCATAGTCATATTCGTCATTTATATGCCTTATTAGAACTTGCCAAACGAAAAGGAATTGAAAATGTATATGTGCATGCTTTCTTAGATGGAAGAGATACCCCACCTGCATCTGCAGAAGGATATATTACCAAATTAGAAGAAAAAATGAAGGAAAAAGAAATTGGTAAAATTGCGAGCATTGCTGGTCGATTTTATGCTATGGACCGTGACAAAAGATGGGAAAGAGTAGAAAAAGCCTACCAAGCACTTGTAAATGGAATTGGTAACAAAGCACCAACAGCCATTAGTGCCATTGAAGCATCTTACCAAAAGGAAATTTTTGATGAATTTGTAGAACCAACTTTAATTTGTAATGGAGACACACCAATTGCCACCATCAAACCAAACGATTCTGTTATTTTCTTTAACTTTAGACCAGACCGTGCAAGAGAAATTACTAGAAGTTTAGTTGATAATGAATTTGATGGTTTTGAAACAAAACCATTAAACCTATATTTTGTATGTATGACCCCATATGATGAAACCATGCCAAATGTACAAGTAGCATTTAAAAAAGAAGCTTTAAGCAATACCTTTGGAGAATATATTAGTAATAAGGGATTTACCCAACTTCGTATTGCAGAAACAGAAAAATATGCTCATGTTACTTTCTTCTTTAATGGAGGAGAAGAAAAACAATACAAAGGAGAGGACCGTATTTTAGTACCATCTCCAAAAGTAGAAACCTATGATTTAAAACCAGAAATGAGTGCCTATGAGGTAACGGATAAAGTAGTAGACGCTATTGAAAGTGGCAAATACAATGCGATTATCTTAAACTACGCAAACCCAGATATGGTTGGTCATACAGGAAGTTTAGAAGCAGCCGTAAAAGCAATTGAAACCATTGATGAATGTGTAGGAAAAGTAGTGGAAGCAGTAGAAAAAGTAAATGGAGTTCTACTAATCACAGCAGACCATGGAAATGCAGAGCAAATGATTGATTACAAAACAGGAGAACCACACACAGCACATACCACAAATCCTGTTCCATTAATGCTTGTAGGAATGAAAGATGCAACCTTAAAACCTGGAAAATTAGCGGACTTAGCACCAACCATGTTAGATATTATGGGATTACCAAAGCCAGAAGAAATGACAGGAGAAAGTATTATCGTGAAATAAAGGATTGTGTTAGAAATAAATTGGGGGCGTTTATGCAAGTTTATTTGAATGTGCATAAGAAGTATGAGGCCATACAAAAACAGCTATTTTACATGATTCCTGAAAAATGGGATCGTGTATATCTGTATGCATGTGTGGTAGATCATTTTCAAGATTTACAAACAGGGGAAATGTTTTTTTACTATTTTCCTAAAAGCATGATTAGAAAAAATCCAGTAAATGTATATGAAGTGCCAAATAAATTCAACATAGATGAAAAAGCATATTTAAAATTAGCAGAAAAATTATATGATGAAATAAAAGAATTGCGAAAAGAATGCATTAAAATGGGAGAAAAGCCATGGAGCAATATCACCATTTTTGTAGAAGATTTGAAATTTCATGTAGAATATCATTATGATGATTTACGATATAGCGAATATACAAGTTTAGATAGGCATTTAATATGGAGACATCAATATTTACATGTGCCTTTGTCTAGTTATTCCAAAAAAGAACGAAATATGATAGAAGAATATTTGAAACAAGAAAAACATATACATAAACCGATGACCTATCAAGAAGGCATTTACAAAAAACCAGTAAGTAATATTACCGAATTTCGAAAAATAGACGACAATGTTAATATAAATAGAAATGTAGGGGTCGATGCCCACATCGACCCAAAAACCACAAATACAAACAAAGCAAAAAAACGAAAAACTGTAGGAGTCGATGCCTACATCGACCAAAAAGAGAACGAAACACCAACAGTAAAAAGCCAAATTCTTACCATTCAATAGTTTTCAAAATTTTTAATAAATATAATGCTAGAAAGGAGCAATTAAAATGATTTATTCAAAAGAAGTAGAAGAAATGTGTCCAGTCGCAAAAGGCGTGGATCATGGACCAGCACCAATTCCAGAAGAAGGAAAATGGGTAAAAGCAAAAGAAATTAAAGATATATCGGGATTAACACACGGTATTGGTTGGTGTGCACCACAACAAGGAGCATGTAAACTAACCTTAAATATCAAAGAAGGAATTATTCAGGAAGCATTAGTAGAAACAATAGGATGTTCAGGAATGACACATTCTGCAGCAATGGCAGGAGAAATATTAGTAGGAAAAACAATCCTAGAAGCATTAAACACAGACTTAGTATGTGATGCTATCAATACTGCTATGAGAGAATTATTCTTACAAATTGTATATGGAAGATCACAATCAGCCTTCTCAGAGGGAGGATTACAAATAGGAGCAGGACTTGAAGACTTAGGAAAAGGACATAGAAGCCAAGTAGGAACCATTTATTCAACCCTAGCAAAAGGACCAAGATACTTAGAACTTGCAGAAGGATACATAGTAGAAATCGGTCTTGACAAAGACAATCAAATTATTGGATATAAATATGTAAATCTAGGAAAAATGATGGAAAACATCAAAAAAGGAATCGAACCATTAGAAGCAATCGAAAAAGCAAGCGGAAAATACGGAAGATTTGACGAAGCCGTAAAGAAAATCGATCCAAGAAAAGAGTAGGAGAAACGAATGAACATATATTTTGCAGGAGCTATTAGAGGTGGAAGACAAAAAGTAGAAGATTATGCTAAAATAGTAGAAGTACTAAAAGAGTATGGAAATGTTCTAACAGAACATATAGCAAATCCAAAAGTTGATATATTCGGAGAAAAATTGTCAGCACAAGAAGTTTATATGCGAGATGTAGAATACTTAAAAGAATGTGATATTCTGTTTGCGGAAATTAGTGTTCCATCATTAGGAGTAGGATATGAATTAGCATATGCAGAATCAATAGGCAAACCTGTTATTTGTATGTATGATGAAAACTTCAACGTTTCAGGAATGATACGAGGAAATCAGAATTTTAAAATGATAACATATAGCAAGATAGAGGAACTATTAAAAAATATTAGAAATATTTTAGAAAAGTAGGAGGTAAAATAAATGGCAATAACATTTGAAAGTTATGAAAGAAGAATTGACCAGATTAAACCGGTCATGGAAAAATACGGAATTAAAGATTTTGAAGATGCACTAAATATTTGTAAAGAAAAAGGATTTAACCCATATGATATTACAAAAAGCGTTCAACCAATCTGTTTTGAAAATGCAGCTTGGGCGTATACTTTAGGAGCAGCAATTGCCATCAAAAAAGGATGTGTAAAAGCTGCAGATGCTGCAAAAGCAATTGGAGAAGGATTACAAGCATTTTGTATTCCGGGTTCTGTTGCAGACGATAGAAAAGTAGGACTAGGACATGGAAACCTAGCATCTATGTTATTATCGGAAGAAACAAAATGTTTCGCCTTCTTAGCAGGACATGAAAGCTTTGCAGCAGCAGAAGGAGCAATTGGAATTGCAAAATCTGCAAACAAAGTAAGAAAAGAACCATTAAGAGTTATCTTAAATGGACTTGGAAAAGACGCAGCACAAGTTATTTCAAGAATCAATGGATTTACCTATGTACAAACAGACTTTGACTTCTTCACAGGAAAAGTAAATGTCGTAAAAGAAATTGCATACTCTAATGGAGAAAGAGCAAAAGTTAGATGTTATGGTGCAAACGATGTTAGAGAAGGTGTTGCTATTATGCACATGGAAGGAGTAGACGTATCCATTACAGGAAACTCCACAAACCCAACAAGATTCCAACATCCAGTTGCAGGTACATACAAAAAAGAATGTATTGAACAAGAAAAGAAATACTTCTCAGTAGCATCAGGAGGAGGAACAGGAAGAACTCTTCACCCAGACAACATGGCAGCAGGACCAGCATCTTATGGTATGACAGACACCATGGGAAGAATGCACTCAGATGCACAATTCGCAGGTTCATCATCTGTTCCAGCACACGTAGAAATGATGGGATTAATTGGTATGGGTAACAACCCAATGGTTGGATGTACCGTATCAGTTGCAGTAGCTGTTGAGGAAGCTATGAAGTCTTAGGTTATGATTTGCGCGAAGTGCAAAGCAGAACCTTAGAGTTCTAGTTTGCTGAGGCTAGCTATGAAGTAAGAAGTAAAAAATAATACTTAGCTGATTTAGGGCTAGGTATTATTTTTAACAAAATTTTATAACTTGACAATGTTATGTAAAATAATGTGTAATATAAATTACATATTGGTATTTTCTTACAGTTTTATTTCAGTAAGAAAGTATGAAACAAATAATTCAAATAAAAAGGAGAGCAGAAGTATGAAGAAAAAAGCAACAAGAATAGGTATAGGAGCAACAATAGTAGTTGCCGTTTTATTGGTTATTTGTCAAATTATAAGCAAGCCATGGCGGTATGTATCAATTAAAAGTTGTGTAGGAGTATCCGAAGAGGAATTTATGCAAAAGATGGAGAAATTAGATGAGTATTATAACACAACTAATTTTTCAGAAAATGCAAAACAACTTTTGAACACTGCCCAAGAAAAAGGGTATAATGAGTACAATGCTCCCGCTATTATGTGTATTGCGACCAATGGAGGAAATGAAACAAATGGCAATTATAATTATTGGCCCGTTAATACAATAATTGATAAGCGGGTCGAGGAGATTTTAGGAGGAACTAAGGTAAGTCTTTCCTTTGCAACTCCCAAAGTATCAATTGAGTATTTCTTCAATGTACTTGAAAAGTGTGGAGACGTGACATATGAAGAATTTTCACGGAAATGGCTTTCAATAGGAAAAGTGTCATATTCTCCAATAAGAGAATGGAAGACAAATGAAAGTGATTCATATAGAAAAGAGCTGTATGAGACAGTACGGTGGATAAAAAGCTTATAATCATTACCAAAAGGCGCTGGATATTCCAGTGCCTTTTGGGCCTTATGGGATAGATGATTTGCAAGATTATGTAAAATATTGTATAATGGATATAGAAACTGGTATTTTTCTGCTGTTTTATTTAAGCAGAAAAATATGAAACAAATAATATATAAAAATGAAAAGGAGAAGAAACAATGAAAAGGAAGACAACATGGGCAACAGTAGGTTTAATCGCAACTTTATGCATTATTTGTTTTGCGATTATGAGTTTCAGGAGCAACAAAGTGGCAACGGCAAAAGTGGAACCAATAGAATTGGAAACCATTTCACCGAAGCCCAATGTGGGAGGCGAACACTATGTCATCAAGGCAGGCGGTTCTTTTAGAAAGCCAGAAGCGTTAAAAAAGGAAACCGGAGAAATTTCTGAAACGGAAAACTTATGGGTAGATTTTGAACCCGAAGAAGTTTCAGAGAAACTTTCGGAAGAAGAACAGTTGCTGATTGATGAGGTAGTATCCAAGATACCGATTCGGCAATCGGTTGAGGGTCTCACCAAAGAGGAGTTTGTGCGGAAAATGGAAAGATTAGACGACTTTTGTAATTCGTCAATTTTTCTGGAAAATGCGGACAATCTTTTTAAAATAGCACAGGAAGAAAACTGCAATGAGTACCTTTTACCTGCTATTTGGTGGATTGAAACGCGAGGAGGAAATTTGACACATGGGGATTTTAATTATTCAAATGCAACTAAAACAAAGCTGACTGAAGAAGGAAAAGAAATAACAGTTTACGATAAAGACACAAAGAAACCGTTATGGGAAAACTTTGACTCAGGAGAGGATTGCATAGAATCGTTCTTTTATAGGTTGGATTTGAATTATAAATCAGCTACTACATTAACAGAATTTACCTCAATATGGGCGCCCAACACGGCATTATACCCGCATCAGGCAGAAGATTATGCAATAAGCCTGTATGAGGCGATGACGCGAATTAGTAACTTATAATCGCACCATAGGCACTGGATGATTCCAGTG
This sequence comes from uncultured Clostridium sp., assembly GCA_948471055.1. Lineage (GTDB taxonomy): Bacteria > Bacillota > Clostridia > TANB77 > CAG-508 > RGIG8482. The sequence goes on along the minus strand of CAOKQZ010000001.1, from coordinate 1,537 downwards.
CTTTTTGGTGCTTGTGTTATTTTTATTTTTGTGATAAGATACAAAAATAAGGAAGTGAAGAGATATGAAGGTTGTAATGGCAACGAAAAACCAAGGAAAAATAGAGGGTGCCAAAAGAGCTTTAGAGAGGTATTTTGATGAGGTAGACATACAAGGAATACCGGTTTCGTCTGAGGTAAGTGAAGAGCCAGTAAATGAAGAAATTTATATTGGTGCGAAAAATCGAGTCCGAAATGTAAAAACATATTGTAAAGAACATGGAATAAAGGCGGATTTATACGTATCAAGTGAAAGCGGAATTTACAATTCGCTAGGAAAATGGCTAATTACCAATATGGCAGTGATAGAAGATAACGGCGATTTTGAAAGTTATGGAACAAGCCCATCTTTTCCAGTACCAGAAAGACTTGTAAAAGATATTATTGAAACAGACTTAAGCCAAGTAATGAACAGAATTTTTGGAGAAGATGACGAAAGACATAATAAAGGTGGAGCAATTCAATTACTAACACATGATGCTATATCGAGAATTGATTTAACTGAAATGGCATTTGTTATGGCATTAACCCAATATATGAATGGTGAGAAATGGAAATAAGGAGGAAATAGAAATGGAAAATTATTTTATTATACATGGTTCTTTTGGTAGTCCATATTCTAATTGGTTTGGTTGGTTACATGATTTTTTACAAAGTGAAAATAAATCTTGCTATGTGCCAGATTTCCCAAGTGGTGTAGGGTTACAAAATTATGAAAATTGGAGTAAATTATTAGAATATTACTTGAATTTAGGATTGATTACCGAAAATACCACTATGATTGCACATAGTATTGCTCCTGTATTTGTATGTAAATTTTTAACGAAACACAAAATAAAAGTGAAAAAATGTATTTTTGTATGTGGATTTAATCATTATATGGGCATTGATGAAGAATATGATGCAGTTAATGAATCGATGTATTTTGATGAACTAGAAGAAGTAAAAAATTATAGTAAGGAAATTATTTGTTTTTATTCCGATAATGACCCATATGTAAAATACGAAGCAGAAAAAGAATTTGCCGATACTGTTGCAACCGAGCAGATTTTAATACCAAAAGCAGGACATATTAATGCGGAGAGCGGATATGATACTTTTGAAGACATAGTAAGTTATTTGTAAATAATTAATTGACAACAAAGAAATGTTAAGCCATGCAAACAATATGGAATTTGAAAAAAGCAGCAGAAATTTGCGATAAGATAAAAAATGCTGTAAAAAAATAGTAAAAGCTTCAATCCCAATATAGAAGATTGAAGCTTTTACCATTACGCAGAATATTTTACAAATTGCAAATTCCAACCAACAATTTGTTGGTTATTATCCCTGATGGGAGTAACCAAAGCCTGCCGACCCAAAGAATGAAGAAATCCAAACTGGATGGCGTCTTCTTTTGAGATGCCAGTCACATTAATTGAAAATTCTTTTTCAAAAACATGTTCTTGTGCAAGTTTTTGCACACATTCGGCTAATTCCCGCTTATAAACATGGCAATT